>NZ_FYDS01000004.1:0-543237 GCF_900187545.1 Pseudomonas sp. Irchel 3F3 | reverse complement strand
TGTGAGGCGTTGAGCTAACCAATACTAATTGCCCGTGAGGCTTGACCATATAACACCCAAGCAATTTGCTGACGCAGATTGCGGTGGTGAAGATGATACGAACCGAAAGTTCGCAACGAACCACAAATATCACATATCCGGATTCGCTGGGCTGTCCATCTGGACATTCTGGCTACAGAATTTCTTGACGACCATAGAGCATTGGAACCACCTGATCCCATCCCGAACTCAGCAGTGAAACGATGCATCGCCGATGGTAGTGTGGGGTTTCCCCATGTGAGAGTAGGTCATCGTCAAGATTCATTTCGCAAAACCCCTATCTGCGCATGCAGGTAGGGGTTTTGTCTTTGTGGGCAAAAAATTCAGCCCTGCCCGAACCCCTGTAGGAGCAGCCTTGTGCTGCGAAGAGGCCGGTAAGGCTAAAGATTATCTTCGGCTGCAATGGCCTCTTCGCAGCACAAGGCTGCTCCTACAGGGGTCTGTGGTAAGTCGCCTCCCACAATTTGAGCCAGAACACTAGAATAGGCCCACGCACCTTTCCAGAAGCGCCATATGCCCAACCCTGACGAACACGAAGCCTTGGCCCAATTGCCGCTGGACGAGCTTGTCGCCTGCCACGAATGCGACCTGCTGCTCCGTAAGCCTGTGCTCAAGCCCGATGAAAAAGCCCAATGCCCACGTTGCGGCTACGAGCTCTATGCCCATCGGCATAATGTAGTCAACCGCAGCCTGGCTCTGGTACTGACCGCGTTGTTACTGTTCGTACCTGCCAATTTTCTACCGATCATGCAGCTGCACCTGCTTGGCCAGACCTCGGACGATACTGTCTGGAGCGGCGTACTCGGCCTGTACAATTCGCAGATGCGTGGTGTAGCGGTGGTCGTGTTCCTCTGCAGCATGGCCATCCCCCTGGCAAAACTGCTCTGCCAGCTGGCGGTATTACTGAGTATTCGCTTGAACATGGGCCGTAACTTCGGCCTGCTGTTCTATCGCATCTATCACCACTTGCGTGACTGGGGCATGCTCGAGGTCTATTTCATGGGGGTGCTGGTGGCCATCGTCAAGCTGGTGGACCTGGCCGAACTGACCGTGGGCCTGGGGTTGTTCTGTTTCATCAGTCTGTTATTGGTCCAGGTGTGGCTTGAAGTGGTGATGTCTGCGCACCAGATCTGGAGTGCGCTATCGGGGGAGGACCTGCATGCGGGCGATTGATGCAGGCATTCTTGTCTGCAATGAATGTCATGAACTGAACAAGCAAGTGCCAGATAGCACTTCGCAGCACTGCACGCGCTGCGGCGCCATTGTGCATGCTCGCCGCCCTAACAGTATCGTGCGCACCTGGGCGCTGCTGGTTGCTGCGTCGATCCTGTACATCCCGGCCAACCTGCTCCCTATCATGACCGTGAGTACACTCGGGCAGGGCAGCCCGGACACGATCATGTCCGGCGTCATCACCCTGCTCAAGCACGGTATGGTGCCCATTGCCGCCGTGGTGTTCATTGCCAGTATCCTGGTGCCCACGTTCAAGCTGGTGGGCATTGGCTTGCTGTTGTACTCCGTTCAGCGTCACCAGCCGCTTTCGGCTCGGCAACGGATAATGATGTATCGCTTCATTGAATTCATTGGGCGCTGGTCCATGCTCGATATCTTCGTCATCGCCATTCTGGTGGCAGTGGTGAATTTCGGCCGAATCGCCAGTGTCGAAGCCAACCTGGGCGCTGTCGCCTTCGCAACTGTGGTGATCCTGACAATGCTTGCCGCTTTAACTTTCGATCCCCGACTGATTTGGGATAACACGGAGTCGGATGACGACCATGAGTGACCTGCCAACGGCTAAAACCCGCCCAGCCTCAAACTGGTCGGCCATCTGGATCCTGCCCTTGATCGCCCTGATGATCGGGGGCTGGCTCGCATGGCAGGCCTACAGCGCGGCCGGCGTGGAAATTGAAGTCCGCTTCGAGTCGGGTGAAGGTATCGTCGCCAACAAGACCGAAGTCATCTACAAGGGCATGCCGGTAGGCAAAGTGAAGAGCCTGGTACTCGATGCCGAGGGCGACAACCAGGGGGTGATCGCCACCATCGAGATGAACAAGGCCGCCGAGCCTCACCTGACCAAGGGCACACGCTTCTGGCTGGTGAAACCGAGTGTGAGTCTGGCGGGTATCACCGGCCTTGAAACCCTGGTGTCGGGTAACTACATCGCCGTCAGCCCGGGCGAGGGGGAGCGTACCAAGCGCTTTACCGCGTTGAAGGTGGCGCCGCCGCTCTCGGATTCGGAGCCAGGCCTGCATTTGACCCTCAAAGCCGAAAGGCTCGGCTCGCTCAACCGTGACAGCCCGATATTCTACAAGCAGATCCAGGTGGGTCGGGTGAAGAGCTATCGCCTGTCCGAGGACCAGAGCACCGTCGAGGTCAAGGTGTTCATCGAGCCTGCCTACGCCAGCTTGGTGCGCAAGCACACGCGTTTCTGGAACGCCAGCGGCGTCAGTATTGATGCGTCGCTGTCGGGTGTGAAGGTGCGCAGCGAGTCGCTGTCGAGCATCGTGGCCGGTGGTATCGCATTTGCTACGCCGGAGTACCGCAAGGACAGCCCGCCCACCGATCCGAGCCTGCCGTTCCGCCTGTACGAAGACTTCGATGCAGCCCAGGCAGGTATCCGGGTCAAGGTGAAGCTGAGCGATTACGAGGGCCTGCAGGCAGGCCGCACGCCGGTCATGTACAAGGGCATCCAGGTGGGCTCGCTGAAAGCCCTGAAAATGGAAGACAACCTGTCCAGCGCATCGGCCGAGCTGACGCTGGACCCGCTGACCGAAGACTACCTGGTCGAGGGCACACAGTTCTGGGTGGTCAAACCGTCCATTTCCCTTGCAGGTATCACTGGCCTGGAAGCGCTGGTCAAAGGCAACTACATCGCCATACGCCCGGGGGAGAAGGGTGAGCGGCCCGAGCGTGAGTTCGAGGCCCGCGCCAAGGCGCCGCCGCTCGACCTCAAGGCGCCGGGGCTGCACATGGTGTTGTTTGCCGATACCTTGGGGTCGCTGGAGATCGGCAGCCCGGTGATGTACCGCCAGGTCAAGGTGGGTAGCGTGCAGAGCTATCAGTTTGCGCGTAACAGCAACCGCATCCTGATCGGTGTGCATATTGAAAAGGAATACGAAAAACTGGTTAACGGTTCGTCGCGCTTCTGGAACGTCAGTGGCATCACCCTGACGGGCGGCCTCTCGGGCATCAAGATCAAGAGTGAGTCGCTGCAAACGCTGATGGCCGGCGGTATTGCGTTCGACACGCCGCGCCCGGATGTGGCGCTGAAACGCCGCATTCCACGCTTCCGCCTGCATGACAGCCAGGAGGCGGTAAACCGCGCGGGTACTTTGATCACCGTCCGTGTAGACCGTGCAGATGGCCTGAAGCCGGGTACGCCGATCCGCTTCCGTGGCCTGGATGTGGGCAGTATCGAAAGCGTTGACCTGACCAATGACTTGCAGGCAGTGCTGCTGCGGGCACGTATCACCGAAGCGGCGGACCGTATTGCCCGTGCCGGTACGCAGTTCTGGGTGGTCAAGCCGGCATTGGGCCTGGTGCGCACCGAGAACCTCGACACCCTGATCGGCGGGCAGTACCTGGAGGTACAGCCAGCAACCAAGGACCGTGGCCCTCAGCGCGATTTCATCGCTTTGGCCGATGCCCCGCAAGTGACGGGGCCGGAGGTCGGCTTGCCCTTGACCCTCAGCGCCCCGCGCCGTGGATCGATCAAGCCGGGTGTGCCAGTGACATACCGTGAGGTGGCGGTCGGCAAGGTGACAGGCTTCGAGTTGGGGCAGAGCGCTGACCGCGTGCTGATCCATATCCTCATCGAGCCACGCTATGCGGCACTGGTACGCAGTGGTAGCCGCTTCTGGAACAGCAGTGGCTTCGGTTTCGACTGGGGGCTGTTCAAGGGGGCTACGGTGCGTACCGAGTCGGTGGAAACCCTGATCGATGGCGGTATCGCTTTTGCGACGCCGGATGGCGAGCAGATGGGCAACCCGGCCCGGCCGCAGCAGACCTTTGCCTTGTTCGACAAGGCCGAGGATGAATGGCTGCAGTGGGCGCCGAAGATTCAGATAGCCAAGTAATGTAAAAGCAGGGTCGCCAACTGCGGCCCTGCTTTTTTGTGGGAGCGGCCTTGTGTCGCGAAAGGGGCGCGTAGCGGCCCCTCAGTCTCAGCGCAGAAGCTGAGATTGCCGGGGCTGCTCCGCAGCCCTTTCGCGACGCAAGGCCGCTCCTGCAGAGACCGAGCTCCACATGGAGCCGTGCCCGCAAGCATAAATCGCAGGCAACAAAAAACCGACCCTAGGGTCGGTTTTTCGAATAGCGCGTCGCTTAGGCAGCTGCAGCTTCTTTCAGCGCCTTGATGTGGCCATTCAGACGGCCTTTGTGACGAGCAGCTTTGTTCTTGTGGATGATACCTTTGTCGGCCATACGGTCGATTACAGGTACAGCCAGAACGTAAGCGGCTTGCGCTTTGTCGGCGTCTTTTGCGTCAATGGCTTTAACTACATTCTTGATGTAGGTGCGGACCATGGAACGCAGGCTGGCGTTGTGGCTGCGACGCTTCTCAGCCTGTTTTGCACGTTTCTTGGCGGAAGGTGTGTTGGCCACCGTCGAGCTCCTCGAAAGACTTTAGGTAAATAGCAAACAAAATAGGCCGCGAATCATGCCGATCAGTAGATCGATTGTCAAGGCCACCTGCAAGGTTCCGCCGAGCGGTGCGCCAACAAGAGGGAAAGATTCCTTTCTGCTGCGCGACCTGTACACTCGGGAATTTTTGGCTCCCCTGCGAAGGCGCGGGAGTATCGCACATTCGGACGCTGTCTGGCAGCGTCCTCTGCCCTTGGCGTGAATCTTTTCGATGAACCTGCTCAAATCCCTGGCTGCAGTAAGCTCGATCACCATGGTTTCCCGGGTGCTGGGCTTCGTGCGTGACACCATCCTGGCTCGCATCTTTGGCGCCGGTGTTGCCACTGACGCCTTCTTTATCGCGTTCAAATTGCCCAACCTGCTGCGGCGCATTTTCGCCGAGGGTGCGTTTTCCCAAGCCTTTGTGCCGATCCTGGCCGAGTACAAGACCCAGCAGGGCGAGGAAGCGACGCGTACCTTCATCGCCTACGTCAGCGGCCTGCTGACCCTGGTCCTCGCCCTGGTGACTGCCATCGGCATCCTGGCGGCGCCATGGGTGGTATGGGCAACAGCCCCCGGTTTTGTCGACAACGCGGAAAAGTACGAGCTGACCACCGCCCTGTTGCGGGTGACCTTTCCTTATATATTGCTGATTTCGCTTTCTTCCCTGGCCGGCGCAATCCTCAATACCTGGAACCGTTTTTCGGTACCGGCCTTCACCCCGACCCTGCTGAACGTGGCGATGATCGCCTTTGCCGTGCTGCTGACGCCGTACTTCAACCCGCCAATCATGGCCCTGGCCTGGGGTGTGCTGGCGGGTGGCCTGGCGCAGTTGTTGTACCAGCTGCCGGCATTGAAGAAAATCGGCATGCTCGTGCTGCCGCGTCTGAATCTCAAGGACGCGGGAGTGTGGCGGGTGCTGAAGCAAATGCTGCCGGCGATTCTTGGGGTATCGGTGAGCCAGATCTCGCTGATCATCAACACCATCTTTGCCTCTTTCCTGGTGGCCGGCTCGGTGTCGTGGATGTATTACGCCGACCGCCTCATGGAGCTGCCGTCGGGCGTGCTGGGCGTGGCCCTGGGGACCATCCTGCTGCCGACCCTGGCCAAGACCTACGCCAACAAGGACCGCGAGGAATACTCGCGGATCCTCGACTGGGGCCTGCGCCTGTGCTTCCTGCTGGTGCTGCCGTGCACCCTGGCGTTGGCCATTCTTGCCGAGCCGCTGACCGTTGCGCTCTTTCAATATGGCAAGTTCAGCGCGTTTGATGCGGCCATGACCCAGCGGGCGCTAATGGCCTATTCCGTAGGCTTGCTGGCGATCATTCTGGTCAAGGTACTGGCACCCGGCTTCTATGCGCAGCAGAATATCCGCACACCGGTGAAGATCGCGATTTTCACCCTGTTCTGTACCCAGCTGTTCAACCTCGCCCTGGTCGGCCCGCTTGCGCATGCCGGCCTGGCGCTGGCGATCAGTCTCGGTGCGTGCCTGAATGCCGGCTTGCTGTTCTGGAAGCTGCGCAGTCAGCAGTTGTTCGAGCCTCAGCCAGGCTGGGCAGTGTTTCTGCTCAAGCTTGTTCTGGCAGTGGCGTTGATGTCGGCGGTCCTGTTGGCGGGCATGCACTATATGCCGGCCTGGGAGCAGGGCATCATGCTTGAGCGCTTCATGCGGCTTGGCGCACTGATCCTGGCTGGTGTCGTGACGTATTTCGGCTGCCTGTACCTGTGCGGCTTCCGGCCCCGGCATTTCGCCCGCAAGGCCTTGCACTGAGGCTTCAGGTGGGTCAGGCGTCGGTTTTTCGCATTCCACGCCGCCCTTGGGCGTTGCTGCCTGTCACCGGCGCCCGGGTGTGGTTATAATCGGCCACTTTATGAGCAAGAAGCGCGTTATGCAGCTGGTTCGAGGTCTTCACAACCTGCGCCCCGAGCACCGGGGCTGTGTCGCCACCATTGGCAACTTCGACGGGGTTCACCGCGGCCACCAGGCAATCCTGGCGCGCCTGCGCGAGCGCGGCCAGGCCTTGGGCCTGCCGACCTGCGTGGTGATTTTCGAACCTCAACCACGCGAGTACTTTGCCCCCGATACCGCGCCGGCGCGCCTGGCCCGTCTGCGTGACAAGGTCGAACTGCTGGCCGCCGAGGGCATCGACCGGGTGCTGTGCCTGGCGTTCAACCAGCGCCTGAGCCAGCTCAGCGCCGACGCTTTCGTCAAGGCCATCCTGGTCGACGGCCTGGGCGTGCGCCACCTCGAAGTGGGTGATGACTTCCGCTTTGGCTGCGACCGCGCCGGCGACTTCGCCTTCCTGATCGAAGCCGGCAAGCAGTACGGCTTCACCGTCGAGGCCGCCAATACGGTGATCCAGGACGGTCTGCGCGTCAGCAGCACCGAAGTGCGCAAGGCCTTGTCCGAAGGCAATTTCGAGCTGGCCGAGCACCTGCTGGGCCGCCCGTACAGCATCACCGGCCGCGTGCTGCATGGCCAGAAGCTGGCCCGCCAGCTCGGTACACCTACCGCCAACATCCAGCTCAAGCGCCGCCGCGTGCCGCTGTCCGGGGTCTACCTGGCCAGCATCGAAATCGACGGCAAGGCCTGGCCGGGTGTGGGCAATATTGGCGTGCGTCCCACCGTTGCCGGTGATGGGCGCCCGCACCTGGAAATTCATCTTCTGGATTTTGCCGGCGACCTGTATGGCCGGCGTCTGACGGTGGAGTTCCACCACAAGCTGCGTGAAGAGCAGCGATTCGCCTCCCTGGAGGCGCTGAAGTCGGCGATCGATGCGGATATCGCCGCCGCACGTGCACATTGGCACGCTCAACCGCTAACGAAGAGCCTGAAATGACCGACTACAAAGCCACGCTTAACCTTCCGGACACCGCCTTCCCCATGAAGGCCGGCCTGCCTCAGCGCGAACCGCAGATCCTGCAGCGCTGGGACAGCATTGGCCTGTACCAGAAGCTGCGCGAAATTGGCAAGGATCGTCCCAAGTTCGTCCTGCACGACGGCCCGCCCTATGCCAACGGCAAAATTCACATCGGTCATGCGCTGAACAAAATCCTCAAGGACATGATCGTCCGCTCCAAGACCCTGGCCGGCTACGATGCACCGTATGTCCCGGGCTGGGACTGCCATGGCCTGCCGATCGAACACAAGGTCGAGGTGACCCACGGCAAGCACCTGTCTGCCGATCGCACCCGTGAGCTGTGCCGCGAGTACGCCGCCGAGCAGATCGAAGGGCAGAAGACCGAGTTCATTCGCCTGGGTGTGCTGGGTGACTGGGACAACCCCTACAAGACCATGAACTTCGCCAACGAGGCCGGTGAAATCCGCGCCCTGGCCGAGATGGTCAAGCAGGGCTTCGTGTTCAAGGGCCTCAAGCCTGTGAACTGGTGCTTCGACTGCGGTTCGGCGCTGGCGGAGGCCGAAGTCGAGTACGCCGACAAGAAATCCCAGACCATCGACGTGGCCTTCCCGGTTGCCGACGAGGCCAAGCTGGCTGCCGCCTTTGGGCTGGATGCGCTGACCAAGCCAGCCGCCATCGTGATCTGGACCACCACCCCCTGGACCATCCCGGCCAACCAGGCGCTGAACATCCACCCGGAGTTCAAGTACGCCCTGGTCGACACCGGTGAGCGTCTGCTGGTGCTGGCTGAAGAGCTGGTCGAGTCGTGCCTCAAGCGCTACAACCTGGAAGGCTCGGTCATCGCCACAGCCCAAGGTTCGGCACTGGAGCTGATCCACTTCCGGCACCCGTTCTACGACCGCCTGTCGCCAGTCTACCTGGCCGACTACGTCGAGCTGGGCGCCGGTACCGGCGTTGTGCACTCCTCGCCGGCCTACGGCGAAGACGACTTCGTCACCTGCAAGCGCTACGGCATGGTCAACGATGACATCCTCACTCCGGTGCAGAGCAACGGCGTGTATGTCGAGTCGCTGCCATTCTTCGGCGGCCAGTTCATCTGGAAGGCCAACCCGGCCATCGTCGAGAAGCTGAGCGAAGTCGGTGCGCTGATGCACACCGAAACCATCAGCCACAGCTACATGCACTGCTGGCGCCACAAGACCCCGCTGATCTACCGCGCCACCGCGCAGTGGTTCGTGGGCATGGACAAGCAGCCGAGCACCGGCGAGCCGCTGCGTGAGCGCGCCCTCAAGGCCATCGAAGAGACCAAGTTCGTGCCGGCCTGGGGCCAGGCGCGCCTGCATTCGATGATCGCCAACCGTCCGGACTGGTGCATCTCGCGTCAACGTAACTGGGGTGTGCCGATCCCGTTCTTCCTGCACAAGCAGACCGGCGAGCTGCACCCACGTACCGTCGAGCTGATGGAAGCGGTGGCCAAGCGCGTCGAGCAAGAAGGTATCGAGGCCTGGTTCAAGCTGGATGCCGTCGAACTGCTGGGTGAAGAAGCGGCTCAGTATGACAAGATCACCGATACCCTGGACGTGTGGTTCGACTCCGGCACCACCCACTGGCACGTGCTGCGTGGCTCGCACGACATCGGCCACGCCACCGGCCCCGTTGCCGACCTGTACCTGGAAGGCTCCGACCAGCACCGTGGCTGGTTCCACTCGTCGCTGCTCACCGGTTGCGCCATCGACAACCACGCGCCGTATCGCGAGTTGCTGACCCACGGTTTCACTGTGGACGAAAACGGCCGCAAGATGTCCAAGTCGCTGGGCAACACCATCGAGCCGGAGAAGGTCAACAACACCCTGGGTGCCGACATCCTGCGCCTGTGGGTTTCGGCCACCGACTATTCCGGTGAAATGGCGGTTTCCGAGCAGATCCTGCAGCGCAGCGCCGACGCCTACCGCCGTATCCGCAATACCGCACGCTTCCTGCTGTCCAACCTGTCCGGTTTCGACCCGGCCCGCGACCTGCTGGCCCCTGAAGACATGCTGGCACTGGACCGCTGGGCCGTGGACCGCACCCTGCTGCTGCAGCGCGAGCTGGAAGAGCACTACAGCGAGTACCGTTTCTGGAACGTCTACTCCAAGGTGCACAACTTCTGCGTACAGGAGCTGGGCGGCTTCTACCTCGACATCATCAAGGACCGCCAGTACACCACCGGCGCCAACAGTGTTGCCCGCCGTTCCTGCCAGACTGCGCTGTACCACATCAGCGAAGCGCTGGTGCGCTGGATTGCGCCAATCCTGGCGTTTACCGCCGACGAAATCTGGCAATACCTGCCGGGCGAGCGCAACGAGTCGGTGATGCTCAACGGCTGGTACCAGGGCCTGAGCGAGCTGCCGGAAGGCACCGAGCTGGACCGCGCCTACTGGGACCGCGTGATGGCGGTGAAGGCATCGGTCAACAAGGAGCTGGAAAACCAGCGCACCGCCAAGGTCATTGGCGGCAACCTGCAGGCCGAAGTCACCCTGTACGCCGACGAAGGCCTGAGCGCCGACCTGGGCAAGCTGGGCGACGAGCTGCGCTTCGTGCTGATCACCTCGGCCGCCAGCGTGGTGCCGTTCGTGCAGGCACCGGCAGACGCCGTGGCCACCGAAGTCGAAGGCCTCAAGCTGAAAGTGGTCAAGTCCGGCCACGCCAAGTGCGGCCGTTGCTGGCACTTCCGCGCCGACGTCGGCAGCCACCCGGAGCACCCGGAAATCTGCAGCCGTTGCGTCGACAACCTGACCGGCTCGGGCGAGGTGCGTCACTATGCCTAACCCGGCAGTGGGGCGCTTCGGGCGCCTTGCATGGCTTTGGCTGAGCTTGCTGGTGCTGGTCCTCGACCAGGCCACCAAGCTGTATTTCAACAACGCCCTGACCATGTACCAGCAAATTGTGGTGATTCCTGACTACTTCAGCTGGACCCTGGCCTATAACACCGGCGCCGCTTTCAGCTTCCTTGCTGATGGCGCTGGCTGGCAGCGCTGGTTGTTCGCCCTGATCGCGGTGGTGGTCAGTGCCGTACTGGTGGTGTGGCTCAAGCGCCTGGGGCGCAACGAGACCTGGCTGGCCGTGGCGCTGGCGCTGGTGCTGGGTGGTGCCATTGGCAACCTGTACGATCGCATCGTGCTGGGCCATGTGGTCGACTTCATCCTGGTGCACTGGCAGAACCGCCATTACTTCCCGGCCTTCAACGTGGCCGACAGCGCCATCACCGTTGGTGCGGTGATGCTGGCGCTGGATATGTTCAAGAGCAAGAAGTCCGAGGATCCGGTCCATGACTGACACCCGTATCGGCCAGAACACCGAAGTCACCCTGCACTTCGCGCTGCACCTGGAAAACGGCGACACCGTCGACAGCACGTTCGACAAAGCCCCGGCCACCTTCAAGGTGGGCGATGGCAACTTGCTGCCGGGCTTCGAGAGCGCGCTGTTTGGCTTCAAGGCCGGTGACAAGCGTACTCTGGTAGTGGCCCCGGAGAACGCCTTCGGCCAGCCCAACCCGCAAAACGTGCAAGTCATGCCGCGGTCCAACTTCGAGGGCATGGAGCTGTCCGAAGGGCTGCTGATCATCTTCAACGATGCCGCCAACGCCGAGCTGCCGGGCGTGGTCAAAGCGTTCGATGACGACCAGGTGACCATCGACTTCAATCACCCACTGGCTGGCAAGACCCTGACCTTCGAGGTGGAGATCCTCGAGGTGAAGGCCCTGTAAGCCTGGAGCCGAGCATGCAAATCAAACTCGCCAACCCTCGCGGCTTCTGCGCGGGGGTCGACCGGGCGATCGAGATCGTCAACCGTGCGCTGGAAGTCTTCGGCCCGCCGATCTACGTGCGTCACGAAGTGGTGCACAACAAGTTCGTGGTGGAAGACCTGCGCAATCGCGGTGCCATCTTCGTCGAAGAGCTGGACCAGGTGCCGGACGATGTCATCGTCATCTTCAGCGCCCATGGTGTGTCCCAGGCCGTGCGCCAGGAAGCCGCTGGCCGTGGCCTGAAAGTGTTCGATGCCACCTGCCCGCTGGTCACCAAGGTGCACATCGAGGTGGCGAAGTACAGCCGTGACGGCCGAGAGTGCATTCTCATCGGCCATGAAGGGCACCCGGAAGTCGAAGGCACCATGGGCCAGTACGACGCCAGCAATGGTGGCGCCATCTACCTTGTCGAGGACGAGGAAGATGTTGCCAGATTGCAGGTGCGCGACCCTGATCACCTGGCCTTCGTAACCCAGACCACGTTGTCGATGGACGACACCAGCCGCGTCATCGACGCCCTGCGTGCGCGCTTCCCGAACATCGGTGGCCCGCGCAAGGACGATATCTGCTACGCCACCCAGAACCGCCAGGACGCCGTCAAGCAGTTGGCCGGTGAGTGCGACGTGGTGCTGGTGGTCGGCAGCCCGAACAGCTCCAACTCCAACCGCCTGCGTGAGCTGGCCGAGCGCATGGGCACCCCGGCTTACCTGATCGACGGTGCCGAGGACCTGCAGCAGGGCTGGTTTGAACAGGCAGCACGCATTGGCATCACCGCTGGCGCTTCGGCCCCCGAAGTGCTGGTGCGTGGCGTGATCGAGCAGCTCAAGGCCTGGGGCGCTACCGGCGCTGAAGAGCTGGACGGGCGTGAAGAGAACATCACCTTCTCGATGCCAAAAGAGCTGCGGGTTCGCTCGCTGATCTGACTGAAGCCTGTACTGGCCTCATCGCTGGCAAGCCAGCTCCCACAGGTACTGCACAAGCCTTGAAGGCAGTGGTATCCAGTGGGAGCTGGCTTGCCGGCGATAGGGCCGGCAAGCTCGGCTCAAGGCTATGTGCTTGCACAGCGAGTATTGTTTCGGTCCTCTGCAAGCAATCTGACTCTGCCGCTCGATGCCAGCACCACTTGGTATCGGCTGCTGGCAGATGAGCGTTCACACACTTCCAGCGTTGTTCCCAACCAGCTGTTGTTCAGCGTCATTGGAACCCCCAACGCACTGAACTTGAACCGCTCCCCGCGATTGCTCGTAATCTTGAGCGGCCTCGAAAGGCGCTGCTCGCGCAACAGCTGCTGGTTATGCTCCAGCATTACCTGCCAACCGTTCCCCCAATTACCGTCCAGCGCCTGCACCAGCACCGGCTGGCTTTGCAGCATGGCGTGGCTGCGTGCGCTGCGCAGTGCCTGTGCCAAATCACGGGCAGCGGCTGCCCGGTGTAGGTCGTCGCTCATCCTGGCGTAGGCCGGCATACCGAGCTGTGTCAGCAAAACGGTCACTGCCAAGGCCGACAACATTTGTATCAGTGTTACGCCTCGTTGCTTCACCGTGCATTCCTCCGTGAAAGTGCTTGGCTATAGCTTCACGTTGGCTGGCCAAGCGGTCTAGTCGGCCAGGTTCAGGGCTGGTGCAGGAAAATTCGCAGGAGTGCAGGGATGCACACAAAGCATCGGGGCATGACGCTGCTGGAAGTGTTGTTGGCAGTCGTGGTGGTGGCCGTGGGCATGTTCGCAGCGGCAGCGATACAGTTGCAGGCATTGCAGGCTGCGGACAGCGCGCGCCGTGATGGGCAGGCGGTAATGGCGACGCACAGTGAGCGTGAACGGGGGCGTCGATGAGGCGCGCCCAAAGTGGTTTTGGTTTGCTTGAGTTGATGCTGGCGCTAGGTATCGGCTTGGTATTACTGGCGGCGGTTAGCCAGGTCTTTACATCAGCTCACCAGGCCTGGCGCCTGCAAAGTACCGCGGTGCGCATGAATGATGAGGCGCGGCAGGCATTGTTGCGCATGGCGCAGGACGTGCGCATGGCCGGAATGTTCGGCTGTATGCGCCTCAAACCTGGCGACTTCCTGGACGTGGCTGCGCAGCCTGCCTTTGCCCGGCCACTGCAGGCCGATAGGTCAAGCTTGAGCCTGGTTGTCGCCGAGCTGCCAGGGTATGCGGGCGACCCGGAGTGGACCGTGGTGACGAACTGTATCGACGAAGTGAGGGTTCATAAGCATCGAGTACAAGGCGATGAAAAGCTGATGGCTGTGCCCGTCAGTCGCCATCACTATGTGCACAGTGGCACCACGCTTTTCTTCAAGCGGGGCCACATTAATCAGCCACTGGTCGATCATGTACGGGAGCTGCGAGTGGAGTATGTACCTGGTGAGCGGGTCGATCTTCTACTCACATTGTATGAACCCAGCTTGCAGCTTGAGCAGCATCACTCGCTGAGCGTGGCACTCCGCAACCCGGTACCCGCTTCATGAGCCGCCAGCGTGGTGTGGTTCTTCTGTTGGCCCTGGTCCTGTGCATGCTGCTGGGTCTGCTTGCAGCATCTGCCCTGCGCGACGCCCTGGTGGAAACGCGAATGACGGGATACCTGAGCGATGGTCTGCGAGCGTTCGAAGAAGCCGAAGCTGCGTTGCAGGCAGGGAAACACGAACTTGAGCGGGCACCTCCTGACCCTTGTGGCGCGTGCCTGCCACCAGCCCGCCCGCACGATCTGGCAGGGCAGTGGCAGGGCACCCACAACGGTTACTTCCATATACAGAACCTGGGCACGAGCACTCGCGCTGCGCACTTGCCAGACGAGCAGCTGGTTACCCTGTTCCGCATAACTGGAGTCAGCAAGCAAACCCAGTCACGGCATGTGCTGGAAGCCGTCTATGCCATGGCTGGCGACACCACCCGGCGTATCAGCTGGCGGCAAAGACTGAGAGGAGACTGACATGCAGCAAGGCTTGAGCCTGATCGAGTTGTTGATTGTGCTGGCCGTGACCGGCATTCTGGCAGCCATTGCCTACCCCAGTTACAGCGACCAGCTTCGGCGAGCCGCACGCAGCGAAGTGGTTGGCCTGCTGCATGATGCCGCCCTGCGCCTGGAGCGCCACCGCGTGCGCACCGGCCAATATGCCGAGGGTGACCCGGCCTTGCCCGACGGTACCCGCTATTACAGCCTGCAGGCCCAGCGCGACAGCGACACCTTCACGCTGCGCGCACGGCGGCTGCCCAATGGGCTGATGGCGCAGGATCGCTGTGGCGACTTCCAGCTCGACCAGGCCGGCGCGCAGCGCAATCCGGGTGCCGTTGGCGGCAGCGAGCACTGCTGGGGAAGCTGAAGGTTGAATGATGCCCGGTGCATCGCGGTTTTACTTCAGGTGTTGGATCGACAGATGAGCAAGCAAGTAGTGGTGGTCGGCGGCGGGGTGATCGGCCTGCTGACGGCGTTCAACCTGGCGGCCAAGGTCGGGCAGGTGGTGGTATGTGACCAGGGTGAGGTCGGGCGTGAGTCGTCGTGGGCCGGTGGTGGCATCGTTTCGCCGCTGTACCCTTGGCGCTACAGCCCGGCTGTGACCGCCCTGGCGCACTGGTCGCAGGACTATTATCCGCAGCTGGGCGAGCGTTTGTTCGCCAGCACCGGTGTCGATCCCGAAGTGCACACCACGGGACTGTACTGGCTCGACCTGGATGACGAAGCCGAAGCGCTGGCCTGGGCCGAGCGTGAGCAGCGGCCGCTGAGTGCCGTGGATATCACGGTGGCCTACGGCGCAGTGCCGGTGCTGGGCCCGGGTTTCAAGCGCGCGATCTACATGGCTGGCGTGGCCAACGTGCGCAACCCGCGCCTGGTGAAATCGCTGAAGGCGGCGCTGCTGGCGCTGCCCAACGTCACCTTGCGCGAAAATTGCCAGATCACCGGCTTCGTTCAGCAGGGCGGGCGCGTGACCGGGGTGCAGACCGCTGAAGGTGTGCTGGCGGCGGATGAGGTGGTGCTCAGTGCCGGGGCCTGGAGTGGCGACCTGTTGCGTACCCTGGGCCTTGAGCTGCCGGTAGAGCCGGTGAAGGGCCAGATGATCCTGTTTAAATGCGCTGAGGACTTTTTGCCGAGCATGGTGCTGGCCAAGGGGCGCTATGCGATCCCGCGGCGGGATGGGCACATTCTGGTGGGTAGCACGCTGGAGCATGCCGGGTATGACAAGACCCCGACCGGAGATGCGCTGGAAAGCCTGAAGGCATCGGCGGTGGAGTTGCTGCCTGGGCTCGAAGGGGCCACGGTGGTGGGGCACTGGGCCGGGCTGCGGCCAGGCTCGCCAGAGGGCATTCCCTACATTGGGCCGGTGCCAGGGCACGAGGGGTTGTGGCTGAACTGCGGGCACTATCGCAACGGGTTGGTGCTGGCGCCAGCGTCTTGCCAGTTGTTTAGCGACTTGCTGACCGGTGCCGAGCCAATCATCGACCCGGCGCCGTATGCACCGGCAACGCGGTTGGGCTGAGGGCTTCTGCGGTCAAGCACAGCCCTTGAAGACCATGAAAACCCTGTGGGAGCGGGGTTTTCCCGCGAACACCGGCGAGGCCGGTGTCAGGCACCGCGTGGCCCCATTCGCGGGGCAAGCCCGCCCCCACAGTGATCACTGTTTTCTGCGTGACAGCGCAGCCCAAGGGGCTGGGCAATCTTCTACAGGTGTTGTGTTCAGCCCTGTCGGCCAGGCCCCTGTTGCAGGTGCGCCTGGCTGCAATACCACTCTTTGCCCTGCTGCAGCGCCCGGTCGTTGGGCAGGTGTACGCCGCAATGGGCGCAGCGCACCATCTGCAGTGGCGCATCCAGTTTCGCCTCGGGGTGCGACTGTTGGCTGACTTTGAACTTGCGCCACAGCCAGAACGCGGCGGCGATCAGGGCGATCCAGAAAAGTAGGCGAACCATGGTGTCCAGCTTGTCGGTTGAAGAAGCTGACAGTCTAGGATGCGGCCAATAAAAAAGGGAGGCCCAAGGCCTCCCTTTCATGTACCGCTGTGTATCAGTCGAACAGACCAAAGGTCATGTAGCTGAACCAGGAGCGGTCTTTTTCTGCTTGTTTCGGGCCTTCCGGCACGATCGGGTCGCCGTTTTCGTCTTTCGGCAGCAGCTCTTGCGGCATCTCGTCACGCGCGTCCTGGAACTGCTTGACCACGTCCTGGTTCGCGCGGGTTTCGCCCGGCGGCAGCGGCGTATCGGTTTCGATCAGGCCCAGGGTGGCCTTGGACAGCCAGCCGCGCCCGTCAGACTCGGTCTGCTTGGGCTGGAACTCGCCATCGGCCAGGCTCGGGTGGTCAGGGTAGTTGAGCTTGAGGGTTTCCAGGCTGCTGGCGGCCAGTTCGTCCAGGTGCATCTTCTGGTACGACTCGACCATTACTGCCAAGCCGTCGCCGACCGATGGGGTTTCCTGGAAGTTTTCTACCACGTAGCGGCCACGGTTGGCGGCGGCCACATAAGCCTGGCGGCTCAGGTAGTAGTCGGCCACGTGGATTTCATACGAAGCCAGCAGGTTGCGCAGGTAGATCATGCGCTGCTTGGCGTCGGGCGAGTAGCGGCTGTTGGGGAAGCGGCTGGTCAGCTGGGCGAACTCGTTGTACGAGTCGCGGGCGGCACCCGGGTCACGCTTGGTCATGTCCAGCGGCAGGAAACGGGCCAGCAGGCCACGGTCCTGGTCGAACGAGGTCAGGCCTTTCAGGTAGTAGGCGTAGTCGACGTTCGGGTGCTGCGGGTGCAGACGAATGAAGCGCTCGGCGGCCGACTTGGCAGCCTCGGGCTCGGAGTTCTTGTAGTTGGCGTAGATCAGCTCGAGCTGCGCCTGATCGGCATAGCGGCCGAACGGGTAGCGCGATTCCAGGGCCTTGAGCTTGTTTACGGCGCTGGTGTAGCTGGAGTTGTCCAGATCAGCTTGCGCCTGCTGGTACAGCTCGGCTTCGCTGAGGTTCTCGTCAATGACCTCTTTATTAGAGGAACAGGCCGCGGTAAGCCCGAGGATGGCGATCAGCAGCAGGTGTTTCACTTGCATGGCGGCTTGCGTCCCTTTGACGGCCGCTGTCTTGGGCGGTGCCGTCCTGTTATGATGAGCGCCCCGGCCAACCCCGGGACAAAAGAAGCCGTATTTAACCACAAGCTCGCAGCCGAAACCAAAGGCTGTGCGCCCGCCGAATCGAGCATGTCCGAGATCATTCAACTTAGCGCAGAGGTACCGTCCGAACTGGGCGGCCAACGCCTCGACCAGGTCGCCGCCCAATTGTTCGCTGAGTACTCGCGTTCGCGGCTTACTTCGTGGATCAAAGAGGGCCGCCTGACGGTCGATGGCGCCGTTGTGCGCCCTCGAGACACCGTCTATGGTGGCTCGCTGCTAGCACTGCAGGCCGAACAAGAGGCCCAGGGCGAGTGGATCCCAGAAGATATCGAACTGGATATCGTCTACGAAGACGACCATATCATGGTAATCAACAAGCCTGCCGGGCTGGTCGTGCATCCGGCTGCCGGTCATGCCAGTGGTACGCTGCTCAATGCGCTGCTGCACCACGTGCCAGACATCGTCAATGTACCGCGCGCCGGCATCGTTCACCGGCTGGATAAAGACACCACCGGCTTGATGGTGGTGGCCAAGACCTTGCAGGCGCAGACCAGGCTGGTCGAGCAGATGCAGGCGCGCAAGGTCAGCCGCATTTATGAATGCATCGTGATCGGCGTGGTCACTTCCGGTGGCAAGATCGATGCCCCGATCGGCCGCCACGGCGGCATGCGCCAGCGCATGGCAGTCACCGACGGCGGCAAGCCGGCGGTCAGCCACTACCGCGTGCTCAAGCGCTTCCGCTCGCACACCCACGTGCGGGTCAAGCTGGAAACCGGCCGTACTCACCAGATTCGTGTGCACATGGCCCATGTTGGTTTCCCGCTGGTCGGCGACCAGACGTACGGTGGGCGCTTCCGCATTCCGCCGGCTGCCAGCCCAACCATGGTCGAGGCGGTCAAGACCTTCCCGCGCCAGGCGCTGCACGCGCGTTTCCTGGCCTTGGCCCACCCGATTACCGGTGAAATCATGAAGTGGGAATCGCCACTGCCCGATGATTTCGTGTGGTTGCTGTCGCTGCTCAACCAGGACCGCGAGAGCTTTATCGGATGAGTGGCCTGACGCAGTCGCTGTTGTTTCCCGACTGGCCCGCCCCGGCCTCGGTTCGCGCCTGTGTCACCACCCGTCAGGGCGGCATCAGCCTGCCGCCCTACGAAACTTTCAACCTTGGCGACCACGTAGGGGATGACCCTGCTGCCGTTGCCGAGAACCGCCGCCGCCTGAGCGACGCGTTCGCCATCCGCCCTGCCTGGCTGAAGCAGGTGCATGGGCTGGTGGTGGCGGATGCCGACCCTGCCGTGGTGGCCGAAGCCGACGCCAGCTGGACCGACCAGCCTGGTATTGCCTGTACCGTGATGACCGCCGATTGCCTGCCCGCGCTGTTCTGCGACCGGGCCGGTACTCGCGTGGCGGCGGCGCATGCTGGCTGGCGCGGGTTGGCGGGCGGCGTGCTGGAAGCCACCCTGGACCGCCTGGCACTGCCGCCTGAAGAAGTGCTGGTGTGGCTGGGGCCAGCCATTGGCCCACAGGCTTTCGAAGTGGGGCTGGAAGTGCGTGATGCCTTTACCGCCGTGCACCCGCAAGCTGCTCGGGCATTCGTCGAGGGCGAACGGCCAGGCAAGCTGATGGCGGATATCTACGAGCTGGCGCGCATTCGTCTGGCTGCCCGTGGCGTAACTGCCGTGTATGGCGGCGGCCTGTGCACGGTCAGTGATGCGCGGTTCTTCTCCTATCGCCGTACCCCGCAGGGTGGGCGCTTCGCATCACTGGTGTGGCTGCAACCCCGCTAGCCTGTACTGGCCTCTTCGCGGGCTCGCCCGCTCCCACAGGAATCCACACCTTTTGAAACTGTTGGTGTACCTGTGGGAGCGGGCATGCCCGCGAATGGCCACCGTTAATTCAACAGGTTGACTTCGGTCAACCCCGCTACGCTTGAATCTTCCAGAATCAGCCTTATCTATAAGGTCATCTCAGGCAGGTTTCTTCATAAACAGGCGCTGTCCATCGCTCCGACCTGCCCTTTAAAGGAAGGTACACCATGCGAATAGACCGTTTGACCAGCAAGCTGCAACTCGCAATATCCGATGCTCAATCCCTGGCCGTTGGCATGGACCACCCTGCCATCGAGCCCGTGCACCTGATGCAGGCACTGCTCGAACAGCAGGGCGGTTCGATCAAGCCGCTGCTGATGCAGGTTGGCTTCGACATCAACAGCCTGCGCCAGGCGCTGGTGAAAGGACTCGACCAGCTACCAAAAATCCAGAACCCGACCGGCGACGTGAACATGTCGCAGGACCTGGCGCGCCTGCTCAACCAGGCCGACCGCCTGGCCCAGCAGAAAGGCGACCAGTTCATTTCCAGCGAACTGGTGCTGCTGGCCGCCATGGACGAGAACAGCAAGCTCGGCAAGCTGCTGCTGAGCCAGGGCGTGAGCAAAAAGGCCCTGGAAAATGCCATCAACAACCTGCGCGGTGGTGCCGCAGTCAATGACGCCAACGCCGAAGAGTCGCGCCAGGCGCTGGACAAGTACACCGTCGACCTGACCAAGCGCGCCGAAGAAGGCAAGCTGGACCCGGTAATCGGCCGTGACGATGAAATCCGCCGTACCGTGCAGGTGCTGCAACGCCGTACCAAGAACAACCCGGTGCTGATCGGTGAGCCTGGTGTGGGTAAAACCGCCATCGCCGAAGGCCTGGCCCAGCGCATCATCAATGGTGAAGTGCCTGACGGCCTCAAGGGCAAGCGCCTGCTGGCGCTGGACATGGGGGCGCTGATTGCCGGTGCCAAATACCGTGGCGAGTTCGAAGAGCGCCTGAAATCCCTGCTGAACGAGCTGTCCAAGCAGGAAGGCCAGATCATCCTGTTCATCGACGAACTGCACACCATGGTCGGCGCCGGCAAAGGCGAGGGCGCCATGGACGCGGGCAACATGCTCAAGCCTGCCTTGGCCCGTGGCGAATTGCACTGCGTCGGTGCCACCACGCTGAACGAGTACCGCCAGTTCATCGAGAAGGACGCCGCCCTGGAGCGCCGCTTCCAGAAGGTGCTGGTGGAGGAGCCGAGCGAGGAAGATACCATCGCTATCCTGCGTGGTCTGAAAGAGCGCTATGAAGTGCACCACAAAGTGGCCATCACCGACGGTGCCATTATCGCTGCGGCCAAGCTCAGCCACCGCTACATCACCGACCGCCAGCTGCCGGACAAGGCTATTGACCTGATCGACGAAGCGGCCAGCCGTATCCGCATGGAGATCGACTCCAAGCCGGAAGTGCTCGATCGCCTTGATCGCCGCCTGATCCAACTGAAGGTGGAATCGCAGGCGCTGAAGAAGGAAGAAGACGAAGCAGCGAAAAAACGCCTTGAGAAGCTGACCGAGGAAATCGAGCGGCTGGAGCGTGAATATTCCGACCTGGAAGAAATCTGGGCATCGGAGAAGGCAGAGGTGCAGGGCTCGGCGCAGATCCAGCAAAAGATCGAGCAGGCCCGCCAGGAGCTGGAAGCCGCCCGTCGTAAAGGCGACCTGAGCCGCATGGCCGAGCTGCAGTACGGGGTGATCCCCGACCTGGAGCGCAGCCTGCAGATGGTCGACCAGCACGGCAAGACCGAGAACCAGTTGCTGCGCAACAAGGTGACCGAGGAAGAAATTGCCGAGGTGGTGTCGAAGTGGACCGGTATTCCCGTGTCGAAGATGCTCGAAGGTGAGCGCGATAAGCTGCTGAAAATGGAAGCATTGCTGCACCAGCGTGTGATTGGCCAGGACGAAGCGGTGACCGCCGTCGCCAACGCAGTACGTCGCTCGCGTGCGGGGCTGTCTGACCCGAGCCGGCCAAGCGGTTCGTTCCTGTTCCTTGGCCCCACCGGTGTGGGCAAGACCGAGCTGTGCAAGGCGCTGGCCGAGTTCCTGTTCGACACCGAAGAGGCGATGGTACGCATCGACATGTCCGAGTTCATGGAGAAACACTCCGTGGCTCGCCTGATCGGTGCACCACCAGGGTATGTAGGGTATGAAGAGGGCGGTTACCTGACCGAGGCCGTACGGCGCAAGCCATACTCGGTGGTGCTGCTGGATGAGGTGGAGAAAGCCCACCCGGATGTGTTCAACGTGCTGCTGCAGGTGCTGGAAGACGGCCGCCTGACCGACAGCCACGGGCGCACCGTGGACTTCCGCAACACGGTGATCGTGATGACTTCCAACCTGGGCTCGGCGCAGATCCAGGAACTGGTAGGCGACCGCGAGGCACAGCGTGCGGCGGTGATGGATGCAGTGGGCGCGCACTTCCGTCCGGAGTTCATCAACCGTATCGACGAAGTGGTGGTGTTCGAGCCACTGGGCCGCGAGCAGATTGCCGGCATTACCGAGATCCAGCTGGGCCGCCTGCGCAGCCGTCTGCTGGAGCGCGAACTGTCGCTGAGCCTGAGCCCGGAGGCGTTGGACAAGCTGATTGCCGTGGGTTACGACCCGGTGTACGGCGCACGGCCGCTGAAGCGGGCTATCCAGCGCTGGATCGAAAACCCGCTGGCGCAGCTGATCCTGGCAGGCCAGTTTGTGCCAGGTACGTCGATTACCGCCACGGTGGAAGGCGACGAAATCGTCTTCGGCTAATGCGTTGCACCATGAGCCCCGCTTCTGCGGGGCTTTTTTTTGCTTTCTCACACCCGCTGTGGGGCCCCTGTGGGAGCGGGTTTACCCGCGAAGAGGCCGGTGCAGCCCAGTAAAACCGGGGCTTTCGGGGAATTCAGGTTAACTTGCTGAAATTTTTGAAATTTTTGCTTGCATCAAGATTCGGGTGACCCTAATATACGCCGCGTTGTCAGGCACTAAGCGAATCACCAGCAACATCGGTGACCGCAAAACAACTTACAAATCAGTAAGTTGAATGAAAAAAAGTGGTTGACAAGCAAAACGAAGAATGTAGAATAGCCGGCCTCAGCAGCGACAAAGCGAAAGCTAATAAGCTAAAGAGTCCGAAGCGAACACAGTCTTCGGAGTAGTAATCGGTAGTTGTACCGAAATTTAGTTCCGCGATAGCTCAGTCGGTAGAGCAAATGACTGTTAATCATTGGGTCCCTGGTTCGAGTCCAGGTCGCGGAGCCAATCTCGGGGTGTAGCGCAGTCCGGTAGCGCGCCTGCTTTGGGAGCAGGATGTCAGGAGTTCGAATCCCCTCACCCCGACCATTTTCCGGGTCGTTAGCTCAGTTGGTAGAGCAGTTGGCTTTTAACCAATTGGTCGTAGGTTCGAATCCTACACGACCCACCATGTAAAGAAGGGCATCTCAAAGAGATGCCCTTTTTTTTGAAAGACCCGGGGTGTAGCGCAGTCCGGTAGCGCGCCTGCTTTGGGAGCAGGATGTCAGGAGTTCGAATCCCCTCACCCCGACCATTTTTGGGTCGTTAGCTCAGTTGGTAGAGCAGTTGGCTTTTAACCAATTGGTCGTAGGTTCGAATCCTACACGACCCACCATGAATAAAGGGCATCTCGAAAGAGATGCCCTTTTTCTTTTGCTCAGATTTAACCCACCTTTTACCGCAACACGGGCCCTTGTGGGAGCAGCCTTGTGCTGCGAAAGGGCCGGTACGGCAAAAGATTTTCTCGGCGGGTAATGGCCTCTTCGCAGCACCAGGCTGCTCCTACAGGTCAGCGCATTGCCTGCAGGAGCGGGTGCCTGTCAGTGCAGCTTCAGGCGCGGCTCGGTACCCCGGCCAATCTTGCTACCCAGCATCATCAACGCCGTGCGGAAGAACCCGTACAACGCCATCTGGTGCATGCGGTACAGCGACACGTAGAACATCCGCGCCAGCCAGCCTTCCAGCTTTACGCTGCCCATCAGGTTACCCATCAGGTTGCCCACCGCCGAGAAGCGCGACAGCGACACCAGCGAGCCGTAGTCTTTGTACTCGTAAGTCGGCAGCGCCTTGTTCTCCAGCCGCGCCTTCAGGCTCTGCGCGAGCATCGACGCCTGTTGGTGCGCGGCCTGGGCCCGGGGCGGCACGTTGCGGTCGCTGCCCGGTTGCGGGCAGGCGGCGCAGTCGCCGAAGGCGAAGATGTTGTCGTCGCGGGTAGTCTGCAGGGTAGGGCGCACCACCAGTTGGTTGATACGGTTGGTTTCCAGGCCATCGATGTCTTTGAGGAAGCCAGGCGCACGGATACCGGCCGCCCACACTTTCAGGCTGGCCTGGATCACTTCGCCGTCCTTGGTCTTCAGGCCGTCCTCGGTCACTTCACTGACGGCAGCGTTGGTCAACACCTTCACCCCGAGCTTTTCCAGGGTCTTGTGCACCGGCACGCTGATGCGCTCTGGCAGCGCCGGCAGCACGCGCGGGCCTGCCTCGATGAGGGTGATGTGCATGTCCTTTGGCTGGATGCGGTCCAGGCCATAGGCCGCCAGTTCGTGGGCGGCATGGTGCAGTTCGGCCGCCAGCTCCACGCCGGTGGCACCGGCGCCGACGATGGCTACGCTGATCTGCTCGCTGGCCACGTCGCCGGCGTGGGCGCGCAGGTAGTGGTTGAGCAATTGCTGGTGGAAACGCTCGGCCTGCTTGCGCGTGTCGAGGAACAGGCAATGCTGCGCCGCGCCCAAGGTGCCGAAGTCGTTGGTATTGGAACCCACGGCAATGACCAGGGTGTCATAGCCCAGGGTGCGCGCAGGCAGCAGTTCGCGGCCCTCATCATCGAGGGTGGCGGCCAGTTGAATCTGCTTGCCCTCGCGGTCCAGGCCGCTCATACGCCCCAGCTGGAAGTTGAAGTGGTTCCACTTGGCCTGCGCCACGTAGTTGAGTTCGTCTTCCGAGGAGTTCAGCGAGCCGGCGGCCACTTCGTGCAGCAGTGGCTTCCAGATGTGCGTCAGGTTGGTGTCGACCAGGGTGATCTCGGCTTGCTTGCGCTTGCCCAGGCTTTTACCCAGGCGGGTCGCCAGTTCCAGGCCGCCGGCGCCACCGCCGACAATCACGATGCGATGAGTCATGGGGATATCTCATAAGGTTTACGGAATTCGTGGCCCGGGGGGCCGGCCGCAAACTGCACGAGGGGAGGGCGAGCGCGAGGCAGCTCATAGCACCAGTCCACTCAGCAGGCGGCTGATGAGACCCAACCCGATGGTCACGGCTACCACCAGCACAAGGAGCAGCCACGGCCGGAAAGGCCTGCGCTCGACTTGATGCTGGGGGGCTCGCAGATACTCATCGACACGACGCTGATCTTCCGGGTTCAGGCGGCTGGTCATGGTGGGCCTCGTCAGGTAGACGTCTGTGACTGCGCAAACGCTACAGCGTTCGTGCAGGCGCTTGAAACAAATGATAATGCTTTCTATCCCTGGCGCCGAGTGTACGCCATCGCAAACACTCGCTGCACTGGATCAAAGACTGATGCCCACGTCGAAGACAATGCTACGGCCCAGGTTGCCGCGCAGGAAGTCTGGTGCATCGGGGTGGGCGAACAGCACCCGGGCAAAGGTCGGCCCCACCAGCGACAGCGAGCGCCAGCCCTGGCGCAGGTATTCGGTGGGCGGCGGGAAGTGGGTGTTCAGGTCGAGCACTTCGCGCTTGAGGCTGGCGAAGGCGATGATGTCCAGCTCGTTCAGCTCCAGCCCGCGTTCCCGGTAGTTGTGCGCCTTCTTGCGCAAGGTCGGCGCCAGGCGCCCCAGCAGCTCGGTGGCACTGATGCGCCGCGGGCGCGCTTCACGGCGCACCAGCTGTGCCAGGGAAAACGCACTGCGCCGGCGCTGCAGCTCTTCGCGCCACTCATCGTTCAGCCGACGCCCCTCGTCGAGCACAAAAAACACCTCGAAGGCCGCGTCGCGGAACAGCACATCGGGCGGCTCTTGCCCGGCCGGGGTGAAGTCTTCGCTGCGGTAGGGGATATTCAACCCCTGCAACAGTCGCTGGCACACCCAACGCTCCCGCTCCCACTTGCGGGCGTTGGAGAGAAAGGCGTTAGCTTGTTCGGCCTGGATGGTAAGCAGGCGCAGGTAGTCTGAGTCATCCATGCAGACAAGCTTAGCCGCTAATCGATGACGGTAAGATGCTGTTTAAGCGTGGGAATCAGCTCAATACTGGCCACTGCTGCACGAGCCCGACCAGGTGCACCAGGCCGAAGCCCAGGCAGAACAGCGAACTGACTACGATAAAACGCTGCGAACGCCCGGTGCCCGCCAGCAATGTTGGTCCCAGCACGCCGCGTAGCAGGTACACCAGGGTGATCAGGCAGAGGATTGGCAGCAGCAACGGCAGCCTGCCGATTGCCCCTGCCGCCGACAGCGCATAAGCCGACCAGGCCAGTAACACGCAGGCGATGGCGGCGGTGATCAGCCCCGGGTACCAGCGACCCTTTTCGGCTGCCACCGCCATACGCTCGCCAGCCCCGAACAAACGGTACCAAGGCGGGCCTACGGCGATGATGACGAGATGAAGTACGCCGATGATGGCGTTGAGTGCCGCTGCCAGCAGCAGGGCAGGGTTGAGTCCTTCCGGCATGACCAATGCTTCCTGCATCGAACGAGGCCGCCAGCCTACCGCAGCCGAAGGAAAGGGAGAATGGGTGTAGACTCGGTTTTATCCACATGGCTGCAATGGGTATTGTTCAGGTGATCAGCGCGCAGGTGTTGTCCGGTACCACGTTAAGCCTTGGCTGGCTGGGTTATGTGCCATTGCTGATCTGGGCGGTAAGCCGGGTTCGCTGGGTTGAACTGTTCACCGACCGGCGCCGCCAGCATCTGCTGTTTGGCACGGTGTTCTGCCTGTTTGCGCTGTGGTTGGTGAGGCGCGATTTCGATACCGGGGTGTCGTACCACTTCATTGGCATGACGGCGGTCACCCTGTTGCTGGACTGGCCGCTGGCGGTGCTGGGCGGGTTCATGGCCCAGCTCGGCTTGCTGGCGCTGGGGCGCCAGGACCTGGCGGCGCTGGGGGTGAATGGCTTGTTGCTGGTTGGCTTGCCGGTGCTGATTACCGAGGTGTGCGCGATACTGGTCGAGCGTGCACAGCCGCGAAACCTGTTCGTGTATATCTTCTGTTCGGGGTTCTTCCCGGCAGCACTGACCGTGCTGGTTTGCGTGCCCGCAGCGCTAGGCTTGTTGTGGCTGGACGGGCGTTTTGCCCTGCCGGAGTGGCTCAGCGACTTTGTCGGCTATCTGTGGCTGATGATGTTCCCCGAGGCGTTCATCAACGGCATGGTGATCAGTGCGCTGGTGGTGTTTTGCCCGGAGTGGCTGGAAACCTTCAACCGCACGCGGTACCTGCAGGCGCCCTGGAAGGAAGATGAGCGGTGAATGTATGGTGGCTGCGCCGGCCTCTTCGCGGGTAAACCCGCTCCCACAGGTACTGCACAGCACTCAGAGGTTGCACTCTCACTGTGGGAGCGGGCATGCCCGTGAACACGGGCGAAGCCCGTGCCATCCCCTGCGCCGCCTGCTTCGCGGGCTTGCCCGCTCCCACAGGTACCGCGCGGGTTGTGGGCCCACGTTGTATGTGTGGATCAGCTCAATGCCGCGGCTCCAGGTCTCCCGAATACAGCTCATCCTCGGACTCTTCTGCCCCCGGAATCTTGTGCTCTTCGGCCGCCCAGGCCCCCAGGTCGATCAGCTTGCAACGGTCCGAACAAAACGGCCGGAACGCACTTTTCTCGTTCCATTCCACAGGTGCGCCACAGGTCGGGCAATCGACGGTCAATGGCTGGCTCATGGCTGGCCTCCTTTCAAAGTCAGGTAAAAGTGGTGCAGGCGGTCAATCTGCTCATGCAGCGCGGCCAGGTCGCCGTCGTTGACCACCACATCATCGGCATGGCGCAGGCGTTCCTCACGGGCCAGTTGGGCCTGCAGAATCGCCTGCACCTGTTCGGCACTGGTGTTGTCCCGCGCCAAGGTACGGGCTATTTGCAGTTCCTGCGGCGCATCGATCACCAGCACGCGCTGGGTCTTGTGGTACTGCCCCGATTCGATCAGCAACGGCGACACATACACCGCATACGGTGACTGCGCCTTGGCCAGGTAGCTGAAAATCTCCTGCCCGATCAGCGGGTGCAGCAGTTGCTCCAGCCATTTGCGCTGCGCCGGGTCGGCGAAGATCAGCTGGCGCAGGGCGGCGCGATCAAGCTGGCCGTCAGCCTGCAACACACCCGGGCCGAAGCGCTCGACGATGCTGGCCAGGGCCGGGCGGCCAGGTTCGACAACCCAGCGCGCCGCCTGGTCGGCATCGACCAGGTGCACGCCAAGTTCGACAAAACGCTCGGCAGCGGCGCTCTTGCCGCTACCAATGCCGCCGGTCAGGCCGAGAATCCAGGGGGTAAAGGCTGCAGTGGCCATCAGTATCCAAGCAGTTGCATGTAAGAGGCGTATATTTCATCACCCCAGAGCACAGCAATCCACCCCGCAATCGCCAGATAAGGGCCAAAGGGGATCGCCGTACTCAGCGCATGCCGGCGCAAACGCAGCAGGCACACGCCTACCAGCGCCCCCACCACCGACGACAGCAGCAGCGTCAACGGCAGCACCTGCCAGCCGCCCCAGGCCCCGATCAGCGCCATCAGCTTGAAGTCGCCATAGCCCATGCCTTCCTTGCCGGTGACCAGCTTGAACACCCAGTACACCGTCCACAGGCTAAGATACCCGGCCACCGCGCCCCACAACGCGTCAGCCAGTGGCACATACAGGCCGAAGGCGTTCACGATTAGCCCAAGCCACAGCATCGGCAGCACCAGCACATCCGGCAGCAATTGGTGGTCCGCATCGATCAGGCTCAGGGCTAGCAGGCACCAAGTGAGCGGCAGTGCCAGCAACGCCTCGGCCGAAGCACCAAAGCGCCAGGCCACCACCAGCGACAGCAGCGCGCTGGCTATCTCGACCAGCGGGTAGCGCGGGCTGATACGGGCCTTGCAGGCTGAGCAACGCCCGCGCAAGGCCAGGTAGCTGAGTACCGGAATGTTCTCCCACGCGCGAATCTGATGCGCGCAATGCGGGCAGCGGGATGCCGGCAGGCACAGGTCGAAGCGTTCGTGTCGCGCAAGCGGCAGCCCCAATACCTCTTGCGCCTCACGCTGCCATTGTCGCCCCAGCATGATCGGCAGGCGATACACCAGCACGTTGAGAAAGCTGCCCACCAGGAGGCCGAGCACCATGGCCAGGGTAAGGAAGTACGCCGGCTGCTCAGCCAGCAAAGTCCATAGAGTCATGTTCAGATCAGGCTACCCAACTGGAAGATCGGCAGGTACATCGCCACCACCAGGCCACCCACCAGTAGGCCCAGTATCAGCACGATGGCCGGCTCCAGCAGGCTGGTCAACTGGTCCAGCGCCTGGCTGACCTGTTCCTCGTAATGGCTGGCGGCTTTTTCCAGCATCTGGTCCAGAGTGCCGCTGGACTCACCGATGGCCGTCAGCTGCACCAGCAACGGTGGAAACAGCATCTCGCCTGCCATCGCCTGGTTCAGCCCTTGCCCATTGGCCATGCCCTGGCGCAGCCGCAGCACCGCCTGCTCATGCAGCTCGCCCCCGGTCACCCTGGCCACCGTGCCCAGCGCATCCAGCAACGGCACCCCGGCGCCGTACGACGTTGCCAGGCTACGCGCAAACCGCGCCAGCGCCGCCTCCCTCAGCAACTTGCCGAACACCGGCAAGCCCAGCACCCGCCGAGATATCCACAGGCGCGCTGGCGCATGCTGCCGGTACAGCTGGCGCACGGCCAAACCCAGCACCACCCCCATCACCAGCAACAGCGGCGCAAACCGGCTCAGCCCTGAGGACAAGTCGATCACCCACTGGGTAAATGCTGGCAACGCCGCGCCCATGCCCGAGAACATGCTTTCAAATTTCGGGATAACCTCCAGCAACAAGATCGCCGACACCCCCAGCCCGGTCAGCAACAGCAGCAGCGGATAGACCATCGCCTTGCGCACCTTCTTGTGCAGCGCCCGGCGCTGTTCCAGCATGCCCGCCAGTTGTTCCAGCTGCCGGTCAAGCGTGCCCGACTGCTCACCCACACGCACCAGGTTGCAGTACAGCGGGTCAAACCACGCCGGGTGGCGCTGCAACGCATCTGCCAGCCCAAGGCCCGAGGCCACATCCTGTTTCAATCTATCCAGCAACGCCGCCTGTGCCGCATCGCAACCACTGCGCCCCATCACTTCGAATGCCTGCAGCAGCGGCACCCCGGCCTTGAGCAAGGTCGCCAACTGCCGGCTGAAACCCGCCGGGTCCGCCTTCGCCCGCCGCTTCGGCAAACTGAATGTCAGCCCGCTGACTGGCCGCAAACTGGCCACCGTGATGCCCTGGCGAATCAGCCCGGCACGCACATAAGCCGGGCTGCGCCCAGGTGTTTGGCCGCTGACCGGCGTGCCGTTCGCGTCTGTGCCGTGCCAGCTGTAGAGCAGTGAAGTTGACGTCATGCAAAGGTCCTTTTTCAGCCCCGGCGACAAGCCTGGAAACAGCTTGCCGCGTCCATGCCAGGGCGCGCGTCCATGATGCTCACTAGAGTAGTTCAGCGAAGATGACGCCCAAGCGGGCAGGGGTGACAAAAGGTGTCTGTTCAGGCCTACTGCGCCGCTGCCGGTTGGGGCGCAACCCACCTCAATGTGTAAGCGAATCAAAAAGGAAAGATGTTCATGAAAGGGCAACGCGGTATCACCCTGATCGAACTGATGATCGTTGTCGCGATCATCGGCATTCTGGCGACCATCGCCTTACCGATGTACACCAACCACCAGGCACGCTCCAAGGCCGCGGCCGGGCTGCTGGAAATCAGCGCGCTGAAGACGGCGATGGATTTGCGGTTGAATGACGGGAAAGACGTAGCGGCCGTGGCCGAACTGGGTGGCCAGCCGGCAACGGCGCATTGTGCGATTACCGCTAGCGGCAAGGCCGCAGATGGCAGCGGCAGCATTGCTTGCACGCTGGTGGATGCGCCGGCAAACGTGCTGGGCAAGGCACTGACCCTGACGCGTTCCGCCAGCGGCTGGGCGTGCACCACCGACATCGAGGAAGACCTGGCGCCCAAGGGGTGCAAGGGGGCTTGAGGGCAGGGCAATAAACTAGCGGAAACAGGGGTTTGCGTTGCGGGTGTGAGCAGTGGTACGTTGCGCTACACGCCGGTGTAGCTCAGTCGGTAGAGCAGCGCACTCGTAACGCGAAGGTCGCAGGTTCGATTCCTGTCTCCGGCACCATCCAGCTGTTCCGATACGTCTCTCCCTGTATACGGAACCTCTGAAAAGCCCGCCCAGTGCGGGCTTTCTTGTTTCTACCCGTCTCGATCTGTCTCTATGCATATACCAATTTTAGGTATACGTTAGGGTATACGCCGGTTCGACGAGAAAACGTATACCTATGGCACGCACTGTTACGCCCCTCTCAGACCCCAAATGCGAGGCCGCCAAGCCGCGGGACAAGGACTACACTCTGTTCGACGGCCAGGGCCTGTTCCTGCTGGTCAAGAAGAACGGCAGCAAGATCTGGCGCATGAAGTTCAAGCGGCCGGATGGTAGGGAGGGGCTGGCCACCTTCGGTAACTACCCCGCGTTGTCTCTCAAGGCTGCCCGAGAGAGGCGGGCAGAAGCGCTGGAGCTGTTGGCGCACGGCAAAGACCCGATTGAGAACGCCAGGCAGGAGAAGGTCGAGGCGGCGAATGCCAGGGCCAACACCTTCGGCGTGCTGGCCAAGGACTGGCATGACGCCTGCTCTAAGAAATGGTCACCAGGTCATGCCGCAACGGTGTGGCGGCGGATCGAAACTTACTTGCTTCCGGCCCTGGGCCAGCGCCCGGTAGCCGGCCTGAAGACCCGCGACCTGCTGGCGCCGCTCAAGGCTGTGGAGAAGCGCGAAGTTCTGGATACTGCCGGCCGGCTACGGCAGTACATGACCGGGATCATGCGCATGGCTGTCCAGCACGGGCACATCGACACGAACCCTGCAGTCGACCTACAGGGCGCAACCGCCACGCGCAAGACCGTCCACCGGCCTGCGCTGGCGCTCGAGCGGCTGCCTGAACTGCTGCAAAGAATCGACAGCGACACCGGTCGCCCGCTGACCCGGCTGGCCACCCAACTCACCCTGCTGGTCTTTATTCGCTCCAGTGAGTTGCGGTTTGCTCGCTGGCCAGAGATCGACGCCGGTCGCTCCATGTGGGAAATCCCCGGCGAGCGCCAGCAGATCGAAGGCGTGAAGAACTCGCACCGAGGCTCCAAGATGAGCACTCCCCACCTGGTGCCGCTGAGTCGCCAGGCCTTGGCCACACTTGAGCAGGTGCGCCAGCTCACCGGGCGCTTCGATCTAGTGTTTGCCGGCGACAGCAACCACTGGAAGCCGATGAGCGAGAATACGGTGAATAAGGCGCTTCGGCGCATGGGCTACGAGACCAAAACCGAGGTGTGCGGCCACGGGTTCAGGGCTATGGCCTGTTCTGCCCTGGTCGAATCGGGACTGTGGAGCAAGGACGCGGTAGAGCGGCAGATGAGCCACCAGGAGCGTAACAGCGTGCGGGCGGCCTACATCCACAAGGCCGAGTACATCGAGGAGCGCCGGCTGATGGTTCAGTGGTGGGCGGATTATCTCGAAGCGAACAAAGAGACACACATCACACCCTACGACTTTGCGCATAGGGATGGACACGTTGCGAATGCCGTGCGAGGCATCTTCGGTAGGCGAGCGTGAAGACCGGCGGCTCCTCGGATAGACTGCCGGCGCTGGTATATGGGGAGGTCTGGCTATGGCCAAGATTGAAAGTGTGAAGGATCTGCCGCGTTGGTTCAGTCTCGTCAAATACGAGGCTTCTGCTCGCTTTAATGCGGTGGAGTGGTACAGGCAGCTGCTGGAACGGCAGAGCTTGTTCATAGAGGCTTTGGATAGCCGAGAGCCGAATTCGCTTCTACCTGACTGGTACCCGGGAGCAGTCGGTGACCTTCGTGAGTCGCCACTTGAGCTGCCCGAGTCGATTAATGATGTAGAGGTGAAGCGACTCGCCGTCAGCTCTCTCCGAGCATATGACTTGCGAATCACCGCTTTTGAGGAAATGCACAGGCTAGGCCGCGATAATTCGAGTGGGGTTGACTATCACGTGCTATTTGACCGCTCGTGGCAGACGAAGATTTCGGTGCTTACACCTGGATCGAATGCGAAGCAGCCCGTGGTGGTGGTCGATCTGGGAGCGACCGATTCAACTCTGAAGGCCGCCTTTGCTGTTTGGCTTGCTGAGGCAAGAAGGGCTCAACCGGCCTCCGCTCCCAGTCGAAGTAAACCAAACTGGCGGCGTTGGGCCAGGTATGGGCTGCTCCCATACATTGACCTCTGGATATGGTCCATTGAGACGGGGAACCACATTCCTGACCGGGTCATGTCAGCCGCTATTACCACCTATGACGCTGGCGAAGCCAACCTGCGGAAGACTGTCGTGCCGCTTGCCAAGGATTTGTTGCTCGATCTCTCTGCCCTGCAGGCACTTGCTGCGATGGAAGGAGTGCAAAACTCATCTGCGAATTCGGAAAGTTTTGAGGGATAAAAGCTTCCGGACAGTTTTGGCTGCATAAACTCGGATCGTACTGATCGGGCCCGTTTCTTAATCTGAACCCGTCCTAACCACAACGGGAAGCAGATATGAACACGCTCAAGCCCACCCAAATCCAACCTGTAGTCCAGTTCGATCCAGCTAATACGATCATCCGCTTTCCCGAGGTCGAGGCCATCACCGGCCTGGCCCGCGCCACCGTCTACAAGCGCCTCAAGGATGATCCTACTTTCCCCAAGCCCGTATCGCTGAGCAACAGCAAGTCGCGTGGCTCGCCCGTAGGCTTTGTCCTGGCTGAAATCCAACTGTGGGTACGCCAGCGCATCGCGTTGCGCGAGGTGGCCTAAATGAAAAAGAGCCAGCCCCAAAGTAAGCAGGCCAGCCCGTCGCAAGGCAATGTTACCACCAGCAAACCGCCCAGCAAGATCGCCCGGGTACTGGCGTATATGCTGAGTGACGGCAGTTTGCAACGCTTCGAGGCCGAACGTCTGGGTGACCACTGCTTGCACTCGACCATCAGCAGCTTGGCCCACGGCTATGGCCTGAAGTTCCAGCGCCAGCTCGAGCGCGTGCCGAATCATTGGGGCGAGCCTTGCACCGTGACCAGGTACACCCTCCCTGCCAGTGAGCACGGCCGCGCCAGCGCCGTGCTGGACATGCTGTGCTCGCCCCTGAACCAGCGCCAGCGGGTGGCGGCATGATCGGCTTGGCGCTCAAGAACCGCGATGAGCGGTCGATATTTTTGGTTGCAGGCAATCGTGATGCTCGGTATGGTTCGCCCAAATCCACGGTAAATCCCGTGGTCGGGTTTGGCGACTCGAACTACCTAAGGCGCAACAGCGCCCCCATTACGATTGCAGGCGCTTTTTTTATGCCCGCAGTCTCGTGTTATGGCGGCTGTGCGTGGGAGACCTTCGTGTCTGCCGGTTTCCTTGGGTACCGGTTCGCCAACCTGCGTACAGCTGCCACCCATAATCGTTTGGCGACGGTTCGTGGCAGCTCCAATACCCAAGGAGCTCGACCCATGCACGCCCTCAATCCGTCCGAAATATCCCGCGAGCACCAGAGCGCATACTGCTCGAAACTGTTGAAGACACTTCTGCGCTACTCAACTCCATCTGAGCTTTCCCGCATCACCGCCACCCTGGAAGGGGAGGTGGCGAAGACCTTGGCGACTCGCTTCGTCCCCGGTCTCAATGATGCAAGCTATGAGGTCTACCGCAGCTTCTGGTTGAAGGGTGGTGCCCAGTGATGAAGAACTTCAGCCTTCGCGCATACGCCCACCGCCGCCTGGCCCTGGCCGCACTTCGCGCAAACTCTTCCCTATCTGTCCGTCTCGCCCGCTACAACCATCACGCCGAGATCGCACGCGACCTGGAAGCGCAAGGTGGTGCCCAATGAACCACTTCCCAAGCCTTGCGACCCTTGAAGGCGAGGTGCTCTCAGAGGCGGTGCTCGACGCCCGCGCCATGTGCTCGATGAACTTTGCCAGGGATGAATTCAACAAGCTTTACGAGCTGCTCTACCCCATGTGTTCGAGCCATACGGAAGGGCCGATGTGCGACATTGCACGGCACCTGGAGCAGGTCCGAATTTTCAGCCGTAATTTCTGCTGGGCTCATCGCCACCTGGGAGCCTCGTATGGCGTTGTGGGCGAGCGCGCAGGCATGGATGACGAGGTGATCGTATGACCTCCATCATCCACATGGCTGACGACACCCAGGACGATCTGCGTGACGTACAAAGCGTGCTGGTGCTGCTGAGCATGGCCCTGGCGGTGATCGCCGCACCGACCACGCCCCTCATCGTCGCCCGCGTCACCGCCGTAATGGCGCAGCACACAGCCATGGCCTGGGCTGAAATGCTGGACGGCGTGATTGCTGAGCAAAGGGGTGAGCTATGAGTGTCGTAAACAAAGCGCCCATTACTTGCCGGGACGATCTCACTTTCACTAGCCGCGACAATTGTGGGCGGATGGTCAACTGGCCACGCAATAACCCCGGCGTGGCGGCTGACTGGGGAAAGGGCATCGCCTTTTTCGATAGTGAGATTGCCGAACTGTCGGCCAATGATGAAACCGCGGCGTATGAGGCCATCAGGTTCGCCATCACCGACATGGGCGGTCGTACCACCAATCTAGAGCTGGGCTTTGCAGACGCCGTGGCCAAGGCCGCCGCCCTGGGCCTGCGAGCAATGCGCAGCGGCACCGAGCGCTTCGCGCCTATCGACTTCGACGGGGAGTAACCCATGCAAAATCAAAACAGTGCGCAAGCGCTGATGGGATCGGCTTGCCCAAAGAAAGCCACCGAGCTGTTTTACGTGAGCCATCCGAAGGCCGATCGGGCCTTGTTGGGGCCGTTCCTGAGCCAGGCCGATGCCGAGTGTGGGCGCGTAGTTTTGCGTAGTGCTGAAGCCGTGGTGACGGCCTGTCTCGTCGACTCAATGGACGAGCTGACCTACTGGCACGCGGTGAACAATGGCCAGGTCTGCCGGTCTTTTGCTGGCGCTAAGGGGGGTGAGCCATGAGTAAGGTCACGCCCATTCGCCGCAATGGTGCCGGTGGCCCACCGACTGCTGGTGCCTACATCGACAGCGCCAGCTATGCCCTGCTGGTGGAAACCCTAGTGGGCTTCCTCGAACTGCGCATTGCCGAGGGTGACGCTGGCCGTCACTGCCCTGAGCTGGAGCGCCTGACCATCCAACTGGAACGGCTGGCCAAGCGCTTCACGCCACCGCAGGGGGCCGCATGACCGACGCGAAGATCCTGTTTCGTGACGTGCTCCAGTCGGCCTGTGGGCCGCTCGATTGGCTGCCCCTGGACGATGGCGATATCCACCGCTTCCACGTCCCCGGCGACAAGCCAGGCACGCTCAATGGCTGGTACTGCCTGTTTGCCGATGGCATCGCCTCGGGTGCGTTCGGTAGCTGGAAGACGGGTGGCACCAGCACCTGGTGTAGCCGTGAGCCTGTGGACGCCCGCGAAGCCGATCAGGTGCGCCAGCGTATCGAGCAAGCCCGGCGCCAGCGGGAGGCCGAACGGCAGCGGCGCCAGCTCAGAGCGGCCAGCCTGGCACAGCACTGGTGGCGTGATGCCCGCCGTGCTGACCCGGCCCACCCTTACCTGGTCGCCAAGGGCATTCGTGCCCACGGCCTGCGCCAGCGTGGTGACGATCTGCTGGTGCCGCTGTATGCCGGTGGCGTGTTGGCGAACCTGCAACGTATCGCCCCGGACGGTGACAAGCGTTTCCTGTATGGCGGGCGGATCAAGGGCGTCTATTCGCCCCTGGGGCGCATCACTCCGGGCAAACCGCTGTGCATCTGCGAGGGCTGGGCCACGGGAGCCACGCTCCACGAGAGCGGCTACACGGTCGCTTGTGCAATGAACGCCGGGAACCTGAAACCGGTGGCGGTGGCGCTACGGGCCGACCACCCCGGCACCGAAATCATCATCGCCGGCGACGACGACCGCGAAACCGAGGCCGAGGGCAAGGGTAACCCGGGGCGCACCGCCGCCCATGACGCCGCAGCCGCATGTGGTGGTCTGGTGACTTTCCCCGAGTGGCCGGCCGATGCGCCGCTGACCCTTTCCGACTTCAACGACCTCGCCGCCTGGAGGTGCCGCCATGCGTCCGCCTGATAACAACGTCATCAACCTGCGCCCCGAAGCGCCCAAGGTCGAGCCTGATCGCCCTTGCTGGGGCGTGTACGAACACTGGGTAACCAATGAGAAGGGCCGCAGGATCAAGCCCGGTGTGTACTGGCACGGCTTTAAGCGCAGCGCCGGCGACGACGACAACGACGACGACAAGGCCGACCGCCCCATCACTGACGAGTGGATCGCCACGCCCGTGACCGTCGCCGCTCGCACCACCAACAGCGATGACGGCAGCGAAGGCCGGTTTCTGCGCCTGCTCACCGACAGCGGCCCCAAGGAATGGATCATTCCCATGGAGGTGTTCGGTGGGAGCGGCGAGGACGCCAGGCGGACGCTGTTCGGCATGGGCGTCATCATCGCCTTGAAGAAGCGCGGCCAGTTCATGGAGTACCTGCTGGACCAGCGCCCTGCAGAGGTGTTCTCGACCACCTGCCGGCCCGGCTGGCATGAGTCAGGTGCCTTTGTGCTGCCTGGGCGCACCATTGGCAGCGACAAAGTGCGCTACCAGGCCAGCGCCAAGGGGCAGAACCTGTTCAGCGTGCGGGGTAGCTTCGACGCCTGGAAGACCGAAGTGGCGGCCAAGTGCGAGGGCAACCCGGTACTGACCCTGGCCATTGGCTGCGCCCTCGCTGGCCCGCTGCTGAGCTTGGTGGGCGTGCTGGGTGGTGGTGTTCACCTGGTGGGCGACAGTTCCAGCGGCAAGTCGCTGGCGCAACTGATCGGCTCGTCCGTATGGGGCGACCCAGGGATCTTCGCGGCGTCCTGGGACATGACCAAGGGCGGACTGGAGATCGAGGCGTCCAGCCGCAACGACACGATGTTGCCCCTGGACGAGATCAAGCGGGCCGACCCCAAGCGCGTACAGGAGATGGCCTACTCGCTCGCCAACGGCCAAGGCAAGGGCACCATGACCCGCGACCGTGAAGCCCGCGGCAAACTGAGCTGGCGCCTGCTGGCGCTGTCCAGCGGTGAGCGTTCCCTATCCGAGCACGCGGCCATCAGCGGCAATGCCGCACACGCTGGCGCTGAGCTACGCATGGTCGACGTGAACGCCGGTACCCGCACACACCGCGCCTTCGATGAATTGCACGGCCTGGAGGGCGCCGACTTCCACCGCCAGCTCACGGTGGCCGTAGGAGCGAACCATGGGCACATCGGGCCGGCATTCGTGGAGAAGCTGCTGGCCAGCGATGACCGCCCCGGCCTCCTGGAGGACTTCGCCGGTATCCGCGCCCAGTTTGTCGAGGACAACGCCCAGGCCGGGCGGGTGGCGGATCGCTTCGCGGTGATCGCCCTGGCCTGCGAAATGGCCATTGCCTACGGCTTGCTGCCCTGGACGCCGGGCACTGCTCTAGCCGACTGCCAGTTGCTGTACGGCGAGTGGTTGAGCCGGGTGGGCGGTGGCAACGCCGAGGACCGTCAGATCCTGGTCGGCATCCTCGACTTCATCGACAAGCACGGTAGCAGCCGGTTTTCGAACGTAGAAGACCAGACGCCGGACACCAAGGTGTTCAACCGCGCCGGGTACTGGGAAGTGGTAGGTGCTAAGCGCCTGTACCTGTTCAACAAGTCCGCACTAACTGAGGCCGCCCACGGGCACGGGCTGGCGCGTGTCGTGAAGGCGCTGGAAAGCGCTGGTGCGCTCGCCAAGCACGACACTGACCGGGACAGCCGCAGGACCAAGAAGTACCGCCTGCCTGCTGGCGGGTCTGCCCGTCTGTATGTGATCGATCCCGACGCCATAGATAGCGAAGGCGGTGGCCTATGACCGTCATCACCATCCAACGCCAATGCCCGAATCCACAGGAACCTAAAAACGTGGGGAACAGGGGGAACGGGGGAACAGCCAGCAAATACGCGGCCTGTAGCCGTTCCCCCTTATTGAAGTGTTGGGGAACAGGGGGAACACAACCATGCTTTTGAATATAAGCGCCTGTGCCTTTCCTGATTTTTGGTTATCACTGTTCCCCCGTTTTTCGGGTGGGGAACACGTACCCCCGCTGGAGGCCCCGGAAACACTGGGTGTTCCCCGCGTTCCCCCGTTCCCCCGATTTTTTTTCACAGACACATTTGGGCGCTATGGGAATCAGGACGAGGTGACGCCATGAGCCTCCTTGCCGACCTGCTCAATCACATGCCGCCGAACGTTGCTGGCGCTGGCAAACCGCCCATAGCGAAACGCGCCCCGGATCGTCCGCGCCTGGTGCTGGTCGAGCCTGCGCTATTGCCGTCCAGCCCCTACGCCAACGCCGCCAATGCCACGCCTGAATGGCGTCAGGCCCGCGACCGGTACATCAGCCATGTCATGACCTGCCGGGGCTGCTATGCGCCTGGTGGTCGCCACTGCCTGGTCGGCGCCGAGCTGCGCACCGCCTACGACACCACGCCCATGGAGGCACACCCATGACGTCCACACCGACCATGCGCCTGTGCGATATCGCCTTGAAGCCAGGGATCAGCGCCAGCACGCAGCTCATCACCACCCGGCGCATCTGCCGCAACATCAGCCGCAACCTCGATGCGATCCAGGCCGAGCGACGTGCCATGCGCCGCCAGGCGGGCAAGCTGAAAGCGTTCCTGCCGTTCACCCGCCAGGCCATTGCCGATCTGGAGGAGCAGGCGCAGACGCACCGATCGGTTGAGCGCGCCAAAGCGCTGGTGGCGCTTGCGGGCTTCGGCCAATCGCTCTTGTTCGACCGTGACGGCCTGGCCGTCGTCCTGGGGTTCGAGCGCCTGTGCGACCTCTTGAGCGTGAACATGGTGGAGCGCGAACAGGCCAGGCGGGAGGGCGTCACCAGTCTAGAAGGCCTGGTGTTCACTCATGCGCTGGAGGACAGCGCAGAGCGCCGAGGGCAAGACTGGAATGACGCGCCGCTGTTCAACGCCTGCCACGCGGCCATGGCGGACTTCATCAGGGATTGTCCGGATGGCGTGTTGCCTGACCCGTTCGCACCTGGGGCGCCATTCGGGCCGAAGCTGCCGCCCAAGCTGAGGGTGGTGTAAGCCATGGCCATGCTGAAACAGGCTGATTCAGCCGAAAAAATGAGACACCGGGTTTCAGACGAGCAACGGCGCCTGGTGCTGGATCTGCGCCGCCGTCACTCGCTGCGTGAGGTGGCCGAGATTACCGGCCTACCGCTGGGAACGGTGAAGACCCTGGTTTCACGCTCCGGGGCGTTCCGCGACAACGAGCAGCACCGCGCCTTGTTCACCCTGCCGCCGATCAGCGCCAGCACCGAGACGCTGCCGAGCGTGCCCGAGCTGCCGCCGCAGGAGGTGGTTACCGGCGACAAGGAGGTGGATGCGGTGCTCTGGCTGCGCTCGATCATCAGCACCGGGCAGAGCGCCCTGATTGAACGGGCCATGGAGGGCGCCAAGAAGATCAGGACGCCGCTCGATGCGCTGGAGAAGCGGTACCGGGATTACCTGGTGGCCACAAACCCTGGCCACCCATTCGCCGCCATGTCGTCGTTCGGCTTCGCTGACCTGGATGCGCTGGCCACGCGGGCCATCGAGCAGCACCGGCTACGTCTGGAAGGCGCCGCCCGCTTCGGTGATGCCCTGCTGGCCGACACCGAGGCGGAATCGTTCTGTATCGCAGCGCTGCGCGGGCTGGAGGCTACCGGCCAATTCGGTGACTTCGACCAGAGCGAAGTGGCTGCCCGGTTCAGCGCCCACCCTGAGCTGCTACCCCACACCTTGGCGGATTGCCTGTACGAGCTGGGCTACTGGGACCAGCTCTACCAGCTGCGCAACGCCGTCGACCGGGACGCCAGCGACGGGCCGGCCGAGGCGACGGCGCGGGATTGGTTCGTATTCGGGCTGCTGGCGCAGATCCGGCCCCGAGACAAGGCCGAAGCGCTGGCTGTGTTCCGCTATCTGATCGCCAGCCAGCGCGACGACATGGCGGAGTCAGAGGCAATTCTTTGCAACCTGATCGGGTGACCAGCTCGATCGATCACACCACCGGGCATCTGCCCACAACAAGCGCCAGCGGCGCATCAAGGAGTTCACTTATGGCAGCTACAGCAGCTCACTACACCCCAAGGACAGCTGTCCGTCTTGGAGGCTTCCTACGTCGAAAATATTTCAAGGAGCAAAGTTTCCTGTTGGACCGGGGAGACCCCAGGGAGGCAGTCAAAGCGATCGACGTGAACTATCCAGGCTTTGCCCAGGATGTTGCCGATGCTGAAAGCCGAGGGCTACGTTTCGCGGTTTTCAAAAATGGCAGAAACATCGGGGAGGAGGAACTTGGCATGGGAGGCGCTCGAGAGCTGCGGTTCGTGCCTGTGGTCCATGGGAGCAAGCGCGCAGGTCTTCTTCAGACAGTGATAGGCGTAGCGTTGATCGTCGTAGCTTCGTTCATGACCGCGGGGGCAGCCGCAACGGCAGTTATGGGAGCCGGCATTGCAAATACCGCTGGAGGCGTAATTCAGATGCTTAGCCCGCAGGCTGGTGGCCTCTCACAGAGCGGAGCGCCGGAGAACCTTCCTAGTTACGCGTTCGGCGGCGCCAAGAATACTGTGGCGAGTGGAAACCCCGTACCAATCTGCATCGGCCATCGACGTTGGGGCGGAGCAATCATTTCTGCATCAATTGTTGCGGAGGATAAGGTGTGAAGGTGCGAGAAAGGATCAGTCTCACAATCAAGGCCATCGCTCAGAAAGATTACGCCCAGGTCCGCAAGTTGGTAGACAGCTGCCCCACTGAGCATGTGGAGGTTGCAAGCCTAGAGTTTCTCAATACGACAAGGATGCTGTGTCGTGTAGCCCAGCTGTTCGAATGCGAAATGCGCGGGCTAGCCCTGAACTTCGCAAGTACCGCTATGGGGAATGACGCTGGAGGGATCACGGATTGCCTTGACCAGGTGGCCGCGGCGAATCAAGCCTTTGCGGAATTCTGCGATGATTTCAATGTGTGTGCAGACGACCTGCTCGGAACGATGGGTGGCCATCATCCTGCCGTGGCCTATCTGACCGGTATGACTCCAAAACCAAAAGGAGAATTGGTGGACTACTGGCGGCAAGCGTTCGCCATAGCGGCCAGTGGAGAGGTGCTAGGCGAACGACGCCACTGATTGGGCTTTGCTCAGGCGCATGGTAGGTTTTCAGTTTTCTTCGTAATGGATGACCGACCATGCGCTGTGCCAGCCTCGCTTTGACCGCAGCCGTTACCCTTTTGATTGCCGGGTGTTATTCGCCCGGTGAGCTGATCCAGAAGGGGCCAACCTATGCTGCTCAGACCCACAAGTCTCCCAAGCAATATGCCTTGTGTGTTTTTCCTCAATGGCAGGAATCGAGGCCGGATGCGACCTTGAGCGAGACGGAGAACGGCTACAGGTTGTTGAGCGGGAACGACATGAACACCAATGAAGTTCTGCAGGTCAGCAAAACCGCAATGGGGAGCGATGTGAAGTTCTATCAGCGCTCGTATCTCGATTTTGGGGCTGGCAAGGCGACGGCGCTGGAATCGACAAAGAACTGCCTGTGAATGTTGCCGCGCCACGAAATGCGACCTCACCGTTTTGTGGCGCGAGACAGGCAAAGGGGAGCCTTTGAACTGTGTTGTCTATTGCTCCAATTTTTAAAATAAAGGAGTGCTTTCACTGCGCTTTAGTAATGGATTGCGTAATTATGTTTTCAAGATCCATTCTGTAGGTATATAGTCCGCGTTTCCAACTAAGGCCACAATACGTTCGCACTCAGACGTAGGGGAAACCCAAATTATTTCGCCGATAGTTCCGGAGTGTTGTCCTAGTATTTTAAATACCGCACGAGCAGCATTGTCATTAGACGCTATAATGCTTTTAACCAGAATGGCAGCATCCACAACGTGTGCGTCTTTCTTTGCAATCAGCTTCTGTGCGTCGCTAATTTGTGCTGCGTCAATTATTTCCGAAACACTAGATGCTATCTTAACTCGGTCTATTTTTTTCTTCGCGGTCATTGACGAGTGCCATCTAGTCGAATATAGAGATTTATGCTTGTTCCATTCCTCTCTTAAAGTTGGGCAGAATACAGCTCTCGCCTCCGACTCTAATATGGCTTTTAGTACCTCTCGAGCCCCTTTTGATACTGGGTTCTCTGATGCCCCTGCTGCCCTTGCCACGTCAGCATCGACTACAAAACTCTGGCACTTAATTTTCATTTTCAGCGGCCTCTTCAGCGGCCTCTTCAACGGCATCAAGATATTCTTGCTCTACGTCTAGGGCCACGCTGTCGAAGTCTTCGGGCCAGTCGCCAAACGCGCCAAAGTTATCCAACTTTGATTTATTTATCTGAGTCTGACCCGTTGTTGGGTCTTGAGTGAACCAATTTAAATTAACTTGTTCGCCTTTGAGCAAGCCTTTTGCAACCAATATTTGAATTCCGCGAATTAGTATGGAGCTATGAGTTTCGATGACTACGTGTACGCCGCCTTCAATCACAGCGCTTGCGATTATTTTGGATAGTTCATACTGAGCTCGAGGGTGTAAGTGAAGTTCCGGTTGCTCCACATATACAACTTGCCCCTTCTTAGCTGAAAGCAGTGCAACGAGCACGGGCAGGGTTTGTGAGACGCCAAACCCTACATCGGCAATATTCACATAATCCGATTTGGCCGCCGCACACCCTCTATGTCGGGAGATTAGAATCTCGAGGCGCGTATCATTTATCGGAGAAATGTCAATGGATGTAGCCAGGCCCAGATCTTTCAATTGGGCAATCAAGGTTTTAAATTTCTGCTGGTTGGTTCGTGTATTTTTCCAACGACTGATAATACTAGCTATGTATCTTTCAAAAGAGCCGGGGAATTTTGATTCAGATGAGGCTACTTTGTACGATCTTTCCGGGTTTCCTCGTAGTCCGGGAACGTGAATCAACTCTGAGGTTAGTCTCTTCAAACCCTCTGCTGGCAGTATGCCTGCGGAGAATGGTAATCTTTTGGAAGAGTGGAGTTTCAGCCCCAAAAAGCAACGATCCCTAACCACTCGCCAACTCAGTCCTTCAAAGCTTTCAAATACACTCTTGAATGGTTCAAACTTTTCGTTTGTCAGAATGGATTCGATCTCAGTGTTTTTCATACCTAGGCGTATTTCAGATCCTTGGTTGAAATCACCTCCGCTCATGCTCATTTTTTCAACGGTTATTCCGCGTTTTGCATTGAATTTGTAAGACGCGGTGATGCTCTTTTCAGCTGATTCAAGCGTGACGCTAAATGAGTTCAGATTCGATTCAGGAACTTTTGATATGATTTCGCTGGAGTCAGTTAGTCTGACATTTGCACCATCTAGAAGAAGCGAGCCCGAGTCAAATTCATTCTCAATCGACTGCTTCATTAATAGAAGAGGCTGCATAAAACTAGATTTGCCTGAGCTATTAGCACCGGCAAGTATTGTTAATCCGCCAATTTCAATAGAGCGCGGTTTGGCTATGGATTTGTAGCCTTCAATTGTTATCTTCATGGCCCCTCCTTGGGGAAAAATTGTGCATTTATATCATTCGCCGCGTTCAAAAGGGAACTGGACGTTAGCCTAGGAAGCCTGGAGATATGGGCATCTAAGGGGTTGAGGCGACAGTGCTAGCTCGGCTGGCTATAACGTTACCCATCGGATGCCACCGCCTTGAGTGCCTTCTGTCCAGGGAACCCTTGAGAGGGGAGTTGGCGCTCGTCATGCTGCGAACCGTAAGGAGGTTGGCCAGGCAACGAGTAATGGCAGGCGATTCGGCTTGCAAGCCGGGCCAGTTCGCACCGGTGGTTCGCGCGCCGGGTTCGCAACCCCCATGGCGCGAACCTGGGCGCCAGTCATAGCCGGCTGGCGTCAGATCTCTACCCCAGTGTGCTCGGCAATTTTCTTCCGGATAAAGCCTTTGGCTAAATCCTTCAGTAAGTCAACGCTGAACCCACCCGCAGCTTTGGCACCTTGGCGTGTTTTGCGCCATATCTCGTCATCTCGAACGGCGTCCACAAAGTCATGGCCAGACCAAGTGAGCTGCCGGAACTGAAATCCGTTCAATAGCCCTTTGCCACCCTGATCGACCAGCCCAGCTTGTACAGCTAGTTTGAGATGGTACCGAACTTCATCGTCGGTATATCCTTCGATGGCCAGTTCACCGTTGCGAAATATCAAAATTGAGTCAGCTTTGGTGCTCGCTCCTTCTAGGCGGAGCAAAAGCAAGCGCAGTAAGTCCATATCACGTTGCATCACACATCTCCTTGGTCTGAAGGCTAGGCTCACAGGTCAACTGCCCGCTGAGTATTCACCATTTCGCACCACGGTGTCGCAGAGCTGAAGCGCAATCTTCAGGCGCGAACCTGCGGGCCTGCCTGTTATCAAAAGTTATGGTTTCCAGGCGGGAGTTGCCACTCTGGTTTCCACGGTATTGCAGGCTCCCGGTGGCCCCAGCGCCAGCCGATCCGATCTCAGGTTTTCTCAGGTTCCACTATGTAGGAATCAGCACGGCAGGCTGGCCAGCAACTTTTACCGGGCCTTTACCGAATGTGAGACAGGCATGAGACGGAACCCGTATGGTCTGGGCATCCGAGGCCAAGTGCCAAGCATTGTCGGTAAAAAGCTGGTGGTCGGCGCCGTCTCACATTGCTGGTGATGCTGGACGCTACTTTGACCACACTTTGACGGATCACGGGCCAGGCAGATGGCGGTGGCGCATGTGGCCGGGCGTCTGAGGTATGTCCGGTGCGGGAGGCCGTCAAAGTCGAGCCCGTGGCCGTCTCATACCCCTGACAGGCCTAAGACGGATTTTGGACAGCTTTGGACAGCTTTGGACGGATCGCCGCTGGTGTTGCGCAATGGTGCTGGCGCTATGGCCTGTGATGGCTGGGCTGCCGGCGTGGTGGTGGTCTGCTCCGGCCGCATGCTCGTCCAGAATAGTCTGGTGAAGCTAGACCAGCACAAGACCGTGCTAGATGGTGGTCGGCGGCCCCATTCGCTGGATCACTGGCCGGGCTTGGCCTGGGCCTATGCGTGATGGGTTGGCGCGGACATTCCCGTCTAATGCCGAAGCCCCAATTCTGGACAGGCTCTGGACGATTTCAGGGCGTCAGCAAGTGGACGGGCGGGCTGGGGAGCACGTCAGATAGGTGGTGCGCACCGGTGCCGCTGGGTCTTGGTCGAATGGCTGTCCAGAATCGCCGTAACTCTGACCCGCCCCTGACGGAAATTCTTGACCAGTCTTGACGGATTGAAACGCTGGCGCTTGAGCATGATTAGCTGTAAGCCTTGCTGTACAAGGGCTGGTGCTATATCCGGAAGACCTGTGGGAGCGGGGGCCGTCAAGAATTTCCGTGCATGTTCGTCAAGAGAAGCCAGGCAGTCCAGGACCTGACAAAACCTGACACTCCGGGCCTGCAAAAGGGGGGAGCCAAAGTGATCCACCACTGCGCAGCGGGCCATGGCCACCACCACGGCTAAGGTATGGCGGATATCACCAGACCCTGGCGGCAAAGGTGTCTCCGAGACGGAGATGCCCAGTGCATTTGCCAGCCGTTGCCGATCAACTATGGTTCCTCGACAACTCAGTGGAGAGCCATGGATGAAAGAATTACGCACTGTTGCTGAGGTGCTTGAGCGCCTCAGTCATAACCAGGACGCACTGCGAGCCTCTGTAGAGGAGCTGGCCAAGTGGGTTGGCGAGCGGGGATCGGATGCGGTGGTGGGTAACGTCAACGGCGCGTTGGCGACCATGGATGACAACATCGATGCCGTGCGACAGGGAATTGCAGAGCTGGTGGCGGCGAGTGTTCGATAGCCCGGCAGAGCGGGCTGGCCAGCCTTGGCGAAACTCCCAATTCCGGCAATCTCGACTGATATTGGTAGTCTCGCCCCGCTTTGGCGAGCTAACGCCAGCAGTGGTACCTACATATACGCACAGCCCGCGCCAAGGTTTACAGCTTTGACAGCAGGTCGGAACAGGTGGCCCGGCAACCTGGTGCAAACTACCCGGATACTGGGCAGTTATCAGATAATCAGGCGCCAGGCTCACTCTCTGAGCACAACCACATCGAGGGCCGCACCATGTCCGTTATCGACTGCGACTACCTGCCCCAACCGGAGCCGGTCCAGTTCCCGCCAGAGCTGGCGCTACTGATTGTCAGGAAGGCCGCTGCCATGGCCGAGGCATTCGAGAGCAAGGCGCTCGATCGAATGACCATGGACGCCAGCAGGGCGCTGCGCGATGGAATGGAGCCGCGCAGGATCATCAGGCAGATTGGGCTTCAGATCCCGGCAAATTTTCCGGTATCTGCTTGAGCATGGGGTTGCTGTTAGATCGCAACACCCTCCAGCGACCAGCGACGGTCGTTGAATGGTGAAGCGCCAACCCACCGTCGCTGGGTCGTGGTGCCCGGCTATACACCACCCCCTGGCCATCGCTTAAACAATGGCTATACAGGACACCCCGGGCATCGTCGGCTACCCCATAGCAGATTTCAGGGATGGTTATAGCTAATTCGAATTTGCCGTCATTGTGCCATTCCTCGATACTCGCTCGAATTTTTCTGACAAGGATGTTGCGCCTTGACCATCAACATAGCCATCGCGACGTATGATGCGATCGTTTTGGGGTGCGATAGCCTTTCGAGCATTGTTGAGCAGGCCATCCTTCCATTCCGTTACGGTGATGGTGTTTTCGCTCGCGATGCCCAAGGTAATGAGTTGATCGACGCCTCGGGTAGCAAGGTGGTGTCTCTCGCAAATGTTCAGCCTTTCGTTACCAACGTCTTCGGGGGCGCCCAAAAGATGTTTCTCCTCTATGAGGATGATGACACCTCTGTTGCCGCGGTAACGGCTGGCATGGCTACCCTTTCAGGCGTGACTATCGCGAGTATTGCAGCTCGGTTTCGTAAGAAAAACACGACTGAGCAAGCTTCGTTCACGACTGTTCGTGCGGTTGTTGAGGCTTTTTTGACCTACACGAGGGCCGAGTGGGAACGACAGTTCGACTTCGCGCAGGTGCCGGCAGAGCAACGCCCATACCTGCCTGATGTGCAGTTCATCGTTGGCGGGTATGGCAAGGATGACGAAACTGCTAAGGTGTTTAAGCTTTCGGTGTGTAATGAAAGCGTTGAGGAACAATTCACTTGGCAGACGCGCTCCGGCACCTGCTTTGGCGGGCAGGCTGATTTCGTAGAGCGCCTTCTGGTTGGGGTCGACCAACGGTTGATTCAAGGGGTGAACTATCGCGTGTACGCGGAGATGGGCAGTTATGCCTCACGGCTGACTGCAGGATTCGCGGAACAGCTCAAGCAGGCAGGTGTCGAGATCCCAGAGGGGTTTCAGTTCGACTTGCAGCAGGAATACATCGATCTTCCCTGGCGTGATTACGTTGCCAACATAGATTTTGCCAACCTACCCACTCAATATGCAGTCGATCTGGTTGAGCTTCTGGTCAACCTTCAGTCGGGTATGCAGCGCTTTGCGAATGGGGTTGCTACAGTTGGGGGACGTACACACGTTGGCGTCCTGAAACGTGGTGAGAAATTCGCAATGCTCAATGAGCCGAAATTGCAACATAACCATACGGGCTACTCACATGACTTATGAATATCGCGACATCTCAGGCCAGATCGGCGCTCCGCCCACAGCGGAGAGAGAGAGAGCGTGTGCGCTGGCTGCTGCGTACACAGTGCGAAGCGGCGCCATCCCTTCTTCGCAGGATCATAAGCAAGAGACCTCCAGCACTCGTATGGGGGAGCATCGACAAGCTACGTTTAGAAACGGCACAGTAGAGTTCGCGTAACGCACATGCTTGCAAAGGGCCCCATTAGGGGGCTTTTTTGTGCATGCTGTGCCAGCGAGCCCATGGGGACATTTCTGTTTAGGTATATGTTTAGGTATACAGTGGTGTATTCAGGCTATCTTGAAGCCCTATTTTGTTGGGCTAAGGGTGCCCGATTCGACTCCTGTCTCCGCACCAGAATCAGTTGGCCTATGGCGATTTCTCGCTACCTGGCACCAATAGAAGCCCGCCTTATGCGGGCTTTTTTGTTCCCGCTTTTTTCCCCACGGATCTGCGTGTTTTTGACTTTATGGTCCGCAGTTTTTCCCTTAGGGTTGCGCGTATTTTTAGATAATGGCTAGCTGTCGATCAGGTTTTGGCCAGTGTTTACGGGGTGAGAACCAAAATTTTTCTAGATAATGATTTTCCTGTTTAGAGATAATTACGCGCTGATGAAGGTCGCCCTGGCGCACCACCGTTTCGGTTGGATTCACCCAGTCGGCAATGGAAATGGGCGGGTGGTAAGGCTGCTGACCTATGCGCTGTTGATGAAGTACGGCTTCAACGTGAACACGGGTGGTCGGGTACTCAACCCCACAGCAGGGCTGGAGGCATAGTGTACCTATGTGCTGCAGGGCATCCGCGACGAATTGGAGAAGGTGGACAAGCTCACCGACTATGGCTACCTCACGAAGTGCATTCTGTTGCCGGCGGTGAGTTTTGCACGCAGTCGGGAGTGGATTACCGAGGCCGAGGAAAAGATTCTGGTCAGCGTCATAAAGATGAAGGTCGTGAAGTCGAGTGACATTGCTCAGGCACTCCCCGCGCTCACGGCTAACCAACCGACTTATCAGATCAAGGGTATGGTAGAGCAAGGCATGCTTCTGCCAATCAACCCAGGTTCGAGGCAATACACCATTGGCTTTTCCAAGAATTATCTGGTGCGTAGGGTCATCAAGGCACTGAGGGAGCAGGGGTTCATTCCAGAGCCACTCGACAGGCCTTGAATAATCGCAAGGTCGGCACTAATTCAGCTTGAGTTCGTCTCCTTTCGTGAACATTAAGGCCCGAATGTAAGCACGATGCTCGAATATCCCTGGGCCTGCCCCGTCACAGCGGACGCCAAGAAGCTGGCTACAGAGCCAACTGCCTTAAGCCTTTTGCGTATTCGTTCGGTGAACGGTAACCCAGTGCTGAATGCAGTCGACAGCTGTTGTAGAACCCATGGATGTAGCTGGCAATTGCCAGGTGAGCCTGTTTCTTTGTGGGGTAGACCGCGCAGGCTTCCTCTCTCTTCAATGTAGCGAAGAAACTCTCAGCTACGGCGTTATCCCAGCAGTTTCCTCTCCGACTCATGCTTTGCGCGAAGCCCTTCTTGGCCAAAGCGAGACGAAACCTGCTGCTCGCGTACTGGCGCCCTTGGTCGGAATGGAAAATCACTCCGTAGACGCCCAAACATGCGTTCCAAGCGTTCATGAAAGCGCGCTCGACCAAGTCGTCAGGCATCCTGTCCGCCAGGCTGTAACCCAGCACTTGGCGGGTTTGGATGCTCAGTACCACTGCCAGATAAAGCCAGCCCTCTTTCGTAGCGATGTAAGTGATATCACTGACCCAGGCTGGGGTGGAGCTTTGAGCGGAGAACTGGCGACCCAATAAATTGCTCGCCACTGGCAGCGCATGGTGACTGTCGGTGGTGCACGGTCTGAAACCGCCCTTGGATCGGCCCTGTATATGTTCTTCATGCATTAGCCGGTCAATGCGCTTGTGACCTACCGCATAGGCCTGCTGCCGTAGCGCCTCGACTAGCCGTGGTCGGCCATAGGTCTTGCGGCTAGCCGCGTAAACCTTATGAAGATCGATGCGAATTTGTGCATCCGGATCTGGACGGCCTTGGCGATGCTGATAGTCGTAAAACCCTGAAACCGAGACACCCATTACTCGGCACAACAGACGCACCGGGAACTGAGCCCGTTCTTCAGCGACGAAGGCGTATCTCACCTGGACTCTTTGGCAAAGAATACCGCCGCCTTTTTTAGGATTTCACGCTCCAGTTTCAGCTCGGCGTTCTCGGCTCGCAATCGTGCTAACTCGCTGTCCTCTCGGGTGATTGCGCGCCGGTCAGGAGAGCTCAACGGCTGGCCGTTGCGGGAAGCGTTGACCCAGTTGTCCAGCATTTTCACAGACATCTCCAGCTGGCGAGCAGCTTCCGTCCTGCCAAGCGTTTCAGCCAGCGCAACGGCCTGAATCTTGAACTCATCGGTGTAATTGCGGCGAGTGGTTGGGTACATGACAACCTCCAAGATAGCGATGTAAGTATCGCTTCTTGGCGTCCGTTGTCACGGGGCAGGCCCACCCACGCTCTGTGTGGGAGCGGCCTTGTGTCGCGAGAGGGCCGCAAGGCGGCCCCGGCAATTTCTTGTTCCACTGCTGAACTGCGCGCTGCAACACAGTTCCCTCTCCCCACGAACTCCTTTCAAGATACTTCGGAACAGCTCTTCAAAGCATGCGCAGCCGGGCAGTCGAACAGGTATCGCTACCCGGAACATTCCCCCGTACGTGTATGAGCCAAGTGTCTTGCTCAATTTCTAAAAGCTAGCGCGATCCCTGTGGGAGCGGGCAAGCCCGCGAAGGGCTGCAAAGCAGCCCCAATCAAGCCAGAAAACGTTAACTGACTGGCATTAGGGCTTGCCCGCGAACACGGGTGTTCCATGCGGTGTTTGCGACATCTCTTTTCGTACAGAGCCTAGTGCGGGCTTTCTTGCGCCTGTCTTTTCTCAGCAGCCCTGCGAACCTCGGACTTAACCGGTCCAACCCCTGTAGTCAGGGCTAGCACGCGACCAATGTTTAAAGGCAGCCCCTGTAGGGGCGGGTTTACCCGCGATCACGGGCGCAGCCCATGCCACCCACCACCTGACCCAACGCAAATAAACATGGCCCTATAACCCCAAGGCCAACCACAGGCAGTTCCTGCTTCCCAGGTGCAGCAACTACCTCTAGCACCCTTCCGCGCACTGTGGCTGCATAATCGGTAGTGTGGTGCCGGTTTTACCCATGCTGAAGATTTTAATCGGCAAGGCATTGCCGGTTTATCCTGTGTGCCCTATTATAATCAGCATTAAAATGCTGATTAATGGTGTCACGATGCCGCTCAGACTCACGATCCAGGCTTTCTCCGATGGTGCATGGAGCGATGCAGCGACACTCACGGTTGAGAACCCCGAGCGTGTTGCTGATGGAAGGTGCCTTGTCGCATACGACGATGACTACATCATCGCGAACTTTGATCGCATGGAAGATCGTTGCGAACTGGCCCTAAGCGTTAACCTTCCGTTGAACTGGGACCACCATGACGCCAAAGGGTATCCAGCGTTCCTCTACGACATCATTCCCTCTGGTGCTGCCAAGGAGTCTCTTGAATCCCGCTACGGGCGCCTTAAGCCCGAAGGCGTGGAAATGGGGCTGTACCTTCTAGAACGCTTCACGCCGGCCCCTATTGGGCATCTGCGCATCAAGGAGTCAGTGGAAGGCCTTCAGCCAGATCGGAAAGAGGCTTTCGCGCATGCTGAGGTCGTGGACAGGACGAACGAATTTCTTGAGTACGCCTATGAAACCGGCGCGGCGTTAGGCGGTGCTACCGGTGCCAACGGGCAAGCCCCCAAGCTGGTCATGACCGAAGCCCACGACGGTGCTCTGTACGCTGATGCGATGCTGCCCGATGACCAAGCGTGCCGTCACTGGCTGATCAAGTTCGCGCGTAATCGAGGCGGCGAGCGCGACCAAGACATCCTGCGAACAGAGTTTCATTACTACAAGGCGGTTGCTGCACTCGGCCTTGATACGGTTCCCACTGATGGTTTGGCGCTTGAAGAGGCAGTGAAGCCAAGCCTCTGGATGCCACGATTTGATCGCCGAGTAGTGGATGGCGTGTTGGAGCGGATACCGCTGGAGTCGGTGTACTCGATCTGCGGCATTACCGGCTACGCGCATCCGATGGCGCATGCCGAAGTGGTTCACCGACTGGTAGGTCTATGGATCGATAACGGCCAGCAGGATGAGGTGGACGACCTGGTGTTCGAGTACGTGCGGCGCGATCTGCTGAACCGCATTCTAGGGAACACCGATAACCACGGCCGCAACACCTCCATCATGCGTGTGGGTGGGCGGTTTCGGTTGGCGCCAATCTATGACCTCGCGCCAATGATCCTGGATGAAGAGGGCATCACACGGACGACGAAGTGGGCGGCGGAGCGCAAGGGGTCTTCTGATTGGCGCGACAACTGCGCTGAGCTTGTTGGTTACACAGATCCCGATGTTCTGCTGCAACGGTTGATGAATGCGGCTGAGGAATTCAGGGCGTTGCCCGATCTGCTGACCGATGCTCCTGAATCAATGCGCAATGCAGCCTCTCTACCCGTGAATAATCTGGATAAGCGACTCGTAGAGTGGGGACTGCGATGAAAAAACTACAGCCTGAAGAGCGCGCCCAGCTCGTAGAGGATATCGTCAAGCGCAACGCGGCGGGGCTGGATCCCATTGGGGCATCCATCCGCCGTCTGCGGCTCGAAGTCACCGGGCTTGACCAAGAGACCTTCGCGGCCATGTGCAAGATGTCCACGAAAAGCCTGTATGAATTGGAAAGCGGGAAGTCGAATCCGAAGCTCAGCACTTTGGATGCCGTGCTGCGCCTCTTTGGCGTGCGGATGGGTATGGTGATGACGGCTAAAGATAAGCCCACTGCAACGCTCGTCGGCAACAATGCTGGCCAGTTGCAGGCGGGTGGGCCAATCGCTGTGGCCGCGCCGCTGGCTGGTTCCCACGTGGTGGCCGGACCGAAAAGAGGGAAAAGCCCTGCTGCGGTCAAAGCGAAGAAGGCAGTGTCGAGACCGCCATCGCCACGGGCACGGAAAAGCAGTCAGGAAAAGTGAGATTGATGTGGGATGCAAATAAAGTCTCATCCCAATTTCATCTAACTGATCGATTGCAGCATTAAGTCTGGTTGCTCGCAGTAGTTCCAAACCACGACGGCATCGAAAGCAAAGCCAAAGGGAGCAGGCCAGTTGCTTGAGGTGGTGGGCAATATCTTCCAGCTCGTTCTCTCTGACTTTTCCTACGATCTCGAGCGGCTATTCACATAGCCCCGAACCTTGCATTGCAACCCCCGCAGCGATACCGTACTCAAGTCGCGGCCAATTCCGCGACCGGGTTTGGCGACCCGAACGAAAAGGCGCATCGGCGCCCCCGACCACGATTGCAGGCGCTTTTTTTGCGTCCGCAGTTTCGTGTAATGGCGGCTGTGCGTGGGAGACCTTCGGGTCTGCCGAGTTCCTTTTCCTCGGTTCGCCAACCTGCGTACAGCTGCCACCCTAATCGTTTGGCGACGGTTAGCGTGGTGCTTCAATCGAAAAGGACCGCATGCATGCTCATCTCAAGTCCATCCAGGATCCTCGCATTCGTTCTCCACCGTCGTACCTCGACAGTCCCCGGCTACCTCACCGTCAGCCAATCCCACTCCGTCCCCGGTCATTCGGAGGTACGCCATGACTGACCAAGAACGCCTCTCCACCATCCAAAGCTACGCCTGGACCCTCGAGCTACTAGGCGAGGCCCTGGTCCAGCACGATGAAATGCTGGAGTGCGAACACAACCCGCAATTGAGCTTTCGCAACACGGCCGGTATCCATCAGGCGATTCGGATCATCAGCCGGTTGGCCAGTGAGCAGTGTGGGAAGGTGATGGAGGGGAACGGCCATGAGTTGGAGGGTTAGAGGAGGTCGTTGATGAGTGGGGGCCAGATGTGGGGGTTGCAGCTGGCTCCTCTGTTGAGGCCGATGGTGGGTTATTCCTGCCAGGCCGGGGTATGGGGCTGCTGCGCAGCCCATCGCAGGCAAGCCAGCTCCTACACGGACCGCATATGGCCTGGAGTGTGTGCGTTGCTTGTGGCGAGCAATTTTCTACGAAATACGCAGTACATTCGTACCCTCGAAAACTTGCGAAAACAGCCACCCAGCAATAAAGACCCTCAGTCGCCGAATCAGCGACGCGACCTTGGCCGGTCGGAATCGAAAGGCGCATCAGCCCCCAGTCTTCATCGCAGGCGCTTTTTTTGTGCGGTCATTAGCGACTTCAATGTCAGCCAATCCCGCTTCGTCTCCGTCCAATCGGAGGCCCGCCATGGAGCAGAGTGGTCAGGCCCCGGCTGGTCAGGGTGGGGCTTTGCTGTTTGGCGCTTCCTGCGCAGTGCGCCGCCGGCTAGCTGTTGAGCAGGGCAGCTCTTCGTACGCCCTGTGTTTGGTGCGCAGGTATAGATCAGTCTGCATTGAGCCAGTCGACTTCCCGCTCCTGAATGATCAACCTCAGGTCACCTTGATGTGCAGCGGGGTAACAAGCCAGGAAGGCGCCGACCGGGTAGAGGTAATGAGATTCGACTGGGTGCCCGTCGGCGCTTGTAAGCTTGATATCACAATCAGGGCCTTCACACTGCGTCAGGTCGAAAGGTTGACCGGTTTGGGCATCGACAATTTTCCATAGGGAAGGATCGCTGGCTTTTATGGGCTGGACATCTACCACGCCATTGGCATTGGTGAATACGCCTTCGCCCAGATGCTCGCCGCTGCGTAGGTAAAGCCGATAGCCGCTATCAAAATGGCGGAAATACAGCACCAGCGATTGCGCACTGGCACCCCTGTCAAAGGTAATCAGCCCGCTGTCCCTACCTAGGTGCCAGTCTTCGTCTGAGCAATTGAACATGCCAATGGCACGGCCGCCATCCATGACAGGATTCAAATTGTTGATGGGACTGCTGAGAATAATTGGCCCTGTGCACATGCTGTCCAGGGTATTCAGGGGGCAGCCGGCAATTTGCAGGGTTGCGGTGAAAGAAAGTTTCTTGTGATCGGTCATGGTGCGTTTCCGGTTGGTGAGCAAGACGGACAGGCTAAGCTGACCTGAATGGCACACCCATCCGGAACTGGTTCCGCGCAGCGGCGGGAGCCGGGCTCTACTCGCGCATCGTGTGGGGCGCTGCTTCATGGATTAAGCCAGGCATCACCTTGGGTGGTCTTTTCGCTTCAGCGGTCAATACTTCCCTGTATACGCAGGCGTGTTCCTGGTGGCGCGCGCCGCTGGGAGGTGTCAGGTGAACAAGCTAACAATCGTGGGTGCCGGCCTGGTCGGCGAGGCGGCGGCGCAGATCATCGCCCGGGATGAGTTGTGCCGTGAACTGGTGTTGATGGATGTACAGGGCGAGCTGGCGCAGGGCAAGGCGCTGGATGTGTGGCAGGCCGCTGTGGAGTCTGGTTCCGATACCCGGGTCTACGGTGGTGCCCAAGCCGAAATGCTCGACGGTTCCGAGCTGGTGGTGATTACCGCAGGCGTGCCGCGCAAGCCCGGGCAGTCGCGCCAGGATGTGCTGAGTATCAACCTGCCCATTCTCGATAGCATCATGGCCGACATCAAACACCGTGCGCCGACAGCCACGGTGCTGGTGGTGTCCAACCCGGTCGATGTGCTGACTTATCGGGCCTGGAGCCTCAGCGGCCTTGGGCGCGACAAGGTATTTGGCCAGGCAGGGGTGCTGGATACCGCGCGCATGAAGTGCTTCATTGCCGAGCAGACCGGGTTTTCCGCTCGGGATATCACGGCGCTGGTGCTCGGCGGGCATGGCGACAGCATGGTGCCGCTGATGCGCTACTGCCAGATCGGCTCGGTGCCGCTGTCGCACTTCCTGTCCGATGACCAGATAGAGCGGATCGTGGAGCGCACGCGCAAGGGCGGCGGCGAGATTCTGGGCCTGAAGAAGCTGGGCAGCGCCTGCGATGCGCCGGGCGTGGCCATTGCGCAGATGGTGGATGCCATCGCCAATGGGCGAAACCGTATCTTGCCGGCTGTGGCGATTCTGGAGGGCGAGTACGGGCGCACGGATATTGCCATGGGTGTGCCCTGTGTATTGTCAGACCAAGGGCTGGCGCGGGTGATCGAGTTGCCACTGGATGCGCAGGAACAGGCGATGTTCGACCATTCTGCGGATCAGGTGGCGCGGGATATTGCCGAGATGAAGACGCTTTGAGCGATGGCCGTGAGGGGCTGCCTGGCAGCCCCTGCGCGGCAAACGCTGGCGCTACCGCTGGTAAGCCTTGCCGAAATGCCGCTCCAGCCGTGCCTGCACCAGCTCCAGCAGGATCGACAGCACCCAGTAGATCACTGCCGCCGTGGTCAGCATCTCCAGGTAACGATAGCTCGACCGCCCGTAGGATTGCGCAAGGAACATGACCTCCCACACGCCCATCACCGAAATCAGCGAGGAGTCCTTGAGCATCGAGATGAACTGGTTGGCCGTGGGCGGAATGATCACCCGCATGGCCTGGGGCAGGATGACGTGGCAGAAGATCTGCCGCGTGCGCATGCCCAGGGCCAGCGCCGCTTCACGTTGCCCGCGCGCGACGCCGAGGATCCCCGCACGGAAAATCTCGCTCAGGTAGGCCCCATAATTCAGCGACAACGCGATGATGCCGGCACTGATGGCGCCCGGGACCAGGCCCAGTTGCGGGAGGCCCAGGTAGATCAGCAAGATCTGGATCAGCAGCGGTGTGCCGCGAAAGAACGAGGTGTAGAAGCTGGCAACACCCACCAGCACAGCGCTGTTCGACAACCGCGCCAGCGCGGCGGCAAAGCCCAGCAGCACCGAGACCACCATTGAGCACAGGCACAGGAACAAGGTGAGCGCCGCGCCCTGGAGAAAGCCGTTAGGCCCCAGCTTGAAGCCGGCGAGGTTCGGAAACTTCTCCAGAATGATCGCGAACTTCAGGTCAAAGCTGAGGAAAAACGCCACAAACAGGCCGAACAGCGCCAGCCAGGTCAGCAGTAACCGGGTACGGAAGCTGAACAGGCCGGCGCCCGCCGGCTTGACCACGGGCTTGGGGGAGGGGGGGAAGCTGCTCATTTGCTGATATCGGCGCCAATCCATTTTTGCGACAGCTTGGCCAGGGTGCCATCAGCCTTCAGCTCGGCAAATACCTGGCGCACCTTGGCGTCCCACTCAGGGTCGCCTTTTTCGATGGCTACCGAGTTCGGCTCCTCATACAGCGGTGCGCCGGCCAGCTTGAAGCGCTTGTCCTGGCTCAGGCGCGGCTGCGCGGTCACCAGGTTGGTGAGGATGGCATCCAGGCGCACCCCAGCCCCCAGGCCCAGGTCCTGGAAGGCGACGTTGTCGGTGTCGTAGGGCGCTATCTGCACGAAGTCGAAGGGGTATTCGAGTTTCTTGTCTTCGTCGCCTTCAATGACCAGATTCTTGTTCAGGTAGCTCTCGTAGCTCGATGCACTGGTCAGGCCCACCTTGCGGCCCTCCAGGTCCTTGGCGCCATGGATGCGCTCATCCTTGGCATTGACCACGATCACCGCCGGTGAGGCGTAGTACTCCACCGGGAAGTCGAACACTTCGGCGCGGGCCTTGCTCGGGGTCATCGAGCAGATGCAGATGTCGTAGCGGCCGCTCCAGCGGCCAGCGGCGATCACGTCCCAGGACGGGGTTTCCAGGCGCAGCTTGACGCCCAGCTTGTCAGCCACGGCCTTGGCCACGTCCACATCGAAACCGTCCAGCTGGTTCTGGTCGTTGAGGAAGGAGAACGGCGGGTAGCTTTCCATCAGCACGTTGACCAGTTCCTTGCGCGATTCAACCCGCTCCAGCGTGGCGCCAGCAAAGGCCTGGGAAGCAGTGGCGAGCAGCACGAGGCCCGCACCGAGCACGGTAGAAAATCGCATGTACATACCTGATATGTTGGGCAAAGGAGTGATAGGGTATTTAATAGTTATAAACGTTCATGAACTAATGAATTTTATTCATAAGAACCTGCAGAGAAGTTATATGAAAGAGCGAGCGATGGTCATTCTCGACGGCGGCATGGGCCGTGAACTGCAGCGCAGTGGGGCGCCGTTCCGCCAGCCCGAGTGGTCGGCACTGGCGCTGAGCGAGGCGCCGGAGGCGGTGGTTGGCGTGCACGCAGCGTTTATTGCCGCCGGTGCACAAGTCATCACCAGCAACAGTTATGCGGTAGTGCCCTTTCACATCGGCGAGGAGCGCTTTGCCAAGGAAGGGCAGCAACTGGCCAATATCGCCGGCCAGCTCGCGCGGCATGCGGCCGATACCGGCGCGCACCCGGTAAGGGTGGCAGGTTCCTTGCCACCGCTTTTCGGTTCTTACCGCCCGGACCTGTTCCAGCCTGAGCGCGTGGCCGAGGTATTGCTCCCCCTGCTGCAAGGCCTGGCCCCTCATGTGGACTTGTGGCTGGCAGAAACCCAAAGCTCGATTGCCGAAGTGCGGGCCATTCATCAGCACCTGCCTGAAGACGGCCGGCCGTTCTGGGTGTCGTTCACCTTGCAGGATGAAGAGGTGGACGCTGTGCCTCGGCTGCGCTCCGGCGAGCCGGTAGCCGATGCCATCGAGGCCGTGATCGGCCTGGGTGCTGCGGCGGTGCTGTTCAACTGCAGCCAGCCGGAAGTGATTGGTGCTGCAATCGATGTCGCCCGCGAGCTCACCCAGCAGCACAACGCCGACATCGCAATCGGTGCCTATGCCAACGCCTTCCCGCCACAGCCCAAGGAAGCCACCGCCAACGATGGCCTGGATGAGCTGCGCGAAGACCTCGATCCACCTGGTTACCTGGCCTGGGCCACCGACTGGCGTGAGCGCGGCGCCAGTCTGGTAGGCGGCTGCTGTGGTATCGGCCCGGAGCACATTGCCGAGCTCAAACGTAACCTGGGCTGATGTTTCAGCGCGGGGCTGGCAGTAAAGCGCAGCGGTAATTTTTGGGAAATGCCTGAACTGACGCTAAGGTTTGGGCATCTCTCATTCACCACGCGGCGAGGGTGGTCGAGTCTTGACCGCTCTCACCTGATGCGCAGCGCTGAACACCAGGAGTCATACTGCCTATGAATGCAGAGCAAAAACGCAGGAGCACCATCAACCCTCCCGTTTTCTTTACCAGTGCCATTCTGGTGCTGCTGTTGGTGCTGTACGCCACGGTTTTCCAGGAGCACGCTCAGCGTGTGTTCGAAGACGTGCAGCAATGGATCATCACCAACGCCAGCTGGTTCTACATCCTTACCGTGGCATTGGTACTGATCAGCGTGGTGTTCCTGGCGGTCAGCCGCTACGGCGATATCAAGCTGGGCCCGGACCACAGCGAGCCGGACTACCCCAACAAGAGCTGGTTCGCCATGCTGTTCTCGGCAGGCATGGGTATTGGCCTGATGTTCTTCGGCGTAGCCGAGCCTGTGATGCATTTCATCAACCCCCCGGTCGGTGAGCCAAATACCATCGCGGCAGCACGTGAAGCCATGAACATCACGTTCTTCCACTGGGGCCTGCATGCCTGGGCCATCTACGCCATCGTCGCGCTGATCCTGGCTTACTTCAGTTTCCGCAACGGGCTGCCATTGACGCTGCGTTCGGCGCTGTATCCTTTGATTGGCGAGCGCATCTACGGCCCGATCGGGCACGCTGTGGATATCTTTGCCATTCTGGGGACGGTATTTGGCGTGGCCACTTCGCTTGGCTACGGCGTGCTGCAGATCAACAGCGGCCTGCACCAGCTGTTCGGTTTGCCCGTCAGCACCACTGTGCAAGTCGTTCTCATCGCCGCCACCTGTGCCCTTGCCACGCTGTCGGTGGCCAGCGGGCTGGATAAAGGCATTCGCATTCTCTCCGAGCTCAACCTTGGCCTGGCAGTGATATTGATGCTGTTCGTGCTGGTCGTTGGCCCGACCGTGTTCCTGCTGCAGGCCTATGTTCAGAACACCGGCGCGTACCTGTCCGATATCGTCAACAAGACATTCAACCTGTTCGCCTACGAACCCACCGACTGGATCGGTGGCTGGACCCTGCTGTATTGGGGCTGGTGGCTGTCCTGGTCGCCTTTCGTAGGGCTGTTTATCGCGCGTATTTCCCGTGGTCGCACCATTCGCGAATTCGTCTGCGGCGTGTTGTTCGTACCGGCGGGTTTTACCCTGCTGTGGATGACTGTGTTCGGCGACACCGCCATTCACATGATCCTGCACGGGGGTGTGAGGGAGCTGGCGGCGGTTGTCGATCAGGACAGTTCGCTTGCGTTATTCGCGTTTCTCGAACACTTCCCGTGGTCGACAACGGTATCGTTAGTGGCGGTGCTGATGGTGGTGGTGTTCTTTGTCACCTCCGCGGACTCCGGGGCGCTGGTGGTAGACATGCTTGCCTCCTCGGGCAAAGGCCACTCGCCGCTGTGGCAGCGGGTGTTCTGGTCGGTGACCATGGGCGCAGTTGCCATTGCCTTGTTGCTGGCCAACGGCCTGAAAGCGCTGCAGGCAGCCACCATCGCCAGTGCCTTGCCATTCGCGGTCATCCTGCTGGTGGCGATCTGGGGCCTGTTCAAGGCCTTGGGCCTGGATGCCACCCGTCGCGGCCTGCGCACCCAGTCGCTGCCTGGCCAGCGCCAGCACCGGCAGAATCACGGTGGCTGGCAACGGCGCCTGCGCAACATCGCCATGATGCCGCGCAGGGCCCACGTTACCCGCTTTATCAATGATGTGGTCAAGCCCGCCTGCGACGAAGTGGCCCAGGAGCTGCGCAAGCAAGGTTACGAGGTTACGGTTGAGGAACGCGACGATGGCCGGGTCACGCTCGAGCTTTCCCACGCGGGCGAGGGTCGCTTCAAATATGAAGTTCGGCCGCGTGCGTACAATACCCCTAGCTTCGTCCTTCGCGAATCTGACGATAACAACGATGCTCGCAAGTATTTCCGCGCCGAGGTGTATCTGCGTGAGGGCGGGCAGGACTACGACGTGATGGGCTGGAGCCGCGAAGATGTGATTGGCGACATCCTGGACCAGTACGAGCGCCACCTGCACTACCTGCACGTGGTCAGTTGAGCCCCTTACGTGCGGGTCAGGCGAGGTATGGCCCGCACGTAACCCAGCTCGCACACCAGCTCCACCAGCGTCTGCGTGATCACGGCAGCTGCTGCCAGGGTGCGCAAATGCTCGGGTAAGGCCAGTGCCAGCGGCAACACCACCAGCGAATTGCGGGTCGATGCGCTGAACATCACCGAACGCGCCTCGGTGGCTGGCAGGCGCAGCAGACGGGCCGAAACGAACCCGAGCGCTGGCGCCAGCAGCATGAAACCGATGTACACCGGGATCACCGGCAGCAAGCGGTCGAAATCGCGTAGCACCACGGCAATTTGCGAAGCGATCACAACCATCAGTACCAAGGCCATCGCCGGTACGGGTAACCACGCCCAGGCGTCATTCCAGGTTGCGACTTTACGCGAGTGGCGGGCACCGGCGCTGGTCAGCACCGCAAGGGCCATTGGCATCACGATCAGTAGCACGAAGGCTTCCACGAACGGGGTGATGGAGATGGCCACCTGGCTGCTGTCGCCCAGCATCAATGCCAGATACACCGGCAGCAGCACCAGTTGCACCAGCAGCAGCACGGGGGTGGCGGCCAAAGTCAGGCGCGAGTCGCCTTTGCCGATGTGGGTGAACACCACCACGTAGTCGATGCAGGGTGTGAGCAGTACCAGCAGGGCGCCGATGAGCAACGCCGGGTGTTCGACCAGCCCGCGGGTGATGCCCCAGACCAGTAGCGGCACCAGGATGAAGTTGGCGAGCAGCAGGGCAGCGATGAACCGGCGGTTGCCCAGGCCCTGGCGCAGGTCGAGAAAAGGGATCTGCAGGAACATTGCGTACATCAGCACGGCGATGGCGGGGGTGACCAGTGCCTCCAGGTGGCGGGCGCTGTCACTGGCCAGCAAGCCGAAGGCGATGGCGGCAAACACTGCGGCGAAGTAGATCAGGGTCTGATGGGTTTCGAGTTGTTCTCTGGTCAAGAGGAGGCCTGTGCTCAAAAGCTAAAGAGCACAGGGTAATCGTTGGCGGCATTGGGTGCTCGCCTGAATCATTGCTCTTGCGGCCTTGGCCCCCCAGCTACCTATATCTCATCCGGGTCGCTCAACCATGCGGCGTTACGCTCCAGAATGTTGAGGGTCAGGCGCATCCTCTCATCGCGCTTGGCAAATACATAGGTGTGCGCAGCGTCGAAACGCTTGTGGCGATGCAGGCACATACCGGAGGCACGCTCACGTAACACGCAGTGGAAGGCGTTCACAGGAATGTCCGAGAGTATCAGCGCGCCGTTAGGGCCGAGCAGCTCGAAGCAGGCGGGGGCGAGAGTTTGGGTTGGGTAGGCACCGATTTCCCCATGCCTGCCTCGGCTGATGCCTTTGCCGAAATGGTTGCCAGGCGTTCTTACATACAAGTAGTAATCTTCTTCGGAGTGGCGAAAGTACAGCGTCGGAGGGGGCGGCGCGTTTTCAACGGGCAGGTGGCCTAACAGGTGCGAGTCATCCCGCTCGCTGAACCTGCCACTGAAAACACCACCACCGCTACCTGCGAGCAGGATTCTGGCTGGCTGCCCCAGCAGCACATCCAGGAAGTTCAGGTGCGCACCTGGGGCACTGAGCTGGGCGATGAATGATTGTTGCCGGTGGCTATACATGGTGATGACCCTTGCTGTGGAAAGAGGCGATCTTAAGAGTCGCCTCCCACACCGCCGCAGCGGGTGATCGTTCCCTGATGTGAAAGCCCCGGCACTGTTTGCGCATGTGGGGCAAGCGACTCAGCGTCGCGCCCAGTCCACTCCGCGCTCGGTAATGTTCAGCCGTAAGCTGGTGGCAGGCTTGGAACGCAGGGTGATCAGATAGCCCCCTTCGCCATTGGCAATCAAATGGGTGGCCAAGCTTTGCCCGGACGCAGCGCACGCCAGGTTGATGATGGAAAAGTCGACAGCCATGCCTGCAAGGTCGAGGGGGTGCTGGGTGTGGGGATTGCGCATCTGCCACGGGGTCGGGTCGCTGCCCTCAATAGGGCTGACCATGGCAACGCCATATTTGCTTTTGAACACGCCTTGGCCGTCATGCTCGCCGCCCCTGATGTACAGGCGGTAGCCTTCAGGGGTGTGACGGAAGTAGAACAGCACGGGCGCCACGTCGCCTGTGACGTGAAAATCGACATGCCCTGCTTCTCGGGCATCGTCCCAAGCGTCATCGGGTGTGCTTAGCACGCCCAGTGCATGGGTCACGTCCATCAACCCCAGGTTAGTGTCGGGGTGGGCAACCCTGATGGTGCCTTCGGTGGCTTCGCTCAGGATGGTCAGGGGGTGACCGTTGACTAACAAGGTAGCGGTGAAGGACAGCGCTTGATGATCAGCCATTGCGGGCTCCAGGTGGGCGTAGTAAGGAGACCGCAGGCTAGGGCAGCCTCAGCGGGATGCCCATTTGGCCCTGTTTCCGATAGACATGAAAAAGCCCGGCACAGAGGCCGGGCTTTTCACATCAGGCTAATGCCAATCAGTTGCCGTACACCGGCAGCTTCTTGCAGATGGCCTTGACCTTCTCACGTACGGCGTCGATCACCGCTTCGTTGTTCAGGTCAGCCAGGATGTCGCAGATCCAGCCAGCCAGTTCCTTGCACTCGGCTTCCTTGAAACCACGGGTGGTGACGGCTGGGGTGCCGAAACGCAGGCCCGAGGTGACGAACGGCGAACGTGGGTCGTTCGGTACCGAGTTCTTGTTGACGGTGATGAAGGCTTTGCCCAAGGCGGCGTCAGCGTCCTTGCCGGAGATTTCCTGCTTGATCAGCGACAGCAGGAACAGGTGGTTCTGGGTGCCACCGGACACCACGTCGAAACCACGCTCGATGAACACGCTGGCCATGGCCTGGGCGTTTTTCACGACCTGTTGCTGGTAAGCCTTGAACTCAGGCTGCAGGGCTTCCTTGAAGCAGATGGCCTTGGCGGCGATCACGTGCTCCAGCGGGCCGCCTTGGGCGCCCGGGAATACAGCCGAGTTCAGCTTCTTCTCGATGTCGGCGTTGGCACGGGCCAGGATCAGGCCGCCACGTGGACCGCGCAGGGTCTTGTGGGTGGTGGTGGTGACCACGTCGGCGAACGGAACAGGGTTCGGGTACACGCCAGCGGCAACCAGGCCGGCAACGTGGGCCATGTCGACGAACAGGTAGGCACCGACCTTGTCGGCGATGGCGCGGAAGCGGGCGAAGTCCAGAACCTGCGAGTAGGCCGAGAAGCCGGCAACGATCATTTTCGGCTTGTGCTCGACCGCCAGGCGCTCGACTTCGTCGTAGTCGATCAGCCCGTTGCCGTCGATGCCGTACTGGATGGCGTTGTACAGCTTGCCCGACGAGCTTACCGAAGCACCGTGGGTCAGGTGGCCACCGTGGGCCAGGCTCATGCCCAGAATGGTGTCACCGGCCGACAGCAGGGCCAGGTAGACAGCTGCGTTGGCCTGGGAACCAGCGTGCGGCTGGACGTTGGCGTAATCGGCGCCGAACAGTTCCTTGGCACGGTCGATGGCCAGTTGCTCGACGATGTCGACGTACTCGCAACCACCGTAGTAACGCTTGCCTGGGTAGCCTTCGGCGTACTTGTTGGTCAGGACCGAGCCCTGAGCTTCCATGACTGCCGGGCTGGTGTAGTTTTCCGAAGCGATCAGCTCGATATGCTCTTCCTGGCGCAGGGCTTCTTGCTGCATGGCTTCGAAGAGCTCGGCGTCGTACTTGGCAATGGTCAAATCACGGCTGAACATGGCGGTCCTCAAGGATCGGGGTAGTTTGGGGGGGCATTCTAACCGATTGATTCGCGGCTGGCATATGAAGTGGCATCAAGTCGCGGACCAATGGGGCTCATGTTGCATCCCGCGCCGTGTCTGGGCTGGGCGGGCGTCCGAGTTGACTTTCAGGTCCGTTTTTTGGGGCGCATATGGCCCCATCGCCGGCAAGCCGGCCCCCACAGGATTGCGCTGGCCTTGAGGCTGATGCATCACTTGTGGGCGCTGGCTTGCCGGCGATGAGGCCAGTGCAGGTACCGCATCAATGGAACATGAACAGCGTTTCGTTGGAGAACTGCGCCTCGAACTGGTGTGCCGGCATCGGTCGGCCGAACAGGTAGCCCTGCACTTCGTCGCAGCCATGTTCGCGCAGGAACTCCAGCTGCTCGTGGGTTTCCACGCCCTCGGCGATTACCGCCAGGTTGAGGCTGTGGGCCATGGCGATGATCGCCCGGGCAATCTGCGCGTCCTGCTCGCCCTCGGGCAGGCCGTCGACGAAGGTGCGGTCGATCTTGAGCACGTCGATGGGGAACTGCTTGAGGTAGTTGAGCGATGAGTAGCCGGTGCCGAAGTCGTCCACCGCAATGCTCAGGCCCAGGTTTTTCAGGCTGGCAAGAATCTGCAGCGCCTCGCTCACCTCGCGCATCAGAATGCTTTCGGTCAGCTCCAGCTCCAGGCAGGCCGGCGGCAGGCCGCTTTCTTCAAGAATGTTGGCAATCCGCGTGCCCAGCTGGCCGTCGGAGAACTGCCGCGCCGAAATGTTCACCGACACTTTCGGCACCCGCACCTTGGCCTTGTGCCAGGCCTTGAGTTGGCGGCTAGCCTCGCGCAGGACCCAGTCGCCCACGTCCACGACCAGGCCCAGTTCCTCGATCACCGGGATAAAGTCGCCTGGCGGTACCAGGCCACGGGTTGGGTGGCGCCAGCGCAGCAGTGCTTCAGCACCGGTCAGGCGTTTGCCGTCGCCACTGAACTGCGGCTGGTAGTAGAGGATGAATTCGTTCTGCTCCATGGCGTGGCGCAGGTCGCTTTCCAGCTCCAGCCGCTCCAGGGCGCTGGCGTTCATCTCGGCCTGGTAGAACTGGAAGTTGTTCTTGCCGCGTTCCTTGGCGTGGTACATGGCGGTGTCGGCGTTTTTCATCAGCTGGCTCAGCTCGCTGCCATCCTGCGGGCTGAGGGCGATGCCGATACTGGCAGTGACGAAGAACTCGCGGTTTTCCAGCACGAATGGCCGCACCAGGCTGCCGAGGATGTTCTCGGCCACGTGGATGGCGCGGTTCAGTGCCAGCTCGCGGCTGGGGCGCGGTTGCAGTAACAGGGTAAATTCGTCGCCGCCCATGCGCGCCACAGTGTCGTCGTCATCCACGCAGGCCAGCAGGCGCAGGGCCATGTCCTTGAGCATGCGATCGCCCGCGGCATGGCCGAGGGAGTCGTTGATCGGCTTGAAACGGTCCAGGTCGAGGAACATCAGTACCACCCAGGCCTTCTGCCGCTCCGCCTGCTGCAGGGCGTTGTACAGGCGGTCCTGGAACAGCGTGCGGTTGGGCAGGTGGGTGAGGGCGTCGTAGTAGGCCAGGCGGTGAATGCGCTGTTCGCTGGCCTTGCGCTCGCTGATGTCGGTGAAGAAGCACACGTAGCTGGCCAGGTCGCCCTCGTCGTCCAGTACCGCAGTAATGCCGACCCATGCCGGGTAGTGGTCGCCGTCACGGCGCTTGAGCCACACCTCGCCCTCCCAGCTGCCGCGCTGGTGCAGTTGCTTGACCACATAGCGCAGGTGCCCTTCCTGCTGTTCGTCGACGGTGAGCATGCCCGGTAACTGGTCGAGCACTTCACTGACGGCATAACCACTGACGCGGCTGAACGCCTCGTTGGCCTGCACGATATAGCCGGCCGGGTCGGTGATGAGGATGGCCGAAGTGGAATGCTCGAATACCGTTGCGGCCATGCGCAGGTCTTTTTCGGCACGCCGTTGCTGGCTGATGTCACGGCCCACCCCAAGCACGCCTTCGAAGCGCTGGTCATCGTCCCACACCAGCACCAGGCGCAGTTCGATGGGGATCTTGCGACCATCGCCGCGCAGGCAGTCGAACACGAACAGCTGGGTCGGCAGCTGGCTGCGCAGCTGGGCCAGTTGAACCGGGTCGCCCATGGCCTTGCTCACGCGTTCCATCAGGCTGTAGATGCCGGTGAGCTGGGCCGGGTTGGCGACGATCGACTGCCAGCCGTTGGCGAAAATCCAGTCAGCCCGGTAGCCCAGCACGCTCTGCACCGAAGGGCTGACATAGTTGAGCCTGAGCAGGCTGTCGGTGGAGAAGATCACGTCGCTGATGCTTTCGGCGAGCATCCGGTAGCGCTGTTCGCTGTCGCGCAGCGACTGGCTGGCCTCGATCTGCACGGTCACGTCCTTGCCCACGCCGATGATGCGCGTTACCAGGCCTTCGGCATCACGGGTCAGCACCTGCTCGCGGATGTCATAGCAGCGCCAGCCGCCATCATGGTGGCGGAAGCGCAACTGGCAGTGCAGCGGTTGGTCATGGCCGCTGTCACGCTGTTGCTGGCGCAAGGCCTGATAGTGCGCGGCGTCTTCGGGGTGCAGCAGCAACTCCCAGAAGCGGTCGCCCATTTGCGCAAGCTCGGTACGGTCGTAACCCAGGGTCTGGCCAAGGTGGCGATTGCTGAAGATCATCCGCTGGCTGTGCACGTCCTGCACGTACAACTGGTCGGGGACGGTGCGCACCACATCCGACCAGAAGCTTTCACGCTCCAGCAGCGACAGTTCCACCTGCTTGCGGCTGGTGATGTCGCTGATGCTGAGAATGACTGCCTGGTAGTCGCGGCGCTGCTGCGGCAGGCGTGCCATCAGCCACAGATGCAACTCGCCGCCCAGCGGAGCCGGCAGGCGTACTTCCAGCTCCAGCAGCGGGCGTTGTTCGATCAGCGCGTCGATCAGTTGCATGCCGATGCTGTCGCGGCCATCGCCAGTGCCGTCGATCAGCCGCTGCCAGGCTCCTGCGTGGCAGTCGATGTTCAGCAGCTGGCGCGCGACCTGGTTGACCTCGGTGATTTTCAGTTCCAGCAGCAGCGAGCGACGCAGGTTTGGGTCCAGCGCCAGGCTGTGCTTGAGCGCGGCGCGGTTGCGCAGGTGGTAGCGGTCGAGCTGGCCAGGCAGGCTGGACAGATCGAGCACACACAAGGCCACGCCGGTGCCTTCGAAAATTTCCTGGTAACGCCGGCGGTCCTCCTGCAGCGCGCGCTGGCGGCGGCGCATATTGATCAGGGCCAGCACCGGCAGCAGGGCGCAGAACAGCACCAGCAGACACTTGCCGATCAGTGCAGGCAGCAGTTTCTGCTGGGTCAGTTGCGCGTCGAACAGGCCGCGCAGTTGCCAGGTGCTGTTGTCTATAAAGGCCAGCATCACGCTCTGCAGCGGCTCGCTGCCGGTGTCGGTTGGCGCGTGGCGCTGCAGTACCTCGCCGCTGCGGCTGTTTTCCAGCAGCCACAGGGGGTGGCCGGCGCCATCAAGGTGGGTGGTGAGGGTGCTGTAATAGTCTGGCGACAGGCGCAGCAGCCAGTAGCCACGGTCCTGCTCGGGGGACTGGCGCAGCAGCAGATAGAGGGTACGGTTGTCGGCTGAATTGGTGAAGAAGTACGGGCGGCCCAGGTTCAGCGTGAGCAACTCGCCGAGCAACTGGCGGTCGGGGCTGCCGGGCAGGCTGTCGGCGCGCAGTTGCCCTGCGTTGTCCAGCCAGGCCACGCTCTGCAGCGCAGGCAGGCGCTCGCGCAGGGTATGCAGAAGGCTCGGCAGGGCGGCAGGCTGCGGCGCATTTACGTAAGGCTGCAGCACATTCACCGCCTGCTGCGCCTTGAACGCCATGTTCAGGCTCAGGTGGTCGGCCAGTTCTGCAGTGGCATCCAGGCTTTGTTTGCGCAGGTCGGCCTGGGTGTGGTTGAACTGGGCGAAAAGCTGCCACAGCAGCAGGCCCAGCAGGATCAGGGCAAGCATCGCCAGCGCACCCTTGACCGACCCGCGCAGGGTAGCGGCGGGCGCCTGTGGCGCGGTACGCAATGTCGACGGATGAGTAAGGTTGGTCAAGCGTTGATCCTGCGATTGGGCTGGCGATGGCAGGGAAGGATCATGCACGGTGGCGCACTATAAGCCGGACACCCGAAACCGGCTAGCATGCCTAGGATTATGGCAAAGTGCCAGCCATGTTGACCGATGGTGCCTGCCCGGTGGTTCGGCAAGCCCCTGCAACCTGTGCGAGAATAGCCGCCGCTTCACATGACAACGCATCGGAGATGTTCGGTTTTGGTTACTCACTTTTCCTCCAATGGCCTCGATTCCGCCTGCGGGCGCAGCAGTCAGACCCTTGTCAGCACTGCCGTGACCGAGGACGTATCCTGCAAGTCTTGCCAGCGCTCGCTGGTCAAACCTGACGCTGGCGCCAGCGCCAAGAGCAAAGCGCCATCGCTGGCTGAACTGCGCAAGACCGCCAAAGCGGCAGCAGCGCCAGCGCCGGCAGTGGCTACGGCCAAGGCTGCTGCCAAGGTGGTCGGCACTGCGCCTGCGGCTGCCAGGCCGGCTCATGTGGCCGAGCAGCAACCTGCCCGCAGCGGCGGCTTCAGCGTGAAGTCCGCCTGGGCCGCGCGCCTGGCCGAGCAGGGCGACCGTTGCCGGTTGCCGCGGGGCAAGGCCAAACAGCGCCACGTCTGAGCCATCTCGGCTGCTGTGCCGGCCTCTTCGCGGCTAAAGCCGCTCCCACAGGGATATCACTGCCTTCAAGGGCAATGCAGTACCTGTGGGAGCGGCTTTAGCCGCGAAGAGGCCGGCAAAGCCAACAAATGCCCCCCAGGGACAACACCGATCCCACCCCACCCACGGCCCCTCCTATGCAACGCCGCGCGTTGGCGTAGAATGGTCGTCTTTGTCCAATGACACCCGAACACGCATCCCCCTGGCCATGCTGCCTGGGCGATCGTCGATGTCTTTACCTATCTGAATTAGAGGGCTTGGTTTTGGCTCAATACGTCTACACCATGCATCGGCTGAGCAAGGTCGTGCCGCCGAAGCGGGAAATTCTCAAGAACATTTCCCTGTCGTTCTTCCCAGGCGCCAAGATTGGCGTGCTCGGCTTGAACGGCGCCGGTAAATCGACCCTGCTGCGGATCATGGCGGGCGTCGACAAGGAATTCGACGGCGAAGCCCGTCCGATGCCCGACATCAACGTTGGCTACCTGCCGCAGGAGCCACAACTGGACCCGACCAAGACCGTGCGCGAAGTGGTCGAGGAAGCGGTCAGCGTGATCAAGGACGCCCAGGCCCGCCTGGACGAGGTCTACGCCGCTTACGCCGACCCGGATGCCGACTTCGACAAGCTGGCCGCCGAGCAGGCCAAGCTGGAAGCCATCCTGCAGGCCGCTGACGGCCACAACCTGGAGCGCCAGCTGGACGTGGCCGCCGACGCCCTGCGCCTGCCGGCCTGGGACGCAAAAATCGAACACCTGTCCGGTGGTGAAAAGCGCCGTGTGGCCCTGTGCCGCCTGCTGCTGTCGGCCCCCGACATGCTGCTGCTCGACGAACCGACCAACCACCTGGATGCCGATTCGGTGGCGTGGCTTGAGCGCTTCCTGCACGACTTCCCGGGCACCGTGGTAGCCATTACCCACGACCGTTACTTCCTCGACAACGTTGCTGGCTGGATCCTGGAACTGGACCGCGGCGCCGGCATTCCGTACGAAGGCAACTACTCGGGCTGGCTGGAAGCCAAGTCGGACCGCTTGGCGCAGGAATCCAAGCAGCAGAGCGCCCACGAGAAGGCCATGAAAGAGGAACTGGAGTGGGTGCGCAAAGGCGCCAAGGCTCGCCAGTCCAAATCCAAGGCCCGTCTGCAGCGCTTTGAAGAAATGCAGTCGCAGGAATTCCAGAAACGCAGCGAAACCAACGAGATCTACATCCCGGCTGGCCCGCGCCTGGGCGACAAGGTCATCGAGTTCAAGAACGTATCCAAAGGCTACGGCGACCGCGTGCTGATCGACAACCTGTCGTTCTCCATGCCAAAAGGCGCCATCGTCGGCGTGATCGGCGGTAACGGTGCTGGTAAGTCGACCCTGTTCCGCATGCTGATGGGCAAGGAGCAGCCGGACTCGGGCAGCATCGAGATCGGTGAAACCGTGCAACTGGCCTGCGTGGACCAGAGCCGCGAAGACCTGGACGGCGCCAAGACCGTGTTCCAGCAGATTTCCGACGGTTCCGACCAGATCCGCATCGGCAACTACGAGATCCCGTCGCGTACCTACGTTGGCCGCTTCAACTTCAAGGGTGGCGACCAGCAGAAGTTCGTCAAGGACCTGTCCGGTGGTGAGCGCGGTCGCCTGCACCTGGCCCTGACCCTGAAGGAGGGCGGTAACGTCCTGTTGCTCGACGAACCGTCCAACGACCTCGACGTCGAAACCCTGCGTTCGCTGGAAGAAGCCCTGCTGGACTTCCCGGGCGCCGCGATCGTGATTTCCCACGACCGTTGGTTCCTGGACCGTGTGGCTACTCACATCCTGGCGTACGAAGACGACTCGAACGTGGTGTTCTTCGAAGGCAACTACACCGAGTACGAAGCCGACCGCAAGAAGCGCCTGGGTGATGCTGCTGCCCAGCCGCACCGTGTACGGCACAAGAAACTGGCCCAGTAAGCCGGCGTTCTGATGCACAAGAATGGGGCCCTTCGGGGCCCCATTTTTGTGCCTGCCATACGCGGGTAAACAGCTTATGGGGCGCGTTCTTTGTATACACTTATATAAAACGCACCAAATAATTTCAAAAAAACGACATTTCGCCCTATTCCAGTGCGATTGCTTCTTGGTACATTCGAAAAAAAACCAATAAGTCTAATCCTCTTGGTGAGATGTCTACCATGATCGAATCTGTCGACAATTTCCTTGCACGCCTGCAGCAGCGTGACCCTGGCCAACCGGAATTCCACCAGGCGGTGGAAGAGGTGCTGCGCACCCTGTGGCCATTCCTTGAAGCCAACCCTCACTACCTGCAATCGGGCATTCTCGAGCGTATGGTAGAGCCTGAGCGCGCGGTGCTGTTCCGCGTTTCCTGGGTCGATGACCAGGGCAAGGTGCAGGTCAACCGCGGCTACCGCATCCAGATGAGCAGCGCCATCGGTCCTTACAAGGGCGGCCTGCGCTTCCACCCGTCGGTGAATCTCAGCGTGCTGAAGTTCCTGGCCTTCGAGCAAGTGTTCAAGAACTCCCTCACCTCGCTGCCCATGGGCGGCGGCAAGGGTGGCTCGGACTTCGACCCTAAAGGCAAGAGCGACGCCGAAGTGATGCGCTTCTGCCAGGCGTTCATGAGCGAGCTGTACCGCCACATTGGCGCTGACTGCGACGTGCCGGCCGGTGACATTGGCGTGGGTGCCCGCGAAATCGGCTTCATGTTTGGCCAGTACAAACGCTTGGCCAACCAGTTCACCTCGGTGTTGACCGGTAAAGGCATGACGTACGGCGGCAGCCTCATCCGCCCGGAAGCCACCGGCTACGGCTGCGTGTATTTCGCCGAAGAAATGCTCAAGCGCCAAGGCAAGCGTATCGACGGCCGCCGCGTGGCAGTTTCCGGTTCGGGCAACGTGGCCCAGTATGCGGCGCGCAAAGTGATGGACCTGGGCGGCAAGGTGATCTCGCTGTCCGACTCCGAAGGCACGCTGTACGCCGAAGCCGGCCTGACCGATGCCCAGTGGGACGCGTTGATGGAACTGAAGAACGTCAAGCGTGGCCGCATCAGCGAGCTGGCCGGGCAGTTCGGCCTTGAGTTCCGCAAGGGCCAGACCCCGTGGAGCCTGCAGTGCGACATCGCGTTGCCGTGCGCCACGCAGAACGAGCTGGGCGCCGAAGACGCCCGCACCCTGCTGCGCAATGGCTGCATCTGTGTGGCCGAAGGTGCCAACATGCCGACCACCCTCGAAGCTGTGGATATCTTCCTGGACGCCGGCATCCTCTATGCCCCGGGCAAAGCCTCCAACGCCGGCGGCGTGGCCGTGTCGGGCCTGGAGATGTCGCAGAACGCCATGCGCCTGCTGTGGACTGCCGGTGAAGTGGACAGCAAGCTGCACAACATCATGCAGTCGATTCACCATGCTTGCGTGCACTACGGTGAAGAGGCGGATGGCCGTATCAACTACGTCAAAGGTGCGAATATCGCAGGCTTTGTGAAAGTGGCTGATGCGATGCTGGCCCAAGGCGTAGTCTGACCTGAAGTTTTTTGGGGCCGCATAGCGGCCCCTTCAGGGCTCACCTTCGATCTCGACCACTTCAATCACCTGATCCCCCGCCGGCCGCCGCCAAACCACCTCATCCCCAGGCCGCGCGCCCAGCAACGCCCGTCCCAGCGGCGAACCCCAGTTGATCAGCCCCCGCCCAGCATCCGCTTCATCCTCGCCTACCAGCTGCACCACCTGCTCCTGGTCCTGCGCATCGACAAACCGTACGCGGCTACCAATCTGCACCTTGCTGCGTGAAGTGGCTGCCGGCACCACCTGGGCACTCTGCACCCGTGCACTGAAGTAACGCAGGTCCCGCTCGGTATCGGCCAGCCGCTGCTTGTCGCCACGCTCGCCCTGCGCCTGCAGTTCGCTGCGCAAGGCATTCAGCCCGGCCACGCGCGTTTGCAGCAGGTGCAGGCCGTTGGCGGTGACGTAGTTGGGTTGTTCGCTGACGCGTCGCTCCACCGGCTGGTCGGCCTGGGCGGCAGCTTGGTCTTCGTTGACGAATGCTCGGCTCATGCGGGGCCTCCTGTGTGCAGGAGACCATCATGGCAGGCCGTCGGTTTCAAGGGATGTCCGTTTGCGACTCAGTTGTGGCGATAAGCCTTGGCAGCGCCTCGGTCCTTTTCCTGCTCCCACTCGCGGTCGCGCTGGTCCCAGAAGCGTTCGTGGTACGCGCGCTGTTCTTCACTGTTCTGCATGGCATGGCACTGGCGGAAACCGTCGTCCCAACCGGTTTCGTACTGGCGCTCGTGCAGGTAGCGCGGCACGTTTTTGCTGAAGCCGCCCACCATCAGCCCGGCCGCCTGGCGGCCGCTGCTGCAACCGTCCTGAAAGCCATCGGCATAGGCAGGGGGATAACCATGGGTGAGCATCTGCTCGTGGGTGGTTTCGCAACCTGACAGCAACAACGCAATGCACACGCCGAACCAGTACCGCGACATGACCACAAAACCCTCCAGTTGATGGTGGAAAGTCTAGGTGGCCATTTGTCGAGGAGCTGTCAAAACAGTGTCAAAGAGTCGATTGGATCACTCAGTAGTGGTACCACTTCAATTCGAGCATGACTTCGTTCTGCGCAGTAGCGAGGTGGCTGAACTCTCTCGAAGCACTCAACCTCAACCCCAGGTTCTGGCTGATTTCCCACTGCTGGTTCAGGCTCACTTTGCGCCGCACCTCGCCATTGGTGAAGTAATCACCCTTGGCCTCCAGCGTCATGTTGCCCAAGCCGTTGCGCCACAGCAGGCCGCCATTGAACCCTGCCGCCGGGGCGATGAACTGGGCGAAGTCGTTGTGATGCTCGACCCGCACCGTACCCAGAGCAAAACCCAGCAACCCGTCGGCCAATTGCCAGGTGCCGCCGGCGCCGCCGTTCACGTGGCTGACCAACACCTCGTCATCATGTTTGCCTGGCACCCGCTCCAGGCCGCCGGCCACTTGCCACGACCAGGGTTTGAGCAGTTCGTTGCGGGGCGTCAGCGAGCGAATGGTGGCCAGGTCCAGGCGCTGCACCTGCCAGTCATTACCCTCGTACTGGCGTACCTTCAGCTGCAGGATCTCGATTTGCGCACCCAGCGGGAAGCCATAGGCATTGTCGTTCAGGTCGTGGTAGGCCATGCGCAGGCCGTACTCGGCGTAAGCGCGGTCTTCACGGGTGCCTACGCCCAGCTGCCAGGTGCGAGAGTCATGGCCATCCTCGGGCAGGCCGGGGCGCTCGATCTGCAAGGGCGGCGGCGGGTTGCTGTTGATCGCGCGCAGCAGTTCGAAGCTGCGCTTCGCTTGGCCGGGGTCGCGCTCCTGGCCGTTGGCCCGGTAGCGCTCCAGGCGATATGCGGCGTCCTGCACCAACGCCTGGCGTTCACGGGGCAGGGCCTTGAATTCGGGGCTCTGCAACTGTGCGGTATTGGCACTCACGGCCAGCACCTGATGCTTTTCATTGTGATCAAGCGGCTCCGCCCGGGCGAGCAACTCACGTTCGCGAGAGGGGCGGTAAACCTCGCTGGCGACCAGGCCGGACTGCTTCAAGGCCTTCACCGTATCGGTGGGGATGGCGGTCAGCGGGAACTGCGAGGTCAGGTCCAGGCTCGGCCGAGCCACTTGCAGCAGCTCCAGTAACCGATACGAGCAGTTTTCGTCGAAGAAGAAATAGTCGAACTGGATCTGCTTCAACTCCCACACATGCTCGACCATGCGCCCGGTTTCTTCGGGGGTGAGGTCCAGCTGGTATTCCCACAGGTCGCGGTTTTCGAGGCTGCGGTATTCGGACAGTTTTTCCTGGTAGGGCATCAGGGCGAACAGCCCCGGGTAGCCGCCCATCAGGCCCTTCCAGGCGTACAGGATGCTGTTGTCGCTGCCTTCGATGTAGGCGCCGAAGTTGATTGCGTAGCTCAGCAGCGTGGTGTCGTCGTTGCGGGTGCTGGACTGGTCGATGCGCAGCAGGGTGTGGCCGAACATCGACGACGGGCTGTTCAGGTAGGCCGCCGGGAAGATCAGCGCGGCGCTGTGCGGGTCGATCGACTGGTACCAGGTCTTGAATTCCTGGCAGTCCGGCTGCGGCAACCCTGGCAGGTCGAGCTGTTCGCGCAGCCAGCGGGTGCGCGCGGGGAACACGCACTGCGCGTGCTTGTCGCCTAGGCTGGCCGGGGCATACAGCGCATCGACCGTAGCCTTGAGTTCTTGATCCGGGTGGTGCGCACCGTCTGCGGCGAGGAAGAACGCATCGTCGTCCACATAGCTACGCCAGCCGCCGAGCTTGGCGGTTTCGTAGTGACCAATGGCGAGCCAGTAAGGGGTATTGGCCAGTTGCTGGAGACGGCCTTGATCCAGCACGGGCGCGGCATGAACAGGGGCGCAGGCACACAGCGCCAGGGAAGCGAGGCGTTTGAGCATATCGGGCAACTACTTCTTCACGATGCCGAAAAGGCGAAACCCGCCCCCGTGGGGGCGGGAACAGCAGTGCTTAGGCCTCGGTAGCGTATTTGGCCAGGCGTGGGTCGCTCTTCAGAACCGCCAGGGTGTTGCTGTGGACAGTTTCGGCAGTGACATCGGCGCTGCTGAAGATCTGGTTGAAGTGCTGGTGGGTAACCGAGTTGAAGTAGACGCGGTCTTCCGGGGCCACGCCGAGCACTACGGCATAGGTGGTCAGCGCTTCGCCCTGGCCCATGGCCATGTCTTCGGACAGCTCGTTCATCATGCCGTTCATGGCAAACCAGGACTTGCCGCCGTAGGTCAGCGAAGCCTTGGTAGAGCAGCCGTTGGTACCGGAGGTCATGCCGAAGGTGGCGTTACCGGAGGTGCCGTTGGTAGTAGAAGCAAGGAAGTGTGCCGGCGTGCCACGCTGGCCTTCGAACAGCATGTTGCCCCAGCCGCAGTTCGGGCCGCCTGGCGCTTCTGCCATGGCGTTCAGCGAGACCACGGTGAACAGAGTACCCAGAAGAATCCGTTTCATAGCATTTGTTCTCTTTGTCTTAACCAAGGGTCAGGGTTTCTGGCAACTCGGTTGCCAGGTCGGGAAAGCTTTTCACCCACCCGCGCAGCTTGGAGTTTAGGCACGATCTAAAGGTTGCGTTGTTGATTGCGAAAAATTTGCTGCTACATGACCTGCACCGGCTGCGACATAAAGTCCTGTGGAGCCTTGCAAGGCGCGCGCGGGCAGCGCCAGAATGCTGCTCATCTGCCCGCCGAAGTAAGGAAACCCAATGCCCGATCCTGTCGCTGCGCGCCTGCGTCTCGCGCCTGAAGCCCTGACCCGGCGTTTCTCCCCCGAGCAGTTTGCTTTTACCCACACCGACGATCTGGAGCCGTTTCGCGGAGTCCTGGGCCAGGAACGTGCTGTCGAGGCCCTGCAGTTCGGCGTGGCCATGCCGCGCCCCGGTTACAACGTGTATGTGATGGGCGAGCCCGGCACCGGGCGCTTCTCGTTCGTCAAGCGCTACCTCAAGGCTGAGGGCAAGCGCCAGCAGACCCCGGCCGACTGGGTTTACGTCAACCACTTCGACGACACTCGGGAACCACGCGCGCTGGAGTTGCCGTCTGGAAGCGCCGCCGAGTTCATCAGCGATATGGGCGGTTTGATCGACAACCTGCTGTCGACCTTCCCGGCCGTGTTCGAGCACCCGTCGTATCAGCAGAAAAAAGGTGCCATCGACCGTGCCTTCAACCAGCGCTATGACCGCGCCCTGGATGTGATCGAGCGGGCCTCGCTGGAAAAGGACGTTGCGTTGTACCGCGATGCCAGCAACGTCGCCTTTACGCCGATGGCCGATGGCAAGGCGCTGGACGAAGCCGAGTTCGCCCAGTTGCCCGAAGCGGTGCGCGAGCAGTTTCACGAAGACATTGCCTTGCTGGAGGAACAGCTGAACGAAGAGCTGGCCAGCCTGCCGCAATGGAAGCGTGAGTCGAACAACCAGCTGCGCCAGCTCAACGAAGAAACCATCACCCTCGCGTTGCAGCCTTTGCTGGCGCCGCTGTCAGAAAAGTACGCCGAGAACGCAGCGGTGTGCGCCTACCTGCAGTCGGTGCAGCTGAACCTGCTGCGCACCGTGGTCGAGCAACTGGTCGACGACAGCAAGACCGACGCCGCCGCACGCAAGCTGCTTGAAGAGCAGTACGCCCCAAGCCTGGTGGTCGGCCACCATGCCGCCGGCGGCGCGCCGGTCGTGTTCGAGCCGCACCCGACTTACGACAACCTGTTCGGCCGTATCGAATACAGCACCGACCAGGGCGCGCTGTACACTTCGTACCGGCAGCTGCGCCCAGGCGCGTTGCACCGGGCCAACGGCGGCTTCCTGATTCTTGAAGCGGAGAAGATGCTGGGCGAGCCGTTCGTGTGGGATGCGCTCAAGCGTGCCCTGCAGTCGCGCAAGCTGAAGATGGAATCCCCGATCGGCGAGCTGGGCCGTGTTGCCACCGTCAGCCTTCAGCCGCAGATGATTCCGCTCAACGTGAAGCTGGTGATTATCGGCTCCCGCCAGCTGTACTACGCACTGCAGGACCACGACCCGGACTTCCAGGAGATGTTCCGCGTGCTGGTGGACTTCGACGAAGACATGCCCATGGTCGACGAAAACCTGGAGCAGTTCGCCCAGCTGTTGCGCACCCGCACCAACGAGGAGGGCATGGCGCCGCTGACCAGTGACGCGGTCGCACGCCTGGCCACCTACAGCGCCCGCCTGGCAGAGAACCAGTCACGCCTGTCGGCGCGCATCGGCGACCTGTTCCAGCTGGTCAGCGAAGCCGACTTTATCCGTCAGCTGGCCAGTGACGAAATGACCGACGCCGGGCACATCGAACGTGCGCTCAAAGCCAAGGCCACCCGCACCGGGCGCGTTTCGCAACGGGTGCTGGACGACATGCTGGCCGGCATCATCCTGATCGACACCGAGGGTGCGGCCATTGGCAAGTGCAACGGCCTGACCGTGCTGGAAGTGGGCGACTCGGCGTTCGGTATGCCGGCGCGTATTTCTGCCACTGTGTACCCGGGCGGCAGCGGCATCGTCGACATCGAACGTGAGGTCAACCTTGGCCAGCCGATCCACTCCAAGGGTGTGATGATCCTCACCGGTTACCTGGGCAGCCGGTATGCCCAGGAGTTCCCGCTGGCGATTTCCGCGAGCATTGCCCTGGAGCAGTCCTACGGTTATGTAGACGGTGACAGTGCCTCGCTGGGCGAAGCCTGCACGCTGATTTCAGCCTTGTCGCGCACGCCGCTCAAGCAGTGCTTCGCCATCACCGGTTCTATCAACCAGTTTGGTGAAGTGCAGGCGGTGGGTGGGGTCAACGAGAAGATCGAAGGTTTCTTCCGCCTGTGCGAGGCGCGTGGCCTGACCGGCGAGCAGGGGGTGATCATTCCGCGTGCCAACGTGGCCACGCTGATGCTTGACGAGCGCGTGCTGCAGGCCGTGGAGAATGGCATGTTCCACGTCTACGCAGTCAGCCAGGCTGATGAGGCGCTGAGCCTGCTGGTGGGCGAGGAGGCCGGGGTGCTCGATGAGCAAGGCCAGTTTGCCGAGGGCAGCGTCAATGCCCGCGTGGTGGAACGCCTGCGGGAAATTGCCGAAATGATCAGCGAGGAAGACATCGAGAAGGCAGAAAAGGAACGCCTCGAAGAGGTAATTGCACAGGCCAAGCCGGCCTGAGTCAATAAATCGGCGCTGGCGGCGATGTGCTACCGTTCAGCGCCGGTTTTCCATCTTTCGATACGGTTATTCTATGCTGGAACTTAAGGACAGTATCAGCGTTCAGGATGGAAACAGCCTGGTGGTCAGGCTGAACAAGGCTTATTGGAGGGGACGCGGCCATGCGCAACCTCAGCCTCACACGCCAGTGCCTGGGCCTGGTGACCCGCATCGAATGCAGCATCCGCCCACTGGCCGGTGACAACGGCATGTGGACGTTACTGTTCGCCGCCGGCATGGCCGGTGAGCAACCTTCCGCGATCAAGGCTCAAGGGCCGTTTCATGGGCCGTTGGTGGCCGAATCGGTGCTCAACGCCATTGTCGACAGCCTGACCTTGCATGGCTACCAGGTATCCGAAGACCCGCAGATCTGGTGTTTGCACCTGCAGGCCCAGTTGCGGCGGATCAATGGCGAGCGGTGCCGAAATCTGGGGGATTATCAGTTTCATCCTGAGACCTGATTGATGCCGGGGGGCCGCTTTGCGCCCCATTCGCAGCACAAGGCTGCTCCTACAGGAGATCGCGGTCGCTTGTAGGAGCAGCCTTGTGCTGCGAATGGGCGGCAAAGCAGCCCGCATTCACCGGGCTTTTGCTGTAACAGGTGGCTGGCTATACTCGCTGTCGTTTTTTTAGTCACCTGACGAGTCCAAAACCCTCCATGGAACGTATTCTCGAAAACGCGATGTATGCCTCGCGTTGGCTGCTCGCACCGATCTACTTCGGCCTGTCACTGGGCCTGCTGGCCCTGGCGCTGAAATTCTTCCAGGAAGTGGTCCACGTCCTGCCCAACGTATTCGCCCTGAGCGAAGCTGACCTGATCCTGGTGATCCTGTCGCTGATCGATATGTCGCTGGTGGGTGGCCTGCTGGTGATGGTGATGATTTCCGGCTACGAAAACTTCGTCTCCCAACTGGACATCGACGAGAGCAAGGAAAAGCTCAACTGGCTGGGCAAGATGGATTCTTCGTCACTGAAGATGAAGGTTGCTGCGTCGATCGTGGCGATTTCTTCCATTCACCTGCTGCGGGTGTTCATGGATGCGCAGAACATTTCCACCGACTACCTGATGTGGTACGTGATCATCCACATGACCTTTGTGGTTTCGGCATTCTGCATGGGCTACCTGGACAAGCTGACCAAGCACTGAGTCCGGTTGCTGCATGCACCGCCCGTCTGTTGCAAAACGGACGGGCGGTGTCGTTTCTGGCTTGTGCTTTCAGCCCGCCTGTACAAAAAATGAGCGCTCATGCCTGGTTCTCATCGCGAGGTGCTTACATGAACCTGCATCAGCTTAATCTCGAGGCCAGGGCTGGCCATGTCGACGAAGTGAACCTGATCGCCATCGAAGGCGGCGATTATCTCATTGAAGCCCGGCTCAAAGGGCACGCCCATCCCCTGTCTGACACCCGTGGCGAGCGCTTGCGCGTGCACTCGGTGGAAGATGCCCGCAAGCTGCTGCAAACCATTCCCCTGGTCTCGATGAACCTGGTGCACTGGTCGGTGCAGGACGAAATGTGCGGCATGGGTTCACACCCGGAAGAAGACCTCAAGGTGCCGATTTCCCAGCGTTCGGCGTGGTAGCTGCTCGCAGCTGCCCAGTGTGCTAGGCTGCTCGCCCTTTTCATCAAGGGCGCGGCTGCACTGCGCCCTGCAGTGGAGCACGACAATGTCCGAACTCAATCTGTCTACCGACGAAACGCGCGTCAGCTACGGTATCGGCCGTCAGCTGGGCGGCCAGCTGCGCGACAACCCGCCACCAGGTGTAAGCCTGGAAGCCATCTTGGCCGGCCTGACCGACGCCTTCAATGGCGCCGACAGCCGTGTCAGCGAAGCCGACCTGTCGGCCAGCTTCAAAGTGATCCGCGACATCATGCAAGCCGAAGCGGCTGCCAAGGCTGAAGCCGCAGCTGGCGCTGGCAAGGAATTCCTGGCTGAAAACGCCAAGCGTGATGGCATCACCACGCTGGCCTCTGGCCTGCAGTTTGAAGTCCTGACCGCAGGCGAAGGCGCCAAGCCGACCCGCGAAGACAACGTGCGTACGCACTACCACGGCACCCTGATCGACGGTACCGTGTTCGACAGCTCCTACGAGCGTGGCCAGCCGGCTGAATTCCCGGTGGGTGGCGTGATTGCTGGCTGGACCGAAGCCCTGCAGCTGATGAACGCTGGCAGCAAATGGCGCCTGTACGTGCCAAGCGAGCTGGCCTACGGCGCCCAAGGCGTTGGCAGCATCCCGCCGCACAGCGTGCTGGTGTTCGACGTCGAGCTGCTCGACGTTCTGTAACACCGCTGGGGCCGCGTTGCGGCCCATTCGCGGCACAAGGCCGCTCCTACAGGGGTATGCATGTCCATGGGAAAATGCGTACCCCTGTAGGAGCGGCCTTGTGCCGCGAACGAGGGCGAAGCCCTCGCCAGATCTGTCAGTTCCAGTCTGTTCCCATCGGGCGCAATGCCCGCGCATAGCAGAACAGAAACAGGTTGCGCACCAGCTCCTTGAGCACCCCAGGTTCACTCGAATTCAGCCCGCTCATGTCCAGGTCGCCCTGGTCACGCAGTTCGTCGAGTGCTTCTTCTTCAAGCACCGCGCACACTTCGCCGGTTTCGCGGTGAAGAATGCGCAGGTAGGGGTGAGGGCGGTCAAGCCAGGCGTCAATCAGATAAGTCATGGCTATTCTCCTTGGATACCAGTTCCAATGAGAATAATTCTTATTATCAGAATAGCAAGCGCCTATTGGCCTTTTTTTGTGTAATCAGACTTTGCGAACGAACTCGGACTTCAGCTTCATGGCGCCGATGCCGTCGATCTTGCAGTCGATATCGTGGTCGCCGTCGCACAGGCGGATGTTCTTGACCTTTGTGCCAACCTTCACCACCAAAGATGAACCCTTGACCTTGAGGTCCTTGATCACGGTGACGGTGTCGCCGTCCTGCAAGATGTTGCCGACCGAGTCTTTCTTCACTGCCTCGTCGCTGGCCGCTTCGGCGTCGCCACTGGCTGACCACTCGTGAGCGCATTCAGGGCAGATCAGTTGAGTGCCATCCTCATAGGTGTACTCGGAATTGCATTTTGGGCAGGGTGGCAGAGTGCTCACTTCGGTTCCTCAAACAAACAGACGGGCGGTTAAAAAACCACATTGTAAAAGGTATTTTCCCAGAAGTGATTATGTCCGGACAAAAAGCATCGCGGGCAAGCCCGCTCTTAACAGGCGAATCCTGTAGGAGCGGGCTTGCCCGCGAATGAAGACGACTCGGCCTGTCAGTGAGTGCGCGCGACCGCAAACTCGCTCAGCTCAACCAGGGCATCCCGGTATTCACTGGCTGGCAGCACTTCGAGGCAGGCAATGGCGCGCTTCACATAGTCGCGCGCCAGTTCGGCGGTGTACTGCAGTGCGCCCGACGCTTCGACCGCCACGCGAATCTGCTCCAGATCCTCAAGGCCACCTTTCTGGATCGCCTGGCGTACCAGCGCAGCCTGCTCGGCAGTGCCTTCGCGCATGGTGTAGATCAGCGGCAGGGTAGGCTTGCCCTCGGCCAGGTCGTCACCGACGTTCTTGCCCAGGGTTTGCGAGTCGCCCTTGTAGTCCAGCAGGTCGTCGACCAGCTGGAAGGCCACGCCCAGGTGGTCACCGAAGGTGCGCAGGGCTTCGCGCTGCTCGTCGGTGGCTTGGGCCAGCGCGGCGGCGCTGTGGGTCGAGGCTTCGAACAGCATCGCGGTCTTGCCGCGGATGACCTCCATGTAGATTTCCTCGGTGGTGCTGGCATCGCGTACCCGCGACAACTGCAGCACTTCACCTTCGGCGATCACGCGGGTGGCCTTGGACAGGATCTGCATGACCGGCATCGAGCCCAGTTCGACCATCATTTCGAACGAGCGCGAATAAAGGAAGTCGCCCACCAGCACGCTCGGCGCGTTGCCCCACAGGGCGTTGGCGGTGGAGCGGCCACGGCGCATGCCCGACATGTCGACCACGTCGTCGTGCAGCAGGGTGGCGGTGTGCAGGAATTCGATGGTGGCGGCCAGCAGACGCAGGTCGTCGCCTTCTCGGCCCAGGGCCTTGCCACACAGCAGTACCAGGAGGGGACGCAGGCGCTTGCCACCGGCGGACGTGATATAGTCGCCGATCTTCGATACCAGCGGCACGCGCGAGGTCAGCTGCTTCTTGATGATCTCGTCGACGGCGCTGAAATCATCAGCCACCGCACGGTAGAAGGTTTGGGGTTGCATCGGCTGCTCCAGTGAGGTTGCGCGGCATGCTAGGTCGCGGGTACCGGTGTGTCAAGGCGCGGTGCCAGCGGGCCGGGGGCGGCACTTGCAAGCAAAACCAGGGTTGCGTACAATCGCGCACCCTAACTTCCTGGGCAGCACCTGCCTTACGCAATTGCGCCGGGCCGTTCCAGCCTTGTGCAGCCATGCCAGCCAATACTCATCATATAAAGCGCTGGGTGAGCAGGATTATCGGAGAAATACCATGTCTTACGCAGTAATCGTTACCGGCGGCAAGCAGTACAAAGTCGCTGAAGGTGAATTCCTCAAGATCGAAAAACTGGAAGTCGCCACTGGCGAATCCGTGACTTTCGATCGCGTTCTGCTGGTCGCCAACGGTGAAGAAGTCACCATCGGTGCTCCAGTTGTTGCTGGCGCTAAAGTAGTGGCCGAAGTCGTTTCGCAAGGCCGCCACGACAAGGTTCGCATCATCAAGTTCCGTCGTCGTAAGCACCACATGAAGCGTATGGGCCACCGCCAGTGGTTCACCGAGATCAAAATCACCGGCATCCAGGCTTAATCCCCTAGATCCCCTGAATTTATTTGGAGAATTGAACCATGGCTCACAAGAAGGCTGGTGGTAGTACTCGTAACGGTCGCGACTCAGAATCTAAACGCCTTGGCGTGAAGATGTATGGCGGCCAGGTTATCAAGCCAGGCAACATCATCGTCCGTCAGCGCGGCACCGAATTCCACGCTGGCTACGGCGTTGGCATGGGCAAGGACCACACCTTGTTCGCCAAGATCGAAGGCGTGATCAAGTTCGAGAAGAAAGGCGAGTTCATGCGCCGTTACGTGAGCATTGTCGCCGCTTAATCGCGACGTCGCTCCAGAAGCCCCGTCATGCGACGGGGCTTTTTCGTTTGTGGTGAGCCTCTTGCAAAGCTGTTTGTCTGGGTTGCCGGCGTTGGTTTCTACGGTCGTACGGGGCCGCCGCGCTCATTTTTGCAAGAGCCTCATGTTTTTGAGTCATTCAACTCGTCTACCGACGAGAGGCGGTTTTAATGAAGTTTGTTGACGAAGTATCCATTCGGGTCAAGGCCGGTGACGGCGGCAACGGTTGCATGAGCTTCCGTCGCGAAAAATTCATCGAGAACGGTGGCCCTAACGGCGGTGACGGCGGTGACGGCGGCTCGGTGTACATGGTCGCCGACGAAAACCTGAACACCCTGGTCGACTATCGCTACACCCGTCACCACGAAGCCCAGCGCGGCTCCAATGGCGGCAGCACCGACTGCACCGGCAAGAAGGGTGAAGACCTGTTCCTGCGCGTGCCGGTCGGTACTACCGTGATTGATGCTTCCACCCAGGAAGTGATCGGTGACCTGGTCACCCCTGGCCAGAAGCTGATGGTCGCCCAGGGCGGCTGGCACGGCTTGGGCAACACCCGTTTCAAGTCCAGCACCAACCGTGCACCCCGCCAGACCACGCCAGGCAAGCCGGGTGACCAGCGCGACCTGAAGATGGAAATGAAAGTGCTGGCCGACGTTGGTCTGCTGGGCCTGCCGAACGCCGGCAAGAGTACCTTCATCCGCTCGGTATCGGCCGCCAAGCCGAAAGTGGCCGACTACCCGTTCACCACCCTGGTGCCAAACCTGGGCGTGGTCAGCGTCGACCGCTGGAAGAGCTTTGTCATTGCCGACATCCCCGGCCTGATCGAAGGCGCGTCCGAAGGTGCCGGCCTGGGTATCCGCTTCCTCAAGCACCTGGCGCGTACCCGTGTGCTGTTGCACCTGGTGGACATTGCGCCGCTGGACGAAAGCAGCCCGGCCGATGCTGCCGAAGTGATCGTCAACGAGCTGACCCGCTTCAGCCCGTCGCTGGCCGAGCGTGAGCGTTGGCTGGTACTGAACAAGTCGGACATGGTCATGGACGACGAGCGCGATGCGCGTGTTCAGGAGGTGATCGACCGCCTGGAGTGGGAAGGCCCGGTCTACGTGATCTCGGCTATCTCCAAGCAGGGTACCGACAAGCTCAGCCACGACCTGATGCGCTACCTCGAAGACCGCGCCGACCGCCTGGCCAACGACCCGGCTTACGCCGAAGAACTGGCCGACCTCGACCAGCGCATCGAAGACGAAGCCCGCGCCCAGCTGCAGGCCCTGGACGACGCGCGTACCTTGCGCCGTACTGGCGTCAAGAGCGTGCACGACATCGGCGACGATGACGGTTGGGATGATGATTTCGAGGACGACGAAGACGGTCCGGAAATCATTTACGTGCGCGACTGACCGGTTGCAGTACACTAAACGCCGCTCTCTGGAGCGGCGTTTTTGTATCCACGGTATCTACAGATTCGACATAGGTTGGAAGAAGATGCGAAGCAAGGTGACGGGCGCCAAGCGCTGGGTCGTGAAGATTGGCAGTGCTCTACTGACCGCCGATGGCAAAGGCCTCGACCGCGGCGCCATGGCCGTTTGGGTCGAGCAGATGGTCGCGCTGCGTGAGGCAGGTGTGGAGTTGGTACTGGTCTCATCCGGGGCCGTGGCTGCCGGCATGAGCCAGCTGGGCTGGACCACGCGACCGAGCGCGATGAACGAGCTGCAGGCGGCTGCCGCGCTTGGCCAGATGCGTTTGGTGCAGGCCTGGGAGTCGAGCTTCGGCGAGCATGGCAAGCACACCGCGCAAATCCTGCTGACCCATGACGACCTGTCCGACCGCAAGCGTTACCTGAACGCCCGCAGCACCTTGCGCACCCTGGTCGACCTGGGCGTGGTGCCGGTGATCAACGAGAACGACACCGTGGTCACCGACGAAATCCGCTTCGGCGACAACGACACCCTCGCGGCGCTGGTGGCCAACCTGGTCGAGGCCGACCTGCTGGTGATCCTCACCGACCGCGATGGCATGTTTGACGCCGACCCGCGCAACAACCCCGAAGCCCAGCTGATCTACGAAGCCCGTGCCGACGACCCGACGCTGGATGCCGTGGCCGGTGGTACCGGTGGTGCCCTGGGCCGTGGCGGCATGCAGACCAAGCTGCGCGCCGCGCGCCTGGCCGCCCGTTCCGGTGCCCACACCATCATCATCGGTGGCCGCATCGAGCGCGTGCTGGACCGCCTCAAGGCAGGCGAGCGCCTGGGTACCTTGCTGTCGCCCGAGCGTGGCATGCTGGCCGCGCGCAAACAGTGGCTGGCCGGCCACCTGCAGACCCGTGGCACCCTGGTGCTGGATGCCGGTGCCGTGCAGGCACTGCGCCAGGCCAACAAGAGCCTGCTGCCGGTTGGCGTGAAGACCGTGCAGGGCAGCTTCCGCCGTGGCGAGATGGTGGTGTGTGTTGGCCCGGACGGTGTTGAAGTGGCACGCGGGCTGGCCAACTACAGCGCCCTGGAGGCGCAGAAGATCATTGGTCAGTCGTCCGATACCATCGAGTCCATCCTTGGCTATAGTGCGGAGCCCGAGTTGGTGCACCGCGACAATCTGGTGCTGGTATGAGCATGTTCAAGCGGGTGATTGGCGTGGCGGCACTGGTGCTGCCAATGCTGGCAGGGGCCGAAGAAGTCGGCCAGGTGTCCACTGTCTTCAAGTTCCTGGGGCCGAACGACCGCATCGTGGTCGAAGCGTTTGACGACCCCAAGGTCGAGGGCGTGACTTGCTACCTGTCCCGGGCCAAGACTGGCGGCATGAAGGGTGGCTTGGGGCTGGCGGAGGACCGTGCGGAGGCGTCGATTGCCTGCCGTCAGGTCGGGCCGATCAACTTCAAGGGGGAGTTGAAAGATGGCGAGGAAGTGTTCAAGGAACGCACCTCGCTGGTGTTCAAGACCATGCAGGTGGTGCGCTTTCTCGACAAGAAGCGCAACACGCTGGTGTACCTGGTGTACAGCGACCGCATGATCGAAGGCAGCCCGCAGAACGCGGTGACCGCAATTCCGATCCTGCCTTGGGCGCATTGATAGCCTGGTAGATTGCCGGGAGGCCTGCGGCCTCCATTCGCGGGGCAAGCCCGCTCCCACAGGTACTGCACAAGGTTCAAGCTCTGTGCAGTACCTGTGGGAGCGGGCTTGCCCCGCGAATGGGTCGCAAAGCGGCCCCAATACCCCGATGTCAGGCCAGTTCCTCGGCCTGATCCTCACGCACAGCCGCCTTCACCTCATCCCGCCGGCTGATGAACTTCCAGTCCGCCTCGTAAGTGATTGAAGGTAGGCCGCAGAACGCGGTGACCGCAATTCCGATCCTGCCTTGGGCGCATTGATAGCCTGGTAGATTGTGGGAGGCCTGCGGCCTCGATTCGCGGGGCAAGCCCGCTCCCACAGGTACTGCACAAGGTTCAAGCTCTGTGCAGTACCTGTGGGAGCGGGCTTGCCCCGCGAATGGGCCGCAAAGCGGCCCCAATACCCCGATGTCAGGCCAGTTCCTCGGCCTGATCCTCACGCACAACCGCCTTCACCTCATCCAGCCGGCTGATGAACTTCCAGTCCGCCTCGTCGATGTAGATGCCGTTCGGCCCGCTGCCGCCCTCCAGGTCGATCGCCACGTGCGCCGATACCTGTGGCTTCACACTCGCCAGAATCGGTACGAAGCCCAGCTGCAAGCTGGTCTCCAGCAGTGCCGCCTGGTTGCGTTCGTCGATGTCTGCTGCTTCGTCCAGGTAGTAGGGCAGGCGGATGCGCCCGGCCAGGTCGCGGTCCATCAGGTGCAGCAACAAGTACATGTTGGTCAGCGCCTTGATGGTCATGGTGGTGCCGTTGGAGGCAGCGCCGTCGATGTCGGCGTGGATGATCGGCTGGCCGTTGACCTTGGTGATTTCGAACGCCAGCTCGAACAGGTCTTTCAGGCCCAGCTGGTTGTGGTTGGCCGCCACCAGGCGTGCCAGGTACTCCTTGGCCTCTTCGTTCTTGTTGTCCTGATCGGCGCTTTGGGTCAGGTCGAACACCGACAGGGTTTCGCCTTCTTCGTACTGGCCGGCGCTGTGGATGATCTGGTCGATGTGCTTGAGCGCTTCCTTGTTCGGCGCCAGCACCACGCGGAAGCTTTCCAGGTTGGAGACCTGACGCTTGTTGATCTCGCGGTTGAACAGGGCCAGCTGATGCTCGAGGCTGTCATAGTCGCTGCGGATGTTGCGCAGGGTCCGGGCGATGTCGGTGACCGCCGCGCGGCGTGCCTTGGCCAAGGTCAGGGCTTCTTCGGTGCGGTGCGCATAGGCGTTCACCAGCAGTTGCAGGCGGCGCTCCATGTCGTCTTCACTGTCGAACTTGGCCACGCCTTTGAGGCGCACCTGGGCGTAAAGCGCCTCGATCTGGTTGTCTACCCGCTGCAGGCTCTGCCAGCTGTCCTGGTAGTCGTTGAGCAGCGGCAGCAGGTTGTCCATCGAGTCGTCGATGGCTTCCATGAAGGGTGTGCCGTAGGGCAGGTCGGCCGGCAGCAGCTGGCGACGACGCAGGGCGTCTTCCAGGGTGCGCTGCTTGGACTCGAGGTCGCCGATCTGTCGGCCGACCAGCTGCAGCTTGGCCGACAGCTGCTGGACGCGCTCGGTGAAGGCATCACTGGAGCGCTTGAGTTCGTCCTGGGCGGCTTCCAGTTGCGACAGCTGCTCCAGCTTCTCGGGCTCTTCGGCGGCCAGGGTTTCGCTGCGGCGGAAATCTTCCAGCGCCTTCTGCGCGTCCAGCACTTGCTGGTACAGGGTTTCGGTTTGCGCCTTGGAGGCGGAGCGGTCGGCGGTGACCGCCTGCTGGGTCTTGAGCTGTTTCAGCTCTTTTTCCAGGCGCTCTTTCTGGTCGCGCAGGGCGGCGCGGTCGGCCAGGGCCTGCAGCGCCGGTGGATCAATGTGGGTGAGGTCGATGGACAGCCCCGGCGCTTCGAAGCGTTCGCCCTTGAAGCCGTCCAGTACCGCTTCCAACGATTTTACCCACAGGTCGCTGTCGTCCAGTTCGATGCCACGGTCGCCCAGCGGCAGGCTGAACAGCGCACCGTTGAACAGGCGCATCAGGCGGTCGACGTCCTGTTGCGAGAACTCCTCGCGCAGGCGGGCGTAGCTGTTGTTGTCAGCGTGGTCCAGCTGCTGCTTGACCTGCTTCAGGCGTTTTTCCAGGTCGCGTACACGCTCATCCAGGTCTTCGGCGGAGAACTGGCGCGACTGTGCCAGGGCGCCGGCCAGTTCGTCGTGGGCATCCTTGGCCGCCAGCAGTTGCTGTTCCAGCACCTTGACGTCATCGACCAAGGCAAAGCGGTGCTTGAGCACCGACAGCTCGCCCAGCCAGCGCTGGATACCGGTGATTTCGCGCTCCAGGCGCATCAGCTCCTGAGTGCCACCGCGCTGGTCGTTCTGCAGGCGGTCCTGCTCGCCGCGGTAGTGCTCGGACTGGATAACCAGCTCTTCCTTGCGCGCCATGGCGTATTCCTGCCAGGTGCCCAGCAGGGTATCGAGCACCGGCGAAATGCGGTGCAGCTTGCCGCGCAGTATGTCGCGCTGGGCCACACCACCGGCCAGGGCCTCGACCAGGGGGCCGGCAGCCACCAGGGCGTTGTAGTCCTGTTCCATGCGGCGCACGTCGCGGAAGGCTTCCTCACACGCGGCGATATAGTCGACGCTGCCCGAACGCAGGCTGTGCTCGAAGGCGTCAAGGAACAGCTGCTTGAGCTTGGCTGCGGTGATTTCGCGCATGTGCAGCAGGTTGATGAACAGCGCGCGGAAGGTTTTCAGGCTTTGCTCGCTGGTGGAGCGCAGCGGGATCATGGTCAGGTCCAGCGGCACCGAGGTGTGGCCGCCAACCAGCAGGCGGCGCAGTTCGTCCGGCTTCAGCTCGTAGGCCTTGATGCCCAGCCGTTCCAGGTTGGTGAACAGCTCTTTCTGGCGCAGGCAGGTGTCGTTTTTCTGGTAGTGGGCCAGGTCCAGTTCACCTTTGTAGGCAAAGAACTGGTGACCGAAGCCGCCGCCCGGGCCGCGGCCAACCACGCCGATCACGTGCGGGCCGTGGGGCAGGCTCAGCTCGCAGAGAATGTACGAGGTATCGCTGGCGAAGTAGAAGCGGCGTGACTGCTCGAGGCTGTACTTGCCGAAGCTCATGTCCGACATACGCGCCAGGATCGGGAACTGCAGGGCGTTGATCGACGCCGACTTACCCAGGTTGTTGGCACCGTATACCGACAGCGGATGCTCCAGCGGGAACAGGCCGAGGCTGTAGCCAGCGGTGTTGAGCAGTGCGAAGCGGCGGATGCCGTAGCGTTCCTGGCTCATGCGTCAATCTCCTGTTGCTCTTCGCGGATGGCCCGGGCCAGGGCGTCCTCTTCGCTTTCCTCGCCCTCGAAAGGCGTGAGGTCGAGCGGGTCGTCGGTGCGGTTGAGTTCTTCGGGGCTTTCTTCCTCGACCAGCACCGGGGTCGGCAGCGGAAGGACGCTGTGCAGGGTGGCGGCCAGATCGCGGTCCTGCTGGACCGAAAGGCACACATCGAGGAAGCGGTGCATCGGCGGCAGGAAGCGGTAGATGCCGCCTTCTTCATGGGCGAAGCCGAGCTGGGTCATGCGGCGCAGGATTTTTTCTTCCAGCTCGTCTACGGTCTGCACTTCGGCCTGCAGGAACAGGTCGCGGTACTTGTCCAGCAGCGAGGGCAGTTCGTCGCGACCGATGCTGCCGCCGTCGAGCACCGCCATCGGGTCACGGCCCTGGTCGGCCAGGTGCTCAACCAGGATGAAGGTGAACAGCGACAGGCGCTGCGCGGTCTTGTTGACCTGCGCGGCGGTCATGTCCGGCACGAAGTAATAAAAGCCGCGGGTGTCGCACACCAGCTCGAAGCCCAGGGCCTTGAACAGGGTGCGGTACTGGTCCTGGAAGTTCGACAGCTGGGCGTACAGCTCGGGGTCGCGGCGGCTGACGTGGAAGCCTTTGAACAGCTCGCGGAAGATCGGCGCGAGCTGGGACAGTTCGGAAAGATCAAGATGCATGGGCTGGGCTCGCGTTGGGTTCGGTAGGCGCGCTGGTGGCGTCTTCGCGGCTGGAGGTCAGGGCGAACGAGCGCAGGCTGACCAAGTGTTCCTGGGTGGTGTACTCGCGGCGTTCCAGGCGTTCGCGCTTGAAGCGCTTTTCCCGCGACAGGCGCGAGAACCAGTACAGCAGTTCGTCGGTGGCGCCTTCGGGTTCCTGTTCCAGCAGCCAGACCATCAGGTCGGGCAGCGGCAGGGCCTGTTCGCAGCGTTCGGCCATTTCCTTGACCGTGCGCGGTGCACGGGGCAAGTCGCCGGACTGGGTCTTGTGGGCCTTGGGGAAGCGCGCCGGCTTGGGCTCGAAGCGCGCCAGGGCGTACACATAGGCTTCGACCTGGCTGGCACTGCCGAGGAAAGTGCTCTGCGGGCGGGTGAACATCGGCATGGCCGCCTGCGGCACGGCGTCGATGCCCTTGCGCCGGATCACCGACAGGGCCAGCGCGGCGCCACGGGTCACGGCGTTGTGACGGCGGGCTTCTTCGCGCAGCGGCAGCAGCAGTTCACGGGCGTGGCGCAGGGTCAGCTGGGCGCTGGTCTGCATTTCCAGGATGCGTGCGTGGGTGCGCAGCAGCATGTCGTCGTCGACCAGGTGGCCCAGGCGCGCCTGTTCGCCCAGCAGCTTCAGCAGCACGGTCTCGACCTTGCGCACGCCTTGTTCGAAGGCGCCGTCAGCGTTCACCAGCTGGATCATCGGCTCGACGTATTCGTCCCAGGTGGCCAGTACTTCGGCGTAACGCTGGCGCAGCGGGATCTGCCGGTTGCTGGTCTTGGCCCGCTCGGCCACGGCTACCAGGGCCTGTTCGTCGTTATCGAGCTTTTTCAGCACATCGCGCACGCGCATGTCGAGCAGGCGCAGCTGGCGCGCCAGGTCGTCGCTGTCGCGGTTGTCGAAGGCGTCCTGGATATGGCCGGCCAGGCGTTCAAGGTGGCGCAGGTAGGCTTCGATCTCCAGGCACAGGCCCAGCCGGTGTTCGCGGCGCAGGTACGCAAGGAAGTCGTGGATCTGCGCGTTGAGCTCGAAGCGGTTCGGGCTTTTGGCCACCGGGACCAGGATATCCAGGCGGATCCACACGTCGAGTAGCTGGGTGATGTCCTGCGGCGTGCTTTCGAGCTGCTGGCGGGCCACATGCTGGCGCAGTTCTACCAGGCTCAGGGTGCCCTGGTCGAAACGCTCGCACAGCGGCTCGATCAGGGCCCAGTGTTCGGCTAGGGCGCGCAGGACGCGCTTGGGTTCGATCATTGGCTTCGACTCGTTGCCAAGAAAAAGGGGGCGATTGTACTGCATACGGGGGGGAGGTTTTCACCCCTTGGTCTGTAATGGGGGATAACCTTTTTGCTTGTGTGTGTATGGCGTTGTTTTTGTGGTGGCGCTCGGTCTGATAGGCGCTGCAAAAACCACGGCGTACACGTTAGAATGCCCAACTGCCTTGAGCCCCTCGGATACCCGCCCCTTGCTGACCGAACCCCGTCGCCGCGCCTACCTTTCCGCCATGCAAGTGGTGCATTGGCTGCCGCGCGCCGAACTGCCGTTCGCCGCACCGTCGCGCCCCGAGCTGCTAATGCCGGTGGCGCAGGTCGAGGACATCGATTTCGAGGTCATGCCGGCACCGGCTGCAAACGAAGCGCCCGCGATTCCTCAGGCCCGTTCCGGTGAGCGGCCGAAAATCGAGATCCCGCGCCCAGGCAGCCTGCCCAAGCCTGCCGCCAAGCCCGTGGAGGCCGAAGAGCAGCCCGTACCACCACGCCCGGCCCCTGTGCCGCCACCGCGCTTCTCGTTGCAGTTGTTGCGCGCTGGCAGCTGCCTGCTGCTGGTGGAACTGGCCACCGGCCAGCCTTTCCAGAGCCGTGACCCGTCCTACCTGCTGCTCAAGGACATGCTGCGCGCCGCCGGCCTGCCAGACGCCCCGCAGATCATCGGCGAGCCGGTGCGCTGGCCGTTGCTGGTCCGCGGCAACATGGACCAGGGCCCCGAAGCCGCGCGCGATTTCGTTCAGGGCTTTGTCCAGGCGCGCCTGGAAGATGCACCGAGTACCTGCCTGTGGCTGATTGGCATGCCGGCGCTGCGCTTTGCCGGCAACGCCGATGCTGCGGCCTATTACCAAACCCTCAAGCTGGACGGCCTGGGCGACGCCTGGGCGCTGCCGGGCCTTGAACTGTTGATGGACGAGCCGCAGCGCAAGGCGGAGGTCTGGAAAGCCATGCGCCAGCTGATGGCGCGCTGGAAGAGCGTTGAATGAGTGAATCGATCAGTTTCCGCCCGATGACCGAGGCGGATCTGGAAGCCGTACTTAAGATCGAATATGCCGCGTTCAGTCACCCCTGGACCCGCGGGATCTTTCAGGATGCGCTCAAGTCCTACGAAGTCTGGCTGATGTTCGATGGCCAGCAGCAGGTTGGCCATGGGGTGATCAACGTGATCATCGACGAGGCGCACCTGCTCAACATCACCGTCAAACCGGAAAACCAGGGGCGCGGGCTGGGCCTGCGCTTGCTGGAGCACCTGATGGCCAGGGCCTACCAGCTCAATGGCCGCGAGTGTTTCCTTGAGGTGCGCGCCAGCAACCAGTCGGCCTATCGTTTGTACGAGCGCTACGGTTTCAACGAAATCGGCCGCCGCCGCGACTATTATCCGATTGCCGGCGGCCGTGAAGACGCCCTGGTGATGGCTTGCACCCTGCTTGAGGATTGACCTCGCGTAGTCGGTGCCATCCACCGCGTAGCTTTGTTTGTTCTCTATGCAGGGATGGATGAAGAATGAAAAAACTGCTTCTGGCGGCAGGCCTGCTGATAGCGGGTGCTGCCCACGCCGACGAACGCGACCTGTGGATGTTCGCCCAGTGGGCCGGCGACCATCAAACCCGTCCCTTCCGTGAAATGCTGGTGGATGCCCGTCTTTACGGTGTTGTGCCTATCCATCAACTGCTGCGTTCGGCCTCGGACTGGAAGCTGTGTAGAGCGTCTCCTTTTGCCGTACCGCCTACCGGCAACTGGCCGGCTGTGCGCTCCACCCTTTCGCTGATCAAGATGCTGAACGACCAAGGCATCCTGCGCCAGTTCGAGGTGGTTTCGGCCTACCGCGACCCTCGTCTGAATACGTGCGCAGGCGGTGCTGCCAACAGCGCCCATACCCGCGCCTTCGCCGTCGATATCCTGCTGCCGGCCTGGACCGACCCCAATCCGCTCTGCCGTTTCTGGCAGCAGCATGGCCAGGCCTGGAGCATGGGCCTGGGGCGCTACCCGTCCGGGCGGATCCATCTGGATACCGCTGGCTATCGCACCTGGGGCGGCGATGGTAGCGCGGGGTCGTCGTTCTGCCTCAAGCCCAAGTGAGCCAGGCAACGCTGGCATTCGCCCATTACCCACTCTGTGAAGCGTTGGCGCTTGCCGCTGTCGTTCAGAGGCTGTGGGCTGAGCAGGTGGTAGGCCGAGCCATCACGCACAAAACCGAACGGTGCCTGCAACTGCCCGCTGTCGAGTTCGTCGCGCACCATCAGGGCTGAGGCCATGGCCAGGCCCAGGCCAGCGCTGGCGGCCTGGATAGACAGGTAGAAGTGCTCGTAGTCGCTGCGTTCGTTACGCCGCGCCTGTTGGCCGCTGTGTCGCAGCCAGGTGCGCCAGGCGCCAGGGCGGGTGGCGCTGTGCAGCAGGCGTTGGCCGTCGAGCTGAGTGGAGGCGGTGGGGTGGCACACCGGGCCGATCCATTCATCACAGATTTTCTGGTTATACAGCTGGTTGTCCCAGTGGAAATCATCGCGGCGGATGGCCAGGTCGACACCGCTGCGGGCGAAGTCCAGTGGGCCGCCGGCGGCCACCAGGTGCAGCTGCAGGTCGGGGTGGTCGGCATGGAAGCGGGGTAGGCGCGGGATCAACCAGCGCATGGCGATGGTCGGCTCGCAGGACAACACCAGCACATTGTCGCGGGCCTGTTGTTGCAAACGCTGCACGGCACCTTCGAGCTGTTCGAAAATCGCCTGGGTGGTGCCTTGCAGGGCACGGCCGGCGGGGGTGAGGAAGATGGCCCGGTTACGGCGCTCGAACAGCTCCACGCCAAGGCTTTCTTCAAGCAGGCGTATTTGCCGGCTGACCGCGCCGTGGGTGACGTGCAAGTGCTCGGCGGCGCGCACGAAGCTCTCGGTCTGGGCGGCGATGTCGAAGTAGCGCAAGGCGTTGAGCGGCGGCAGTTTCATGGCATCCCTTTTGGCCTGTGCCGGCCTCTTCGCGGGCATGCCCGCTCCCACAGGTAATGTGCTTTTCTCAGGTGTGGTGGGGTCCCTGTGGGAGCGGGCGTGCCCGCGAAGAGGCCGGCACAGGCGTTATTTTTCTGTGAAAAAAACTATCAGATATGCCTCACTATAAATCGATTTTTCCTGGTTCATAAGCCCTCGATAATCCCCAGGCCTGTGCATTTTCATAGCCTATCGAGAGCCATCAGCATGACCGAAATCATCGCCGTCGCCCTGTTCACCTTGCTCGCCGTCATCAGCCCTGGCGCCGATTTCGCCATGGTCACCCGTAGCAGTTATGCACAAGGCCGCAAGGCCGGGCTGGCCGCTGCGATGGGTATCGCGTTGGGTGTCCAGGTGCACGTGTTGTACACGGTGCTGGGCATTGCCGTGATCATCAGCCAGAGCCCCGCGCTGTTCCTGGCCATGAAAGTGCTGGGGGCGGGGTACCTGATCTACCTGGGCTACAAGTCGCTCACCAACACTCAGCGCATCAACCTCGAGGGTGGCAGTCAATCGACCGCCAGCGTGCTGCAAGCCCTGCGCACTGGCTTTCTGACCAATGCCCTGAACCCCAAGACCATGCTGTTCGTTATCAGTGCTTTCACCCAGGTGGTGCAACCAGGCAGCCCCCTGGCACTTGATTTCGCCTACGGCGCATTCATGTCCTTTGCCCACTGGTTGTGGTTCAGTCTGGTGGCGGTGTTTTTCTCAAGTGCCGTTTTGCGCAAGGCGATGATCGACCGGCAAGCGCTGGTGGACCGAGTCATCGGCCTGGCGTTGATCGGCCTTGGGCTGGCGGTGGCGGTGACGGGGATTCGTTGAAGGGCGATTGCATGTTGAGGGTAACTGCTTGCTCCAACTGAAAGCGTGTCAGCTTTTTCGCAGGCAAAGAAAAAGGGCTTACCTTGCGGTAAGCCCTTCGTCTTGTTTGGTGGCTACACAGGGACTTGAACCCCGGACCCCAGCATTATGAATGCTATGCTCTAACCAACTGAGCTATGTAGCCGATGGCGCGCATTATTCTCTTGAACGGGCCCTCTGTCAACACTCATTTCAAAAAAAATTTGCACGCTTTCAAAAACTTAGCCGCCGGGCGTGGTTTCAGCGCACCACAAGCCAGTGCCCGAGCACGCCTTGAAGCTGCAGATGCTGGGCCGCCGCCAGAGTTTGCAAGCTTTCGCCAGGCCGGTCGAGGTTGAAATTGCCGCTCACGCGCCGATGGGCCATTTGTTCATCCAGTATCCATAACCGCTGCCCCTGGTAGGCGGCAAGGCGCTTTAGCACCTGCCCCAAAGGCATGTCGGTGGCTTTCAGGCGGCCGGTGCGCCAGCTGTCAGCGGTTTTCAGGTCAGCTTTGTGCACCGGGCCAATGCGGGTGTCATCGAAGGTGACCTGCTCACCGGCCGATACCATGCGCTGTTCACCCCCTTGGATAACCATGGCCTTGCCACTGAGTACGACAAGTTCATCATGACCGGCATGGCGGGCTACCTGCAGGCGGGTACCGAACACCTGGATGCGGGCGTTGCCCACTTCCACTTCCATGGCCCGCCCGTCGAGCACGACTTCCAGGAACACCTGGCCCTGCACCAGGTGCAGCTGACGGGTGCGGCCGCGCAGGTCGACGTTCATTGCGCTGGCGCTGTCCAGGTTCAGGGTCGTGCCATCAGCCAGGCGTGTGCTGCGCCGCTCGCCCACATCGGTGTGCAGCTCGCTGGCCAGGCGCTGCATCAGCGGCCAGTAGAGGTAGGCCGCCGCGCCCAACCCGAGCAGAAACACAAGCGCCAACCATTTGCCCTGGTGGCTGCGGCGTTCATTTACGTGCCGTGGGCGGGGGCGGGCGGGGGGTGGTTGCAGCTGTTGCCAGAAAGTCTCCAGCTCGGCATAGGCATGGGCGTTGTCTGGTAGCTGGCACCAGGCTGCAAATGCCTGGCGCTGGGTGTCGTCGCAACCGGGCTGGCGCAACAGCGAGAACCACTCCAGCGCTTCCTGCTGTGGGTCGGGCTGCAGCTGCTTGGCGGGCATCGGGCTCATGGGGTCGGTCTGCTCACGATAGGGGCCGTTTCGCCCAACGATGACAGGGATATAAGTCGAGGATGCTAATTATATTGAGAACCATTTTCAAGTACGTTGCGACAGAGGGATAAAAAAGGTAGCTATGTATCTATTTGTTTCCCGATAATCGGATCCCAAACTGCGGACGGAGATTCAGGCACATGGCCACCAGTAGCGCCTCCCCGGCGTCCACCAGCGCAGCGGCGAGCCAAGCGACGCCGCTGGTAATGCGCATCATCGGCTTCTGCGCCCTGGCGCACTTGATCAACGACCTGATCCAGTCGGTGCTGCCGGCGATCTACCCGATGCTCAAGGCCAATTACGACCTGAGCTTCGCCCAGATCGGCCTGATTACCCTGACGTTCCAGATCACCGCTTCGCTGCTGCAACCCTGGGTCGGCTTTTTTACCGACCGCCGGCCAACGCCGAACCTGTTGCCGCTGGGCACCTTGTGCACGTTGGTGGGCATCGTGATGCTGGCCTTCGTCGGCAGCTTCCCGATGATTCTGCTGGCCTCGGCGCTGGTGGGGATCGGCTCGTCGACGTTCCACCCGGAAACCTCGCGTATTGCGCGCCTGGCCTCTGGCGGGCGCTTCGGCCTGGCCCAATCGACTTTCCAGGTTGGTGGCAACACCGGTTCTGCTCTGGGCCCACTGCTGGCGGCGGCCATCGTCATTCCGTTCGGCCAGACCCACGTGGCCTGGTTCGGCCTGGCCGGTTTGTTCTTCCTCGGTGTAACCCTGATGCTGCGCAGCTGGTACAAGGAACACCTCAACCAGGCCAAGGCGCGCAAGGCGGTGCAGGCCACCCATGGCATTTCCCGCAACCGGGTGATCGCGGCGCTGATCGTGCTGGGCCTGCTGGTGTTCTCCAAGTACTTCTACATGGCCAGCTTCACCAGCTATTTCACCTTCTACCTGATCGAGAAGTTCGATGTGTCGGTGGCCAGCTCGCAGTTGCACCTGTTCCTGTTCCTGGGGGCAGTGGCGGCGGGCACGTTCTTTGGCGGCCCGATCGGGGACCGCATCGGGCGCAAGGCCGTGATCTGGTTCTCGATCCTGGGGGTGACGCCGTTCACCTTGGCGCTGCCGTATGCGGACCTGTTCTGGACCACCGTGCTGAGCGTGGTGATCGGCTTTATCCTGGCCTCGGCGTTTTCCGCGATCGTGGTGTATGCGCAGGAACTGGTGCCGGGTAGCGTGGGCATGATCGCCGGCATTTTCTTCGGGCTGATGTTCGGCTTTGGCGGCATTGGGGCGGCGCTGCTGGGGTATGTGGCGGACCTGCGCGGTATCGAGTATGTGTACGGGCTGTGCTCGTTCCTGCCGTTGTTCGGGTTGCTGGCGGTGTTCTTGCCGTCTACAGGTAAACGCTGAAATTGCTGGGGGCTGCTTTGCAGCCCATTCGCAGCACAAGGCTGCTCCTACAGGCAGCACGCGCTCGTTGTAGGAGCAGCCTTGTGCTGCGAATGGGCCTCGTAGAGGCCCCTGGCCGATTGACTACCCCCCCTTGAGGTAGCTAGAGTGCCGCCTCTTTTTACCCACCACCTGCGTAGTAGCCAAAGCAATGCGCCGTAACCCGTCCCTCCCACATGCCCGCCAGCCTGCCCTCCAGGCCCTGCGTCGTGCCTGGCCGAGCGACACGGTGCTCAAGCGTCGCCGCAGCGTGCTGTTTGCCTTCACCTTCTCGCCACACCTCGCCTGAACTGATCTGCGCTTTTGCGTCGCTCGCCCCCCGGCGTGCGCGCCTGTGTCTGCACGTCTTTCTGGTTTGCAAGGAGTGGTACATGAACATGCGTTTGCTGGCGGGCCTGTTGTTCGCCGTTTCTGTCGTGGGCTTCAGCCTGGGGGCCAGCCTGCCACTGGTGTCGTTGCGCCTGCATGAGGCCGGGGCCAGTACCCTGGAAATCGGCATCATCTCGGCCATTCCCGCTGCGGGCATGATGCTCTCGGCGTTCCTGGTCGACGCCTGCTGCCGCCACTTCACCCGGCGCACCATCTACCTGCTGAGTTTCAGCCTGTGCACCGTCAGCATCGCCTTGCTCGAGTCGGCTTTCGCCTCGCTGTGGCTGCTGGGGCTGCTGCGCCTGGGCCTGGGGCTGGGGATGGGCATCGCCATCATCCTCGGCGAGTCGTGGGTCAACGAACTGTGCCCTGATCACAATCGCGGCAAGATCATGGCCCTTTATGCCACCAGCTTTACCGGCTTCCAGGTACTCGGCCCGGCCATGCTCGCGGTGCTGGGCGCCAACAGCCCGTGGATCACCGGTGTGGTCACCGCCTGCTATGGCCTGGCGTTGCTGTGCATCGTGCTGACCGTACCCAATGATCATGTCGAGCATGAAGAGGGCGACAAGAGCTTCGGCCTGGCGGGGTTCTTCCGCGTGGCACCGGCGTTGTGTGTGGCGGTGCTGTTCTTCTCGTTCTTCGATGCGGTGGTGCTGTCGCTGTTGCCGGTGTACGCCTCCAGCCATGGCTTTGCCGTGGGCGTGGCGGCGCTGATGGTGACCGTGGTGTTTGCCGGCGACATGCTGTTCCAGCTGCCGCTGGGCTGGTTGGCCGACAGGGTGGAGCGCACCGGGCTGCACCTGGCGTGCGGGCTGGTGGCGATGTCGATTGGCATCGGCCTGCCGTGGCTGCTGAACATGACCTGGCTGCTGTGGCCGCTGCTGGTGGTGCTTGGAGCGGTTGCGGGGGGCATCTATACCCTGGCGCTGGTGCTGATCGGGCAACGTTTCAAGGGCCAGGACCTGGTCACTGCCAATGCCAGCGTGGGTTTGCTGTGGGGGGTGGGTAGCCTGATCGGACCGCTGGTCAGTGGCGCTGCGATGGATGTGGCCCCGCATGGCCTGCCCATGGCGCTGGCGCTGATGGCCGGGCTGTTCGTGTGCTTTGCCAGGCAGTCATACCGGCGCCATGGGCGGATGCGGCCAGTGGCGGACCGATAACTGCAGGAGGTAGCCGGTCAGACAGACGTTCACGCCGCGCCGATGCTTACCCAATAACGCGTGCGGTAGTCGATACGCACCGGCAGGCTGCGGGTGAGCAGCTGCAAAATCTGACGGGTGTCGCCCAACTGATAGGTACCTGACACCTTCAAATTCGCCACCTCAGGGGCGCAGCGCAACAGGCCGGGGCGGTAGCGGGCGAGCTCTGCGGCAAACTCGGCCAGTGGCATTTGCTGCACACTGAGCACCCCGTCGGTCCAGCCCCACGGGTCGCTGTGCAGCGTCACCGCGTGAATACTGCCATTGGCCCCCACCTGCACGGTTTCGCCCGAATGCACCTGCCGCGGCGAGGGCGATGTGGGGAACAGCGTGACTGCACCACGGCGCACCGCCAGCAGCAGGCCCTGGCTGTTTTCGCGCAGCAGCACCTGGCCGTTGAGGGTGGTCAGCGGCCCGACGCGGGTGTCGATGTGGAACGGGCGAGTGTCGTTGGGGTTGCTGTCCAGGCTGACCTCGCCACGTACCAGTTCCAGCTGGCGTTGCCCGGCGCTGTAATGCAGGTCGATAGCGCTGGCTGTGTTGAGCTGTATGTGGCTGCCATCGCTGGCTTGCCACTGGCGCCGTTCACCTGTGGCGGTGCTGCTGTCGGCCAGCAGTTGCGGCAGGCCCATAGGTTCGCGCATGGCCCAGCCCAGGCTGCCGCTCACGGCCAGCAGCGCCAGTAGCTTGAGGTGGTCTCGTCGGCTGCTGCGCTGGCGCTGGCTGCCGTCCAGGGTGCGCCGGCTCAGGTCCTTGGGCAGCCCGGCCAGTTCGTCGCCCAGTTGGCTGACCCGTTGCCAGGCCAGCGGGTTGTGCGGGTGGCTGGCCAGCCAGTGCTGGAATTGCTGCTCAGTACGGGGGGTGGGGCGGTCGAAGCGCAGCTTCACCAGCCAGTCGATGGCTTGGTCGACCTGTGCCTGTGCCGGGGCGTGCTCATGCATCGGCGTAACGCAACCGGTAGCAGACACCCAAGGCTTTGGCCAGGTCCCGCTCGACGGTGGCCCGCGACACTTCCAGCTGCTGGGCGATCTGCACGATGCTCAAGCCGTCCAGTTGAGCCAGCAGAAACGCCTGGCGAACACGCGGCTTGAGCTGGTTCAGGGCACGGTCGAGGCGGTCCAGGGCATCGAGAATGACCAGCCGGTGCTCTTCGCTGGGTGCCTCGGCTTCGGGCAGGTGGGCCAGACTTTGCTGGTAGGCGTGTTCCAGTGCGCGACGGCGGAACTGGTCGATCATCAGGCCACGGGCGATGCTGCTGAGATAGGCGCGTGGCTCTTTAAGCGGCGAAACCTGGCGGGCCCGCAATAGCCGCACGAAGGTGTCCTGGGCCAGGTCGGCCGCATGCTCGCTGCACCCCACCCGGTTGCGCAACCAGCCGCGAAGCCAGCTATGGTGGGCCTGATAGAGCAGAGCGACCTCGGTCGGCTTGAACGTGTCGTTGATCTGCATCGTAACGAGGGCCCGGTCCTGTGAACTGTGCGATTGTGAATAGTTCTCAATTCTATGCGGGGATAACGGCACAGGGCAATGGTATGCCAGGAATTCGCCGCGCAAGAACCGGCGTTTAACCGATGAATGGTTGGGCTAAGCTGGCCCTGCATTCAACCTGTTGGAGGCGCCATGATACTGGCCGACCTTTCACCCGAGGCCTACCGCAAGGCCACTGAATACCTGGCAGCACTCGACCCGGACTGGTCGCGGCACATTGCTGCGACCGGGCCTTGCCTGCACCAGGCCACGCCGGGGCGGGAGCCTTACGAGGCGTTGGTGCGGGCCATTGCCTACCAGCAACTGCATGCCCGTGCTGCCGAAGCAATCCTTGGCCGGTTGCTGGCGTTGTTCCCGGAGAGTGCGTTCCCGACGGCAGAGCAATTGCTGACGGTCAGCCCGCAAATCCTGCGTGCCTGCGGCTTTTCGGCGAGCAAGCTGGCGACGATTCAGGGCATTGCCCAGGCGCGGCTGGAAGGCCTGGTACCAACGCGTGAAGAGGCATTGACCATGGCCGACGAAGCACTGATCGAACGCCTGGTAGCCTTGCGTGGGGTAGGGCGATGGACGGTGGAGATGCTGCTGATTTATAGCCTGGAGCGTTCGGACATTCTGCCGGTGGACGATTTTGGCGTTCGCGAGGGATACCGACGGCTAAAGGGCCTGGACAAAGCGCCGACACCGGCGCAGATGCGCTCCCTGGGCGGCGGCTGGCGGCCGTTTCGGACCGTGGCGGCCTGGTACCTGTGGCGGGCCTGAAGTTTTGCATCGCCTGTACGGGCCCCTTCGCGGGCATGCCCGCTCCCACAGGGACCGCGCAAGGCTCGAACCCTGCAGAGGATCTGTGGGAGCGGGCGTGCCCGCGAAGAGGCCCGTACAGGCGACAACTTATCTGGATGCTAACCCATGAATCTCTACACCACCCCCGACCAACGCTGGCAAGCCGTGGCGTCCCGCGACTCCACCGCCACAGGCCACTTCGTCTACGCCGTACGTACCACGGGCGTGTACTGCCACCCCGGCTGCAAATCTCGCATGGCCAAGCGCACCAATGTCGAATTCTACGACACCCCGGCTGCTGCCGAAGCCGCGGGCTATCGTGCCTGCAAACGTTGTATCAGCAAGGCCAGCGCCGCCCGCCATAGCCAACTGATCACCCGCGCCTGCCGCCTGATCGAAACCATCGACCCTGCGCCCAGCCTCGACCAGCTCAGTGCGCAACTGGCCGTAAGCGCCTTCCACCTGCACCGCTTGTTCAAGGCCGAAACCGGCGTTACCCCCAAGGCCTATGCCACTGCCTTCCGTGCCCGGCGCCTGCGTGAGCACCTGGAAGATGGCCAGCGTTCAGTCACCGACGCCATCTACGATGCCGGCTTCAACTCCAACAGCCGCTTCTACGAAAGCGCCGATCAGCGCCTGGGCATGCTCCCCCGCCAGTACCGTGCCGGTGGCGCAGGGGCCACCATCCACTTCGCCCTCGGCCAGTGTTCGCTGGGGGCGATCCTGGTGGCCCAGAGCGAGAAGGGCATTTGCGCGATTTTGCTGGGCGACGACCCCGAGTCCCTGTTGCACGACCTGCAGGACCAGTTCCCCAAGGCCCGCCTGATCGGCGGCGACAGTGCCTACGAACAGTTGGTCGCCGAAGTGGTGGGCTTTGTCGAAGCCCCGGCACTGGGCCTGGCGTTGCCACTGGATGTGCAAGGTACGGCGTTTCAGGAGCGGGTGTGGCAGGCCCTGCGCGAGGTGCCGGCCGGCAGCCGGGTCAGCTACACCGACATTGCCGAACGAATCGGTGCGCCCAAAGCGGTGCGCGCGGTGGCCATGGCCTGTGCGGCCAACCACATCGCCGTGGCCATCCCTTGCCATCGGGTGGTGCGTCGGGACGGCGATATCAGTGGCTACCGTTGGGGTGTCGAGCGCAAACAGCAACTGCTCACGCGAGAGACGGCACTCTCCTGATAGCCTGAAGCCGCGTAGAATCCCCCGCCAAATCGAGTTGTAAAGAGGATACTTCGATGAGGCGTGTCAGCCTTGCCCGTTTTTGCCCAGGCCTGATGGTCCTGTTGGCCCTGATGCTGGCCATTGCCAGCCCGGCCTGGTCGGCCCCGGCCACGCCATTGTCCAATCTGGTGGCTGCCGATGCGCCAGCGCTGGATGAAAACGCCAGCATCGAACAGCTGAGCGACCGGCTGGACCTGATCCGCCAGGGCGTCACCAGCGAGGCCAACGACGACCTGCTGTCGCAATTGCGCCTGGCGGCGATGCAGGTTCAGCGCCAGGCTGATGCATTGAGTACCCAGCGCACCGCCGACCTGGAAAAACTCGAGGACAAGCTGAAGGTCATCGGCCCGGCCCAGCCGGACGAGGCCGCCACCCTCACGCAGCAGCGCAAAGCGCTGGAGGCCGAAAAAAAGGCGCTGGTAGCCCAGCAGGATCAGGCCACCAAGCTGAATCAGTCGGCTCGCGACCTTTCCACGCAAATCGTCAACCTGCGCCGTAGCCAGTTCAATTCGCAAATCACCAGCCGTGCGGCTTCGCCACTAAGCCCGGCGTTCTGGCAAAGCATCATCCGCCCTACCCAGGACGACGTGGCGCGTGTGCGTGACCTGCGCGGCGAGGCGGCCGATGCCATTGGCAGTGCCCTCAGCGCCGAAAACCGCTGGCTGTTCATTACCAGCCTGGTGGCGGCGATTCTGGTCTGGACCTTGGTGCGCCGTGTGCTCGAGCGTCTGCTGGCCAGTGCCATGGTCGGCTGGTTGCCCGAGGGCCGCTTGCGCCGCAGCGCCTTGGCGCTTGGCGTCAGCCTGGCAACCCTGGGTACCATTGCCGGCTCTGTATCGCTGCTGCGCTGGGGCCTGGAGAGCAGCGCACAGCTAGGCTCCGATATCGCAAGCCTGGTCAACCACATCCTTACCCTGGTGGTGTTCAGCGCCTTCATCACCGGCCTGGGCCGCGCCATGCTGATGCTGCAGCGCCCGTCCTGGCGCCTGCCGCCGATCCATGACGAAGTGGCCAGTGCGCTCGGTTGGTTCCCGAAGGTACTGGCGTTGGCGCTGATGGTCATGATGACCATGGAGCGCATCAACAGCGTCATCGGCGCCAGCCTGGCACTGACTGTGGCGGTCAATGGCCTCACCGCGCTGGTGGTGGCGCTTATCTTTGCCGGCGCATTGCTAGGTTATCGCCGAACCCTGCGCAAGCATGATCTGGAGCGCCCCACTGGCCTGACCGGGCTGATCCCGTTCGTGATGGTGATCTGGCTGACGCTGATCTTGCTGGCCCTGCTCACCGGCTATCTGACACTCGCCTATTTCCTCACCGCCAAATTGCTGTGGGTCAGCCTGGTGGTCACCTGTGCCTACTTGCTGACCACCTTCTTCGGTGACCTGTGCGAAACCTTGCTGTCGCCACGTCAGCCAGGTGGTCTGGCGCTGGCCTCGACCCTGGGCCTGGCGCCTCGCCACCAGGCACAGGCCAGCACTGTCCTGGCCGGCATCGGCCGTACCGTCATCCTGTTCCTGGCGCTGTTGCTGGTGCTGATGCCGTCGGGCACCAGCCCCAGCGAGCTGCTGATGAGCCTGGGCGACTGGGACGGCACCGGCGGCAAGCTGCTTGGCAACCTCAACATCGTGCCGCAGGATATCCTGCTGGCCCTGGCGATCTTCTTCGGTGGCCTGTTCGCCATTCGCGTGGTCAAGCGCTGGCTGAGTGACCGCCTGCTGCCGGAAACCGACATGGACGCCGGCATGCGTGCCTCGCTGGTGACCCTGGTGGGCTACCTGGGCTTCCTGTTCCTGGCCATGCTGGTAATGTCGACCCTGCGCATCAACCTCACCAGCCTGACTTGGGTGGTCAGTGCCCTGTCGGTGGGTATCGGTTTTGGCTTGCAGCAAATCGTGCAGAACTTCATCTCCGGCCTGATCCTGCTCACCGAGCGCCCCGTCAAGGTGGGCGACTGGGTCAGCCTGGCGGGCGTCGAGGGGGATATCCGCCGCATCAATGTGCGCGCCACCGAAATTCAGATGTCCGACCGCTCGACGGTGATCGTGCCTAATTCCCAGTTCATTTCGCAGAACGTGCGCAACGTGACCATGGGCAATGCGCTGGGCGTGGTCGGCATTACCTTGACCCTGCCATTGGAGACCGACGCCAACCGGGTACGCGAGCTGTTGTTGACGGCGTACCACGAGCATGAGGCGATTCTGGATGCGCCCGCCACTTCGGTGTCGTTCAAGGACCTGACTGCCAGTGGCATGGTGATTGGCGTCAGTGGTTACGTGGCGGGGCCGCGGCAGGTGTCAGGCACCCGTAGCGACTTGCTGTTCACCATTCTTGGGCGGCTGCGTGATGAAGGCATTCCGCTGTCTTCGCCGCAGAGCATGGTGCTGGTGCAGGAGGGTACGCGCCCCGCTGACGAGTCGGTGTAAAGAGCGGGGGCTGCTGCGCAGCCCTTTCGCGGCACAAGGCCGCTCCTACAGGGAATGCGAACGCTATCAGGGCACGCGATCCCTTGTAGGAGCGGCCTTGTGCCGCGAAAGTGGCGCATAGCGCCCCCGAATTCAATGCTGCTTGGCCTGCTTGATCCTCAGCAGAATCACCAACAATACCAGCAGCACCGGAGGCGCCATGGCCAGCAATCCATCCCGCGCCGTCAGCCCCAACCCCAGCACATTCAGCCCGCCATACAGCAGCTTGAACAAATTCAGCAGGTAGTAGGTGATGGCAATGATCGACAGCCCCTCTACCGCCCGCTGGATCTTCACCTGGGCATCGGCCCGGGCATTGAGGCTGCGCAGGATCTCGGCGTTCTGTTCTTCCATTTCTACCTGAACACGCGCCTGCAACAGGTCGCCCAGGTTCGCCACGTTTTTCGCCAATTGCTCCAGCCGCTGCTCGGTCGCCGCGCAATAGCGCACAGTCGGCTTGAACCGACGCTCGATGAACACCCCCAGGCGCTGGCAGTCGCCTACATGGCTTTCCCGCAGCTCGCCCAGGCGTTCGAACACCAGTTGCGCATAGGCCTGGGTGGCGCCGAAGCGGTGGCGGGTTTTTACCGTGTGGCTGACCACCTGGCGTGACAAGTGGGCAATGGCGTCCAGTAACCCTTTGGAGTCATGGCCGTCCCCCCCGGCACTGCGCTCCGAGAGGCTGACCAACGTCTTGTCGAAAGTATCCAGTTCTTGGCTCAGAGCCTTGGCCGTGGCCAGGGTCAGCGAGGCCATCATGCGGTACGTCTCGATTTCCAGCAGACGGCGGATCATGCGGCCCTGGCGGTAGGCATTGAGGCGGCGGTTGATGAACAGGAAACGGTTGGTACCATCTTCGGTCAGGCGGAAATCGCTCCACACCACCGCATCGCCCCCGCCAACGCACGAGCCGCACGGATCTTTGAAACCATAGCGAGGCAGGTCAAGCCCCTGTTCGTCACGCACCAGCACCTGCACGGCGTTGATCACCTGCGCCACCTGCGGGGCGATGGCTTCGGCCAGCACGGGAGGCAGGGGCCGCCATTCGGTGTCGGTGGCAGCGCACGGCACCACCAGTGTCAGGGTGAAGAACTCGGTGTGGCGTTCCCACTTGAACGGGTGGCCATCCAGGCAGGTGATGCCTTGCGCGGCAGCGGTGTCCAGGGCCTCCGGGCAGCAGCGTTGCAGCAGCGCTGCACAGGCAGCATCACCGCCGAGCAAGGCCAGGTGGAAGACATACGCCGGGCCGTCGAAGTACAGCGACGGGCGGGCGTGCAGTTCGTTGTGCAAGGCGGTGCGTTGAGGGTGCATGGGTGGTCCGGCCTGGTGTTGTGATTGTTGGGGTACCAGGAAGTGGGACTTTGCAGCGGGCGGAGAAAGTCACGCGGGGCGGAGTTTTGTTCTACCTGTACCGGCCTCTTCGCGGGTGAACCCGCTCCCACAGGTTCAGTGCAATTTTCAAGGACAGCACCGTACTTGTGGGAGCGGGTTTACCCGCGAATGGGCGGCAACGCGGCCCCTTGCGATATCAGCCGAGGCAACGCGTCACATGCTTGACCGATTGGTAGGCCGACAACCCCCAAGGCCCCAGCTCACGGCCGATGCCGCTACCCTTGGTACCGCCCCACGAGGTTTCGACGAACACCGCCTGCACCGAGTTGATCCACACGTGGCCAACCTCCAGGGCATCGGCCACGCGCTCGGCACGCGCCAGGTCGGCAGAGCACACTGTTGCGACCAGCCCGAAGCGGCTGTCGTTGGCCTCGGCAATCGCCTGTTCCTCACTGGCAAACCGCCGTGCGCACAGCACCGGGCCAAAGATTTCCTCGGTCCACAGGCGGCTGTGTTTCGGCACGTCGGTATACAGCGTCGGGCTGACGAACCAGCCGTCACGGTCAAGCGCCTTGCCACCGGCCAGGCACTGCAAGCCTTCTTCCCGGGCCGTGGCAAAGTAACCGGCCACTTTCAGCCACTGCGCCTGGCTGGTCAGCGGGCCCATGTCGACCTCTTCGGTCAACGGGTTGCCAACCCGCAGGTTTTCCAGTGCCGCCTGCAAGCGTGGCAGTAGCGTATCGGCAATACCGTTCTGCACCAGCAGCCGTGACGTGGCTGAACACATCTGTCCGGCGTTCCAGCTGATGCCGGCGACAATCCACTCTACCGCCTGGTCGACATCGCAATCGTCAAACACCACGATCGCCGACTTGCCGCCCAGCTCCAGCGTCACCGGCCGGCACTGTGCCGACGCACTGCGCATCACCTGGCTGCCGACGCTGTTGCTGCCGGTGAACGACAGTTTGTCCAGGCCATTGTGATTGCTCAGCGCGGCGCCGGTCTCGGCCTTGCCGTTGACGATGTTCAGCACCCCCGCCGGCAGGCCCAGAGCGTCGGCAATCTGGCCGTAGGCCTGCTCGATCAGCGGGGTGACCTCCGATGGCTTGAGCACCACGGTGCACCCGGCAGCCAAGGCCGGCGCGAGCTTCCAGGCGCTGGTCACCAGCGGGAAGTTCCACGGTACGATCAGGCCGACCACACCCACCGGCTCCAGGCGGGTGCGCGCAGTGAAGCCTGGGGCGGCCAGCGGGACGTCGCGATGCTTCGCAGGCAACTGCTCTGCGAGCTCGGCGTAGTAGCCGAAGGTGGCGATGGCGTCATCCAGGTCGATTTCCGCCTCGTGACGGGGCTTGCCGTTGTTGCGCATCTGCAAGGCGATCAGCGCTTCACGGCGCTGCCCGAGCTGCTCGGCAAAGCCGCGCAGGAAAGCTGCACGTTCGCTGGCGCTGGTGCTTTTCCAGGCGGGCAGGGCGCTGCGGGCAGCGGCTACGGCCTGGTCGACCTGGGCCACGCTGGCAGCCATGAACTCGGCGAACGGTTGCCCCAGCGCAGGGTCATTGACGCTGATGCAGTCGTTGCCTTGGCCTTCGACCCAGCGGCCGGCGATGTAGTGGGAGTTGGTCATGGTCGGTTTCCAGTCAGGCCATTTCGGCAGTGGTCACAGGCGTGTGCGCGGTGCTTTTGCACCGCACCCAGCGCGGGCCCTGGGGGCCATACACGCCCGCAGGTTCAGGGAACAGGTTGAGCAGCAGCAGGTACAGCACGCCAGCCAGCCCCAGGGTGACCGGCAGGCTCAGGTCGATGCCGCCGGCCAGGTCGCCCAGCGGGCCGACGAACTGCCCGGGCAGGTTGACGAAGCACAGGCCGACCGCCGCGCTGGGGAGCCACGCCCCCATGCCGCGCCAGTTCCAGCCATGCTGGAACCAGTAGTGGCCACCACGCTGGCCGCGGGTGAATACCTGCAGGTCATCGGCGTGGTAGAAGCCGCGGCGAGTGATCAGGCCGAGGATCATGATCACCATCCATGGGCTTGTGCAGGTGATGATGAGTACCGCGAAGGTCGACACGCTTTGCACCAGGTTGAAAGTGAAACGGCCGACAAAGATGAAGCCGATTGCCAGCACACCGATCAGCAGCGTGGCGCCGGCGCGGCTGAGCAGGCGCGGGAACACGCTGGACATGTCCAGGCCGGTGCCATACAGCGCAGTGGTGCCGGTGGACATGCCGCCGATCACCGCAATCAGGCACACCGGCAGGAAGAACCAGCTTGGCGCCACTGCCAACAGGCCACCCACATAATTATTGGCGGCGATGTAGTCCGGTGCCTGGGTCGCTACCAAGGTGGCGGTGCAAAGGCCGAACAGGAAAGGAATCAGCGTTGCGCCCTGGGCTGCTATCACCGCCAGCATGATGCGCGCCTTGGGTGTTTCACGCGGGATATAGCGCGACCAGTCGCCCAGGAAAGCGCCGAACGACACGGGGTTGCTCATGGCCAGGATCGCCGCACCGACGAACGCCGCCCAGAAGCCTGCCTGGCCAAGGTTGACGCTGCCTGCGTAGCCGGCATCGAACGGCCCGGCAAAGGCCACGATGCCCAGCAGGAACAGCAGGCTTGAAGCCCACACGGCAATCTTGTTCACCCACAGCATGAAGCGGAAGCCAAAGATGCACACCACCAGCACCAGCACCGCGAACAGGCCGTAGGCCAGGCCCAGGGTGAGGTCGGTTTCCGGCAGGCCGGCCAGGCGCTTGGCACCGCCGACCAGGGCGTCGCCCGAGCTCCACACCGACAGCGAGAAGAACGCCACGGCCGTGAGCAGCGACAGGAACGAGCCGACGATACGCCCGTGCACACCAAAGTGCGCGCCCGACGACACGGCGTTGTTGGTACCGTTGAGTGCGCCGAACAAACCCATCGGCGCAAGAATCAGGGCGCCCACGCCAACGCCGAGCAGAATGGCCCAAACGCCCGCCTGGAACGACAGGCCGAACAGCACGGGGAAGCTGCCCAGCACTGCGGTGGCGAAGGTATTGGCGCCGCCGAAGATCAGGCGGAAGAGGTCCAGCGGGGAGGCGTCGCGTTGATCATCAGGGATCTGTTCGACGCCGTTGGTCTCGATACCGGTCGAGTGGCTCATGGTGATGCTCCAGCGCGGTTGTTGTAGCCGGCGCAGTGCGCGGGCCTTCTTGTGGGTGCGATGGCAGGGCGGCAGGGCCGCGTAAAAAAGTGATCAGGCCGGCGAGACGACCGACAGGTGCTCGTGGCAGGCCAGCCACTGGTCACCCTGGCGGCGGAAGACGATAGTCTCGCGCTCGCTCATGCGGTGTTCTTCACCGGCGATGCGGATATGCGTGGCCACATCGTGCATGAAGATCGCCACATCGCCGTGCAGGCTCACGTGGGCATTGGCCGATTCGCAGGCGAGCACTGCAAACCCTTCGGCCTGCCACTGGGCCCAGAGGTCTTCGTAGGCACGGCGCGACAGCAGCGGTTGCGGCAAGGTGTGGAAAAGGAACGTCGCGTCTTCCCTGAAACAGGCGAAATAGCGGGCGGTGTCGTTGCTGGCGAACGCGGCAACGAGGTCGGCGGCGGCTTGGCGCACCTGAAGTGTCTGGTCCACGGGAGTGGCCTCACGGTTTTTGTGATTATGGTGAAGCGATTCTGGTGGCGGTTGGCGAGGGGAAAAATCGCTGAAGGCAAATAATCAGTTCAGGAATTTGTGAAGTGATGGCGGGGCGCAGGTTCTGCCCGGGCGCCACTCTGTGGGAGCTGGCTTGCCGGCGATGAGGCCAGTACAGGCAACAACAGGCGAACCGACTGACGGTCTGTCCCACCGTTCATCCTTGCCTACGCTGATACTCCCAACCCGCTGAAGCAAGGAGTTCACCGTGACCTTCCAATACAAGCGTCTGGACAAGAACAACGCCGCCGTACTGCTGGTCGACCACCAGGCCGGCCTGCTCTCGCTGGTAAGGGACATCGACCCCGACCGCTTCAAGAACAACGTACTGGCCCTGGCCGACCTGGCCAAGTACTTCAAGCTGCCGACCATCCTTACCACCAGCTTCGAGACCGGCCCCAATGGCCCGCTGGTGCCGGAACTGAAAGAGCAGTTCCCCGACGCCCCCTACATTGCGCGCCCCGGCAACATCAATGCCTGGGACAACGAAGACTTTGTCAAAGCCGTAAAAGCCACCGGCAAGAAGCAGCTGCTGATTGCCGGTGTGGTCACTGAAGTGTGCGTGGCCTTCCCGGCCCTGTCGGCGCTGGAGGAGGGCTTTGAGGTGTTCGTCGTCACCGACGCCTCTGGCACCTTCAACGAACTGACCCGTGACTCGGCGTGGCGGCGCATGGAGGCTGCCGGGGCGCAGCTGATGACCTGGTTCGGCGTGGCTTGCGAGCTGCACCGCGACTGGCGCAACGACGTCGAGGGCTTGGGTACCCTGTTCTCCAACCATATACCGGACTACCGCAACCTGATGACCAGTTACAACAAGCTGGCCAAGTAGCGCCTCCTCGGGGCTGCACCGCAGCCCCCCCTCAACCTGCAAGCGAAGCGGCAAACCGGTATGAATCGACCATACTGACTCTTCATTCGCCCTCAGGAGAGTGTCATGTCGAAGCCGTCCAGGAAGAAATCCACCCAGCAACAGCCAGAAAAACTGGGCGGCAAGGCCTACGAAAAAGCGCTCAAGCATCTGCATGTAGAGCTGGTAAAGCTGCAGGAGTGGGTGGTGGCCAAGGGGCTGAAGGTATGCATTGTCTTCGAAGGCCGTGATGGCGCCGGCAAGGGCGGCACCATCAAGGCCATTACCGAGCGGGTCAGCCCGCGGGTGTTTCGCGTGGTGGCGCTGCCGGCACCGACCGATCGGGAAAAAACCCAGATGTTCCTGCAGCGCTATGTGGGACATTTGCCCGCCGCGGGCGAGGTGGTGATCTTCGATCGCAGCTGGTACAACCGTGCGGGGGTTGAGCGGGTCATGGGCTTTTGCTCCGGCAACCTTGTCGACAAGTTTCTCGCCGGGGTGCCCGTGTTCGAAAAGGTCATGGTCGAGTCGGGCATCATCCTCATCAAGTACTGGCTCGAGGTCAGCGCCGAGGAGCAGACCCGCCGCCTGGAGGATCGCATCAACGATGGTCGCAAGCTGTGGAAGCTTTCGCCCATGGACCTCAAATCGTATACCCGTTGGGATGACTACACCCAGGCACGGGACGACATGTTCCAGGCCTCGGATACAGCCTGGGCGCCGTGGTTCATGGCGCACTCGGACGACAAACGTCGTGCCCGCCTGAACATCATCAGCCATTTGCTCAGCCGTATTCCGTACAAGGACATCACCCGTGACCGGGTGGTGAAGCTGCCCAAACGCGGCAAGGTCGGCAAGTACAAGGCCGTGGCCTACCCGTTCAAGGTCGTCGAAGAACGCTTTTGAACCCCTCCCTGTGGGGCGCTGCGAGGGTTAGCGCTCATGCCACAGGACGGCAGCCTGCTGCAGGCGACGGTGGTGGGACCGCCTTCGGAGTCGGCGTGAGTTTTTCGGAGGGGGGGAATCCGCGAAGCAGCCAGTACAAGGAACCTAAGGCTGCCAATCAACCCCACTTTCTTCCAGATAAGCATCCACAGCGGCACCCACTGTGGGGTGAAAGGCCGTCTCCCCCATATGCTGAAACAACTCGAACCGCCGCATCTTGTCCTTCACCGGGTCCTTCATCTCGGCAAACTGCAATTCCACCCCTCGAGCCTCCAGTGCCCGGTCCAGTTCGGCCAGCATGTCTGCCGAGGTGATGTCGATACTGGTCACTGGTTCCGCCGCTATTATCAGCCGCTGCACCGGCGTCGGCGACTCGTCCACGGCCGCCATCACGGTACTTTGGAACTGCTCGGCATTGGCAAAGAACAGCGGCGCATCCCAACGCAGCAGCACCAGCCCCGGAATACGTCGAGCCTGTGGATAACGCTGCACATCGTGGTAGCCCCGAGTGCCATCCACCCGGCCCAGCACTGCATGGTGCGGCCGCCAGCCGTCCCACAGAAACTCGATCACCGCGATTGCCACCGCAATGCAGATACCGGGAATGGCCCCAAACACCGCCACACCGACGAAGCAGGTGAACGACAGCCAGAACTCCCACTGTTGCATGCGGTTCATGTAGCCATAGCGGATCGGCTTGGACAGCAACTCGGTGATGAAGCCCAGGCGCAGCAGCCCGGCAATCACGCAGAACGCCCCGGCGATCAGCGCCATCATGCTGGCGATGGCGATTGCCCGCTGTGGGTCGCTGGCGGCGTGCTGCACCACCACCGCCAGGATCGGCGCGGCCAGCGCCGAATCCGGGCCCAGCACCAGGATTCGGCTGGGGCCGAACAGGGCGTAGACCAGCAACGGGATGATGGTGGCGTACAGGCCGTAGATTCCGGGTACGCCGGACGCTTCGGCGTAGGCAATGCCCACCGGTACCAGCATGGTGGTCAGCACCAGGCCGGCGGCGATGTCCTTGGCTAACCAGGCGCGTTGATAGTGGAGCAGGGTCACCAGGCCGGGTAGCCAGCGTTGCCAGTCGAAGCGCGTTGGTTCGGGCATGGTGCGGGCTCAGGGGAGGAGGGTGCTGAGTTTCAGCTTAGATGCTATGCCCCTAGAAACGAAGAAGCCGCGCAGGTGCGCGGCTTCTTCGTGTTGAGTGACCCGTCCTGAACAGACATTTCGCCTGTTTCAGGGCTGGGTCGTCTCTAGAGACGCTGTGAACGTCTGCTGAATCAGACGTTGAAGCGGAAGTGCATCACGTCGCCATCCTTGACGATGTAATCCTTGCCTTCCAGGCGCCACTTGCCGGCTTCCTTCGCACCGCTCTCACCCTTGAACTGGATGAAGTCGTCATAGGCCACCACCTCAGCGCGGATGAAACCTTTTTCGAAGTCGGTGTGGATAACACCAGCAGCCTGTGGTGCAGTGGCGCCGACGCGTACGGTCCAGGCACGTACTTCCTGCACGCCGGCAGTGAAGTAGGTCTGCAGGTTCAGCAGCTCGTAACCGGCGCGGATCACGCGGTTCAGGCCAGGCTCTTCCAGGCCCAGGGCCTCGAGGAACATGTCCTTCTCTTCGCCGTCGTCCAGCTCGGCGATTTCTGCTTCGATCTTGTTGCACACCGGTACAACGACCGCGCCCTCTTCCTCGGCAATGGCCTTGACCACGTCCAGGTGCGGGTTGTTGTCGAAGCCGTCTTCGGCGACGTTGGCGATGTACATCACCGGCTTGCTGGTCAGCAGGTGGAAGCCACGGATGACGGCTTTTTCGTCGTCAGCCATGTTCTTCATCAGGCTGCGTGCAGGCTTGCCTTCGGTGAAGTGCGGGATCAGCTTTTCCAGAATGGCCTTTTGCGCCAAGGCTTCCTTGTCGCCGCCCTTGGCGTTGCGGGCTACTTTCTGCAGTTGCTTTTCGCAGCTGTCGAGGTCGGCGAAGATCAGTTCGAGGTCGATGATCTCGATGTCACGCTTGGGGTCGACGCTGTTGGAAACGTGGATCACGTTTTCGTCTTCGAAGCAGCGCACCACGTGGGCAATGGCGTCGGTCTCGCGGATGTTGGCGAGGAACTTGTTGCCCAGGCCTTCGCCTTTCGAGGCACCGGCAACCAGGCCGGCGATATCGACGAATTCCATGGTGGTCGGCAGGATGCGGTTTGGCTTGACGATTTCAGCCAGCGCAGCCAGACGAGCATCAGGCATCGGCACGATGCCGCTGTTTGGCTCGATGGTGCAGAAAGGGAAGTTCTCCGCCGCGATGCCAGACTTGGTCAGGGCGTTGAACAGGGTGGACTTGCCGACGTTGGGCAGGCCGACGATGCCGCAATTGAAACCCATGGGTATTCCCCTCTCTAAAGGAATCAGGCCTTCTGGCTGTGCAGCTCGCGCATCGCCTTGGCAAAGTCGCCGGCAAGCACGTCCGGCAGCACGCCGAGGGCAAAATCGATGCTGGCGTCGAGCTTCTCCTGCTCGGCGCGCGGCGCGCGGCCCAGGACGAAGTTGGATACCAGTTTGGCGTCACCCGGGTGGCCAATGCCAAGCCGCAGGCGGTGGAAGTCGTTCTGGTTGCCGAGCTGCGCGATGATGTCGCGCAGGCCGTTATGCCCACCATGGCCGCCGCCGCGCTTGAGCTTGGCAACGCCCGGAGGCAGGTCGAGTTCGTCGTGCGCCACCAGGATTGCTTCCGGCTTGATGCGGAAGAAATTGGCCAAGGCCGCCACGGCCTGGCCGCTGCGGTTCATGTAGGTGGTGGGGATCAACAAACGAACGTCGTTGCCCTGATGGCTGAACTTAGCCGTCAGGCCGAAATATTTTTTGTCAGCAGTCAGCGATACACGCTGGGCGCTGGCAATGCGTTCAACGAAAAGAGCCCCTGCGTTATGCCGGGTCTGTTCGTATTCGGGGCCGGGGTTACCCAGGCCAACGATCAACTGGATGGCGGTCACGTCAGGGGCTCTTCCTTGGAGTTGGTGGGTCACAGTGCGCGCGGCACTGTAACCCGATCAACGCCGGCGTGCGAGTGGATTACTCGGCAGCGCCTTCTGCTTCTGGAGCAACGCGTGGAGCGTGAACGTTGGCAACAGCTTTGTCATCACCGTGGGCCAGAGCTACGAACTCTACGCCTTTCGGAGCTTTCAGGTCCGACAGGTGGATGATGGTGCCGATTTCAGCGTTGGCCAGGTCAACTTCGATGAACTCAGGCAGGTCTTTGGCTTCGCAGGAAACTTCGATCTGCGATTCAACGTGCGAGATCTCGCCGCCTTTCTTGACCGGTGCTTCTTCGTTGATGAAGTGCACTGGAACAACAGCGGTCAGCTTCTGGCCAGCAACGACGCGGATGAAGTCAGCGTGCATGATGAACTGCTTGGCCGGGTGACGCTGCATGGCCTTGACGATGACGTTTTGCTTGACGCCGTCAACGTTCAGCTCGATCACGTGGCTGAAGGCAGCTTCGTCTTCGAACAGCTTGGTGATTTCCTTGGCCAGGATGGTCAGGGATTGAGCTTCTTTATCACCACCGTAGACAACGGCAGGGATGCTCAGCGCATGACGCAGGCGGCGGCTCGCACCTTTCCCCAGGTCAGTACGCGCTTGGGCGTTCAGGATAAAATCAGTCATTTTGTTTCTCCAAAATAGCCCCCCGAGAGCGTTTGCGACCAGCGCCAACGGGGATGGCAAAAAAGCCCCGCCCCAACACATGTTGGGGCGGGGCGCTTCACATCAACACGCGTTCCGCTTAGCGGAACATCGCGCTGATCGATTCTTCATTGCTGATGCGGCGTACCGCTTCAGCGACAACCGGTGCGATATCCAGCTGGCGGATACGGTCACAGGCTTGAGCAGCGGCGGACAGCGGAACGGTGTTGGTCACCACCAGCTCGTCCAGTACCGACTTCTCGATGTTCTCGATCGCGCGGCCCGACAGGACAGGGTGCGTGCAGTAGGCGTAAACCTTGGCAGCGCCGTGTTCTTTCAGGGCTTTGGCCGCGTGGCACAGGGTGCCGGCGGTGTCGACCATGTCGTCTACCAGGATGCAGGTGCGCCCTTCGACGTCGCCGATGATGTGCATAACCTCGGAGTGGTTAGCCTTTTCGCGGCGTTTGTCGATGATACCCAGGTCGACACCCAGGGACTTGGCGACTGCACGTGCACGCACGACACCACCAATGTCCGGGGAGACGATCATCAGGTTCTCGAAACGCTGGTCTTCGATATCGTCTACCAGTACGGGCGAGCCGTAGATGTTGTCGACGGGGATATCGAAGAAGCCTTGGATCTGGTCAGCGTGCAGGTCGACGGTGAGAACACGGTCGATACCCACGACAGTGAGCATGTCAGCGACAACTTTGGCGCTGATGGCTACACGTGCCGAACGCGGACGGCGGTCCTGGCGGGCATATCCGAAGTAAGGAATCACGGCGGTGATTCGGGATGCTGAGGAACGGCGGAAGGCGTCGGCCATCACTACCAGTTCCATCAGGTTATCGTTGGTCGGGGCACAAGTCGGCTGAATAATGAAAACGTCTTTACCGCGAACATTTTCATTGATCTCAGTGCTGATTTCGCCGTCGGAGAACTTACCGACAGAGACGTCACCGAGAGGGATATGCAGCTGACGTACGACACGCCGAGCCAGATCGGGGTTAGCGTTCCCCGTAAAGACCATCATCTTGGACACGCGCAGTACCTGAAGGCTGAGGGTATACCTGGATGAGTATAAGGAAAATGGCAGGGGCGGCTGGATTCGAACCAACGCATGGCAGGATCAAAACCTGCTGCCTTACCGCTTGGCGACGCCCCTGTATCTGTTGCTGCGAACGCTTATGCGCTCGACTTCTTGACCAGACTTTGCAGCTTGCGATGCAACATCGAAATATTGCTTCCTTTCGCCACAAACCCTGTTTGGGTCGCTGAAAGAAGGGCCAGAACTTTATCAGCTTCGGCTTTGCTTGGGAAGGCCCCAAACACACAACTTCCAGTGCCGGTTAGTCGAGCCTCAGTGAATTTACCCAGTGAATTCAACGCATTGCGAACTTCTGGGTAACTCTGCTCTACCACCGGTTGGCAGTCATTTCGACTGTTTCCCTCGGGAACGGGGCGCATATTAAGGGGGAGGGAATCACGTGTCAACTGCGGATGTGAAAAAATTTCTACTGTGCTGACAGACACTTGCGGCACCAGCACGACATACCAAGGCTCTTCAGGGTCGACCGGGGTCAACTGTTCGCCCACACCCTGGGCGAACGCCGCATGGCCGCGCACGAATACCGGTACGTCGGCACCCAGGCTCAGGCCCAGTGCGGCCAGGCGGTCTTCGTCCCAGTCCAGTTGCCACAGGTGGGCGAGGGCCAGCAGGGTGGTTGCGGCGTCCGAGCTGCCGCCGCCGATGCCGCCACCCATGGGCAGCACTTTGGTCAGCCAGATATCGGCACCCAATGGGCTGCCGGACTGTTCCTGCAGCTTGCGCGCAGCACGCACGATCAGGTTGCTGTCGTGCGGTACTGCCTCGATCTCGGTGTGCAGGCGGATCACGCCATCGTCACGTACGGCGAAACTCAGTTCGTCGCCATGGTCGAGAAACTGGAATACGGTTTCCAGCTCGTGATAACCATCCGCGCGACGGCCGATGATATGCAGCCACAGGTTGAGCTTGGCCGGGGCGGGCAGGGTCAGCGTGTGCATGAAATCAGTGCCCCAGCTGGCGTGGCTGCCAGTCCTTGACCACCAGGGTCACGTCCAGATTCTTGCCGTGCAGTTTCAGGCGCTCGGGCAACCAATAGCCATTCTGTTCGGTGTAGCTCAGGTACTGCACCTGCCAGCCATCCTGGTCAAGGCTGGCCAGGCGGCTGTCGCCGTCCAGAGTCAGCTTGCTCTTGCTGTCGGGGGCGGGCAGGCCGCGGACCCACCACACCAGGTGCGATACTGGCAGCTGCCAGCCGAGCTGCTCTTCCAGCAGGGCTTCCGGGCTGGTGGCCTCGAAGCGGCCCTGGTTGGCCACTTCGAGCACAACGCCACCGGGGCGGCCGGTCAGTCGTGCGGCACCACGGCCGAGTGGGCCAGCCAGGCGAATGTCGTAATAGTCCTGGCGCTGCAGCCAGAAGAGCGTGCCGCTACCTGAATCGCGCGGCGCGCGGATGCCGACTTTGCCGTTGATCTGCCAGCCATCAAGGCTGCTCAACTGCGCTTTATGGGCGCGCCACTGCTGCGGGTCGCCGTGCCCTTGCAGGGCCTCGCGGCTACCGAAGCCGGCACAGCCAGCCAGCAGGGCGATCAGGGTGAAGGTGATGCAATGGCGCAGGAACATGGCGTTAAAGGGTCTCGGATCCGGTCAGGCGCAAAAGGGTTTTGCGCAGGATGGGGCTGTCGGCCTGGGCTTCGAAGCCCTTGGCCCATACCTGGCGGGCTTCGCGGCGCTTGCCATTAGCCCACAGCACTTCGCCCAGGTGGGCGGCCACTTCGTGGTCGGGGAAGTTGGCAAAGGCTTGGCGCAGGTAGGTTTCAGCCTCGTCGAGGTTGCCCAGACGGTAATTGACCCAGCCCAGGCTGTCGAGTACCGCCGGGTCGTCCGGGGTCAGCTGGTGGGCCTTGTCAATCAGCGCCTTGGCTTCGGTGTAGCGGGTGGTACGGTCGGCCAGGGTGTAGCCCAGGGCGTTCAAGGCCATGGCATTTTCCGGCTCGCGGGCGATGATGGCGCGCAGGTCCTTTTCCAGTTGGCCAAGGTCGTCGCGCTTTTCGGCCAGCATGGCGCGCGTGTACAGCAGGTTGAGGTCGTCCGGGTAGCGCTGGATGGCTTGCTGCAGCACCTGGCTGGCCTGGGCGTCCTTGTTGTTGTTGCTGTAACTTTCCGATTCGATCAGGAACAGCTGGATGGCGTAGTCCGGCTGGGCTTCGCGGGCCTCGGCGAGCAGGCGTGAAGCCTCGGTGCCGCGGCCGTTGGCAATCAGGATGTCGGCCTGGCGCAGCTGCGCCGGCAGGTAATCGGGGCCAGGGCCGACCAGGGCGTACTCGCGCAGGGCGCCAGCGGGGTCGTGGCGTTCTTCGCGGATGCGGCCCAGGTTCAGGTGTGCGGCGTCGACGTTGCTGTCGCGCTCGACCAGCTCCTGCAGGTAGCCTTCGGCTTCATCCCAGTCTTTGTTTTCCAGGCACACCAGGGCCAGTGAGTAACGCAGCTCGTCATCGTCGGGGTATTGCTGGACCAGGCTGAGGAACTCGCCCTTGGCATCGCCGATGCGGTCCTGTTCGACCAGGGTGCGGGCATAGGTCAGGCGCAGGCGCTTGTCATCCGGGTTGTCGCGGATCGCGCCGCGCAGCAGCGGCAGGGCCTCGGGGCCACGGTCCAGGGCCTGAAGCAGGCGGGCGCGCAGCAGGATCGGGGCAATTTCGCCGTTTTGCGTCGGGTGCGATTCGAGCAGCTCCAGCGCCTCTTCAGCCTTGCCGTCCTGGTTCAGCAGCAGTGCCTTGCCGAATATCAGCTGGCCGTTGTCGGGGTATTTCACCAGCAGGCGCTCGAAGCTTTGCAGCAAGCCGTCGCGGGTGCTCTGGTCGGTTTCGGCAGCTGACAAGGCGAGGAAGTCGAAGTGAGTGTCGCCTTGGCCCTGCAGCACTTTTTCCATGTAGGCCATGGCGTCGTCATAACGGCCGGCGCGGGCTAGCTGGATGGCGGCGGCGCGCTGGGCGTCGAGGTTCTGCGGGTCATTGCGGGCCCAGACCAGCGCGTTATCCAGCGCCGGCTCGTCGGCGCCGAGGTATTCGGCAATGCGGTAGGCACGCTCGGAAACCCCGGGGTCCTGGGTTTTTGCTGCCTGGTCGGTGTAGTTGGCCAAGGCGATATCGAAGCGGTTGCGCTGGCCAGCCAGTTCCGCGACCAGCAGGCTGTACAGCGTGTCCTGCTTGAACGAGCCATACACCACGGGCTTTTCCGCCTCGCCCTTGCCGGCTTCGGCGATGGGAGGCTCGGCCTTTTGCGGGGCCAGGTTCTGGCAGCCCTGGAGCAGGGCGAAGGCAAGCAGCAATGCGTATGGTTTGTTCATAGAAGGCTTTAGGAGGACTCACCGGCGGTCGGAGCATGATGACACAAGCGCGGGGGCAAACCCACCTGCGAAGGTATGAAGCTACGCTCAGCACATGCAGACCGCGCAGCGCGCGCTCACGCTCTTGTTTCTGCTTCTGCTTCTGCTTCTAAGCGCGCGATAGTTCAAGCGACGCAGATTGCGACTTCAGGAGGCCGAGCGCTGGGCCCCAGGATGGGGCCTGCAGCGCGGTCCTCCCGGGAGCAAGCCCGGAGCGAGGGGACCCCGGAGCGAAGCGCAGGGGCCGGATGATGGGAGCGGACGGCTTTGGTTACTTTGGCCAAGACCAAAGTAACCCGCCGGAAGGGCGGAAAGGTGACTTGGCGCCACCTGCGCGAACGAATGTCTACACTGTGCTAAGGCCCACATCGCAAGAAGCGAAAAGCGGATCTGGCTGTTTTGGTTCAGCGAACAGTCCATTTGCGATGGCGACGCTGACTCACCTTTTCGCCCTTACGGCGAGTCACTTTTTGTCAAACGCGACAAAAAGTAACCAAAAAACGCTGCGCTCCCATCATCCGGCCCCTGCGCTTCGCTCCGGGGTTCCCTCACTCCGGCCTTGCTCCCGGGAGGACCGCGCTGCAGGCCCCATCCTGGGGCCCAGCGCTTGACGGGCATCCATGCCCGTCACCTCCCTTCGCAAGGCCTGCGTTCGGCCTCCTGAAGTCGCGAAAATCAAAAGCAGATCAAAAGCCAGATCAAAAGCAGATCAAAAGCGGGAGTGATAGCTGAAATCAACGCTCATCCTTGCCCGCGAGCGGCGATAGCCGCAGCGCTATCAGCGCAATAGCGAACGGTGGTTGTTCTAATACCTGTGAAAGAGGACAATTATCGGCTTCCCGTCACAACCAGCGACCTTGCATGGCCTTTCTTGCACTTGGTATCAACCATAAGACTGCCTCGGTAGACGTACGCGAGCGCGTGGCGTTTACCCCAGAGCAGCTGGTAGACGCCCTGCAGCAGCTCTGCCGGCTGACTTCCAGCCGCGAAGCGGCGATCCTGTCGACCTGCAACCGCAGCGAGCTCTATATAGAGCAGGACCACTTGTCTGCCGACGCCGTGCTGCAATGGCTGGCCGACTATCACCGCCTCAGCCTGGACGAGTTGCGCGCCAGTGCCTACGTGCATGAAGAGCATGATGCCGTCAAGCATATGATGCGCGTGGCTTCGGGCCTGGACTCGCTGGTGCTCGGCGAGCCGCAGATCCTCGGCCAGATGAAGTCAGCCTACGCCGTGGCGCGGGAGGCCGGCACCGTCGGCCCGTTGCTCGGGCGCCTGTTCCAGGCCACCTTCAGCGCCGCCAAGCAGGTGCGCACCGACACCGCCATTGGTGAAAACCCGGTATCGGTGGCGTTTGCCGCAGTCAGCCTGGCCAAACAGATTTTCAGCGACCTGGGCCGCAGCCAGGCCTTGTTGATCGGTGCCGGCGAAACCATCACCCTGGTCGCCCGCCACCTGCATGAGCAAGGCGTGCGGCGTATCGTCGTGGCCAACCGTACCCTGGAGCGGGCCAGTACCCTGGCCGAGCAGTTTGGCGCACACGCCGTACTGCTGGCCGACATCCCCCAGGAACTGGCCAACAGCGACATCGTCATCAGTTCCACCGCCAGCCAGTTGCCCATCCTGGGCAAGGGCGCGGTCGAGAGTGCGCTGAAACAGCGCCGGCACAAGCCGATCTTCATGGTCGACATTGCCGTGCCGCGCGACATCGAACCTGAAGTCGGCGAGCTGGACGACGTGTACCTGTACACTGTCGATGACCTGCATGACGTGGTGGCGGAAAACCTCAAGAGCCGCCAGGGCGCAGCCCAGGCGGCTGAAGAACTGGTCTCGGTGGGCGCCGAGGATTTCATGCTGCGCCTGCGTGAACTGGCGGCGGTGGACGTGCTCAAGGCCTACCGCCAGCAGAGCGAGCGCCTGCGTGACGACGAATTGCAAAAGGCCCAGCGCCTGCTGGCCAACGGCGGCAACCCCGAGGACGTACTGGCCCAACTGGCCCGGGGGCTGACCAACAAACTCCTGCATGCGCCCAGCGTGCAGTTGAAAAAGCTCTCGGCCGAGGGCCGCCTTGATGCGCTGGCCATGGCCCAGGAACTCTTTGCCCTCAACGAGGGCTCCACGGACAAATCCCCGCAATGAAAGCGTCGCTGCTGAACAAACTGGATATCCTCCAGGACCGCTTCGAAGAGCTCACCGCACTGCTCGGTGATGCTGAGGTCATTTCCGACCAGACGCGCTTTCGCGCGTATTCCCGTGAATATGCCGAGGTCGAGCCGGTCTACGCTGCTTATAAAGAGTGGTGCAAAGTCCAGGGTGACCTTGAGGGCGCCCAGGCATTGCTCAAGGACAGCGACCCGGACCTGCGTGAAATGGCCGTGGAAGAAGTGCGTGAAGCCAAGGAACAGCTGCTGACGCTGGAGGCGAAGCTGCAACGCATGCTGCTGCCCAAAGACCCCAACGACGGCCGCAACGTGTTCCTCGAAATTCGCGCCGGTACGGGTGGCGACGAGGCGGCCATCTTCTCTGGCGACCTGTTCCGCATGTATTCGCGCTACGCCGAAAAACGCGGCTGGCGCCTGGAGATCTTGTCCGAGAACGAAGGCGAGCACGGCGGCTACAAGGAAATCATCGCCCGTGTCGAGGGTGAGCACGTGTACGGCAAGCTCAAGTTCGAGTCTGGCGCACACCGTGTTCAGCGCGTGCCGGAAACCGAATCCCAAGGCCGCGTGCACACCTCCGCCTGCACCGTGGCGGTGCTGCCCGAGCCGGACGAACAAGCAGCCATCGAAATCAACCCGGCCGATCTGCGCGTGGACACCTACCGTGCATCGGGCGCGGGTGGTCAGCACGTGAACAAGACCGACTCGGCGATCCGTATTACCCACTTGCCCACCGGTATCGTGGTCGAGTGCCAGGAAGAGCGTTCGCAGCACAAGAACCGCGCCCGTGCCATGTCCTGGCTGTCGGCCAAGCTCAACGACATGCAGACCAGCGCAGCACAGAATGCCATTGCCAGCGAGCGCAAACTGCTGGTGGGGTCCGGTGACCGTTCCGAGCGCATCCGCACCTACAATTATCCACAGGGTCGGGTAACCGATCACCGTATTAACCTGACCTTGTACTCGCTGGACGACATCCTCAGCGGTGGCGTGGACGCAGTGATCGAACCGCTGCTGGCCGAATACCAGGCCGATCAACTGGCTGCCCTGGGGGACTGATGACCATCATCGCCAGCTTGCTGCGCAACGCGCAGTTGCCCGAGTCGCCCACCGAGCGGCTGGATGCCGAATTGCTGCTGGCTGCTGCCATCGGCAAGTCGCGCAGCTACCTGCACACCTGGCCCGAGCGAATCGTCAGCAGCGAGGATGCCCAGACTTACGCCGGTTACCTTCAGCGCCGCCGTGGCGGCGAGCCGGTCGCTTACATCCTCGGGCAGCAGGGCTTCTGGACGATCGACCTGGAAGTGGCACCGCATACCCTGATCCCGCGGCCGGATACCGAGCTGTTGGTCGAGACTGCCCTTGAGCTGCAACCCGCCTCGCCGGCCAAGGTCCTTGACCTGGGCACCGGTACCGGTGCGATTGCCCTGGCCCTGGCCAGCGATCGCCCGGCCTGGCAGCTGACTGCAGTTGACCGGGTGGAAGAAGCCGCTGCCCTGGCCGAGCGCAACCGCCAACGTTTGGGTCTGAGCAACGCGCAGGTGCGGGTAAGCCACTGGTTCGACAGCCTGGCCGGCGAGCGTTTCGACCTGATTGTCAGCAACCCCCCCTATATTGCCGCCGCAGACCCACACCTGGTGGCCGGTGACGTGCGCTTCGAGCCCAGCAGTGCACTGGTGGCCGGTGCCGATGGCCTGGACGACCTGCGCGTGATCGTTGCCCAGGCCCCCGCGCACCTGTTGCCCGGTGGCTGGTTGCTGTTGGAACATGGCTACGACCAGGCAGCGGCGGTACGCGCTTTGCTGGCTGAGCAAGGCTTTATCGAGGTCGCCAGCCGAACGGACCTGGGCGGCCATGAACGCATTACCCTGGGGCGCCTGCCATGCTGAGTGATCAGGAACTTCTGCGTTACAGCCGGCAGGTATTGCTGGCCCAGATCGACATCGACGGCCAGTTACGGCTCAAGCAGAGCAAGGCACTGATTGTCGGCCTTGGCGGCCTGGGCTCCCCGGTGGCACTGTACCTGGCTGCCGCCGGGGTGGGTGAGCTGCACCTGGCCGACTTCGACACCGTCGACCTGACCAACCTGCAACGCCAGGTGATTCACGACAGTGCCAGCGTCGGCATGAGCAAGGTCGATTCGGCCTTGCAGCGCTTGCAGGCAATAAACCCGGAGATCGGTCTGGTTGCCCATCGCCAAGCCCTGGACGAAGATTCGCTGGCTGCCGCTGTGGCGGCAGTCGACTTGGTGCTGGACTGCTCCGACAATTTCGCTACTCGTGAAGCGGTCAACGCGGCCTGTATGGCTGCTGGCAAACCACTGGTGAGCGGCGCGGCGATCCGCCTTGAAGGGCAGTTGTCGGTGTTTGACCCTCGGCGCGACTACAGCCCCTGCTACCACTGTCTGTACGGGCATGGCAGTGACGATGAACTGACCTGCAGCGAAGCTGGCGTGATCGGCCCGCTGGTGGGTTTGGTGGGCAGCCTGCAAGCGCTGGAGGCAATGAAGCTGCTGGCCGGCTTCGGCGAACCGCTGGTGGGTCGTCTGCTGTTGATCGATGCTCTCGGCACCCGTATCCGTGAGCTGCGCGTCAAGCGCGACCCGGCTTGCGCAGTTTGCGGCAAGCGCGATGGCTGAGCGTTCGGCGCCGGTCGGCGTGATGGACTCGGGGGTCGGCGGTTTGTCGGTACTCGCCGAAATCCAGCGCCTGCTGCCCAACGAGACGCTGCTGTATGTGGCCGACTGCGGCCATGTGCCTTACGGTGAGAAGTCGCCGGACTATATACGCGAGCGCTGCCGGCATATTGCCGGGTTCTTCCAGGCACAAGGCGCCAAAGCCATGGTCCTGGCCTGTAACACCGCCACGGTGGCGGCGGTGGCTGACTTGCGCGAGCTGTACCCGACTTGGCCGCTGGTGGGCATGGAGCCGGCCGTGAAGCCTGCTGCTGCCGCCACCCGCTCGGGCGTGGTCGGTGTACTGGCAACTACCGGTACCTTGCAAAGTGCCAAGTTTGCAGCGCTGCTGGACCGCTTCGCCAATGACGTCCAGGTGATTACTCAGCCATGCCCTGGGCTGGTCGAGCTGATCGAGACCGGTGACCTGGCCAGCCCGGCGCTTCGCCAGATGCTGCTTGGCTATGTGCAGCCGTTGCTGGCCGCCGGCTGCGATACGCTGATCCTCGGTTGCACGCATTACCCCTTCTTGCGCCCGTTACTGGCCGACCTGGTGCCAGCGGACGTGGCGATCATCGACACCGGCGCCGCTGTGGCGCGTCAACTGCAAAGGCTGCTGGGTGCCAATGACCTGTTAGCCGAAGGCCCGGCCGGCGACACCCGCTTCTGGACCAGCGCTGACCCAGAATTCCTCCGAAAAATCCTGCCTGTGCTGTGGCATAAGTCCGACGATGTGCAAAGCTTTGCGTTGTGAAAAAAACGTGAAAAACAGCTGAACTATCGTTCCACTTCTGCTTTCTACCGCTTGCCTGATTGAGGCGGACACTAATAACAGCATCAGGAAGAAGGATGTTTCTCATGAGGAAACTGCTCGGCTTGGCGGCGGCTGCCGCCTTTACTTTGGGTCAAGCAATGTCGGCACAGGCTGCCGACATTTCGGTTTCGGTGGGGCAGACCGGTGACTCGACCATGGTCTACCGGCTAGGGCTGCAATCGAACTGGGACGCAAGCTGGTGGCAGACCAGTGTTGGTCGGCTGACCGGATATTGGGATGGGGCCTATACGTATTGGGACGGCGACGAGACGGCGAGCAACCATAGCTTGTCGTTCGCGCCAGTGTTCGTTTACGAATTTGCCGGGGAGTCGGTGAAGCCCTACATCGAAGCGGGGATCGGTGTAGCCGCGTTCTCCAGCACCGAGCTGGAAAGCAACGAGCTGGGCTCGGCATTCCAGTTCGAGGACCGCATCGGCTTTGGTTTGCGCTTTGCAGGGGGGCATGAGATCGGGGTGCGGGCGATCCATTATTCCAATGCGGGCATCAAAGAGCCTAACGATGGTGTGGAGAGCTATAGCTTGCACTACCGCATGGCGCTCTGAGTTCACCTGCACAGGCCTTTTCGCGGGTGAACCCGCTCCCACAGGGAATGCACGATCCTCAAAGGGTGTGCGTTCTGTGGGGGCGGGGCTAACGCCGATTTCAGGGGCTTAGCGCGTCAACGGCCATAGGCTGCTGAGTTCCAGCGCCTCCAGAACCAGTTCCGGTTCAGCTTGCGGCCACCGACGCAACAACGCTTCAGCAACGCTCTGTGGCGTCCATTGCTCCGGTATCGCCTGCGCCGACGTCACCGCTACCTTGAGCGACTGTGGCCCTACTATGGTCAGGCCTACCCCTTGAGCTTTCAAGGCCTGGCGCTGCTCACGCATCCACTGCGGCAGGTTGTTCCAGCCTGCAGTTACCTGCGTCGGGGCATACAATTGCAATGCCGAATAGCGGTTGAACACTGCCAACACCTGCGGTGAATCCCCCTTGGCCAGCAGGGGCAAGGCATGGCCAAGGCACTGCTCAGCCGCCAGCTGGTTGCTTGTGACGATCGCCTCGAACAGGTCGCTGTCCGCTACGTCGTCTGGCAGATAATCGCTGGTACCGGCATTGATGATCAGACCATCCAGCGAGCACCAGGCATGGCCTATCTGCTGGCAGGCATCCGCTGCATTTGGCTCGGCATGCAACTGCCAGGGCAGGCGCAAGAAACGCCGACCATGTTGTGCTGCCAATCTTTCCAGTTCATCGCTTTCCTTCGTACTGGCGGCAACGCGGTGGCCCTGTTCGAGCAAGCGTTCCACCAAAGCCAGACCTAGCCCATTGCTGGCGCCCGTAACCCAAAAACTGCGTGAGTTAGTCAAGACGTTGTCCTCTAATCCTGCCGGCGGGGAAGGCCCTTGAAAGCTTCTATTGCACGCTGGCGACTGCTGCTGAGATCGACCATAGGACTGTGATACAAATTAGTAGCAAATAGATCCCTGGATTTCATCGGTTCATGGATATTTTTCTCATCTATGTCACGTAGGTCCGGCAGCCAGTGCCGAATGAAATGCCCCTGAGGGTCGAAACGCTGAGACTGTGAAATCGGGTTGAAGATACGGAAGTAGGGCACTGCGTCCGTTCCGGTGGACGCGCTCCACTGCCAGCCGCCATTGTTGGCCGCCAGGTCACCGTCTATCAAGTGGCGCATGAAGTGCCGCTCGCCCTTGCGCCAGTCGATCAGCAGGTTCTTGCTGAGGAACATGGCCACGATCATGCGCAGCCGATTATGCATCCATCCGGTGTGGAGCAACTGGCGCATGGCGGCGTCGATGATCGGGAAACCCGTACGGCCCTGTTCCCAGGCTTCAAGGTCGGCCGGTGCATCACGCCAGGGCAGGGCTTCGGTCTGGGCGCGGAAGGCACGGTGTCGCGAGACCTGAGGGTAACCGCACAGGATGTGCTTGTAGAACTCGCGCCAGAGCAGCTCGTTGATCCAGGTCTGCACGCCCGTACTGCCACTGTCGAATTCGCCCCGGTTGCTGGCCAGTGCACCGTGCAGGCACTGGCGAGGCGATATCACGCCGGCGGCCAGGTAAGTCGAAAGCTGGCTGGTACCAGGTTTGGCAGGCAGGTCACGCAGTTGCTGGTAGTCATCAATGGCTTCGTCGAGAAAGCGGGACAGCCGCCCCTGCGCCTGCGCTTCACCCGCTGGCCAGTGTTCACGCAGAGCGCGGGCGGGTGTTTCAAAACCGTCCACGTGTTGCGGAACAGGGTCGGCAGGGATGTGCAGCGGTGCCTGCCGCTTAACCCGGTGGGCCAACGCGGGCAGGCTGCGATGCAGGTGCTCCAGGCAGGTTTTCTTGAACTGGCTGAAAACCTGAAAATAATCGCCACTGCGGGTGAGGATGGTGCCCGGGCGGAACAACAGCTGGTCGAGGTGGCTGTGTGCCTGAATGCCCGACTTTTCTAGCAGGGCGCGGGTGGCATCATCGCGGCGCTGCTCGTTGATGCCGTACTCTTCGTTCCAGTGAACGCTTGCCACCTGATGTTGGCGGCATACCTCCAGCACGGCTTGTGGTGCCTGCTCCCAGGTGTCTATCTTGCGGATCAGCAGGGGGATATTCAGGCCTTCCAGCGATTGGCGCAGGTCGCGCAGGCTGCGCAGCCAGAAATCGACTTTGCAGGCGGCGTCATCATGGGCCTGCCATTGCCCGGGGCTGATCAGCCACAGGGCGATGGTGGGCCCGCGCTCGGTGGCGGCGCTGAGCGCGGTGTTGTCATCGATGCGCAGGTCACTGCGCAGCCAGGTCAGGTGCATGGGGCATTCATCTCTACAGGCAGGCGGTCATGGGCTTGAAGCAAGCTCAATGCCACTTGCGGGGTGTCGAACAGGGCGAGGTTGGGCAACTTGAGGGCACGCAGCTGCGCTTCATGCAGCAACAGCGTCGGGCCGCCGGCCAGGATTGGCATGGGCAGGTTGTGCAGGGTGCGTTGCAGTGCCTTGCCATCGATGCGGGGCCCCAGGTGCAGAAGTACGGCGCGGGGGCTGAGCGTGCTGACGGCGCGTTGAAGGTGCGGGCCGGCAACGGGGCGCTCCAGCACCTCGACCGGGAACCCGTTGCTGGTGAACAGCCAGGCGCAAAGCCATAAACCGGGGCTGAAGACACGTTCACTGTCTTCCACCAGCAACACCGCAGGGCCCTGCAGCAGCTGGTTGTCATGGTAGACGCGGGCACCTAGCTTGCTGCGTAGCCAACTGTGGAAAAACGCCTGTTCCAGCTGCGCATTGAAGTAACTACGCCAGCGCAGGTCGAGGAGGTCGAGCAGCGGCAGCAGCAGTTGTTCGCACAGGGTAACGGCCGGGTACAGGGCCATGGCCTGGTTGAGCTGCTGGTCAAGGGCGCGCTGGGACAGGTTGGCAATGGCCTCGACCAGCTGGAATTGTCGGGCCTGCCAGTCACCTTTGGGCGGTGTGCCGGAGGGTTTGTCCAGCAGCTCGCGTACCTGGCCGACCGATGCTCCACGCTGCAGCCAGCCAAGGATTGCCTCGACCCGTTCCACCTGATCCAGCGGATACAGGCGATGCCCCTTGGCGGTGCGCTGCGGCTTGAGCAGGCCATACCGGCGCTCCCAGGCGCGCAGGGTGACCGGATTCACGCCAGTGCGACGGGCAAGTTCGCCGATGGGCAGCAAGGTTTCAGACTGCATTGCGCAAGCCCAGACTTTCCGGGTGCGGCTGCAGGTAGGCCTGTTGCAGCAGGTACGGGTCTGGATGCTTGCGCAAATGGTGCTTGAGCAGGGTCAGCGGTACCACCAGCGGCACCACGCCTTGCTGGTACTGGCTGATGATTGTCTGCAGCTCGGCTTTGTCTTGCTGCGTGAGGTTGTCCTTGAAATAGCCGCTGATGTGCTGCAGCACATTGCAATGGGTGCCGCGGCTGGCACAGCGTCTCAGGGCCTGCATCAGCTGGCTGAAGTAGCGTGGGCCGATGGTTTGTGGGTCGTCATCCTTGCTCATGCTGCCGAGCAGGCGGCCCAAGGTGCGGTAGGCCTGGGGGTTGTTGGCCATCACCAGGTATTTGTAACGCGAATGAAAGCGCACCAGGCTTCCACGGCTAAGGCCCTCGGCCAGCAGGCGCTGCCAGTCGGCGTAGGCGTACACGCGGCTGATGAAGTTCTCGCGCAGCACCGGGTCATGCAGGCGACCTTCTTCTTCCACAGGCAGGTCCGGGCGTCTTGCGCAGAACGCTTGGGCATACACGCCGCGCCCCCCCTGGATGGCCGGGTGGCCATTGTCCTGATACACCTTGACCCGCTCCAGGCCGCAAGAGGGCGATTTCTGCATGAAAATATAGCCGCAGATGCTGTCGAGCTCGGCGGCCATCTGCTCGCCATAGTTGCGTAGCGGGCCGGTCAGGTCCATGCCTGGGTTACGGGTACCGACCACTTCCGGTCGTTCGGGATTGCCGACGAGGCGGATCGGGTCGCGCGGTATGCCCAGGCCGATGGCAACTTCCGGGCACACCGGCAGCCAGTCGAAATGGGCGTCCAGTTGCGTACGGCACAGGTCTGAGGCCTTATGGCCGCCGTTGTAACGCACGCTGTGCCCGGTCAGGCAGGCGCTGATGGCGATACGCGGCTTGCTGTGGGCTGAAGTGTCGTGCATGGCTGTCTCCCGTAAACCTGTACGAGTCTAAAATCTTGTACAGGTTTATTCCAGCACAGCCCGGAAGTTATGCAAACTAGAATTTGTGTATGGCGCTAAATCATTCCAGGTGTTCGAGCAGTCTGCGCGCCGCTTCCTGGCCGCTGAGCCACGCGCCTTCGACTCGCCCGGACAGGCACCAGTCGCCGCAGGCATACAGGCCTTGGTCAGCATCGGCCAGTGCGCCCCACTCGTGATTGCTGCTGGGGCGCGCATAGAGCCAGCGGTGGGCCAGGGCGAAGTTAGGCGCCGGCACCACGCAGCCGACCAGCTCGGCAAACTCGCCCCACAGCTGTTCGATCACTTCTTCCTTGGGCAGGTCGATGTGCTGCCGGCTCCAGTCAGACGTGGCGTGCAGCACCCAGGTATCGAGTTGCTCATCGCGGCCGGGCTTGCTGCGGTTACGGGCCAGCCAGTCAAGCGGGTTGTCCTGCACGAAGCAGCCTTGCATCGGGGTGTCCAAAGGTGTCTGGAAGGCCAGGGCGACCGCCCACACAGGTTCCATTTGCACGCCCGCAGCCACCGCGGCAAGTTTTGGGGTGGAGGCCAGAAGTGGCGTGGCCTGCGGTGCCGGCACGGCAATCACCACCCGGCTGTAAGGGCCATGGCTGCAGCCTTCGGTGTCTTGCAGGTGCCAGTATTGCTTGCCACGGAACACCTCGGCGATACGGCAGCCGAAGTTCACCGTCACATCCTTGAGCAGGCCACGGGTAATGGCGCTCATGCGTGGCACGCCTACCCAGCGGGTCTGTTCGTCAGGGGAGGGAGTGAGCTCGCCATCACGGTAGTCGTACAGCTGTGGCTTCCACTGCTCGGCCCAGCCGGCGGCAACCCACTGTTGCACCTGCTCGACGAAGCGCCGGTCCCGGGCAGTGAAGTACTGGGCGCCGAGGTCCAGCGCGCCGGCCTCGCTGCGCTTGCTGGCCATGCGCCCGCCACTGCCGTGGCCTTTGTCGAACAGATGCACGGATTGCCCGGCCTTTTGTAGGGCCTGGGCGGCTGACAAGCCGGCGATACCGGCCCCGATGATGGCAATAGGTACTGTCATGATGGCCTCTTCAAACCTTGCTGTTAGCAGACTACGCTGTCAGGCAAACCTGTACAATCCAGAAATTCTGTATAAGGTTATACCGCTTTGGCGGTCAGGTTGGCCTATGTTTATCCGAGAGCGTCGGGTCAAAAAAGTGCCTTGATGTTAAAAATAGACCACCGCCGCATTCTGCGAGGACACAGCCATGCATATATTGCTGACAGGCGGCACCGGGTTGATTGGCAAGCATCTTTGCCAGTACTGGCTTGGCCAGGGGCACCGGCTTACGGTTTGGAGCCGGCGACCTGAACAGGTGGCGAAAATATGTGGCAGTGGCGTGCGTGGCATCGCCCGGCTGGAGCAACTGGAGGCGGACGATCACCTTGATGCGGTGGTCAACCTGGCCGGTGCGCCGATTGCCGATCGGCCCTGGACGGCTGCCCGGCGCAACCTGCTGTGGGCTAGCCGGGTCACCCTGACCGAGCAATTACTGACCTGGTTGGGCACCCGTGAGCAACGCCCGGACGTGCTGATCTCCGGGTCTGCGGTGGGCTGGTACGGTGACGGTGGCGAACGCGAGCTGACCGAGGCTTCGCCACCGGTACGCGAAGATTTCGCCAGCCAGTTGTGCATTGCCTGGGAAGAAACGGCCCAGCGCTCCCTGGCACAGGGGATCCGCGTGGTGCTGGTGCGCACCGGGCTGGTGCTGGCCAGCGATGGCGGCTTTTTGTCGCGCCTGCGCGTGCCCTTCAAGCTGGGGCTGGGCGGGCCATTGGGTGATGGGCGGCAATGGATGCCGTGGGTCCATATAGACGATCAGGTCGCCCTGATTGATTTTCTCTTGCAGCAAAAGGATGCCAGCGGTCCTTATAATGCCTGCGCCCCGGAGCCGGTGCGTAACCGTGAGTTCGCCAGGCGCCTGGGCCGGGCCCTGCATCGGCCGGCGCTGCTGCCGGTGCCGTCATTGTTGCTCAAGGCTGGCCTGGGGGAGATGTCGACCTTGCTGCTGGGCGGCCAGCGGGCACGCCCGGTACGCTTGCTGGCGGCTGGCTTCACCTTCCGTTTCAACGATCTGCAATCGGCCCTGGACGACCTGTCCAGCCGCCTCTGACATAGGACGCTGCATGACCGATCACGCCCTGCTGCTGGTCAACCTGGGTTCTCCGGCATCCACCTCGGTTGCCGATGTGCGCCGCTACCTCAACCAGTTTCTGATGGACCCGTATGTTGTCGACCTGCCCTGGCCGGTGCGGCGCTTGCTGGTGTCGCTGATACTGCTCAAACGCCCGGAGCAGTCGGCGCATGCCTACGGCTCGATCTGGTGGGAGGAAGGCTCGCCGCTGGTGGTGCTGACCCGCCGTTTACAGTCCGCAATGGTCGAGCACTGGCCCCATGGCCCGGTGGAGATTGCCATGCGCTATGGCCAGCCAGCCTTGCCCGAAGTGCTGGAACGCCTGGCAGCTCAAGGCGTGCGCAAGGTGACCTTGGCACCGCTTTATCCACAGTTTGCCGACAGTACCGTGACCACTGTGGTCGAGCTGGCCAAACAGGTGGTCAACGAACGCCAGCTGCCGCTGCAGATGCGCGTGCTGCAGCCGTTCTACGAGCACCCTGAATACATCGAGGCGCTGGCTGCCAGCGCCCGGCCTTACCTGGAACAGGATTACGACCACCTGTTGCTGAGCTTCCATGGCTTGCCCGAGCGGCACTTGAAGAAGCTGTTTCCGAAGGGCAGCAAGCACGACCTGCGTACCGCCGATTGCTGTCACGGTGCATCCGCCGAGGTGCGTGCGGTGTGTTACCGCGGGCAATGCCTGGCTACGGCCAAAGCCTTTGCGCAGAGCATGGGCATACCGGATGGCAAATGGTCGGTATCGTTCCAGTCACGGCTGGGTCGGGACAAGTGGATCGAACCGTACACCGAGACGCGGCTGGATGAGCTGGCCAAGGCCGGTGTGAAAAAGTTGCTGGTGATGTGCCCGGCGTTCGTGGCCGATTGCATCGAGACGCTGGAAGAAATCGGTATGCGGGGCAGCGAACAGTTCGTCGAGGCTGGCGGGCGGGAGCTGGTGCTGGTGCCATGCCTGAATGATCACCCGGAGTGGGTGAGGGTGCTGGCGCAGATGTGCGAAAAGGCCTGACATTGCGGCTGCCTGTACCGGCCCTGTCGCCGGCAAGCCCGCTCCCACAGGAGCAACACAGTATCTGAAGCCTGTGGTGTACCTGTGGGGGCGGGCCTGCCGGCGATAGGGGCGGTTCGGGTTAAAGCCGGATCAAGGCAAGTGATCATCCAGCTGCTTGTGCTTCCATCCATCATTACCCGGCAGGATCAGGTTCAGGGCAATCGCCACGATGGCGCACAGGGCGATGCCCTTCAGGCCCCAGTCGTCCGGGCCGTCACCGCTGCCGATCAGTACGCCGCCGATACCAAACACCAAGGTTACCGACACGATCACCAGGTTGCGCGCTTCGGCCAGGTCGATCTTGTGGCGGATCATGGTGTTCATGCCCACCGCCGCGATCGAACCAAACAGCAGGCACAGAATACCGCCCATCACTGGCACCGGGATGCTTTGCAGCAGCGCGCCGAACTTGCCGATGAACGCCAGGGTAATGGCGAAGACCGCCGCCCAGGTCATGATCTTCGGGTTGTAGTTCTTGGTCAGCATCACCGCGCCAGTTACTTCCGCGTAGGTGGTGTTGGGCGGGCCGCCGAACAGGCCGGCTGCCGTGGTGGCCAGGCCGTCACCTAGCAAGGTACGGTGCAGGCCAGGCTTTTTCAGGTAGTCACGGCCGGTCACGCTACCGACCGCGATCACCCCGCCGATGTGCTCGATGGCCGGCGCCAGGGCAACCGGGACGATGAACAGGATGGCCTGCCAGTTGAACGCCGGTGCGGTGAAATTGGGGATTTCCAGCCACGGTGCGGCGGCTATCCGGGCCGTGTCGACCACGCCAAAGGCGAACGACAGGGCAAAGCCCACCAGCACGCCGGAGATGATCGGGACCAGGCGGAAAATACCTTTGCCGAACACGGCGACGATCAAGGTTGTCAGCAGGGCTGGCATGGAGATCAGCATGGCGGTCTTGTAGGGCATCAACGCAACGCCGTCCCCACCCTTGCCCATTGCCATGTTGGCGGCAATCGGTGCCATGGCCAGGCCGATGGAGATGATCACCGGGCCGATCACCACAGGCGGCAGCATGCGGTCGATAAAACCGGTGCCTTTGATTTTTACCATCAGGCCCATGAAGGTGTACACGAACCCTGCAGCCATCACGCCGCCCATGGTCTCGGCCAGGCCGAACTGGCCCTTGGCGAGGATGATCGGGGTGATGAAGGCAAAGCTGGAGGCCAGGAAAACCGGTACCTGGCGGCCGGTAACCAGCTGGAACAGCAGCGTGCCGATGCCGGCGGTGAACAACGCGACGTTCGGGTCGAGGCCGGTGATCAGTGGCATCAGCACCAACGCGCCAAATGCCACGAAGAGCATCTGCGCGCCCGAAACGACCTGGCGCCAGAGCGGGTCGTTGAAGCCGTCCTGCATGGTCAGGCGTCCTTTTGCTTGGTGCCGAAGATCTTGTCACCGGCATCGCCCAGGCCCGGCACGATGTAGCCGTGTTCGTTCAGGCGCTGATCGATCGAGGCGGTGTAGATCTTCACGTCCGGGTGGGCTTTTTCCACCACGTCGATGCCTTCTGGCGCGGCGACCAGGACCATGGCCCGGATCTCTTTGCAGCCGGCCTTTTTCAGCAGGTCGATGGTGGCGACCATCGAACCGCCGGTGGCCAGCATCGGGTCGATGATCAGGGCCAGGCGCTGGTTGATGTCCGGCGCGAGTTTTTCCAGGTAGGTATGGGCTTCGAGGGTTTCTTCGTTGCGGGCAACGCCGACGGCACTGACCTTGGCACCTGGGATCAGGCTGAGCACGCCGTCGAGCATGCCGATGCCGGCGCGCAGGATGGGGACTACCGTGATCTTCTTGCCGGCAATTTTTTCAACTTGCACCTTGCCACACCAGCCGTCGATCTCGTAGGTTTCGAGTGGCAGGTCCTGGGTGGCTTCATAGGTCAGGAGCGCGCCGACTTCCTGGGCGAGTTCGCGAAAATTCTTGGTGCTGATATCGGCACGGCGCATCAGGCCGAGCTTGTGGCGGATCAGCGGGTGGCGGATCTCACGAGTGGGCATAGGGGGCTCCGAAAGGCGGGCAAAAAAACCGCGCTAGATTAATCTATTCAACCTGTGCTGTCGTCTGGTCATTTTGGACGTTAGTCCATAAATGCTTGATCTGGGACGAGCGGATGCGTACCTTTGCCCGCTTTTCCAAAATGCACCCCCGGAGAGCGCCATGTCCGCCGATCTCGAGCACATCCGTCAAGTCATGCGTGAAGCTGACTGCCTGTACACCGAAGCCGAAGTCGAAGCGGCCATCGCCAACGTCGGCGAGCAGATCTGCAAGGACCTGCACGACAAGAACCCGGTGGTGTTCTGCGTGATGAACGGTGGCCTTATCTTCTCCGGCAAACTGCTGACCCACTTGCAGTTCCCGCTCGAAGCTTCGTACCTGCACGCCACCCGCTACCGCAACCAGACCAGCGGCGGTGAGCTGTTCTGGAAGGCCAAGCCGGAAGTGTCGTTCATCGACCGTGATGTGCTGATCGTCGACGACATCCTCGACGAAGGCCACACCCTCAGCGCCATCATCGAGTTCTGCAAGCATGCCGGCGCACGCTCGGTGTACACCGCGGTGCTGATCGACAAGGACCACGACCGCAAGGCCAGCCCGGACCTCAAGGCCAACTACGTGGGCCTGCCGTGTGTCGACCGCTACATCTTCGGTTACGGTATGGATTACAAAGGCTACTGGCGCAATGCCAACGGCATTTTCGCCGTCAAGGGGCTGTAATCAAGCGCCGCCCTGCATGCTAGAGTGCTCCTTCATTCAAGGAGCCTCACATGCGTGCGATTCTTCCCCTCCTGTTGGCGGTCAGCCTGCCACTGGCCGCCGCACCGCTGCACAGCCAGTTCCTGCCGCCTGACGACCAGTCACTGCGTCAGGAAGCGCCGACCGGCCAGCAACTGCTGCAAGTGACCGATTACTCGGTGGTGGTGGGGGCCCAGCGCCAGTCCGACCAGCAGCCTATCCCGATCACCTCTTCGTTGCAGGTGCGCCTGAAGGGAAAGCCATTGAGCAAAGGTGCGACCATCGCCCAGGTGCTGCTGACCTTCGATGGCGAAGCGGCCAAGAGCCTGAAGAAGCCTGTGTATGACGAAAAAAGCCGCACCTTGAGCCTGAATTACCCGGTCAGTGACTACCGGGTGATCATGGACCTGCTACGCAACGAAACCTTGTATGTGCAGTTTCTCACCTACGGCAATGGTCACATCTGGGCCGACCTGCACACTGGTACCGTACGTACGCGTTGAGGCACGCGGCCTGCGAGGGGTAAACTGCCGGCCTTCGAAATCCCGTGATGGTCCAGTTGGAGTCGGCAATGCGTAAAGACAAGAAACAGGTAATCGGCGACGAAATCAGCGACGACTACATCAAGTCGTTCCTTCAGTTCGAACCGGCCGATGGTGTGACCTCGCCGTCGCTGCACAAGCTGGTCAAGGCCTACCGTGGGCTGCGCGTAGACGATTTCGAGCGCTTTGTCGGCTTCTTTGTCGAAGCTGGCCTGGACCTGGATGGCAAGGACGAGCACGGTAAAACCTTCGTTGAGCAGATCGCCGACCAGCGCAATGCGCCTGAGTACATCGAGATCATCGACCGCGCCCGCGGTTGATAGAGATCCAGGCACAAAAAAACGCCCCGAGGGGCGTTTTTTCGTTACCGGTCGGTTCAGGCGTAATGCTTGGCCGCCGGGCTGCTTTCCACCAGGTCCAGCGCCACGTCGTTTTCGGCACTGATCTTGTGGTACAGGGCAGCATCGGTTGCCAACGTTTTCTCGCGCGCCGGGAAGATTTCCTTGAGCTTGGCAGCCCAGGCACCCTTGGCCTGCTCGGGGAAGCAGCGTTCGATCAGTTCCAGCATGATCGACACGGTCACCGAAGCGCCTGGCGAGGCACCGAGCAGCGCGGCCAGGCTGCCGTCCTGGGCCGAGACCAGCTCGGTACCGAACTGCAGCACACCGCCTTTTTTCGGGTCCTTCTTGATGATCTGCACGCGCTGACCAGCCACTTCCAGGCGCCAGTCTTCGGCCTTGGCCTGCGGATAGAAGCGACGCAGGGCTTCCAGGCGCTGCTCCATCGACTGCATCACTTCGCTGACCAGGTACTTGGTCAGGTCCATGTTGTCACGGGCCACGGCCAGCATCGGGCCGATGTTACCCATGCGCACCGACAGCGGCAGGTCCATCAGCGAACCGTGCTTGAGGAACTTGGTGGTGAAACCGGCGTACGGGCCGAACAGCAACGAAGTCTTGCCGTCCACAACGCGAGTATCCAGGTGCGGTACCGACATCGGCGGGGCGCCCACGGCGGCCTGGCTGTAGACCTTGGCCTGGTGCTGTTTGACGATTTCCGGGTTGTCGCAACGCAGCCACTGGCCGCTGACCGGGAAGCCGCCGAAGCCTTTGCTTTCCGGGATGCCGGACGCCTGCAGCAGCGGCAGGGCCGCGCCACCGGCACCGAGGAAGACAAAGCGAGCGTCGACTTCGCGGCTGCCGCCGCTGTTGACGTCCTTGATGCTCACGGTCCAGCCGCTGCCGTTACGGCGCAGGCCGACGACCTTCTTGCTGTACTTCACCTGCGCGTCCGGCGAGTCGCCCAGCAGCTTGAGCAGCTTGTTGGTCAGGGCGCCGAAGTTGACGTCGGTGCCTTTGGCTACACGGGTAGCTGCAATGTGCTGGTCGGCTGGGCGGCCAGGCATCATCAGCGGCATCCAGTCGTTCATCACCGCCTTGTCTTCGGTGTATTCCATCTCGGCGAAGGCATGGTGCTGCTTGAGCAGCTCGAAGCGCTTCTTGAGGAAGGAAACACCCTTGTCACCCTCGACGTAGCTCAGGTGCGGGACAGGGTTGATGAATGCACGCGCCGAGCCGAAGTTGCCCTTCTTGCTCAGGTAAGCCCAGAACTGGCGCGAAACCTCGAACTGGGCGTTGATGTGCACGGCCTTCTTGATGTCGATGCTGCCATCGGCGGCCTGGGGCGTGTAGTTAAGCTCGCACAGACCAGCGTGGCCGGTACCTGCGTTGTTCCAGGGGTTGGAGCTTTCCGCGGCTCCGGAGTCCATCGCCTCGACGACCTCAAGCTTCAGGGTCGGGTCAAGCTCCTTCAGCAGTACGGCCAGGGTGGCACTCATGATGCCCGCGCCTACCAGTACTACATCAACCGATTCGTTCTGCGCCATTTAACGCGTCTCCACAATCTACAGCTACCTAATTGACAGCATAGGACCTGGGGTAGCCAGGGTCGCCATGTCCGACTTTTCGCAGTTCTTGCAACTTCCGCGGACACCGCCAATCAGTCTTCGGGTTCAGCTATTGAACGCCGTTTGCCACGGGTGCGGCAATTCGACTTATGGTCAAGGTGTCGTGCGTGCGTTATGGAACGGTTCAGACACTCATACGGGATGAGCGCAGTTGCCGCCTGTTCAGGGCTGTTCGGGACACATCTGCCGCTTTTGCACATGCCAGACTGTTCATTTGCTCGCCACACTCTTGTGAAGTTGTGAAAACCGTTTTTTCACGCTCTTTTGGAGACGTGAACCTCAAAAGGGGACTGCGCGATGGCAACCCGCAGGTTCATGCAGTGTGAAGGGCCGGAAAAGCAGGCACGACAGCCGATGCAAGACCTGAGTGGAAGGCTCTCTGTGGGCGAAGCGGTGAAGTTGCCGGGGTCAATCGGCGAGTGCGGGGCCCGATCAGGAGACGTCCTTATAATCGGGGGGAGATTATAGCGATGTCGCGGGCAGAAATGTCGCCATTCGTGGTTTTTATTGCAGCGTTTGTCAGGCCGCGAGGATGCGCTGGTGCCAGCGGCGGCTTGCGCGGGCGCAAACCCTGGCGTCGGCGGGCAGTTCGCGACCCAGCCAGGCCAGCTGGATTTCACTGACCTGAACCCAGCCGCTGCCGCTCGGTACCTGGCTGCATTGCTTGAAGGCCAGGCATTTGCCTTGGGCATCGAGGCGGGCGTAGGCGGTGTGGCGCGGGCGTTGGAAGAGCAGAGTCCAGAGCGAGGCCATGGCGGCGAGTCCTTTGCGTGAGGGCTTGGCGCAAGGATAAGGGCGTGGCCATGAAACGATTGTGACAAGCGGGTCGGGCCGATGACTGGTCTGTGCCTGGCTAGGTATACTGTGGGCCTTTGCCGCATTTTCTGGAGAAACGCGCATGTTGCAACGTCTGTTGTTCGGTTTGATCGCCGTGGCCAGCCTCAGCCTGGTCGGTTGTGCCCACAGCCCGCAACAACTTAACCCGCAACCCACGCTCAAGGCTCAGCTCGCCCCGGTGGGCCACGGCCAGCCGGTCGTGGTCCGGGTGGTTGACGGCCGGCCTTCGCAATCCTTGGGTACCCGTGGTGGCATGTACCCCGAGACCAGCACCATCAGCGTCAGCGGTAATGACGTGGTGCCCAAGCTGCAGGCCCAGGCCGAAGCTGCTGTGCGTCTGCTCGGCTTCACCCCTACGCCGAACGCCTCTGGTGCACCCCAGCTGACCGTGACCCTGGCCGAGCTGAAATATCAGTCGCCCAAAGACAACCTGTACGTGACCGAGGCCACCATCGGCGCCACGTTCCGTGCCGACGTGCGCAATGGCGGCCGTAGCTACAGCGGCCGTTACGGCGCTTCGCTGGACCAGCGTTTCGGCATGGCGCCGAACCAGGACACCAACACCCAGCTGGTGGGCGATGTGCTGAGCGATGCCCTGACCCGCCTGTTCAAAGACCCGACCATCGGGCAGGTACTGGGCCAGTAAGCGTTTGGCTGCATGAAAAAACCCGCTCCCTGTGTCAGGTAGCGGGTTTTTTGTTGCCTGTGCTGGCCTCTTCGCGGGTAAACCCGCTCCCACAGGTCCAGCGCAGGCCTCGGATCCGGTGCGGTCCCTGTGGGAGCGGGTTCACCCGCGAAGAGGCCGGTTCAGGCTTACGCTGCTTCTACGTAGAAATCCAGCAAGCTGAAGCCCGTCCCGGCATCCACCTCCGGCAAATCTTCATGCACATGCCCGCCCAACGCACAGTAGACCAGCCACTGGCGGTCCTGCACATTGATGGCAAAACCATCGATCAAAGCCTGTTGTTCATCGCTCTGGGCAACGAGGTAGAGGCGGTCCTGGTTTTCGGCGTGCAACATGAACAAGCTCCGGGTCATGAAAGGCCGACAGGGTGGCCTGTTCAGATGACGAGCGGATGACAGATGAAATTTAATGACAGTTTGTCGCCCATACCGGGCGCGGGGCAGCGAGTTGGGTAGAATGCGGGCCTTTGCCGCTTCTCACACCGAGGTTGCGTGATGTCCTTGCAAGTGCTCTGGGGGTTTCTGGCCGCCCATCCCACCAAGTTGATCAACCTGCTGGCGCTGCTGCTGACCTGCCCCGGCGGGTTGCTGCTGCACAGTGCCCGGCGACGCGAGGCCGAGACCCGCGAATACATGGCTGTGGAGGAGGGGGTGGTGGACGCGTTCGACCTGCGGGTGCCACGCTACTTCTACATTCTTGGTTTTTCGTGCCTGGCGATGGCGTTGCTGTTGTCCTGGTTCAGTACCTGGGTCTGAGAACCATTGGGGCCGCGTTGCGGCCCATCGCGACACAAGGCCGCTCCCACAGGGAATTGCGTACTCCTTGTGGGAGCGGCCTTGTGTCGCGATTGGGCTGCAACGCAGCCCCCGGGATCGATCAGGCTACAGGTGCCTGCTGCCTGACCTGGTACTGGTTACGCACTGGCGTCGCATACTGCAGCACCAGGTAAGGCCGCTGCTCTTCGGGGCAGGCATCCAGCCGACGCTGCCATTCTTCCTTGGCCTTGGCCAGCTCGTCCGCCGGGAACACCTTCTCGGCACTCGGCACCTGCAACGCTTCGTCCTTGCCTTCCCACATCGCATAGGCCAGGTAGTGCACCGGGAACAGGCGGTAACCGCCAAGGATCTGCCGGTCGATTTCCGCTGCCAGCTGCTTGGTATCCTCGTGGTACGCGGTCACCGGCGCGGTGAAGTTGATGTGCACGCGGCCCTTGTAGCCGGTAATGCCCTTGGCGATGCTGTTGTCATCCTCGCCTGGTGCCTTCGTGTAGGTACCGGTAGTGGCGCGGATGTACAGCTCGCGGGCCTTGGCCTGGTCACACGGATCATATTCGTAGCTGATCGACACCGGCGTCAGGTTGAGGCTCTGGATCACCGCACCGAACGGCTCGTCCTTACGGCTCATGTGGAACATCTTGAGGATCGCCGAATCGGTACGGTCGTCACCGTCCTTGGCGCGGCCTTCGGCCTGGGCGATCCAGATCGATGTGGCGTCGTTGCGGATCGAGTGGTTGATGTAGGCCGAGAGCAACTGGTAAGCCGCCAGCTTCTCGCGGCGCCCGCTGATCGAGCGGTGCACGATGAAGCTTTTGTTCAGGCGCATCATGTCGCTGACAAAGGGCTTTTGCAGCAGGTTGTCACCAATGGCAATGCGCGGGGTGGGCAAGCCTGCGTGGTACACCGCGTAGTTGACAAAGGCCGGGTCCATGACGATGTCACGGTGGTTGGCCAGGAACAGGTAGGCGGTGCCTGCCTTGAGCTGTTCCACGCCCGAATAAGTAACGCCGTCGGTGGCGCGGTCGATGGTCTGGTCGACGTAGTACTCGACTTTGTCCTGCAAGGTCGAAACGCAGGTGACGCCGGCAAACTCCTTGCGCAGGCGGCGGGCAATCAGCGGCTTGAGCAACCAGCCGAGAGCACCGGCCGCACGCGGGAAGCGGAAGTGGGTGAGGATATCGAGGAATGCCGGGTCGCTGAGCAGGCGTGCCAGGACGGCAGGCACCTCAGCGTCGTCGTACGGTCGGATGGCATCGAATTCGCCCATCATGCTCTCTTGTTGGAAACGGCTAGGGTAATAGGTAGGGGCGGGCTCCGAAAAACGGCTCGGACACACACAGGCCCTGTAAACAGACCGGCAATTATACGCATAAGTCACCCCGGAGGCCGCGATGCTGGAAACTGCCAACTACGATTGCCCTTATTGTGGCGAAGAAGTCGAAACCACGGTGGATCTGTCCGGTGGCGATCAGGAGTACTTCGAGGACTGTCAGGTGTGCTGCAAGCCTGTCCGCTTCTTGCTGCAGGTGCATGGCGAGGAATGGATGCTGGATGTCTTCGGTGAGAATGACTGATGCGACGGATCTACGAACCTGAAAACCTGCTCGAGGCCGAAATGCTGCTCGGTATGCTGGCCAGTGAGGGCATCAACGTGCAGCTGGTGGGCCGTGACTTGATGGGGGGCGTAGGCGAACTGCCCCTGCAAGGTCTGTTGGGGCTTGCGGTGGCGGATGAGCAGGCCGAGTACGCACGGCAGCTGATCGATGCGTACAATGATGCCCAGCCACTGGTTGGCGACGAACCGGAGAGCTTCCCCGGTACCTTGATCTGCTAGGTTCTGAATTCGCCCATGTGTGGACGTTATGCCCTGTTTCGCTGGCCCCAGGCGCTTGCCAGCCTGCCTGGCTTCCCCCAAGGCCAGCCGGCCCAATGGAACATTTCCCCCGGGGCTTCGGTGCTGATCCAGCGCCAGCTCGAGGGCCAGCAGCAAGTGGCCAAGGCGCGCTGGGGGCTTACCCCGGCCTGGCTCACTGACCTGTCCCGCACACCTGCCCACGCCCGCGCCGAAACCCTGGCCGAGCAGCCGATGTTTCGCGATGCCTTTCGCCAGCGTCGCTGCCTGATGCCGGCCAACGGCTTTTACGAGTGGCGTGGCAGCGTGCGTAAACGCCCGTACTGGTTGACCCCGGGGGAGGGCTCGTCGCTGTATTTTGCAGCGGTGTGGGAGGCCTATCCGGTGCAGGACCAAGTGTGGCTGAGCTGTGCTGTGGTGACCCAGGCAGCCATGAACCAGCGTCGGCCGCTGATACTGGACGAGGCCGCGCAGGCGGCGTGGCTTGACCCGGATACGCCGATCACCCGCCTGCACGAGTTGCTGGCCAGCCCCTCGGCAATATTGCGAGAGCGGGCCTTGGCCAATTTCGTCAATGACCCGAAACTGGATGCGCCGGAGTGTTTGACGCCGTTATGACTGTAGTGGACTGCCTATAACGCCTAGTATTTCTGCTAGTTGACCACCTCCAGGGCCCGCCATAAGGTTGATCGTACCTACTTGGTGCAGCTGTTGAGGGGATTGATGATGAAAAATAATGCATTGTCAGGCCAGGAAAAACTTGCTGTTTCGTCTGCGCTCACGGCATTCAGGGTTTTACCTTCGACGGATTCAGATACAAGAGTCTTTGGCCGTTGGTTCGGTTATGCTGATTTTCAGCCCACGGGCATCTTCCTCGAGCCCGGAGGTTATGTCCGGTATCAATTCTCGCTGCCGCCTAGGGCAAACGTGAAGATGCAACTCCTCGTCGGAACTCCCGGCTTCAATACACAAGGCTCCGAGACTGAATGCCCTCGTACCCATGAAATGCCAGAATACCCTGGAATCGTCACTGATCCGGAAGGCGGGTTATTATGGGTGCGGGTAATACCTGATGGGGTGGGCCCGACCGTCGAGGAGGTAACGATTAATTTTGAATGCATTGCTAACTCACATCGAGTACCTGTATTTATACAAGGCGAAACGTCCGTAGATCAGTGGGGCCAGATGCTTGAGGCTGCCAAGGAGCATGGGCGAGCGCCAGTGCAGCTCATGAGTGATAAAGTTGTTATCACCGCGTGGTGGGAGACGGCTTATGCCTATAAGAGTCACGATCCCTCGGCTGTATTAGACGAGTACAAAGAAATTCTAAGAGTTGAAAATGAAATCGGTGCAATTGGTTATGGTGCGGAACAAGAACCACCCAGTCCGCTGCGCATATTGGTCTCGGAGAAGGAAAGTGGCAACCCTAATGCCACTCACTATCGAATAAGTCTACCGCAATACGGCAGGTCGCTATTGACTCCCGACGGTGTGCGCGGCGACTGGGGAATCTGGCATGAGTTGGGTCATATGCAGCACCAAATTTCATGGAGCGCAAATGCGTTGACTGAGAACTCCGTTAATATATTTTCCCTTGCAGTGCAGCGCGCGCAAAAAAAATATTCAAGGGTGGTGCCTTACGACCGTGAAGCGCATGCCTTTTTGAATAGTTCCGATCCGAATAAGAAGTTTGAAGACAATGACGAGTTTGTTCGCCTCATCATGTGGGAGCAATTGAGGACAGCTTACGGCGACGCGTTCTTTCATCGGCTCCATCGTGAAAGCCGTAGTCATGGCAACCATGAACCTGGCCAGGGTGACGCTCAATACCGTCATTACTTCATGGTCACCAGCGCATGGGCTGCGCAGCACGATCTCACAACATTCTTCACTCGATGGGGTTGGCATCCAACCTCGCGCACACTTGATGCGATCCGAGATTTGAGGCTGCCTATGCCAGAGCCGGACCCGTCCACCCTCCACGTGAAGGCCGAAACGCAGATCGACGCAGTTGAACCGCATTCAGATGGTATCGAAATAAGGGGGGTTGCCCGCCCTGGGAGCCGCCTGAAAACCACCAATGATCCTGATATGGGTTGGTATGACCCAGAAGGCGGGATTACCTACGCCAACGCTTCAGGCGATTTTTCTGTGGTCACTCGAAGGTTGGTCGATGGCAACGCAGTGGTCAAATCCTATGACCCGCAAACAGGAGAGGCGTTGGGCGAGTCGAACCATGTGCCAGTGAACCTGCAGGGCACGGCTGCGGAATTCTCTTGCTGTACGGAACATGAAACCGGTGCCGATCATTGACTTTCGGTGATAGTCGATAACTGGGGCTAGTGGCAGTCATCACGCCAGCGAAACGCCGGTGTGATGCATTACAAGACAAGCTGCCTACGCGCGATCGGGTGTGGGCGCAGGTGTACCCGGATGTGAAGAATCTTCCCTACGGCTATAGCGGGCACTGGCGACTCGGCCTAGGATACGGCGCATGTAAAAAGGGAGTGTTTTCATGCGTAAGTCTTTTGTCGTCAGCCTGCTCAGTGCTGGCATCCTGCTGGCCGGCTGCCAGGCAGTGAACACCACCAGCGGCGGTGCCGTTGGCGTCGAGCGCCAGCAGTACATGTTCAGCATGCTCTCGACCGATGAGGTCAACCAGATGTACGCCCAGTCTTACCAGCAGACCCTGGGTGAGGCATCGAGCAAGGGTGTGCTCGACAAGTCCAGCGCCGATGCCAAGCGTGTGCAGGCGATCGCCAGCCGCCTGATCGCCCAGGCGCCCAAGTTCCGCCCGGATGCCGCGCAATGGAACTGGGAGGTAAACGTCATCAAAAGCGACGAGCTCAACGCCAACTGCGGCCCGGGCGGCAAGATCATCGTCTACACCGGGCTGATCGATCAGCTCAAGCTCACCGATGCGGAAATTGCCGCAGTGGTGGGGCACGAGATTGCCCACGCCTTGCGTGAGCACAGCCGCGAGGCCATGTCCAAGGCGTATGGCGTGGAAATGGCCCGCCAGGGTGCCGGCGCCATTTTCGGCCTCGGCCAAGGCAGCATGGCCATGGCCGACACGGTGGTGAACTACGCCATGACCCTGCCCAACAGCCGGGCCAACGAGAACGAGGCCGACCTGATCGGCCTGGAGCTGTCGGCGCGTGCCGGTTACGACCCGAATGCCGCGATCACCTTGTGGAACAAGATGAGCAAGGCTTCCGAAGGTGCACCGCCCGAGTTCATGAGTACTCACCCGGCATCCGCGAGCCGTATTGCTTCGCTGCAGGCGGCGATTCCGAAGGTGATGCCGCTGTATCAGGCGGCAAAGCAGTAAGACCGCAAGGGGGCTGCTTTGCAGCCCAATCGCCGGCAAGCCAGCTCCCACATGTACTGCACATGGCTTGAGGCCGGTGCGGTCGGCGTGGGAGCTGGCTTGCTGGCGATTGGGGCGCAGCGCGGCCCCTTCAGCATTTAGCCAACCCAGCCACTGGCTTTCATCGCCGAGTACACGGCCACAATTGCCAGCACGAAGAACGCTGTGGCCGCCAGGCGACGGATCAGGGTCAACGGCAGTTTGTCTGCTGCAAAGTTACCCGCAAGAACCACCGGCACGTTGGCAATCAGCATGCCCAGCGTGGTGCCGATAATGACCATGATCAGGTGCGGGTACTGCGCCGCCAGCATGACGGTGGCGACTTGGGTCTTGTCACCGATTTCGGCCAGGAAAAACGCGATCAGCGTAGTCAGGAACGGCCCGAAGCGGCGCGCCGGGTTCTCGTCATCATCCATCTTGTCCGGCACCAGGGTCCACAGCGCAGTGGCGGTGAAGCTCGCGGCGAGGATCCAGTGCAATGCCGAGTCGCTGAAAAAGCTGCCGAACCAGGCGCCCACGGCACCGGCCGCAGCATGGTTGGCCAGGGTGGCGGCGATGATGCCGGCGATGATCGGCCACGGCTTGCGGAAGCGGGCAGCGAGAATGAGCGCGAGCAGTTGCGTCTTGTCGCCGATTTCGGCGAGGGCAACGATAGCGGTGGGGACCAACAGAGATTCCAGCATCAGGATTCCTACGGGGGCGGGTCGACACGGCTATGACACGTACAGCCTCCCCGCCCCGGGTAAGGTGTGCGTGTCATAGGTCTTGTCAAACCCTGGATCCGTCTTTGCGGATCTCTCCATGCGTGCTGGCATGGTGGGTCGCACGCGCCATGGTCTGTTGACCAAGTATGTTGACGCGTACCGGGCGAGCAGGGTGCTCGCGGGAGACTACTCCCCTAGGACGGTGCGGATTCTGCCTAGGCAAAACGCTTTCGGCAAGCGCTGTTTTTATCCGTGTGTTGCCTGATAGATACGGAAACCGTCAGCGTCGTCGCGCACCTGGCAGTTGCCCAGCGCCCCTTCGATCAGCGGCTGGTAGCGCAGGAAGCTGTTGGCAACAAGGCGCATTTCACCGCCTTTTCGCAGATGAACGGCCGATTTTTTCAGCAGATTTTCCGAAGCCTGGTAGTTGGTGTGCACCCCGGTGTGAAACGGCGGGTTACTCAAAATCAGGCTCAGTTCGGTGGGGGCCGCGTCGATACCATCACCGCTGATAACGTCGCCTTCCAGGCCGTTGGCAGCCAGCGTCAGGCGGCTGGCCGCGACGGCGAAGGCATCCACGTCAAGCAGCGTGACCCGGCTTTGCGGATAGCGGCGCTTGACCGTTGCGCCCAATATCCCGGCGCCACAGCCAAAGTCCAGTACATGCCCGCTCGGCAGGCCGTCGAGGTGCTTGAGCAGCAGGGCCGTACCGCGATCAAGGCGCCCATGACTGAATACGCCAGGCAGGCTGACCACTTGCAACGGGCCGTCCTCCAGGGCCAGCTCGAAGCGTTCGGCCAGGCTTTCCAGCGGTTTGGCCACGGGCGCCTGCTCGATCGTGACTTGCCACAGCTGGCAGTGCCGGGCGCTGTCCAGCTTGCGCGGTCTGCCAAAGGCCTGCAGCTGTTTGGCCGCGCCTTCGATGCCGCCGCGTTTTTCGCCAACCAGGTACAGCTCACCGCCGGCCAGGCGCGACGCCAGGGCATTGAGCAGGTAGGCAGCCAGTTCACGGGACTTGGGCAGGAACAGCACGGCGCTGTCGAAGGCCACCTCGGGTGGCTCGACACCATAGTGGCTGCGACCGGCAAAGCGGCTTTCGAGCATGGCGTGATCGCCCGCATGCCATGTCCAGGCCTGGGCCTGCGGCAATTGGCCGAGCAGGCCATCAGCGGGGGCGCCGGCGATCAGCAGCGGGCCCTGGAACAGCTCTGCCTGGCGGAGCAATACTTCACTGCGCGGGTCCATGGACGACGCCTCCTGAAAAAGTGGCGCAGTGTAGCAGAGGCGGGCGCCCCGCTCAGCTGACCACGCGGCGCGGCTGACCGGCGAAGAAGGCTTGGGCGTTTTCACTGAGCTGGCCGACGATGCGTTGGCGCGACTCCACTGCCCCCCAGGCGCTGTGCGGGGTGATGATCAGCCGCGGGATGCGGGGTTCGAGCAACGGGTTGCCGTTGACCGGCGGCTCCACGCTCAGCACGTCGGTGGCCGCGCCGCCCAGGTGGCCACTGCGCAGGGCATCGGCCAGTGCCTGCTCGTCGATCAGGCCGCCACGGGCGGTGTTGACCACCAGGGCACCGGGCTTGAGCAGGGCCAGTTCGCGGGCGCCGAGCATGTGCCGGGTGTGCTCGTTCAGCGGGCAGTGCAGGGTCAGGGCATCGATTTGTGGCAGCAGTTCGTCCAGCGGCAGGCGGTCGGCGCGCTCCGGGCGGCCAGGTATTTGCCCGCTGAGCACGCGCATGCCGAACGCTTCGGCCAGCCGCGCCACTGCGCCGCCCAGTTCGCCGTGGCCGAGCAGGCCGAGGGTTTTGCCTTCCAGCTCGACGATGGGGAAGTCCAGCAGGCAGAACTGGCTGGCCTTGGCCCACTGGCCGTCGGCTACCGCCTGGTTGTAGTCGCACAGGCGAGTGGCCAGGGCCAGCAGCAGGGCGAGGGTATGCTGCGCGACGGACGGTGTGCCATAGCCCTGGCAGTTGCATACCGTGATGCCTTGGGCTCGCGCTGCTGCCAGGTCGACATTGTTGGTGCCGGTGGCAGCGACCAGAATCAGCTTGAGCTGTGGGTTGGCGGCCAGGGTCGCGGCGTCGAGCATGACCTTGTTGCTGACCACCGCCACGGCGCCCTGCAGACGCTGGCTTACCTGGTCAGGGCGGGTTGCATCGAACAGCTCGAGTTCATCGAACTGGCTTCGTAGCGGGGAAAGGTCGAGGTCACCAAGGTCCAGGGACTGGTGATCGAGAAACACGGCGCGACGCGGGCTGGGCATCAGTAAGGCTCCGTTGGCAGGGCAGGGATGATCCATCCCCCGGACAATGCCACTCATACCCCGCGCAGCCAAATCATTCCTTCGGCTGATTTAGCCGTCACATTCGCGAACTACAGTAGTTCCCAGACTTTTCCGGCCCGCTTTTCAGAAAAGGGATACCCATGCTGCAGACCCGCATCATCAAGCCCACCGATGGCGCCTACGACTACCCGCTGCTGATCAAACGCCTTTTGATGTCCGGCAGCCGTTATGAAAAAACCCGCGAAATCGTCTACCGCGACCAGTTGCGCCTGACCTACCTACAGCTCAACGAACGCATCGCGCGCCTGGCCAATGTGCTGACCGAGGCCGGGGTAAAGGCCGGTGACACTGTGGCGGTAATGGACTGGGACAGCCACCGCTATCTGGAGTGCATGTTCGCCATCCCGATGATCGGCGCCATTGTGCACACCATCAACGTGCGCCTGTCGCCCGAGCAGATCCTCTACACCATGAACCACGCCGAAGACCGCGTGGTGCTGGTCAACAGCGATTTTGTCGGCCTCTACCAGGCCATTGCCGGGCAACTGACCACCGTTGACAAGACCCTGCTGCTGACCGATGGCCCGGACAAGACTGCCGAGCTGCCCGGCCTGGTGGGTGAGTATGAGCAGCTGCTGGCAGCCGCCAGCCCCCGCTACGATTTCCCGGATTTCGATGAAAACTCGGTGGCCACCACCTTCTACACCACCGGCACCACCGGCAACCCCAAGGGTGTGTACTTCACCCACCGGCAGCTGGTACTGCACACCCTGGCCGAAGCTTCGGTCACCGGCAGCATCGACAGCGTACGCCTGCTGGGCAGCAACGATGTGTACATGCCCATCACGCCGATGTTCCATGTACATGCCTGGGGCATTCCCTACGCTGCCACCATGCTTGGCATGAAACAGGTATACCCGGGGCGCTACGAGCCAGACATGCTGGTCAAGCTGTGGCGCGAAGAAAAGGTCACGTTCTCCCACTGCGTGCCGACCATTTTGCAGATGCTGCTCAACTGCCCGACCTCGCAAGGGCAGGACTTCGGCGGCTGGAAGATCATCATTGGCGGCAGCTCGCTCAACCGTTCGCTTTACCAGGCTGCCCTGGCGCGTGGCATCCAGCTGACTGCCGCGTATGGCATGTCCGAAACCTGCCCGCTGATCTCCGCTGCGCACCTGAACGACGAGCTGCAGGCCGGCAGCGAGGATGAGCGCGTCACCTACCGCATCAAGGCCGGTGTGCCTGTGCCGCTGGTCGAGGCGGCCATTGTCGATGGCGACGGCAACTTCCTGCCGGCAGACGGCGAAACCCAGGGCGAGCTGGTGCTGCGCGCGCCGTGGCTGACCATGGGCTACTTCAAGGAGCCGGAAAAGAGCAAGGAGCTGTGGCAGGGGGGCTGGCTGCACACCGGCGATGTCGCCACCCTCGACGGCATGGGCTACATCGACATTCGTGATCGCATCAAGGATGTGATCAAGACCGGTGGCGAGTGGGTTTCTTCGCTCGACCTGGAAGACCTGATCAGCCGTCACCCGGCCGTGCGCGAAGTGGCGGTGGTGGGGGTGGCCGACCCGCAGTGGGGCGAGCGCCCGTTCGCCTTGCTGGTGCTGCGCGACGGCCAGGCCATCGATGCCAAGGCGCTCAAGGACCATCTCAAGCCATTTGTCGAGCAAGGGCACATCAACAAGTGGGCGATTCCTAGCCAGATCGCCGTTGTTACTGAAATTCCCAAGACCAGTGTCGGCAAGCTCGACAAGAAACGCATCCGCCAGGACATCGTCCAGTGGCAGGCCAGCAATAGCGCGTTCCTGTCCACGCTGTAAACGCCGTGCGGGTCGCGCGCGTCAGAACGCGACCCGCACGCTAGAGGCCTCGGCACCTTGCCAAATGGCAGAAATGCGCCATCCTTGAGCTCTGCCAGCCCGCAACCGGGACAACACTGCAGCGAGTTGGCGGCATGGAGCGCAAATCACACTTTAGAGGGATCAAGCGCCTGTGCCTTGCTGGCTATAGTCGGGGCCAGGGGATTTTCAGGAATGGGGGAGGGCGATACGCGCAAGCCGTGTCGCCGCAGGTGAAAACCTGCAAACCGGTCGCTCGGGCCGTTCTTGAAAGGACTCACTGCCATAACAATAAAGTACATGGAGTAGCGTCGATGAAATCTGCAAACCTGTTCTGGCGCCGGGCCAAGTTGCCCTTGGCCGTCAGCCTTGCTTCCACGCTCGCAAGTCCTGCTTTCGCTGTCAGTTTCAACATTGGTGAAATCGAAGGGCAGTTCGACTCGTCGCTCTCCATCGGCGCCAGCTGGTCGACGGCCAACCCCAACAAGAACCTGATCGGGGTGAACAACGGCGGCAAGGGCCTGTCGCAGACCTCTGACGATGGCCACCTGAACTTCAAGAAGGGCGAAACCTTCTCCAAGATCTTCAAGGGCATCCACGACCTTGAACTCAAGTACGGCGATACTGGCGTGTTCGTGCGGGGCAAGTACTGGTACGACTTCGAATTGAAGGACGAAGGCCGCGAGTTCAAGGACATCAGCGACTCTGGCCGCAAGGAGGGCGCCAAGTCGTCCGGGGCCCAGTTGCTCGACGCCTTTGTCTACCACAACTATTCCATCGGCGATCAGCCGGGCTCGGTGCGCCTGGGCAAGCAGGTGGTGAGCTGGGGTGAGAGTACCTTCATCGGCGGCGGCATCAACTCGATCAACCCCATCGACGTGTCGGCGTTCCGCCGCCCGGGGGCCGAGATCAAGGAAGGCCTGATCCCGGTCAACATGTTCTACATCTCGCAGAGCCTGACCGACAACCTGTCGGCAGAGGCCTTCTACCAGATCGAGTGGGACCAGACGGTTGTTGATAACTGCGGTACGTTCTTCTCCCAGCCGGACATCATTGCCGACGGCTGCACCGACAACCTGCGTGTGCTCAACAGCAGCCGTACGGTGCCTGGTGCGGCCCAGCAGTTCCTCGCCACGCGGGGTGTGAACATCAACGAGGAAGGGGTAATGGTGCGCCGCGGGGCCGACCGTGATGCCCGCGACAGCGGCCAGTTCGGCGTGGCACTGCGCTATATGTTCGACCCGCTGGACACCGAGTTCGGTGCCTACTTCATGAACTACCACAGCCGCGCGCCGATCTTCAGCGCCACCGGTGCCCCACCGTCGGTGTTCGCCGGCCTGAGCGCGCTGCCTGCACAGTTGCGGGCGCTGGCTCCGCTGATTGTGGCCGGTAACTCCGAATACTTCGTCGAGTACCCCGAGGACATTCGCCTGTACGGCCTGAGCTTCTCCACTACGCTGCCCACGGGTACGGCCTGGAGCGGTGAAGTCAGCTATCGCCCCAACGCCCCCGTGCAGCTGAATACCACCGATATCCTGTTCGCGGGTGTGCGTCCGATTGGTGGCGCACTGAGCAACGCTTCGCTGCTCACCGGTACCCCCGGGCAAGACCTGCACGGCTACCGTCGCAAGGAAATCACTCAGTTCCAGACCACTCTGACGCACTTCTTTGACCAGGTCATGGGCGCCAGCCGCATGACAGTGGTGGGCGAAGTGGGGGTCACCCACGTGGGTGGCCTGGAGAACGCCCGCGAGACCCGCTATGGCCGCGACCCGGTCTTCGGGCCCGGCCCGCTGCCTGCCACCGGCGGCGCGGACACCTGCCAGGCACTCAATACCAGCACCATCGCCGGCGCAGGGGCCGGGGCGTCCACCACCAACCTGAATCGCAAATGCGAGAACGACGGCTATACCACCAGCACCTCCTGGGGGTATCGCGCCCGGGTCATCTGGGACTACAACGACGTCTTCGCCGGGGTCAACCTCAAGCCCAGCGTGGCCTGGTCGCATGACGTTTCCGGCTATTCGCCTGGCCCTGGTGCCAACTTCGAGGAAGGGCGCAAGGCAGTCAGCCTGGGCCTGGACGCCGAGTACCAGAACACCTACACGGCGAGCCTGTCGTACACCAACTTCTTCGATGGCAAGTACAGCACCGTGGATGACCGTGACTTCGTCGCGCTCAGCTTCGGCGTGAACTTCTAAGCACACAGATCCAGGACGACACGACATGAACAAGACCAGAAGTCTGCTGCAAGCCGGTGTACTGGGCCTGTCCCTGCTGGCGACCAGCGTCATGGCTGCGGTATCCGCCGACGAAGCGGCCAAGTTGGGCAGTACCCTGACCCCGATGGGGGCTGAAAAGGCTGGCAATGCCGATGGCTCGATCGGCCCTTGGGAGCCGCTGTCGAAGAGTGCGGGCAGCGTCGACGGCAAGGGTTTCCTGGCCGACCCGTATGGCAGTGAAAAGCCGCTGTTCACCATCACTGCGCAAAACGCCGAGCAGTACAAGGACAAGCTTTCGCCGGGCCAGATGGCCATGCTCAAGCGCTACCCGGATACCTTCAAGATCCCTGTATTCAAAACCCATCGCGGCTCCACGGTACCTGCGGACGTGTTCGCTGCCATCAAGAAAAACGCCACCCAGACCACGCTGACGGAAGGCGGCAACGGTTTGAACAACTTCGACACGGCGGTGCCGTTCCCGATCCCGAAAAACGGCCTGGAAGTGATCTGGAACCACATCACCCGTTACCGGGGGGGCAGTGTCAGCCGCTTGGTGATCCAGGCCACGCCGCAGCAGAACGGCTCTTTCAGCCCGGTTTACTTCTCCGACCAGTTCGTGTTCCGCGACAGGATGAAGGATTACGACCCAAAAAACCCGGGCAACATCCTGTTCTACTTCAAGCAGGAAGTGACCGCGCCAGCGCGCCTGGCCGGGACCGTGCTGCTGGTGCACGAAACCCTCGACCAGGTGAAGGAGCCGCGCAAGGCGTGGATCTACAACGCCGGCCAGCGTCGCGTGCGCCAGGCGCCGCAAGTGTCGTACGACGGCCCGGGTACCGCCGCCGACGGCCTGCGTACCTCGGACAACCTGGACATGTTCAACGGTGCGCCGGACCGCTACGACTGGAAGCTGGAAGGCAAGAAGGAACTGTACATCGCCTCCAACGCCTTCAAGCTGGATGACCCCAAGCTGAAGTACGCCGACATCATCAAGGCCGGGCACATCAACCAGGACCTTTCCCGTTACGAGTTGCGCCGCGTCTGGCATGTGGTCGCAACCCTGAAGCCGGGCCAGCGGCACATCTACGCCAAGCGTGACTTCTACATCGACGAAGACACCTGGCAGGCCGCAGTGATCGACCAGTACGACGGCCGTGGCCAGCTGTGGCGCGTGTCCGAAGCCCATTCCCAGCCGTATTACAACAAAGAGGTGCCTTGGTACACCCTGGAAACCATCTACGACCTGCAGTCGGGTCGTTACCTGGCCCTGGGCATGAAAAACGAAGAGAAGCGCGCCTACGATTTTGGCTTCAGTGCCAGCAAGGCGGACTTCCAGCCTGCGGCGTTGCGCCAGTCGGGTATTCGTTGATCTGAACACTCCCCACTGCATGTGATCTCCAGAACGCCCCGGCCTGCCCGGGGCGTTTCTGTTTCCTGCTCCGGCGATAATTTCCAGTCAAACACAGGCCCTGTAGCAGCAGCCTTGTGCTGCGAAGAGGCCGGTAAGGCTAAAGACTATCTTCGGCTGCAATGGCCTCTTCGCAGCACAAGGCTGCTCCTACCGGTACTGCACTGGCCTTGAAAGCTGTGCAATCCCTGTGTGAGCGGGCAATCAATCTGCTGAATACCCACCCAAACCCCGCCCCAGCCTCCTGTCCATCAGCCATGTTGCTTTTTGTCGCAGTCTTTTCCGGGGCAATTGTGCCCATCATCTTCAAATGCGCTGCGTTACCGGCTAGTCTCGCAAGCATCCATACCGCCGTAGTCTTCCACCCAGAACGAGCCGGCCATGACAGACTTGTCCCGTACGCATGGATTCGCCAGCCAGGCCTTGGGCCTGCTGGACGGGCGTTTCTTCCGGCCACCGCTGCCGGACGGCCATGTGCCGCGCCTGCGCCTGTGTCAGCGCTTGCACGCCGGGCTGGGCGGTCGTTTGCTGCTGGTCAATGCCCCGGCGGGTTTCGGCAAAAGCTCCTTGGCCATCGAGTTTTGCGAAGCGCTACCTGAGCACTGGCGCAGCCTGTGGCTGGGCCTGAGCCAACGTGATGCCGACCCTGGCCGCTTCCTCGAGCGCCTGCTCGAAGGCCTGCAGCAGTACTGCCCGGCACTGGGCGGGCAGGCCATGGGCTTGCTGAAAATGCGCCAGCGTCACCAGCCGTTCGCCTTCGAGGAGTGGATCGACGGCCTGCTCGACGAGCTGGCGCTTTACCTGCAAACCGATACCCCTTTGCTGCTGGTGCTGGATGACTATCACCTGGCCCAGGGGCCCGTGCTCGACCGCTGCCTGCAGTTCTTCCTCAACCACCTGCCTGCCGGCCTGGTGTTGCTGGTTACCAGTCGCCAGCGCCCGGACTGGCACCTGGCGCGTTTGCGGCTGTCGCGCCAGCTTGTCGAACTGAACGAACAGGATTTGCGCCTCACCGCCGAAGAGTCGCTGGCGGTGATCGGCCGGCAGCCACCGGGCCTGCGCGGGCAGGCACTGGACAATCTGATCCAGCGCAGCGACGGTTGGGTGGCCGGTTTGCGTTTCTGGCAACTGGCCGCCAGCGAATCGGCGGACGAGCAAGCTTTGCCCCAGGCCTTGCATGGCGGCGAAGGCCTGATCCGCGACTACCTGCTTGAAGAAGTCATCGATATGCTGCCCGCCGACGTGCAGGCGTTCTTGTATGACACGGCCTGTCAGGAGCGTTTCTGCGCCCCGTTGTGCGATGCCTTGCGTGGCCGCCACGACAGCGCCGCAGTGTTGCGCTTCCTGCAGGCACACCAGGTATTCCTGGTGCCGCTGGACGAGCATGGCCACTGGTTCCGCTACCATCACCTGTTCTCCGATCTGCTGCGCAGCCGGCAAGCCAATGAACCACTGGCCGGCCTGCAATTGCGTGCCTGTCGCTGGTTTGAAAGCCAGGGCCTGCTGGACGAAGCGGTGGAGCAGGCGTTGCGTGCCGGCCACCTCGATGTCGCGGCCGACCTGGTGCAGAGCCTGTCCGAGGAGCAACTGCTGGCTGAACAGAACGTCGGCATGTTGCTGCGCTGGAAGATGGACCTGCCCGACAGTCTTCTGATCAGCACACCGCGCTTGATCGTGCTGTACAGCTGGGCGTTGGGTCTGGCTTGCCAGCTGGACGCAGCCGAGGAACTGGCCGGCTACCTCAGCCGCTTTCTGCCCGCGCCTTCGGCGACCGCGCAAAAATCGATGCTGGCCCAATGGCTGGCGCTGAGTGGGGTCATCGCCCGTGGCCGAGGCGACCGCGAACGCACCCTGGCTTATTGCGGCGAAGCGCTGCAGAGCCTGCCGAGCAAGCGCTATGGCCAACGCCTGGTGTGCTTGTCGACGCTGTCCAATCTGGCCATTGCCGATGGCGACTTCTGGCGGGCCAGGGGCTGGAACCGCGAAGCGCTGGAGCTGGCCCAGCGGGTTGGCAACCCGTTGTTCGAGGCGCTGGCCCATTACGACCGGGCACGTGTGCTGCACGCCCGCGGCGAGGTACTGCGGGCGCTGGACGAAGTGCGCCAAGGGCTTCAGCGCCTGCAAGGGCTCTCGGCGCAGCGGCTGTATGCCGTACGTGCGCGCCTGACGCTTTACGAAGGTTACCTGCTGGTCTCGCGCCTGCAGCCGGCCCAGGGCCGTGCGCGTTTGCGCGCGGGGCTGGGCGAGGCGCGGGCCTGTCGGGATATCAGTGTGCTTATCGGCCATTGCGTCATAGCGACCCTCGATGGCCGGGAAGGGCACTTTGCCGAGGCCTTTGCCGAGTTGGCCGAGGCCGAGCGCCTGATGCATATCTGGGACGTGCCCCCGGTCTACTACCTGGCCATGATTACCCTGGTCAAATGCGAACTCTGGCTGGCCCAGGGGCGTACCGACCTGGCCGAGTCCTGGCTGCTGCGACTGGGCCAGACCTACGGCGGCGAGCAGCCGGCAGCAGCACCGGAGTTCCACCCGCTGCTGCCGTTGCACATTGCGTTGCAGCAGGCGCTGCTCGAGCGCATCCAGTTACGTGGCGACGATGCCGTGCAACGGCTGGCAAGCCTGGTCGAGTGCGGCCGGGCCAGTGGCGGCATGATGCTCACCGTCAGCGCCCTGTGCCAATGGCTTTCCCTGCTGCTGGACGAAGGCCGGGAAGGGCAGGCCGCGCAGTTGCTACCCAGCCTGCTGGAATCTGCGCGGGGCGGAGTGCTGCAACCGTTTCAACCCCTGCTGCAAAAGCATCCGCAATGGCTTCATGAGCAATTGCAGGCAGGTGCCGCCTGCCCGGTTCAGGCCGAGCTGCTCAAGCGCCTGCCGCAACTGCCGAGCGCTAACACCGGTACCGGTGAAGCCCTGAGTGGCCGCGAAATGGCAGTGCTCGAACTGATTGCCCAAGGCTGTTCCAACCAGCAGATCAGCGAGCGGTTGTTCATTTCCTTGCACACCGTGAAGACCCACGCCAGCCATATCAACAGCAAGCTGGGGGTCGAGCGGCGCACCCAGGCGGTGGCCAAGGCCAAATCTCTGGGGCTGCTGGCGTGATACTGGCCCTTGAGGTCTTTGCCCGCTAAAGTGATGGCCTGAGGCCATGGATTGTGGCCGGCAATGCTCTACCCTCATCTTTCCCGACCAGCTGCCGATACAGCGATCGGTGGCATCGCCTCGCGCGATTTTTCAATCATTCCAAGGCAGGTCGTGTTGATGCTGCAGTACGGGCAAAAGAGCTTTCTGATCGTCGACGACTTTACCGACTTTCGCACGTCGACTCGTTCCATGTTGCGCGAGTTGGGCGTGCGCGACGTGGATACCGCCGACAGCGGCGAGCAGGCGCTGCGCATGTGCGCACAGAAGCGCTATGACTTCATCTTGCAGGACTTCCACCTGGGCGACGGCAAGAAGAACGGCCAACAGGTGCTCGAAGACCTGATCATCGACAAGCACATCAGCCATGAGTGCGTGTTCATCATGGTCACGGCCGAGAGCAGCCAGGCCATTGTCCTCAGCGCCATCGAGCACGAGCCCGATGCCTACCTGACCAAGCCGTTCAACCGCGTTGGCCTGGCCCAGCGCGTCGAGAAACTGTTCCAGCGCAAGACGCTGCTCAAGCCGATCCTGCAGGCACTGGACCGCAACCGCCCGGCCGAAGTGCTGGCTGCCTGTGCCGAACTGTGCAAGAAGGACCCGCGCCTGGCACCGCTGTGCCTGCGTTATCGGGCCGACGCCCTGCGCAACCTCAACCGCTTCGAGGAACTGGAAAAGTTCCTCAAGGCCATCCTGGCCAGCCGCCCGCAGCCTTGGGTGTATGCCGCGTTGGGCGCCCTGATGCACAAGCGTGGCCAGAATGCCCAGGCCCAGGGCGTGTACGAGCAGGCGCTCAAGGCGTTCCCGATCATGCCCGGCCTTTACGACGGCATGGCCGAAGTGCTGGTGGCTCAGGGCGATACCAGGCGCGCACAAAACCTGCTTGAAGAAGCCGTACGCCTCTCACCACTGTCGGTCCGTCGGCAGTCGACGCTGGGCAAGCTGGCGCTGGAAAACCAAGACTTCGAGAGCGCGTCGAAGGCGTTCCGCCATGCCGTGAATCAGGGGCAGAGCTCGCGCTACAAGGATGCTGAAAACAACCTTGGCCTGGTGCAGGCGCTGATGAGCAAGAACGCAGGCTTTGGCCTGGACGCCCGTACCCGGGTCGAAATCAACACCACGCTCAGCGAAGTGGCCAAGGAAAACCCCGAAGACCAAGGCTTGCAGGTGCGTGCGCGGATGATGAAGGCGGCCAGCCTGCAGCAGGCGGGCGACCCGGAAACAGCCGGCAAGCTGACCGAACAGGCGATCCAGCGCCTGGACAAGATGAACCAGTTCTTCTCGGTCGATGCGGCCCTGACCGTTGCCGCGCAGTTGCAGGCAATGGGGCAGGAAACCGCCGCCCTCGGTGTGCTGAAGAACTGTGTGGAAAGTTATGGCGATGACCCCAAGGTCATGGAAAAAGTCGGCAAGCTGACGGACGACCCCAGCGTGCTCAACGCCATTACCGAAGCGGTCACCCTCAATCGCCAGGGTGTGCGCAGTTACCAGGGAGGGCAGCTTGGCGAGGCGTTGCAACTGTTCCGCAAGGCGCTGGGTATGCAGCCGAAGAACATCAGCATCGCCCTTAACACCGCCCAGGCGCTGCTGCGCATTGGCGGTGAAAACCCTCAGCCCGCGATCATGCAGGAATGCCAGGACGCCTTGACCAGCGTGGCCGGTATCCCTGCCAGCGACAATCGCTATGACCGTTACCGCAAACTGCACATCCGAGTGTTCGGCGCATGAATCAAGACAATCAGGGGCTGGATTTTTCCACGGTGATCGCCTCCACCGTGCACGACCTCAAAAGCTCTTTGGCAGCGCTGATCCAGTCCCACAACCAGTGGGTGGAACGCTTGCCTGAAGAGCTGCGCGGTGGTGCCGAACAGGGGATCATGGAGCACGAGTTTCGTCACCTCAACGGCATGCTGGTGCAGTTGCTGGGGCTGTACAAACTGGGTGTGAACCAATTGCCGGTATGCCCGGACTATCACGAGCTGGATGACTTCATCGAAGCCCAGCTGGCGGCGCACCAGGAAGTACTGAAACACAACGACATCCTCGCCACCTGGCGCATCGACACCGACAACCCGCTGGGCTTTTTCGACCGCGAACTGGTGGCCTCGGTGATTGCCAACGTCATCACCAACGCCACCCGCTTTGCCGGGCACGCCTTGCTGATCACCATTGAAGAGGCCGACAACCAGCTGGCCATTTGCGTCAACGATGACGGCCCGGGTTACCCAAAGCACATGCTCGAGCGCCAGGAGGAGTATATCCAGGGCATTGACTCGACCAGCGGCAGTACTGGCCTGGGGCTGTATTTTGCGGCGCGCATTGCAGCGCTGCATGAAAGTGGCGGGGTGCGGGGGCGGATCGAGATTTCCAATGGCGGCGCGCTGGGTGGCGGGTTGTTCAGGTTGTTCCTGCCTTAGGATATGTGGCGTGCATACATCGAGCGCCGCCCGCGCGGCGCTCGATTTCACAGGCGCAACACCTCGCAAGGCATGAACCGCGTGCGCCCACCCCATTTTCCTGTCACGCTCTTCAAAGACCCAGGCTTTGCTTTAGAGCTCATCATGACCCAGACCCCACCTGCCCTCATCCGCGAAACCTTCCCCGTAGGCCCCCTGCAGTGCAACTGCACACTGATCGGCGACCCGCTGACCAAAAACGCCATCGTCGTCGACCCAGGTGGGGATGTGGACAAGATCCTCGCGCGCCTGCAGGCCCACGGCCTGACGCTGGTGAGCATCATCCACACCCACGCGCACTTCGACCATTTTCTTGCCTCGGGCAAATTGAAGGAGCTGACCGGCGCCACCTTGCACCTGCACAAGGACGACCAGGTACTGTGGGACAACCTGGAGATGCAGTGCCAGATGTTCGGCGTTCCCTACACGCCGGTGCCGGCTCCCGATCGCTGGTTGGGCGATGACGAAGAACTGGCCTGCGGCTGTGGCGTGGCCTTGCATACGCCAGGGCATACCCCAGGCTCGATGAGCTTCTGGTTCGCCGACGCCAAGCTGTTGATTGCCGGCGATACCTTGTTCCGCCGTGGCATTGGCCGCACTGATTTGTGGGGGGGTGACCAGCGGGCTATCGTGCGTTCCATCAAGGAGCGGCTGTACCGGCTGGACGAGGAGGCTATCGTGGTGACCGGCCACGGGCCCGATACCCGACTGGGCGATGAGATGCGTGAAAACCCCTTTGTCCGTGCCTGAAGGCACATGAAGGCTCTTTCATGGAATTTTTCATTGCCGATGCAATCCAAGGCTGGCATAGATCCGCTTGTGATCTGCCGCATTTATGAATTTCAGTAGGAGCTTGTCCATGTTCACCATGCGTCGTCTGATTATCGTCGCAACTGCCGCGGCCCTGATGACCGGCTGCGCCGGCCAGAACCCTTATGACAACCAAGGTCAGGCGCAGGGCTCCACGGGGATGAGCAAGACTGCCAAATACGGCGGCCTGGGCGCGCTGGCTGGTGCCATCGCCGGTGCTGCCATCGACCACAACAACCGTGGCAAGGGTGCGCTGATCGGTGCCGCTGCGGTAGGTGCTGCAGCCGCAGGTTATGGCTACTATGCCGACAAGCAAGAGGCCGAGCTGCGCGCCCAGATGGCCAACACTGGGGTTGAAGTTCAACGCCAGGGCGACCAGATCAAACTGATCATGCCGGGCAACATCACCTTCGCTACCGACTCGGCCAACATTGCCCCAAGCTTCTACTCGCCGCTGAACAACCTGGCAGGCTCGTTCAAGCAGTTCAACCAGAACACCATCGAAGTGGTCGGCTTCACCGACAGCACTGGCAGCCGCCAGCACAACATGGACCTGTCCCAGCGCCGTGCGCAGGCGGTCAGCACCTACCTGACCTCGCAGGGTGTGGATGCTTCGCGTATCTCGGTGCGTGGCATGGGCCCGGACCAGCCGATCGCCAGCAACGCCGATGCCAATGGCCGTGCGCAGAACCGCCGGGTGGAAGTGAACCTGAAGCCGATTCCGGGTCAGCAATATGACCAGCAGCAAGGCCAGGTTCAGCAGTATCCCTGATTGACCCCCGGGGCCGCTTTGCGGCCCTATCGCGACGCAAGGCCGCTCCCACGGGCATTACACGATCCCTGTAGGAGCGGCCTTGTGCCGCGAATGGCTGCAAAGCAGCCCCAGCTTTTAGCGCGCTACGCTGGCCTGAATCGCCGTCAGGGCGATGGTATGCACGATATCGTCAACCTGAGCCCCGCGCGGCAAGTCGTTCACCGGTTTGCGCAACCCCTGCAGCATTGGCCCCAGGCTGACCCCGTCGGCACTGCGTTGCACTGCTTTGTGCGTAGTGTTGCCGGTATTGAGGTCGGGGAACACGAACACCGTGGCACGCCCTGCCACCGGGCTACCTGGCGCCAGCTCCCGTGCAATCGCCGGGTTGGCTGCCGCGTCATACTGCAGCGGCCCATCAATCAGCAGCTGCGGCGCTGCACCCTGTGCCAGGCGTGTCGCCTCGCGCACTTTCCCAACCTCTTCATCACTGGCCGAATCGCTTGAATAACTGATCATCGCCACCCGCGGCGCGATGCCGAAGGCCTGCGCCGATTCAGCACTCTGCCGGGCGATCTCGGCCAGTTCGCAAGCGCTCGGGTGAGGGTTCATCACGCAGTCGCCGTACACCAGCACCTGTTCGGGGAACAGCATGAAGAACACGGATGACACCAGGCTGGAGCCCGGCTCGGTCTTGATCAACTGCAAGGCCGGGCGGATGGTGTTGGCGGTGGAGTGCACCAGGCCCGAGACCAGGCCGTCCACCTCGTCCAGGGCCAGCATCATGGTGCCGATCACCACAGGGTCTTCCAGTTGCTGCTCGGCCATTGGCGCGTTGAGGTTCTTGCTCTTGCGCAGGGCGACCATCGGCTCCACGTAGCGCCCGCGAATCAGCTCGGGGTCGAGAATTTCCAGGCCAGGCGGCAGGGTAATGCCTTGCGCACGGGCTACGGCCTCGACATCTTCGGGCTTGGCCAGCAGCACGCAGCGGGCAATGCCGCGCGCCTGGCAGATAGCTGCGGCCTGCACCAGCAGCGGCTCGGCACCTTCTGGCAAGACAATGCGCTTGTTGGCCTGCTGCGCCCGCTGAATCAGCTGGTAGCGGAACACCGCTGGCGAGAGGCGCATTTCGCGCGGCGTACCGCAGCGTTGGTGCAACCAGGCTGCATCGAGGTGGCTGGCGACAAAGTCGGTGATGAACTCGGCGCGCTCGCGGTCGTCGACCGGGATTTCGCGGTTCAGCGAATTGAGCTGGTTGGCAGTGTCGTACGAGCCGGTGCTGACCGACAGGATCGGCAAGCCTGCCTGCAGCGCGCCGCGGCACAGGCCGAGGATACGCGCGTCGGGCTTGCTGTCGCTGGTTAGCAGCAGCCCGGCCAGTGGTACGCCATTGATTGCGGCCAGGCTGACGGCGAGGATGATGTCGTCGCGATCGCCCGGGGTGACCACCAGGGTACCCGACGTCAGCAGCGGCACCGTGTTGGCCACGGTGCGTGCGCAGATGATGATCTTGCTCATGCGCCGTTGCTCGTAGTCGCCGGGGTTGAGCACCTGGGCGCCGAGCAGATCGGCCACGTCGCGGGTGCGCGGGGCGTTCAGCTCTGGCTGGTAGGGGATGCAGCCGAGCAGGCGGAAGTCGTTGCCGCGTAGCAAGGGCGAGTGCTCGCGCAGACGGGTGGCAAAGTCCGCCATGCTTTCATCGGTGCGCACCTTGTTGAGGATTACTCCGAGGACCTTCGGGTCGCGTGGGCCGCCGAACAGCTGTGCCTGCAGTTCAACCCGGCCGGACAGTTCGCTGAGCACTTCGTTTTCCGGCGCCGACACCAGGATCACCTCGGCATCCAGGCTCTTGGCCAGGTGCAGGTTGACCCGCGCCGCGTAGCTTGCGTGGCGCGTGGGCACCATGCCCTCGACCACCACCACGTCATTGCCAACGCAGGCTTGCTGGTAGAGGCGGATGATTTCTTCGAGCAATTCGTCCAGCTGGCCGTCGCCAAGCATGCGCTCGACCTGGGCCAGGCTCAGAGGCACGGGTGGCTTGATGCCGTGGGTGCGCGCCACCAGTTCTGTCGAGCGCTCGGGGCCGGTGTCGCCCGGGTGGGGCTGGGCGATCGGCTTGAAAAAACCGACTTTCAGGCCGGCGCGCTCCAGGGTGCGCACCAGGCCCAGGCTAATGGAGGTCAGGCCGACACCAAAGTCGGTCGGCGCAATGAAAAATGTCTGCATGCGTGCTTCTCGAAATAAGCGGTGCAAGAAATTAACGGCCAAGGGTAGCGCTATCGGTCCCTTGTGCGCACCAGCCACAACTAAAAGGTTGGCCTATGCGCTGCGTACGTTGAGCCGGATCGAGCACCCAGGGGCGTGCCTGCCACGGCGGTTGGTGGCGCAGGTGCTGTGTGTGACCGCACGAAAGCTCGACCACCCAGTGGCCTTCTTCGTCCTGGTGGAAGCCGGTGATCCGACTGATGGGCCGTTGCTCGTCCGCAGTGCGTTCGCAATCGGACGATGGCTTGGTTACACTTGTCCGCTCTACATACTTTTGCAAAAGGTCTTGCCCCATGCTGATCGCCGCCAACAAGGCTGTCTCCATCGACTATACCCTGACCAACGACGCCGGGGAGACCATCGACAGCTCCGCCGGTGGCGCGCCGCTGGTTTACCTGCACGGTGCCGGCAACATCATCCCGGGCCTGGAAAAAGCCCTGGAAGGCAAACAGGCCGGTGACGAGCTGAACGTTACCATCGAGCCGGAAGACGCCTACGGCGAATACCTGGCCGAGCTGGTCAGCACCCTGAACCGCAGCCTGTTCGAAGGCGTTGACGAGCTGGAAGTGGGCATGCAGTTCCACGCTTCGGCGCCGGACGGCCAGATGCAGATCGTGACCATCCGCGACCTCGACGGCGACGACGTCACCGTTGACGGCAACCACCCGCTGGCCGGCCAGCGCCTGACCTTCCAGGTCAAGGTAGTCGACGTGCGTGACGCCAGCGAAGAAGAAATCGCTCACCGCCACATCCACGGTGAGGGTGGCCATCACCACTGATTTTCTGCGCTAAGCTCAGAAAGTCGCCAGGCGCTCGGGCAAGCCGATTTGCCTTCCTACGGGAGGTGGACGGTTTGAACGGGCGCCTTTTTAGTGGGCGCAATTCGCCTGTGCGGCAACCGGGAACCTGAGAGGGGATTCGTCATGAGTGCATTTCACGACCTGAAACTGGAGGCGCTGAACGGCGGGGAGCTGTCCCTCGCACCGTTCAAGGGCCAAGTGGTGCTGGTGGTCAACGTTGCCTCCAAATGTGGTCTCACGCCGCAGTACAAGGCCCTGGAAAACCTCTACCAGGTTTACAAGGACAAGGGCTTCAACGTGCTTGGCCTGCCGTGCAACCAGTTTGCCGGCCAAGAGCCGGGCAGCGAAAAGGAAATCCAGGAATTCTGTAGCCTCAACTACGGGGTGAGCTTCCCGCTGGGCGGCAAGCTGGAGGTCAACGGGCCGCAACGTCATTCGTTGTACCGCCTGTTGGCGGGTGAGGGGGCCGAGTTCCCCGGTGATATCACCTGGAACTTCGAGAAGTTTCTGGTGGGCAAGGATGGGCGGGTGCTGGCGCGTTTTTCGCCGCGCACGGCGCCGGATGACCCGGCGGTGGTGCAGGCGATCGAGAAGGCGTTGGCCTGAAGAGTGCCTGTCGCGAAACGTTTGGCGCCTGTGAGATCGAGCGCTGCCCGCGCGGCGCTCGATCTCACAGGCGCTGCAAAAATGGCGCAGAACGCCCAGCCGCAACACCTGGTTGCCTGCAAGCGTTGCACAGGTACCCCTCAAATTCTTCGACAATCGCCGGCCAACCCTGACGGCTGGCATGCTGGCGAGCATTAAGGCGCACCCGGCGCAACGTTTCCTCTTCCTCCAGCAGCCAGCAGGCCGCGTCGACAAACCCCGCCTGGTCCCCCGGCATCGCCAGCACGCCGCTGTGACCGTGGCGTATGTGCTGCGCTGCGGCTGCCTCGTCATAAGCAACCACCGCCAACCCCGAAGCCATGGCTTCGAGCACCACATTGCCAAAGGTTTCGGTCAAGCTCGGGAACAGGAACAGGTCACCGCTGGCGTAGTGCTCGGCCAGCACCTCACCGCGCTGGGCGCCGCAGAACATGGCATCCGGTATCTGCTGTTGGAGGGCGGCGCGCTGTGGCCCGTCACCCACCAGGATCAGGCGCAGGCGTTTCTGTGGATAAGTCTTCTGCAATGCTTCAACGCATGGGCGTAGTAATCCGAGGTTTTTTTCCACTGCCAGCCGTCCGACATGCAACACGGCGATATCGTCCGGGCCCAGCCCCCAGCTTTCGCGCAACGCCTGGTTGCGCCGGGCGGGGTTGAACAGGCAGGCATCGACACCCCGGGCCAGCAGTTCCAGGCGCTCGAAACCACGGCGTTCCAGCTCCAGGCGCTGGCTGAGGCTGGGCACCAAGGTGATTGCCGTGCGGCGATGGAACCAGCGCAGGTAGTGGGTGAGCAGGCGCGCCAGCAAACCCAGCCCGTACTGACCGGAATACTGCGGGAAGTTGGTGTGGAAGCCGCTGACGACCGCGATTCCCAGGCGTTTGGCGGCGCGCAGGGCGCTGAGCCCCAGTGGCCCCTCGGTGGCGATGTACAGCACGTCCGGGCGCTGCCGCCGCCAGCGGCGTAGCAACGTGTGCATGGACACTTCGCCCCACTGCAAACCCGGGTAGCCGGGCAGTGCCCAGCCACGACACAGCATCAGATGCGGGTCGTTGTGCACAGGTGCTTCGCCGGCCTGGCGCGGGCGTACCACCTCGACCTCATGGCCGCGTTGACGCAGCCCTTCACCAAGGCGGCCAAGTGTGTTGGCCACGCCGTTGATTTCGGGTGGGAAGGTCTCGCTGACCAGGGTGATGCGCAGGGCGGCTGTATTCATGACAAAAAGTTTCCGCCTGCCGGGTTGCGCCAATTTGACGGTTATGTGACGTAGAGATGACGCCTGACCACTGACGCTTTTGCCTTCATGAATATTTCGTTGCCCGGTGCTCAAGAAGGTGCAACCGGCAGCCGATGAAGATGCATTCGATTAGATGATGCGCTCCAGGAGTGCGGTGATGTTCAACAGCAAGCTCAAGCAAGAAATCCGGCAGCTGCGCGAAGACCTGATGTCAGTGGAACAGGTCAAGAGCAGTCTCGACAGCGAGATGCTGGTACTTCAGCTCGACCCCCAGGGACGGATCGAGATGGTCAACGGTAATTTCGAGAGCGAAATGTTTTACCGTTCCGAACAATTGCTTGGACGCAACATCGAGGACATCGTCCCTTCCCATGTGAAGTCGCTGGATTTCTATCAACGCATGAAGAGCGCTATCAGCCGGGGCGAGCACCTTAATGGTGCCTTCCGCCTGCTGCGCGGCAACGGCCAGGAAGCCTGGCTGCGCTCGATTCTGCAGCCGGTCAAGAACGGCGAGGGGCGCATCAAGTATTTCACCCTGCATTCCAGCGACCTTACCCGCACTATCGAGGCATCCCGCGAGCATGAAAGCCTGATCAAGGCGCTGATGCGTTCTACCGCTGTCATCGAGTTTGACCTCGACGGCACCATCCTCACGGCCAACGAGCGTTTCCTGGCCACTGTCGGTTACCGCCTGGAGCAGATTCGCGGCAAGCATCACCGCATGTTCTGCGAGCCGGAGGAGGCCCACTCGGCCGGCTACCAGGCGTTCTGGGACAAGCTGCGCCGTGGTGAATATGTCGCCGAGCGCTTCAAGCGTATCGATGCTCATGGCCGGGTGATCTGGCTGGAGGCTTCCTACAACCCGATCTTCGATGCCCACGACGTCCTGTACAAGGTGGTCAAGTTCGCCACTGTGATCACCGACCAGGTCAACCAGGAGCAGGCCGTGGCCCAGGCAGCAGATGTCGCCTACAGCACCTCGCTGGGTACCGATGTCAGCGCCCGCAAAGCCACCGAGGTGGTTACCCAGACCGTCAGCGTCATGCGTGGCCTGGAGGCCTCGATGCAAGAGGCGGCCGAGGGCATCCAGGCGCTGGACACCCAGTCGCGGGTGATCGGTTCGATCATCAAGACCATCAGCGACATTGCCGGGCAGACCAACCTGCTGGCCCTTAACGCGGCCATTGAAGCGGCCCGCGCGGGCGAGCAAGGGCGGGGCTTTGCCGTGGTTGCCGACGAAGTGCGCCAGCTGGCGTCGCGCACCAGTACCGCCACCGAGGAAATTGCCCGGGTGGTACAGCAGAACGAACAGCTGGCTCAGGCGGCAGTGGCGATCATCGACACCAGCAAGCGCCAGGCCGAGCAGGGGCTGGCGCTGGCTGACGAGACAGGTAGCGTGATTGTCGAGATCCAGGACGGGGCGAAACGGGTGGTGGATGTGGTGGGGCAGTTCTCCAGCCGGTTGGGGCAGTAAGCCCCAGGCCAGCTTGGTTCTTTTCTGTGAGCAGTCCACTTTGTGGGAGCGGGCTTGTCCCGCGAACACCGGCAAAGCCGGTGCCAGGCGCCGCGTGCCCCCATTCGCGGGCGCTCCCACAGGGCACCTCAAAGGACCGAGCGATTTCCTGCAGAGAATCTCGCATGCGCTCCGGGATCAGTTGCGCTCCCGCACCCAGAACAACGTAGCCCCGGCCACCGCCGCCGGCATCATCAGCACGTTCACCCCCGGAATCATCAACGCCAGGTAGGTGATGCCGCCAAAGCCCAGCGACTGCCAGCGCTTGCTGCGCAGCCAGGCCAGCATGTCCTGCCAGCTCATCTTGTTGTTGTCCGCCGGGTAGTCGATGTACTGGATGGCCATCATCCATACCCCGAACATCAGCCACAGTGGCGCGGCGACGACGTTGACCACCGGGATCAGCGACAGAATGAACAGGCCGACTGCCCGCGGCAGGAAGTAGCCCAGCTTGCGCATTTCGCGGCTGAAGGTGCGTGGCACCATGGCCACCAGCTCGCCCCAGCTGAACGCCGGGAAGGTGTCTTCGCCCCGTACCACAACCTCGACCTTTTCCGACAAAAAGCCATTGAACGGCGCGGCAATGATGTTGGCCACCAGGGTGAAGGTGAAGAACACCATCAGCACCAGCAAGGCAACGAACAGCGGCCAGAGGATGTAGCTGAGGAAGCTCAACCAGTCTGGCAGCGTCGGCATCAGGGCATCGAGCCAAAGGGCAAACTGGTGGCCGGCGAAGTAGACCATGCCACCGAACAGCAGCAGGTTGATCGCCAGCGGCAGCAGCACGAACAGCCGCAGGTTGGGGCTCAGCACCAGTTTCAGGCCTTCGCGCAGGTATTGGGGGCCGGAGAGGACAGGGGCTTGCATCGGGAGACTCCGCAGAGAAGGAAAACGCGCTGACCTTACCGAGTTTGCATCGCCGACGAAAGGTGGCTGGCAAGCCGGACACGGGCTGTAACAAAAGCGCCGGGGTCTGGGCTATCGATGAAAACAGTGAATAGACGGTGCCTATGAGGTGGATTGTCTAAGGATATTTCCTTAATCTTTGCGACCTCGCTACAGTGCGCTCAACTTTTCGCTTTCAGGGCCTGCGCGTTGTAGCCTTCCCCAAGTGCTGCGTGGGTCCGTTTTAATTTTCCAGCTGGCGCAGCCGGTACACCGATGCCGGCCCGAGCGGCCGGCTCGACAGGAGTTCGACATGTCTGAAGTACGTCATTCGCGCGTCATCATTCTCGGTTCCGGCCCTGCCGGATACAGCGCTGCGGTCTATGCGGCCCGCGCCAACCTCAAGCCGCTGCTGATCACCGGCATGCAGGCCGGCGGCCAGCTGACTACCACTACCGAAGTCGACAACTGGCCGGGCGACCCACACGGCCTGACCGGCCCGGCCCTGATGCAGCGCATGCAGGAACACGCCGAGCGCTTCGAAACCGAAATCGTCTTCGACCACATCAACGCCGTCGACTTGGCCAACAAGCCGTTCACCCTGCAGGGTGACAGCGGCAAGTACACCTGCGACGCACTGATCATCGCTACTGGTGCCAGCGCCCGCTACCTGGGCCTGCCGTCGGAAGAGGCCTTCATGGGCAAGGGCGTTTCGGCCTGCGCCACCTGCGACGGTTTCTTCTACCGCAACAAGCCAGTCGCCGTGGTTGGCGGCGGCAACACTGCCGTGGAAGAGGCGCTGTACCTGGCCAACATCGCCAGCAAGGTAACCCTGGTGCACCGCCGCGAGACCTTCCGCGCCGAGAAGATCCTGGTCGACAAACTCAACGCCCGTGTGGCCGAAGGCAAGATCGAGCTCAAGCTCAACGCCACCCTGGACGAAGTGTTGGGTGACAACATGGGTGTGACCGGTGCGCGCCTGAAGAACAACGACGGCAGCAGTGACGAAATCAAGGTCGACGGCGTATTCATTGCCATTGGCCACACCCCGAACACGTCGCTGTTCGAAGGCCAGCTGACCCTCAAGGACGGCTACCTGGTAGTCAACGGCGGCCGTGAAGGCAACGCCACCGCCACCAACGTTGAAGGTGTGTTCGCTGCGGGTGACGTGGCTGACCACGTTTACCGTCAGGCCATTACCTCGGCCGGCGCTGGCTGCATGGCGGCCCTTGACGTGGAGCGTTACCTGGACGGGCTGGCCAACGCCTCGTTCTGATCAGATAGCGCCCCAAAAAAACCGGCCGAAAGGCCGGTTTTTTATTGCCTGCGGTCAGCTCACAGGCTCAACCGCATGGACAGGTCCACGGCTTTCACATCCTTGGTCATGGCGCCAATCGAGATGTAGTCCACCCCAGTCTCGGCAATCACCCGCAAGGTCGTCTCGTTCACCCCGCCACTGGCCTCAAGCTTGGCTTTGCCAGCGGTAATGCGTACCGCTTCGCGCATTTCGTCCAGGTTCAGCTCGTCGAGCATGATGATATCCGCGCCAGCGGCCAGCGCCTCGCGCAGTTCATCCAGGCTTTCCACCTCGATTTCCACCGGCTTGCCCGGCGCAATGCGGTGCGCCGCTGCCACTGCCTGGGCTACGCCGCCGCTGGCGGCAATGTGGTTTTCCTTGATCAGGAAGGCGTCGTACAGGCCAATGCGGTGGTTGTCGCAACCGCCGCAGGTCACCGCGTACTTCTGCGCCAGGCGCAGGCCTGGCAGGGTTTTGCGGGTGTCCAGCAGGCGCACTTGCGTGCCTGCCACCAGGTCGGCGAGCGCGCGCGCGCGGGTGGCCACGCCCGACAGCAACTGCAGGAAGTTCAGCGCACTGCGTTCACCACTGAGCAGCGAGCGGGCCGGACCTTCCAGGTGGAACAGCGGCTGATTGGCAGTAGCCCGCTCACCGTCGGCCACCTGCCAGTGCACTGCAACGCGCGGGTCGAGCTGGCGAAACACGGCGTCGACCCAGGCAGTGCCGGCAATCACGCAGTCCTCGCGGGTGATGATGGTCGCCTTGGCCAGGCGCTCGGCCGGGATCAGCTGCGCGGTGATATCGCCACTGCCGATGTCCTCCAACAGTGCGCGGCGCACGTTGGCTTCGATTTCAGCGGTCAGGTCGGCAAGGCGTAGGTTCGGCATGGTCGGCTCCACAAGCAAGATGCCGGCGATTATAGGGCAGGGGCCAGATGTGTACAGCTGCCTGGGTTATGACCCTTGGTCGGTCTTGCTGAGCGATGACTGCAAATGAGGGCGTTGACCGCCCATGAATCGGCGCTGGCAGCTGTGAGATTTTTTACCGATAATGGCGACCAGTATTTGGCGTCATAGCTTTGACGATTTTCAGCCCTTTCGGGCATGACAACCTGCAAGGAGTCCAGGATGCAAAACGAAGGCAAGGTGGTGCCCCTGGCGGCAGCCATCGACCGAGGGGGGCGCACGCCTCTTCCTTGCCTTCCGGTATTGCTCCTGCAAGTGCGCGACAAGGCTGCGTTGCAACTGCGTCAGGGCTTGCAGGCGCTTTTCGACAATGCCGATGACACCTTGTTCGGAATGGCCGACAAGGCCGTGGACCGTTGTGACCAGAACCTGTATTTCGAGGCCATGCGCGATCTGCGTCTGAAGCGAAAAAGTATCGAACGCGGCTTCCTTGATACGTTTTATGACACCTATTCCCGCATCGGCCATGTCGACCTGCTGGCGCCTCTCGCCGAACCGGGCAACCTGCGCAACAAGATGCAACTCGAGCGGGCTGCGGCCATCGAATGCATGGTTGCGCGGGTGCTGTCGCGTGATGGCATTGCCCTGCAGCAACTGGGCCTGCGGTTGCAGGCCCTGCTCGATCGCCCCGTGCATGAGCAATGCAGCCCACTGGGCCCTGCCGCGCTGTGCGGCTACTTCCTCGAGGCTGGCCGGAACCTGGGGGTTGGCCTGAGGGTCAAACTGGTCCTGCTCAAGCTGTTCGAGCGTTATGTCTTGCGCGATCTGGACGTCATCTATGCCGAAGCCAATCAATTGCTGGCCGTCGCCGGTGTGCTGCCCGAGTTGCAACCGGCCCCGCGCCGTCGCGCCGACGATCAGCGCATGATGGCAAGCCAGCGGGTGGCAAGCCAAGGCCAGGGAGCGAGCGCAGATGCGGCAGGGCAGGCGTTCTTTGCCTCTTTGCAAACCTTGCTGGCCCCGGCGCGTGGGCAGTTCGCACCCCGATTGCAGGCGGTGGCTGCCGCCCAGTCCATCAGCACCGCAGACCTGGTCCGCCTGCTTTCGCATTTGCAGCACTACGTACCCGCTGCCGGCGAGGCTGAGGATTTTGAACTCGGCCAACAGCTTGAACAATTGCTGCTGAGGGTCAGCGTGCGCAGCGGCACCCGGCGGCGCATAGCCGTGGCCGACGAAGACACGATCAACCTGGTTGGCCTGCTGTTCGCCTGTATTCAGGGCGATCACAACCTGCCGGCCAGCCTGCGTGCGTTGATCGCGCGGTTGCATATCCCATTGTTAAAGGTGGCACTGCTGGACAAGGGGCTGTTCAGTCGGGCCAGCCACCCTGCACGCCGGCTGCTTAACGAAATCGCTCGCGCAGCTATTGGCTGGGAGTGCAGCGGCGAAGGTCTGCGCGACAGCCTGCACTTACGGGTAGAGCGCGTGGTCCAGCGCTTGATCAATGATTTTGCCGAAGATGTCGGCATTTTCACCGACCTGCTCGACGAGTTTCTTGCGTTCAGCCAGGAGGAGCGGCGGCGCAACGAGTTGCTTGAGCAGCGCACTCGCGACGCCGAAGAAGGACGCGCCCGTGCCCTGCAGGCCCGGCAGCAGGTGCAGCGGGTGCTCAACCAGCGCCTGCGGGGCCGGGTACTGCCTTTGGTGGTGGTGCAAATGCTGGTACAGGCCTGGAGCCAGGTGCTGCTGCTAGCCTGGCTCAAGCAAGGTGAGGCCTCCCAGGCTTGGCGGGATGCCCTGCACACGCTGGACACGCTATTGGCCAGCATCACCCCTGGGCATGAACCGCAAGCGCTGTTGCAGCAGGTACCTGGGCTGCTCAAGGCGCTGCGCGATGGGTTGGCCAGTGTGGCCCTGAATTCGGCGGCAACCCGCGAGTTCTTCCTGCAACTGGAGCAATTGCACTTGCGTGCCTGCACAGGCGCTGAGTTACCGGTTGGCCATGAGCAACCCTTGGCCGAAGTGCGGGTGGACGAAGATATTGTGCTGGCGATTGCCGAAGAACCGTCCTGCGCGCCGCTGCACGTTGCCGAAGGCCAGGCAGCCGCGTTGCGGCAGGTGCAGCGCTTGCGCATCGGTAACTGGGTCGAAGTACTTGATGACGACGAACCGTTGCGCTGCAAACTGGTGGCGCGTATCGGCAGCAGCGACAGGCTGGTGTTTGCCAACCGCACCGGCATGAAGGTGAGAGAGTGGAACGGTGCCGGCCTGGCCCAGGCGCTACAGCGAGGGGACGTGCGGCTGCTGGATGACGGGTTGTTGTTCGAGCGGGCGCTGGAAGCGGTGCTCGATGGGCTGCGGCAGCCACCGGTGAGGTAGGCGGCAACATTACAATCATTCACATGCAAACGGTGTTGGCGGCAGGGCATACTGTGGGTCTGTTCAAGGCGCTTTCAGGATTTGCCCCATGCAATTGGACCGTGCCACTGGCTGGTTCCACGGAATCGGAATCACCCACTGCCCCTCGCCGAACTTCAATGCCCGCCCCGAAGGCGAATCGGTTTCCCTGCTGGTGATCCACAACATCAGCCTGCCGCCGGCCTGTTTTGGTACCGGCAAGGTGCAGCAGTTCTTCCAGAACCGCCTGGACCCCAACGAACACCCTTATTTCGCCAGCATCAGCCACCTCACCGTTTCGGCGCACCTGTTCGTCGAGCGTGACGGCGCGGTGACCCAGTTCGTTTCGTTGCTCGAGCGTGCCTGGCACGCGGGTGTGTCGTGCTTCGACGGGCGTGAAGGCTGTAACGATTTTTCCATCGGCATAGAGCTGGAAGGCACCGACGACCTGCCCTATACCGATGCTCAGTACGCCGTGCTGGAGCAGCTTACCCGGCACATTCGTAGCGCCTGGCCGGCCATCGACCTGGGCCGTATTCAGGGCCACAGCGACATTGCCCCACAACGCAAGACCGACCCCGGCCCGTCTTTCGATTGGCCGCGCTACCGCGAAGCGTTGTTGCACAACGAGGACAAGGCATGAGTTTTCTGGTGTTGTTGCTGGCGCTGTGGGTCGAGAAGTTTTCGGCCCTGCGGCATCAAGTGCAGCGTGACGGGTTCTTCCTTGGCGAGCTGCTTCGCCTGGAGCGCAGCGGCAAGGTGCACCCCTGGTGGACGCTGGCCGTCGTGGTGCTGGCACCGGTAGCGCTGCTGGTGTTGCTGCTGCATGTGCTGGAACCGGTGGCCTATGGGCTTTTGGCCTTGCCGGTGCATTTGCTGGTGCTGGTCTACAGCCTGGGCCGTGGCGATGCCAAGGCGTCGTTGGGCCCGTTCCGTGATGCCTGGCGGCGGGGTGACGACCAAGCGACGCTGCATGTTGCAGAGCGCGACCTGGGCGTGGTGGCGGATGAGCCGCACAGCCTGTTGGTGCGCGTGCAGGGCAACTTGCTGTGGCAGGTGTACCAAGGGTTTTTTGCGGTGATCTTCTGGTATTTCGTGCTAGGCCCTGGTGCGGCGCTGGCTTATCGACTGGTGGCGCTGTGCGGCGAGCACAGCCAGCAGCCTGCGCTGAAGGCGCGTGCCGAACAGCTGCGGCACATCATGGACTGGCTACCGGTGCGCTTGATGGCAATGAGCTTTGCGCTGGTGGGCAACTTCCTCGCAGTGACCCGGGTGATGCTGCACGAGGTGCTCAACTGGCACATCAGCGCTGCACACCTGGTGGCGCGGGTGGGGCGTATTGCCGATGACATTCCCGAGGAAGAAGACAGTCAGCGTGGCCTGGGGCGGCTGGACAGCCTTTGGGAGCTGCTGCTGCGCTGTGCAGTGCTGTGGTATGCCGGGTTTGCGCTGTGGACCGTGCTGGTCTGACCTAGGGTCGCCTTGCTATTGGCGTCGCCTGGCAGATCGAGCGCCGCCCGGGCGGCGCTCGATCTGCCAGGCGCAGCAACTACAAAGGCCAGCACCAGCCAAACAATTCGCAAGCATTGCGGCTACTGGCCTGCGCCAGCGCCTCTACATCCACTCCCATCACCTGGGCCAGCGCCCCGGCAATGTCCAGCAGATGCTCCGGGCTGTTCCGTTGCCCCGCATACATCACCGGCGCCATATCCGGCGCATCGGTCTCCAGCACTACACTCTCCAGTGGCAGCCGCGCCAGCGTCTTGCGCAGCCGCAGCGCCTGTGGCCAGGTGCCGGCACCGCCAAGCCCAAGCCGAAAGCCCAGCTTGATATATTCACGCGCCTCTTCGTAACTGCCGGCAAACGCATGAATCACTCCCGCCCGCGCCGGCCTGTAGCGCTTGAGCGTGGCGATCACCTGGGCATGGCTGCGGCGTACGTGCAACAGCGCGGGCAGCTCGAAGTCGCAGGCCATTTGCAGTTGCGCTTCGAACAGGTCCTGTTGGCGCGTTTTGTCCAGGTCTTCGAGGTAGTAGTCCAGGCCAAACTCACCCACGGCGCAGAGCCGTGGGTCGCCGTGCAGGCGTTCCAGCCATTCGCGCAATTGCGTCAAATGCTCCGGGCGATGCTGGTCGAGGTACACCGGGTGCAGGCCCAGTGCCGCGAACAGGCGCTGATCGGCGCAGGCCAGGTCCCACACCCGTTGGAAATTTGCCTGGTAAACCCCCAGCACCACCATCCGTTCCACCCCGCGCGCCGCCGCGTTGGCCAACAGGCGCGGGCGATCGGCGTCGAACTCGGGGAAGTCCAGGTGGGTGTGGGTGTCGATCAGGCGCATGCTCAGGCTGCCGTGATGCGCTGCTTGAAGGTGCGGCCGACAGCATGCACGCCAGGTTCGTAGCGTTTTTCCTCGATTGCGGCCAGCGCCAGTTCCAGCGCAGTGGCGGCAATCAGGCCATGCTGCTGCGCCATGGCATTGACCGGTAGCGGCAGGAAGTCGAGCAACTGGTTGTCGCCAAAGGTGCCCAACTGCAGCTGGCGCGAGTCGGCAGGGCGCGCCTGCAATGTGTCGAACACCCCTTGCAGCAGCACGTACGAGGTGGTCACCAGGGCATCCGGCAGGCCGCCCAGGTCATTGATAAGCTGTTGCATCAGGCGCTGGCCGCACTCACGGCTGAATGCCTCTCCCTGGTAGCGACGCACATCACCGGCATAGCCTTGCAGGGCTTCGTCGAACCCGCCGGCACGTGCCTGGCTGACCGACAGCTCGGGGCGTGCGCCAATCAGGGCAATGCTGCGCGGGGCTGCGCTGAGCAGGCTGGCGGCCAGTTGGCGGCTGGCATCGCGGTCATCGCTGATAACCGAGCAGAAGTGCGCAGGGTCCAGGCGGCGGTCGATGGCTATCACCGGCAGGCCTTTGTCCTGCATTTCGCGGTAGCTGTCGTCTTCCGGCGGCAGGCAGCTGGCGACGAACAGGGCATCACAACGGCGCGCGCGGAACAGTTGCTGCAACTGGCGCTCGCTGTCGGGCTGGTCATCGCTGCTGGCGATAAGCAGCTGATAGCCACGGGCGCGGGCACCTTGTTCCAGCTGCTTGGCGATGCGGGCGTAGCTGGGGTTCTCCAGATCCGGGAGAATGAAGCCCAGGGTGCGCGTGTGCCGGCTGCGCAGGCCCGCAGCCTGCGGGTTGGGGGTAAAGCCGTGGGCTTCAACCACCGCGCGTACCCGTTCTACAGTGCTGTTACTGATGCGTTGCTGTTCAGCCTTGCCGTTGATGACGTAGCTGGCAGTGGTCACGGACACACCGGCCAGGCGGGCGATATCGCTGAGTTTCACCGAATTTTCCTTGTTATTTCCGGGGCTGGCTGTGAGGCCGGACCGGGTATTCTGACCCGGTACTGGCGCCATGCGCAGACGACCATTGTCGCAATTGTCCGACAGGATGGGGCTTTTTACCGGGCAGATTATCGAGTAACGTGGCCGCCTGGTCAGGTTAAACGTTTCAGCTGCCGAATTTTCTGCCTCGGCTGCCATCTGTGCAAGGCTGTTGAACTGGCCCTTCATGTGAATTTCACAACAATACTCCAGTACCCGACCGGGAACTGCAAAAGGAGAAGGTCATGCTCGAACTCGCCAAGGAGCAGATAGCCATGGGCCAGACGGCCGCCGACAAGGCCGAGGCGTTGCGCCTGCTGGCGGACCGGCTGGTCGCTGATGGCCTGGTTGCACAGGGGTACTTGCAAGGGCTGCAGGACCGCGAGGGGCAAGGCTCCACCTTCCTTGGCCAGGGCATCGCCATTCCCCATGGCACGCCGCAAACCCGTGACCTGGTTTATGCCACCGGCGTGCGCCTGCTGCAGTTTCCCGAGGGCGTAGACTGGGGCGATGGGCAAATGGTCTACCTGGCCATCGGCATAGCCGCCCGTTCCGACGAACACCTGCGCTTGCTGCAGCTGCTGACCCGCGCCTTGGGCGAAACCGACCTGGCCGAAGCGCTGCGCCGGGCCAGTTCCGCCGAAGCGCTGCTCAAGCTGCTGCAAGGCGCGCCACAGGAGCTGGCACTGGATGCACAACTGGTCGGCCTGAACCTGCCGGCTGAAGACTTTGACGAACTGGCCTGGCGCGGCGCCCGCCTGTTGCAGCGTGCCGACTGCGTCGACAGTGGTTTTGCCGCGGTGCTGCAGCAGGCCGAGCCGCTGCCGCTGGGCGAGGGCCTGTGGTGGCTGCACAGCGAGCGCCAGGTGCGCCAGCCGGGCCTGGCCTTCGTTACTCCACAGCAGCCCCTGCGTTATCGCGACCAGCCGCTCAATGGCCTGTTCTGCCTGGCCAGCCTTGGCGCCGCTCACCAGGCCCTGCTTGAGCGCCTGTGCGAAGTGCTGATCGAAGGCCGCGGGCAGATGCTCTATCAGGCCACCAGCAGCCGAGCTGTGCTGGCAGTGCTGGGGGGCGAGGCGCCGGCGGATTGGCCCAGCGCGCGCGTCGTGCTGGCCAACCCACATGGCTTGCATGCCCGCCCGGCCAAGGTGCTGGCGCAACTGGCCAAAGGCTTCGACGGGGAAATCCGTGTACGCCTGGTCGACAGCGCGCAGCCGGCGGTGTCGGTGAAGAGCCTGAGCAAGCTGCTCAGCCTTGGCGCCCGTCGTGGCCAGCTCCTGGAACTGGTGGCCGAGCCGGGTATTGCCGCCGACGCCTTGCCGGTGCTGTTGGCTGCCATTGAACAGGGCCTGGGTGAAGAGGTAGAGCCGCTGCCGCAGAGCATGGAGCCCATTGCCACTGTTGCGGCCCAGGTGCTGCAAGCCCCCGCCGCCGGTAGCCGTGTGCAGGGCGTGGGCGCTGCGCCCGGCATTGCCAGTGGACCTGCCCATGTGTGTGTCGAGCGCGAGTTCGACTACCCACTGCGCGGCGAATCCTGCGCCCAGGAACGGCAAAAGTTGCACCAGGCTTTGGCAACGGTGGCCAGCGAGCTTCAGGCGCTGGTACAGCGCAGCGACAAGGCCATTGGCGAGATATTCGTCACGCATCAGGAAATGCTCGCCGACCCGGCCTTGACCGATGATGTCGAGCAGCGCCTTGCCCAGGGGGAGAGCGCTGCGGCAGCGTGGATGGCCGTGATCGAGGCCGCGGCGCGCCAGCAAGAGGCGTTGCACGATGCCCTGCTGGCCGAGCGCGCCGCTGACTTGCGCGATGTTGGCCGCCGCGTGCTGGCGCAGTTGTGCGGTGTCCAGGCCCAGGCTGAGCCCGAGCAACCCTACGTACTGGTGATGACCGAAGTCGGCCCGTCCGATGTTGCCCGGCTGGACCCAGGCCGGGTCGCCGGTATCGTCACTGCTCAGGGTGGCGCCACTGCACACAGCGCCATTGTCGCCCGTGCCTTGGGCATCCCGGCTGTGGTGGGGGCGGGTGCGGCGATCTTGCTGCTGGAAGCAGGCACACCGTTACTGCTTGATGGCCAGCGCGGCGTGGTCAGCGTGGCACCGCCGGAGGATGAATTGCAGCGCGCCCTGGCCGAGCGAGATGCGCGCGAACAGCGTTTGCAGGCCGCCTGGGCCAACCGTTTTGAACCGGCCGTCACCCGCGATGGCCACGCCGTGGAGGTGTTCGCCAACATCGGTGAGAGCAGCGGTATCGCCAAGGTGGTGGAGCAGGGCGCCGAAGGTGTCGGCTTGCTGCGCACCGAACTGATTTTCATGGCCCACCCCCAGGCCCCGGACGTTTCCACCCAGGAGGCTGAGTACCGTCGCGTGCTCGATGGCCTGGACGGGCGACCGCTGGTGGTGCGCACCCTCGATGTCGGCGGCGACAAGCCGCTGCCGTACTGGCCGATTACCGCTGAGGAAAACCCGTTCCTCGGCGTGCGTGGCGTACGCCTGACCTTGCAACGGCCGCAAGTGATGGAGGACCAGCTGCGCGCCTTGCTCAGGGCTGCCGACCAGCGCCCGCTGCGCATCATGTTCCCCATGGTGGGCCAGGTGCATGAGTGGCGCGAGGCGCGGGCCATGGTCGAGCGCCTGCGGGCAGAAATTCCCGTGGCCGACCTGCAGCTGGGCATCATGGTCGAGGTGCCTTCGGCGGCCCTGTTGGCTGGGCAACTGGCGCGCGAAGTGGACTTCTTCAGTATCGGCACCAACGACCTGACCCAATACACCCTGGCCATCGACCGTGGCCACCCCAGCCTTTCGGCCCAGGCCGACGGCCTGCACCCGGCAGTATTGAGCCTGATCGACATGACCGTGCGCGCCGCCCATGCCCACGGCAAGTGGGTGGGCGTATGCGGTGAGCTGGCGGCAGATCCGCAGGCGGTGCCTGTGCTGCTCGGGCTGGACGTGGACGAACTCAGCGTGTCTGCGCGCAGCATTGCCGAAGTCAAGGCCCTGGTTCGCCAGGCCGATCATCAGACGGCCCGCGCCCTGGCGCGAGAGGCCCTGCAACAAGACAGCGCCGCAGCGGTTCGCGCGCTGGTGGAGCGTTACTGAATGGCCAAGATCCTTACCCTCACCCTGAACCCGGCGCTGGATATCACCATCGGCCTTGATACCCTGCGCCCGGGGCAGGTCAACCGCAGCCATGCACAGCAGAGCCACGCGGCGGGCAAAGGGCTGAACGTTGCCCAGGTACTGGCCGACCTGGGGCACCGCGTGACCGTTGGCGGTTTCCTCGGGCGCGATAACCTGCAGCCGTTTGAATCGTTGATTGAATGGCGTGGCTTTACCGACTGCTTTGTTCGCGTCCCCGGCGAAACCCGCAGCAACATCAAGCTGGTAGAAGCCGATGGCCGCGTGACTGACATCAATGGCCAAGGCCCCGAGGTCGACGAAGCGGCATGCATTGCCTTGATGCAGCGGCTGGAGCAGGTCGCCCCGGGGCACGATGCCGTGGTGGTGGCGGGCAGCCTGCCGCGAGGGATCAGCGCCGACTGGTTCCGCCAGTTGCTTGACCAGTTGAAGGCCCTTGGCCTCAAGGTGGCGCTGGACAGCAGCGGCGAAGCCCTGCGCGCCGGCCTGCAAAGCGCGCCCTGGCTGGTCAAACCCAATACCGAAGAACTTGGCGAAGTGCTTGGCCAGGCCGTGGATAACCCGGCGCAGCAACGCGTCGCCGCCGAGCAGTTGCTGGCCAGCGGCGTGGAACACGTGGTGGTGTCTGCCGGCGAGCAGGGCGTCAGCTGGTTCGCCCGCGACCTGGCCCTGCATGCCTGCCCGCCCAGCGTGCGGGTTGCCAGTACAGTGGGGGCGGGGGATTCGTTGGTGGCTGGCATGGTCCATGGCCTGCTGCAGGGCGAGGCGCCTGCGCAGACCTTGATCCGCGCCACCGCGATTGCCGCCCAGGCCGTCACCCAGGTTGGCTTCGGCATCCATGACCGTGAGCAACTGACGTGTCTGGAAGCTGCCGTGCAACTGACAGAACAACAAGAGGGTTGCCGATGAACATTGCCATTGTCACCGCCTGCCCCAACGGCCAGGTGTCGAGCGTGCTGAGCGCGCGCTTGCTGTCTGCCGCTGCCCAGCGGCGCGGCTGGAGCACCCGTGTAGAAGTGCAGGATGCCGGGCACCCCGAACGGCAACTGAGTGCCGCGCAGATCGCCGAGGCCGACTGGGTGCTGGTGGTCAGCACCGGCCCGGTGGACCTGGCCCGCTTCGTCAGCAAGCGGGTTTACCAGAGCACGCCCGCCCAGGCACTGGCCGACCGCGAGGGCTTCCTCGATGAAGCGGCGGCCAACGCCCAACCGCTGTTGGCCGCAGCAGGTGCACCGCCCGAGGTTGGCAGCACGGGCGCACGCATTGTCGCGGTCACCGCCTGCCCGACGGGCGTCGCGCACACGTTCATGGCGGCGGAGGCCTTGCAGCAAGCCGCGCAACTAATGGGTTATCAGCTCACGGTCGAGACCCAAGGCTCGGTCGGTGCGCGTAACCCGTTGTCTGCCCAGGCCATTGCTGAAGCGGATGTGGTGCTGCTAGCTGCTGACATTGAAGTGCCGACCGCGCGGTTTGCCGGCAAGCGCATCTACCGATGCGGCACCGGCATTGCACTCAAGCAGGCACGTGCCACCCTGGACAAGGCCCTGGCCGAAGCCAAGGTGGAAAACAGCGCCGATGCCGCAGCGGTTGCTACCACGGCGAAGGGTGAAAAGACCGGTGTGTACAAGCACCTGCTCACCGGCGTGTCGTTCATGCTGCCCATGGTGGTGGCTGGCGGCCTGCTGATTGCGCTGTCGTTCGTGTTCGGTATTGAGGCCTACAAACAGCCGGGCACCTTGCCGGCTGCGTTGATGCAGATAGGCGGTGAGGCGGCGTTCAAGCTTATGGTGCCGCTGCTGGCCGGCTACATCGCCTGGTCCATCGCCGACCGCCCGGGGCTTGCGCCGGGCATGATCGGTGGCCTGCTGGCCAGTACCTTGGGGGCCGGCTTCATCGGTGGCATTGTCGCCGGCTTCATTGCCGGTTACAGCGCCAAGGCCATTGCCCGCTGGGCACGCTTGCCCAGCAGCCTGGAAGCGCTCAAGCCGATCTTGATCATTCCGCTGCTGGCCAGCCTGGTCACCGGCCTGGTGATGATCTACGTGGTCGGCCAGCCGGTGGCAGCCATGCTCGAAGGCCTCACGCACTTCCTCGACAGCATGGGCACCACCAATGCCATTCTGCTGGGGCTGTTGCTGGGCGGCATGATGTGTGTCGACCTGGGCGGGCCGATCAACAAGGCCGCCTACGCCTTCTCGGTGGGGCTGCTGGCATCGTCGAGCTACGCGCCGATGGCGGCGACCATGGCCGCTGGCATGGTGCCGCCGATCGGCCTGGGTATCGCCACCTTCCTGGCCCGGCGCAAGTTCGCCCAGAGTGAGCGCGAGGCGGGCAAGGCCGCATTGGCCCTGGGGCTTTGTTTCATTTCCGAAGGGGCTATTCCGTTTGCTGCCAAAGACCCGCTGCGGGTGATCCCCGCCAGCGTGGCCGGCGGTGCGCTGACCGGGGCATTGTCGATGTACTTCGGTTGCAAGCTGATGGCGCCGCATGGCGGCTTGTTCGTGCTGCTGATCCCCAATGCCATCAACCATGCCTTGCTGTATTTGTTGGCTATCGTCGCGGGTAGCCTGGTGACGGCGGTGGTGTATGCAGTGATCAAGAAGAGCGAGCGGGTAGAGTTGGCCGTGGCGCCCGTCAAAGGCTAGCGACTTCTGTAGCCTTTACTGGCCTCTTCGCGGGCACGCCCGCTCCCACAGGTTCCTGCACATTTCGAGATCATGCAGACCTGTGGGAGCGGGCATGCCCGCGAAGAGGCCGGAGCAGGTCAACGCCCATGCTTGTTGCGCAACGGTACCAGCAGATCCCCCAGCCCGTTGTGGTCGATTTCATGCATCAACGCCAGCAACCCGCCCAGCTCACCCGTGGGGAAACCCTTGCGCGCAAACCACGCCAGGTAGTCCCCCGGCAGGTCGGCAATGATGCGCCCTTGGTACTTGCCGAACGGCATGCTGCGGGTCACCAGCAATTCGAGCATTTCCGGCTTCATCTTCGGCGCGCCTTGAGTGGAAAAGTGCCGACCATACTGCAATCTGCACGAAGCCCCAAGCGGCGATCATGCAGAACGCCGGTATCAGCCATTCTTGAATATTAGATAAGTAATTGAAAAACAAAGGATTTATTTTACTCGAAAGCATGGCACGAACGCTGCAACTCTGTAGATGACTATCACCTGCCAAGGAGTTCGACCATGAGCAACCCCAACAAAGACGTGATTGACGTACTCAACGACCTGATCGAATACAGCAAGGATGGCGAGAAAGGATTCAAAGCCTCGGCCGATGATGTGAAGAATCCCGAGCTCAAAGCGTTCTTCGTTCAGCGTGCCGGTGAATGCGCCAACGCTGCCGGCGAACTGCAAAGCGAAGTGCGCCGGCTGGGCGGCGACCCGGAAACATCCACCAGCATCAGCGGCGACTTGCATCGCGGCTGGGTGAACCTGAAGTCGCTGGTCACCGGCAAGGACGAAGAAGCGGTGCTGAACGAGGTTGAACGCGGTGAAGACCACGCCCTCAAAGCCTACAAGGAAGCCCGCGAGAAGCTGGTAAAGCTGGGCCGCAGCGCCAGTGACATGACCTATGGCCTGGTGGAAAAACAGCTGCAAGGCGTGCAGCGCAACCATGACCAGGTCAAAGCCCTGCGCAACGCCGCCCGCGCCCGCTCTTAAGCGTCGGGCCCCTCTACCCGGTTGCGGCCCTTGGCCTTGGCCCGGTAGAGGGCTTCGTCCGCAGCGCCCAGCACACTGCTCAGTTCGTGCTGGGTGCCGGACAGGCCGATGCCGATGCTCACTGTTACCGCGTGGGCGTCATCGGCAAAAGGTGCCAGCGCTTCTACACTTGTACGAATGCGCTCGGCCAGCAGCCGCGCGCCGGCCAGATCGGTTTCCGGCAGCACCACCTGAAACTCCTCCCCACCATAACGAGCAGCCAGATCTGCCGGCCGGCGGATGCTCGCCTCGATGGTCTTGGCTACCTCCCGCAACGCGTGGTCGCCGCCGGCATGCCCATGGCGCTGGTTGAACGCCTTGAAATGGTCCACATCCACCATCAGTACCGCCAGCGGCTTGCCATTGCGCTGCGCACGCGCCCACTCCTGGCGCAGCACCTGGTCCAGACGGCGACGGTTGGCCAGGCCGGTCAGGCTATCAGTGGCGGCCAACGTTGCCAGACCTTGTTCGGCCTCTTGGCGGCGGCGCAGTTCGCGGCCCAGGAGCAGGGTAAGCCAGAGGATGCCCACGCACAGCACGCCGGTGGCGACGCTGACCAGAACCGCAGTGCGGCGCCAGGACTGGAACACCTCGTCGGCCGAGTGCACCACCAGCACGATCAGTGGCAGCTGCGCGACCCGGGCGAAGGTGTAGATCTGCGGATTGCCGTTGCTGCCAGAGCGGGCAGTGAAGTTACCGCTCTGTTCGCTGAGAATGCGCTTGAAGTTGGGCCGCTCGGCATAGTTGGAACCGATCAGCGGGTCTTGCGGGCGTGAGGGCTGACGGGCGAGGAGCTGCCCATCGGTATTGAACAGGTTGATGCTGCTGTCGGCGCCGATGTCCAGGCGCTGGAACAGCTCACTGAAATACGACAGGCGCAATGCGCCTGCTGCCAGTCCGGCAAACTCGCCATCGGGGCCGGAGATACGCCGGCTGAAGCTGATACACCAGTCCAGGTCGCCGAGCTTGGCCTTGAATGGCGGGCCTACCAGCAAGCCCAGATTGGCGTTGGCCTGGTGTGCCTTGAACACCCCGGTTTCGCCAAAGTTGGCCTTGCGCGGCACACTGCTGGTGGAGTCGCCCACCACATTGCCTTGCTTGTCCAGCCACAGCACGTCGCCGCGTTTGCGGTCGACGAAGGCTTCATTGAACAGCAGGCGTTGGCGCAGCGGGCCGGGTATTTCCGGCAGCTCTTTGCGCCCGACGGCCCAGATCAGGCCCTGCAGTGACTGGTCGTAGAGTTCGGCGTTGCGCAGGATGTCGCTTTCGATCAGCTGGACAATGTTGCTTGACGAGCGAATGGCTGACAGCTCGACGCTGTCACGTTCACGCGCCAGCAGGAAGCTGACGATGGCCACGATGGCGAGCACGGCAAGGCAACTGCCCAGGTTGAGGGCCAGCTCGGGGTGCGACCTGAGAAATGCGAAACGCGGTAATCGGGTGGGCATGCTCGCTACTGCGTGGGCAGGGCCATTCGCGGCGGCGATATTCTAGGGAAGCAGTGATTGTCGGACAAGATTTGTCCGACGGAATCACGTCTGGGGCTGCTGCGCAGCCCTTTGCCGGCAAGCCAGCTCCCACAGGTACAGCAACAGGCTTAGCGGTTATGCAGTACCTGTGGGAGCTGGCTTGCCGGCGATCGAGGGCGCAGCCCTCGCTAGCGGTCCTGGATCAGAACACGTTCAGTGGGTAGTCGACGATCACCCGCACTTCATCGTTGTCGCTGTTGCTGTCGATCGACGCATACCCCTGGCTGCCACGGTGAGTGGCATAGCGCACCAGTACCGACAGGTCCTTCAGGTCACCCTCCTGGAACACGTACTTCACGTCCAGGTCACGTTCCCAGTGCATGGCGTTCTTGCCATCTTCACGGTAGTAGTCGTAGTGGCTGGTGTCCTGGGTGGCTTTGGTCAGATCGGCCTCGCCGCGCGAGTACGACAGCGAGGTGGTCAGGCCAGGCACGCCTACTCCGGCGAAGTCATAGTCGTACTGCAGCTTCCACGAGCGCTCGTTTGGCGCGTTGAAGTCCGAGTACATGCGCGAGTTGTCCAGGTACACGCTGTCGCCCAGGTTGATGTAGTCGAATGGCGTATTGCCATTGACCCGCTGGTAGGCGGCGGTGACGCTGTGGAAGCCCGCATTGACGGTGAAGTGCACGCTGTAGGTGTTGTTGTCGATCTTGCCCAGCAGGGCCTGGCCGGTGTCCTGCGTGTGGTAGAAGTGCACGCCCGGGTTCAGGCTGACCAGGTCGTTGACCACGTAGGTGTAGTCGAAGTCCGCGTAGTACTGGTTCCAGATGTCCTTCAGCTCGGCGGCGTAAAGGTTGCTGGTGATGTTCTCGGTACCGCTCCATGACGCGCCGGCCCAGTTCAGGTGCTTGCTCTTGTCGTGCTCGTCCAGCGAACCGTAGTAGGTGTCGATGCGGCGGTGGCCGCTCTGGTTGTACGGGTGGGTAAAGCTCACCTGGCCGCCTTCGAGCAGCAGGCCGTCGATGCTGGTGTTGGTCAGGCTCACACCACGGAAGGTCTGCGGCAGCATGCGGGTTTCGCCGCCCGCGATCACCGGGTTGGTGAGGAACAGGTCACCGGCTTTCAGCTCGGTGTCGAATGCCTTGAGCTTGACCGCAGCACCGGCAGTGGAGAACGAATGCGGGGCAGCGCCCAGCTCACCGTCGTCCTTGATGTGCTCGGGCAGGATGCTGGTGCCGGCATGGCCGCCACCGCCGTCCAACTTGAGGCCCAGCATGGCGTGGGCATCCAGGCCGAAGCCGATTACGCCTGGGGTGTAGCCCGACTCGAAGCGCGCAACCGCGCCCTGGCCCCACTCGCGGGTGTCACGCACGCCAGCGTTGTGGTTGTCGCGGTTGAAGTAGGCATTACGAAAGTGCAGGTTGAAGGACGACCCTTCAATGAAGCCATCAGCCTTGTCTTCATCTGCCTGGGCGGCGACAGGGATCGTTGCAGTCAACGCAATGAACAGCGGGGTAAAGCGAAACGCGGAAGGCACCGGTACTAGCTCCTTTGGTCTGACGGTGGGGCAGTTTTTATTTTTGAATGTGCGTCTTTTTTTTTAGGTAGACGTTACAGCCGGGCTGAGGTTTAAAGCACATAAAAAAAGCCGCTGATCGGCAGCGGCTTTAAAAGGCTAACATATCGGCACCGGTGGTGCCCATGGTGTAGCCAAGGGAAATCGGGAGCAGCAACAGCGCTTGATCAGCTGTCGGCATTGGCATCGACAGAAACTTTGGAAGCGGTCTGTTCTGGGGATTTGGCGGCTTCTGCCTTGTTTGCTGCTACAGCGTCGCGGGCCTCTTGATGGACGGCGGCGAGCTCTGCATTACGGGTGACGAAAGCGCTGGATTCTTCGGCCATGGCCAGGGGCGACAACAACAGGGAAGACAGAACGAAGACGCTGGCAATACCCATACTGTTGGACATTTGAAACTACCTTCTTGCGGTGCAAGTGCTAATGAGGACGGGGGTAAAGTTAGTCCTTTCAGTGCACTTGAAACAGAGCGAAGTGCGATAAGCACTGTTGCGCAAAAGGTAACGATCCAAGAAAAAGCAATAGTACTTTGGCCGCAAACTCCCGCGCTAGAGAGCCTGCGCGGTCCTTGTAGGAGCGGCCTTGCGCCGCGAATGGGCTGCGCAGCAGCCCCGGCAATCTTGGCCCTGCCAAAGCGTCTGGGGCCGCTTCGCGACCCTTTCGCGGCACAAGGCCGCTCCTACACAGAGCGCGCAGGCCTCAAGGTCGGCAACTGGATACCAAAGGTATTGAGCCCGGCCCCACTGCGCACAAACACTTCCCCCCCATGCATCAGCGCAATCGCCTTGACGATCGCCAACCCCAGCCCATGGTTGCCCCCACCGCTGTTGCTGCGCGCCGCATCCACGCGGTAGAAGCGTTCGAACAGCAACGGCAGGTGTTCATCGTCAATCGCCGGCCCCGGGTTGCTCACGGCGATGCTGACCTGCTCGGGCCCGGCATCGATCTGCACCTGGATCACCTGGTGCGGCGCGGTGTGCTGAACGGCGTTGTTCAGCAGGTTGATCAGCGCCCGGCGTAACTGGGCCTTTTCGATGGGCGCCTGGGCGTCGCCGATCACGCTCACGCTGACCTGGGCGTCTTCGAGGATGTAGTCCAGGTAGTCGAGGGTGGTTGCCACTTCTTCGGCCAGCGAGGCCTGGGTGAGGGCGGTGGCCTTGCTGCCTTGGTCGGCGCTGGCCAGAAACAGCATGTCGTTGATGATGCTGCGCAGGCGCTCCAGCTCTTCCAGGTTTGATTGCAGCACTTCGAAGTAATGCTCGGCACTGCGGCCACGGGTAAGCGCTACCTGGGTCTGGCCGATCAGGTTGGTCAGCGGCGAGCGCAGTTCGTGGGCTACGTCGGCGTTGAAGGCTTCCAGCCGTGAGTAGGCCTGGCTGACCCGGTCGAGCGCGGCGTTGAAGGCGCCGGCGAACTGTGCCAGTTCCGGGGCCAGGGCGTGGGTTTGCAAACGCCCATCCAGGCGTGGCGGGGCCAGGGCCTGGGCCTCGTTGGACAACGCCAGCAGCGGGCGCAGGCCAATGCGCGCGACCCAGTACCCCAGCATTGAAGCCAGCAGCACGCCAAGCACCGCCAGCCCGACAATCGCCAGCAGCAGGCTGTGCTGGGCCTGCCAGAACGTTTCGGTGTCGATGCCAATCAAAAACCGCAGCGGTGGCCGCTCGCCCAGGCCCGGTAGCTCGCTGACCAGCACCTTGTAAGGGTAGGGCCGGTCGGGCAGGCGCAGGTCGCGCATACCCTGCGGGCCTTCGGCAAAGGCACGGACCAGCTCGCTGGGGTGGCCGTATTCGTAGGCCGGGTTGCTGCTGACTACCCAGAAGCGGATGCGCTTGTCTTCTTCGCTGAGCAGGTTGAGCTTGTTGTTGATCTTGGCCCAGTGTTCCTGCGTGCCGAAGCGGTTGAGGGTAGATTCGAGCACGCTGAAGCGCGCATCCAGTTCCGCCTGCGGCAGCAGGTCCAGGCTGCGGTCGACCTGGCGGTACAGCGCCGAGCCGATCAGCAGGAACACGCCCAGCGCCACCAGGATGAACAGCGCCGACAGGCGCAGGGCGATGGAATTACCCCGCGCGGTTTTCCAGGACATAGCCCATGCCTCGGATGGTGTGCAGCAGCTTGTTGTCGAAGGGCCCGTCGAGCTTGGCGCGCAGGCGTTTGATTGCCACTTCCACGACGTTGGCGTCGCTGTCGAAGTTGATGTCCCAGACCAGTTCGGCAATCGCCGTTTTCGACAGGATTTCACCCTGCCGCCGGGCCAGCACGCTGAGCAGCGAGAACTCTTTGGCCGTCAGGTCCAGGCGCTGCCCGGCGCGTGTGGCCTTGCGGGCCATCAAGTCGATCCACAGGTCTGCCACCTGCACCTGCAACGGTTCATGGTTGCTGCTGCGCCGGGTCAGGGCCTGCAGGCGGGCGACCAGTTCAAGGAACGAGAACGGCTTGCCCAGGTAGTCGTCGGCGCCTTCGCGCAGGCCGTGAATGCGGTCTTCGACCCGTTCACGGGCGGTCAGCATGATCACCGGCGTCTGCTTGCGCGCGCGCAAGGCGCGCAGCACGCCATAGCCGTCCAGGCCAGGCAGCATCACATCCAGCACGATCACCGCGTAGTCGCCCTCCAGGGCCAGGTGCAGGCCATCGATACCGTCCCGTGCCAGGTCAACGGTAAAGCCCTGTTCGCTCAGGCCGCGATGCAGGTAGTCGGCGGTTTTTTCTTCGTCTTCGATGATCAGCACACGCATGGTCTTGTCCTAACTGGGACTTGGCGCTGCCGCGCGGGCAGCCTGGCGGCGGTGGAACAGGCGCTCCAGGGCCAAGTATATGACCGGGGTGGTAAACAGCGTCAGGGCCTGGCTCACCAGCAGGCCACCCACCACGGCGATGCCCAGTGGCTGGCGCAGCTCGGCGCCGGTGCCAAAGCCGAACATCAGCGGCACCGCGCCCAGTAGCGCGGCCAGGGTAGTCATGATGATCGGACGGAAGCGCACCAGGCATGCCTGGCGTATCGCCTGTTCGGGTGTCATGCCGTGGTGGCGCTGGGCTTCGAGGGCAAAGTCGATGAGCAGGATGCCGTTCTTCTTGACGATGCCGATCAGCAGTACCACGCCGATCAGCCCCATGATGCTGAAGTCTTGGCCGCTGGCCCACAGCAGGATGATCGCGCCCAGGCCTGCGGAGGGCAGGGTGGAGATGATGGTCAGCGGGTGAACGAAGCTCTCGTAGAGCACACCGAGGATGATGTACACCGCCACCAGCGCGGCGAGGATCAGGTAGGGCTGGCTCGACAGCGAGCTCTGGAACGCCTGGGCGGCGCCCTGGAAGTTGCCGGTGATCGAGTCGGGCATCCCCAGCTCGCGCTGCGCACGCTCCAGGATCTGCACCGCATCGCCCAAGGCCACGCCGGGCGCCAGGTTGAACGACAGGTTGGCGGCCGGGAACAGGCCGTCGTGGCTGATCGACAGCGGCCCGGTGCTTGGCGCGGCAACATGCGCCAGGGCCGACAGCGGCACCATCTCGTTGGTCAGTGGTGAGCGCAAGTAGAAAAAGTTGAGGCTTTCAGCCTTGCCACGCTGTTGCGCGTCCAGTTCGAGGATGACCTTGTACTGGTTGGTCTCGGTCTGGAATTCGCTGATCTGGCGCTGGCCGAAGGCATCGTACAGGGCCTGGTCGACGTCGGTGGTGGTCAGGCCGAAACGCGCCGCGGCCTGGCGGTCGATATCGATGCGGGTGACGCTGGCGCCCAGTTGCAGGTCGTTGGACAGGTCACGCAGCGCCGGGTTTTCCCGCAGGCGGTCGGTAAGGCGCTGGGTCCACAGGTTGAGCGCGACGCCGTCGTTGCTCTTGAGCACGTATTGGTACTGGGTGCGTGACGGGCCGGAGCTGAGGTTGATGTCCTGGCCGGCGCGCATGTACAGGACGATGCCCGGCACCTGGGCGAGTTTCGGGCGAATCCGGTCGATCCATTCGCTGGCCGAGACATCGCGCTCGCCGCGGGGCTTGAGCGAGATCCAGAAACGGCCGTTGGCGATGGTCTGGTTACTGCCAGTCACCCCCACCGAGTGCGAATAGGCGCGCACTGCCGGGTCGTCACCGATGATTTTCGCCAGCGCCAGGTGCTTGTCGATCATCGACGGGTAGGACACGTCCGCAGCTGCCTCGGTGGTACCGAGAATGAAGCCGGTGTCCTGCAGCGGGAAGAAGCCTTTGGGGATGCCCACGTAGCCGGCCACGGCCAGCGCCAGGGTAATGCCGAACACCCCCAGGGTGATCCGCCGGTGGGCCAGCGCGCGGTCCAGGCCTTTTTCGTACCAACCCAGCAGGCGCTGGCCGAAACCGCCCTGGTGGTCGCCGGGTGGGCGGCGCATGAACAGCGCCGAAAGGGTGGGGGCCAGGGTCAGCGATACCACCACCGAGATCAAAATGGTGGCCGTGGCGGTCAGGGCGAACTCCTTGAACAGCCGGCCCACCACACCGCCCATGAACAGCAGCGGAATGAACGCGGCGATCAGCGAGAAACTGATCGACACCACGGTAAAGCCGATCTCGCCGGCGCCTTTGAGCGCAGCGGTGCGGCTATCGTCGCCGGCTTCCAGATGGCGATGAATGTTCTCCACCACAACGATGGCATCATCGACCACGAAGCCGACGGCAATGACGATGGCCACCAAGGTCAGGTTGTTGAGGCTGAAGCCGAACACGTACATCAGCGCGCACGTGGCGATCAGCGAGACGCCGAGCACGCTGGAGACGATGAAGGTGGCCGACCACTGACGCAGGAACAGCGCCATCACCCCGATCACCAGCGCCACGGCGATCATCAGGGTCAGCTCGACCTCGTGCAGCGAACTGCGGATGGTCTGGGTGCGGTCCTGCAGCACCGACACTTCAACCGAGGCCGGCAGCATCTCTTGCAAGCGCGGCAAGGCGTCGAGCACCCGGTCCACGGTGTCGACGATATTGGCGCCAGGCTGGCGGAAGATCACCAGATTCAGCCCCGGTTGGTTGCCTGACCAGGCACTTACATAGGCGTTCTCGGCACCATTGATTACCTTGGCCACGTCCTTCAGGTGCACCGGGGCGCCATTGCGGTAGCTGACGATCAGCTGCGCATAGTCTTCGGGGTGGAACAGCTGGTCGTTGGCGGCGATGGTCGACACGCTGTGCTCGCCGTACAGCGCGCCTTTGGCCAGGTTCAGGCTGGTCTGCTGGATAGCCAGGCGCACGTCGGCCAGGGTCAGGCCGATGGCCGCGAGTTTCTCGGGTTGTGCCTGCACCCGTATGGCCGGGCGCAGCTGGCCGGTGATGTTGATCAGGCCGACCCCGTCGATCTGGCTGAGCTGGCGCGCCAAGAGGGTTTCGGCGTAGTCGCTGAGCTCGTTGCCGGGCATCTGTGCGGAGCTGACGGTGAGGATTACCACCGGGCTGTCGGCCGGGTTGACCTTGCGCCAGGTGGGCGGGCTGGGCAGGTCCTGGGGCAGGCGGGCGGTGGCCGTGTTGATCGCTGCCTGCACTTCCTGGGCGGCGGTGTCGATGTTCTTGTCCAGGGTGAACTGCAGGATCAGCGTGGTCGAGCCCAGCGCGCTGCTGCTGGTCATCTGGGTCATGCCGGGGATGGCGCTGAACTGCACCTCCAGCGGCGTGGCCACCGACGAGGCCATGGTTTCCGGGCTGGCACCGGGCAACTGGGCGGTGACCTGAATGGTCGGGAAGTCCGCTTCTGGCAAGGGTGCCACCGGCAGGCGCGGGAAGGCGATGGCGCCGAGCAGGACCAAGGCGAAGGTCAGCAGCAGGGTGGCGATAGGGTGGTCGATGCACCACGCCGAGACGCCATTGCGGGTGTTCATGGCTGGCTCCTGCGCTCGGCCATCTCGGCAGGCGGCGGGGCGTCAGGGGTGATCTCGACCCTGGAGCCGGGTTTGAGGCGCGATTGGCCATCGAGTACCAGCTGGTCGCCGGCCTTGACCCCGGCGACGATGTTCAGCGTGCTGTCCTGATACAGTACCTTGACCGGCACGTTGGTGACTTTGTCGCCGTCGACGCGGTAGACGAAGTGGCCATCGATGCTGCGTTGCACCACGGGGGGCGGCACCACCAGGGCGTCTTGGTCCATCGCCGTGCGCAGGCGCACGGTGACCAGTTGCCCCGGCCATAGCAGGCCGTCCTTGTTGTCGAACTCGGCCTTGACGCGCACCGTGCCGGTGTTGGCCGAAATCTGGTTGTCGATCAGGGCAAGGTGGCCTGCGCCGAGCAGGTTGCGCTCACCATCGGCATCCATGTAGGCCTCGACCAGCGCCGGCGTTTGCGCCTTGAGCAGGCCTTGCAGGGTTGGCAGCATCTGTTGCGGCAGCGAGAACTCCACAGCGATCGGGTCGATCTGGGTCACGCTGAACAGCCCCTGGGTGTCGCTGGTGCGCACCAGGTTGCCCGGGTCGATATTGCGGATGCCCACGCGCCCGGTTACCGGTGAGCGTATCTGTGTGTAGGAGAGTTGCACCTCGGCGTTGGCGATGGCCGCCTGGTTGCCCTTGACCGTGGCTTGCAGCTGGTTGACCAACGCCTGTTGCTGGTCGAGGGTTTGCTTGGACACGCCGTCATCGCTGCTGAGCAGGCGGTAACGCTTGAGGTCGACGCCGGCCACCTGGATCTGTGCCTGGCTTTGGCCGAGTTGTGCGCGGGCCTGATCGAGGCTGGCGCGGATGCTGCGGTCGTCGAGGGTAGCGAGCAGGTCACCTTCCTTGACCCATTGGCCTTCCTTGACCAGCACTTGGGTGAGTATCCCCTCGACCTGGGGCCGGACCTCGACGCTGTGCAGCGACAATACCGAGCCGATGGCGCTGGCATAGCGTGGCACGTCCTGCTGGGCGACGCTGACCACGCGCACCGGTACGGCGGTTTGCGCGCGGGCGGCCGGTGCGGGTTGGTGCTGGCTGAACCAGGTGCCTGCTACCACCAGGGCCAGGAGCGCCAGTGCGGCGAGGAAGGCAGAGCGGGACGGACGTCGCATCGGTGCGGGCACCTTGGCCAGGTGGGAGGGAAACGGTTGTCTGTACTCAATCTTATAGCCCCCGCACCGGGTCGGCAGCGTGACGGCTGGCTGACAGCGCTGTCAGTTTCACCGGGTGGCATGCGACAGGGGACCACTGTGGGAGCGGCCGTGCCCGCGAAGAAGACGACGCGGTGGATGGCACCGGCTGCGCCGGTGTTCGTGGGCACGCCCGCTCCCACAGGTTACCGTGGAATGCTTGCTGAAGTCGCTCAGGCTAAAAGCCTATGAAGGCGTAGTACACCGGGGTTTCGTGGGTAGTGCGCAAACCAAGCCCCTGCAAGCTCGCGACCAGCGGTTCATCCTGCACATGCAAGGTCCACTGTGCAGCGTCAGGTATGGGCTCCTGCGCCAGCGCCGTGGCAAACGCGCCCATGTCTGGCAGGTAGGCGGTAAAGCCATTGCCCTTGAGCGCACTGGTGGTCATGCCCAGCGCCTGGCACACCGCCACCTTGGCAGCTATGTCATCGCGGTCGGCTTGCCGTGACGCTTGCACCAGCGCTTGCAGTTCCGCATCGACCAGTTGCGTGCCGTGAATCAGTTCCGGCCCTTGCTGCCAGGCCTCCGGCGGGCAGTCCTTGCTGTCCGGGCGCAGCGGAATGTGCGGGTTGATTTCCACCGGGTAGATGCGACAGACCAGCGGGCGCTGTTCATAGATGGTGCACAGGTCGTCGTCGTCCAGGTTGCGGCAGCGCCCGGGGTTGAACGCGGCAAAGGTCACCGACACGCGTGCCTCACCGTCGCCGCAGGCCACCGGATACGAGCGGCGCAGCACATGTTCGCGCTGCTCAGGCGGCATGCCGGGGCCATCGGCCACGAAGGCTTCGATCAGCACTATCACCTGGCCGGCATCATCTGCCCAGCGGCGTGCCTCAGCCAGCGTCAGGGGCACGTGGTGCCCGGTGCAGCACTTGCCGCAGCCGGTACAACCGAATCGCAAGTTGTCGGTCACTTGGCTTCCGGGCTCCACTCGCTGATGAAGGCACGCTGGTGCTGGCGGTCGTACAGGCACAGCTCGGTGCCGGTGCGTTGCTGCATGTGCTTCTGCGGGTAGACGCCTTCGACCAGCAGGGCGCTCATGCCGACCTGGTCATCGAACTCGGCGGGCTTGCCGCGGGCGTGGGCATCCTTGAACTGGCTGGCGGCCAGGCAGGCCTTGAGCATCTGTTGGCGCTGCTCGTTCCAGGCCTGGCTGCTGGAGGCCTGGGCGATACCGCTGAGGAGGGCGCAGGTGATCAGGATAGAGCTGAAAAACTTCATACGCGATTCCGGCAATTTGCTTGCGAGGGGCGCGAATTATGCCCGACTCACCCCCGGCGGCAAGCCGGGGAGTTTGTCGCTTAATATATCAGTGCTCGGCAAACACCACGGTACGCGCGGCCACCACCAGACAATCGGTCAGCTCTGGCGAGGAGAACTTGGTGAGGATGGCGTTGGCCCCGGCCTGGGTTGCCTTCTCGCTGCTCATGGCACTGTCCAGCGAGGTGTGCAGCAGCACGTACAGGTGCTGGAAATCAGGGGTTTCGCGCAGGGTGCGGGTGAAGGCGTAGCCATCCATCTCGCTCATTTCGATGTCGGAGACGATGATGTTGATCTCCTGCGCGGTGCCTTGCAGCTCCAGCAACACGTTGATGGCATCTTTGGCGCTGCGCGCGGTGTGGCATTCGATGCCCAGGTTGCGCAGGGTGTGCACCGACTGCTGCAGGGCCACCAGGCTGTCGTCCACCACCAGGATGTTGGCGGCGGCCAGCAGGCTGGCGTCTTCTTCGCTCAAGGTGCCGTGTGCGGGTTCGGCCGGCGGTGGGGCGATGGAGTGGATGACTTTTTCGATGTCCAGCACCTGCACCAGGGTGTTGTCGACCCGGGTCACGCCGGTGATGAACGAGCGGTTGCCCGAAGCAAAGGGTGGCGGTTTGATGTCGGTGCTCAGGCAATGCACGATGCGGCTGACCGCCTGCACATGCAGGCCTTGGCGCGAGCGGCTGATTTCAGTGACGATCAGGCAGCCGCCTTGCGGGTCTTCCAGGGGCCGCTCGCCGATGGCGCGTGACAGGTCGATGACCGACAGCGAATGGCCACGCAGGGTCGCTACACCCTTCACGTTGGGGTGCGACTCCGGCAGCTTGGTCAGCGGCGGGCAGGGGATGATTTCGCTGACCTTGAGCAGGTTGATTGCCATCAACTTGCCGCTGCGCAGGGTGAACAGCAGCAGGGACAACGAGTCCGCGCGGGCATTTTGCGTGGCCATGGTGACCTTCGGTGGGGAACAGGGGATAACCGGTTATCGGCCCGTTTTGGTCGGGCTTTAGGCATTTTGCACAGAACCTGGGGATGCTTGGGACCCTGTGGGAGCGGGCATGCCCGCGAAGCGTGCGACGCGGTACATGGCACCGGCTCCGCCGGTGTTCGCGGGCATGCCCGCTCCCACAGGTGATGTGTGTAAACGCCTGGATCAGCGTTCGCGCAGTGCCTCCTTGGCCCGGTTCAGCGGCTTGATCAGGTAATCGAGGATGGTCTTCTCGCCGGTGCGGATATCCACCGTGGCAATCATCCCCGGCACGATCGCGAAGTGCTTGCCGGCCTTGTTCTGCAGGCTGTCCTGCTCGGTGCGGATGAACACCCTGTAGTAGTAGATTTCCGGTTTCACCTCATCCTGCAGGGTATCCGGCGAAATCCCCACCACCTTGCCATCCAGTCCGCCATACACCGAATAGTCATAGGCACTGATCTTGACCTTGGCCGCCTGGTCGGGGTGGATGAACGCGATATCGCGCGGGGCGATGCGGGTTTCGATCAGCAGGCGTTCGTCCATCGGCACGATCTTCATGACCTGGCCACCGGGCTGCACCACGCCGCCCAGGGTGTTGACCTCAATGTCCTTGACGATGCCACGCACCGGTGAGCGCAAGGTCAGGCGGGTAAGCGAGTCGCTGCGCCCGCGGACCACTTCTGACAGGCTGTCGGCCTCGGCGCTGGCTTTGGCCAGTTCTTCCCGGGCACGCACCAGGTAGTCGGAGCGGGCTTCGTTGGCCTTGAGCTCCAGCTCTGAACGCTGGCGGTTCAGGCGGATCACTTCGACCCGGCTGGAGGCGCCCATCTTTGCCAGGTTCTCGGTGATCTTCAGCTCGCTGCGCACCAGTTGCAGCGAGTCCTGGATACCCGCCAGGGTCTGCTCCAGGCCGCGGCGGCGGGTCTGGTACAACGCGGTTTCGGCGTCGATCAGGTCGGGTGAGTCGCGCAGGCTGTCCGGGAAAGTCAGCGGCCTGCCAGTGACCTCTGCCTGCAAGCGGGCCTGGCTGGCCTTGGCAGCGCGGTACTTGGCTTCGCTCTCGCCGACACTGGAGGCGGTCTTGGTCGGGTCGAGCTGGGCCAGCACCTGTCCGCGCTCGACCAGGTCGCCTTCGGCCACGCTCATCTGCGCGACGATGCCGCCCTCGAACGACTGGATCACCTGCTCCCGCGAACTGGGGATCACCTTGCCGGTGCCGGTGGACACTTCGGTCACCTCGAACCAGGCGGCCCAGGCCAGGAATGCGGCCAGCATCAAGGCACAGATGGTGATGATGCGGCCGGCGCGGAACACCGCCTGGTCGTCCTGCCCATCCAGGTAGGAGGCCGGGAGTTCATGGTTGCTCATGCCTGGGCTCCTTGCAGTTTGGCCAGCGCAGCATCGCGGGTGTCATCGATGACGATGCGCCCGCCGTCCAGCACCAGGATGCGGTCGACCCGTTGCAGCACGCTCAGGCGGTGGGTGGCGATCACCAGGGTGCGGCCCTGGCAGAAGCGTTCGAGGTTATCCAGCAGCTTGCGCTCGGTCATGTCGTCCAGCGACGCAGTCGGCTCGTCCAGCAGCAACACTTGCGGCTGGCGCACCAGCAGGCGCGACAGCACCAGGGCCTGGCGTTGGCCGCCAGACAAGCCCAGGCCGCCTTCCAGGATCAGGTGGTCCATGCCCTTGGGCAGGCGGCGGACGAAGTCCAGCGCGCCCGTGGCAGCCAGTGCGGCCACCAGTTCCTGGTCGCTGGCCTGGCCGGCACCGAGGGTGAGGTTTTCCCGCAGGGTGCCGTGGAACAAGCGCGCGTACTGTGGCAGCAGGCCCACGTCACGGCGCAGGTCGGCAGGGTCGAGGTGGCCCATGGCGATGCCGTCCAGGCTGACCTCGCCTTGCACCAGGTCCATGGCCCCTCCCAGCGCTTGCAGCAGGGTCGACTTGCCGGCGCCGTTGCGCCCGAGCACGGCAATGCGCTCGCCCGGCTGGATATCCAGCTGGCCGATGTTCAGCACTGGCGGGGACTCCTCGCTGTAGCGGAAGTTGGCCTGGCGCAGGCGGTACTCGCCACGAATCGCCGGCAGGTGTACGCGGGCTTCGCCTTCGGGGTGGTCGACCGGTGACTGCATCAGCTTGTCCAGCCCTTGCAGGGCCACCTTGGCCTGCTGCCAGCGGGTCAGCACATGGGTCAGTTGCGCCAGCGGCGCCATCATCCGTGACGACAGCATCGACGCCGCCACCAGGCTACCGGTCGTAAGGTCGCCGGCGATGACCATCGGTGCGCCGACCACGATGACCACAGCAAACACCGCGCCCTGCACGTTCTGGGTCCAGGTCACCAGGCCGTTGGTGAGGGTGCGCAGGCGCAGGTTGGTATGGGCGCAGGCGGCGTTGTACTGGTTCCACTGCCGTTCGAAGCGTGCTTCGGCCTGCAGTGCCTTGATTTCGTCCAGGCCCTGGATGCTTTCTACCAGCATGGCGTTGCGCAGCGCCGACTCGCGCATGGAGGCATTGGCCAGCCGCGCCAGGCGCCGTTGGGCCAGTACCCCAGGCACCACCATGGCCAGCAATGCGACCAGCGGGATGAACACCAGCACGCCGCCGATCAGCCAGAACACGAACAGGAACAACAGGAAGAACGGCAGGTCGGCCAGCGCCGTGGCGGTGCTGGAAGTGATCAGGTCGCGGATCGATTCCAGCTCGCGCAGTTGCGAGATGAACGACCCGGTGGACTTAGGGCGCACCGAGTTGCGCAGGCGCAAGGCATGCCCGTAGACCAGGTCGCTCACCCGCAGGTCGGCGCGTTTGCCCAGCAGGTCGGTCACCTTCAGCCGCAGCAGGCGCATGCTGAAGTCGAACACCAGCGCCAGCACTACCCCCCCGAACAGCACGTACAGGGTGGGCAGCGACTCGGCCGGGATCACCCGGTCGTACACCTGCATCGAGAACAAAACCCCCGCGAGGGCCAAGACGTTGGCTACCAGCGAGGCGACCATCACCTGCCCATACGGGCGCAGGTCGCGCAGCACGATGCGGGCAAACCAGTGGCGGTCGTAGGGTGCGGTGTAGTCATCGGTGCGCACATCGCGCAGCGGCCGTGCCGGGCGCAGCAGCGCAACGCGGTTGATGCGGCCCTTGAGGCTGTCGCGGGGCAGGCGAGAGGTCAGGCCCTGGTCACCGGCAAACACCACCGCCAGGTCGTCCTCTTCGGTGACCGACTCGACCACCGCCAACTGGCCATCATCCAGTTCCAGTACCAGCGGTGTACGCCACTGTCGCAAGCCCTTGGCGTCGAAGCGCACGAAGCGCAGGGCCAGGCCGGCCTGGCGCGCCATGTGGCGAAGGATTTCATCCAGCGGGCGGGCGTCCTCGACGGCGGCCAGGCGAATACGCTGGGGCGACACGTCCAGGCGGTAGTGGTGCGCCACCTGCAGCATCACTTCCAGCCACGGTCCAAGGTCCGGTCGATGAGGCGCTTCGGCCGCGGGGGCAGTGGGCTGTTCAGGCAGGGTCACATTGATCGAATCGGTCATGGCTGGATCTCCACCCCTTGCAGGTTGCGCCCCTCAAGGCCAAAGGCCGTGCGCAGGGCGCCGGTGTTGTACAGGCAGTCGACATCCAGGCGCAGCAGGTCGGAGCGGGTGCCGGCGAGTTCGAAGCGTGACTGGTAGATCTCCTGCTCGGCGTTGAGCAGGTCGAGCAGGGGCCGCGTGCCCAGGTCCAGGTACTGGCGCCCGTAAAGCATGCGTGCTTCCTGAATGCTGACCTGGCGGGCTTCCAGCGAAGTCAGCCGGCGGTCTAGCCCGGAGGTTTGTGCCATGGCCTCGGCCAGGCCACGACGGGCTTGCAGGCGGGCCGCGTCTTCGGCGGAGTCGGCGGCGGTCAGGGCGTGGCCGGCAGCGCGGCTGCGGGCGCTGATGGCACCCCCTTGATAGATAGGTACCTCGACGTTCAGGTAGATGCCTGCCTGGGTGCGGTCCATCCGTGAGTTGTCGCGGTTGTAGTCGTTGTCCAGGTAGTGGTTGACCTGTGGTTGCAACGACAGTGTCGGGTAGGCCTCGGCCTTGGCCTGGGCCAGCTCGGCCTGGCCCTGGGCGCGCTGGGCCAGGGCCATGAGCACGGCAGGCAGGCGGTCATCGCCTTGCGAGGGCCGCTTGCAGGCCTGGTTCAGCGCTGCTGGCGAATCCTCGGCCAGCGCCGGTGGAGTGATGCGCCCCATCAGTGCCGCCAGGGTCGAGCGCCAGCGCTCGTACTGCGACTGGTATTCCTCCAGCGTGGCGCGGGCGCTTTCCACACGGGACTCGGCCTGCACCACGTCGGAACGGGTGCTGGCGCCCATGTCGCTGCGTTGGCGGGCCATGCCGGCAATGTCACCGACCCCGCGAATCTGGTCGCGGGCGATGGTCATCAGTTGCTCGTAGCGGCGGGTTTCGATCCAGGCATAAGCCGTGTCGCGGGCCAGGTCGTCGACCACCAGCAGGATATTGGCCTGGGCGCGGGCGGCAGCAGCTTGTGCCGCGCTGACGGCGCTGTCGACCTTGCCGAAGTCGTAGAGCATCTGCTTGAGCGACAGGTTCAGCGCCTGGCTGTTGCGGTCGCCGCCATAACCGGTGTCATAACCGGTGCGGATACCGCCGGAAATCTGCGGGTAATACCCGGCGCGGGCGACGTTGATGCCTTCGCCCTGCTTATAGAGGTTGCCGATGGCCTCGGCGATGCTGGGGTGCCATTGAGCGGCCTGCAGCACCGCGTCGGTCAGCCCCAGCCGCTCGCCACTGGCGACCGGGGCCATGCCGGTGGCGGGGCGTGCGGGCACTGCTTCGGGCGCATCGCGTAGCAGCGATGGCCCGATCTGGCGCAGTTGGGGGTCTATGTCATCGGCTGCCAGGGCAACCGGGTGGAAGTTCAGGGCCAGGAGCCCGAAGGCTCCCAGCAACAGCGGTGACAGCGGACTGCTTCGCTTCACATAGTTCCCTTACTGCTGGTCGTCCTTGCCGCCGGGCATTTGCCCGGCGGGTTTGCAGCGGCCTCAGACCACATGGATACCGTTCTGTACCCACAGGTGATGGCTTGGATCCTCCTGGGCCGTGTATTGGTTATAGTCGATACCGTCGGCAGTTTGGTTCCCGACCAGCGTCCAGTTGTCCGTCATGTGAACCGAGTCTTTGTTGTCCCCTTTGATGATGAGTGTGTCGGTGCCGGTTTCGGTGATTGCCACCACGTCCGCCAGGTTGAGCGTCAGCGCCACCGAACTGGTGTCGTTGAGGTCGATGACTTCGATGTCGTGCACGCGCCCGGCCAGGTTGCCCAGGTCGATGCTGGCATCGCCGCCGCCCCACAGCAGGGTGTCGGTACCTGTGCCGCCCTCGACGCTGGCGAAGTTCTGGTCGACCACCACCAGCGTGTCGTTACCCGCACCACCCTGCAGGGTGATGTGGCCACCCTGGCTGCCATCGAGGTGGTCGTTGCCGTCGGTGCCGGCGATGACATCGGTGGCGGCTGCCAGGCTGGCCAGCGCTACCGCCTCGTCACCGGTGTCGGCCTGCAGCGAAGTGAAGGTGGTGAGGCCGGCAGCATTGTCCAGGTTGACGGTCAGCGTGGCGGTGTCGGTGGTGCCGTTCGGGTGGGTCAGCTCGTAGGTGAAGGTGTCGTGCTGGCCGACCACCGCCGAGGTAAGCCCTGGGTTGAGGGTGTAGGTGTAGCTGCCGTCGGCATGCACCAGCAGCGTGCCGTAGGTGCCGGCCACACTCACCCCGTTGTAGCCCGGGATGGTGTAGGTGTTGGCCGCTGTCAGCACGCTCAGCACGGTCAGTGCCGAACCGACGTTGTCGTCACTCAGCAGGTTGCCGGTGGCTGCCGTTGCGCCGCTGACCACGAACTCGGTCAGGTGCGTGGTGGTGGCGTTGAGGCTGGTGGTGATGGAGCTGAGCAGGCCGATGCCGCCGGCGGTGACACGTACGTGGTAGGTGCCGGCCCCCTGGTTCTGGAAGGTATAGCCCGCGCCGCCACCGAGCAGGCTGATCAGCGACCCCCCCGGTACCGACTGCACCAGTACGTACTGGCCGGTGGCCGGGTTGAGCTTGAGCAGTTCGATGGTGGTGCCGTTGAGCAGGCTCAACAGGTTGGCGGAGTTGACCACCACCTGCAGGTTGGCCGTGGTATCGGCGGCAACCGTGGTGGTGTAGGTGGCCTGGCGGGTACCGATCACCGGCAGGCTCAGCGAGCCCAGCGCACTGCTGCTGGTGTCAACACGGTTGGCCAGGGTGACATGGCTGGTCCCGACATCGTTGACCGCGTCGACCACCGTGGCCGGTGCAGCGTAGTTGGTGTTGCTCCAGACCTCCGTGGCTTGCGGGCTGTCGATGCGTACGTACAGGTTGGCGGTGTCGGACAGGCCGTTCGGGTGCACCAGCTGGTAGCTGAACACATCCACCTTGCCGACACTGTTCGGGCTGCCGTTCGGGGTGTAGGTGTAGCTGCCATCCGCACTGATCACCAGGGTGCCGTACTGGCCCTGAACCGTGGTCGATGTACCGGCCGAGACATAACTGCCGTTTTTCAGCACTTGCAGCACGGCGGCGCTGTCCGGGCCGCGGGCATCCACCGCGCCATCGGTGCCCACGTCGGTGATGACGTTGCCGGTGGTGGCAGTGCCGGTGCCGGTGAACTGGGTCAGGCTGGTGGAGGTGATGTCCAGCGCGGTGCTCACGTTGGTGACCAGGCCGATGCCGCCACTGCCCACGGTCAACCGGTAGTCACCGGCTTGCAGCACGCCGATGTCCACCTGCAAGCCGATCGGCAGCACGATCAGGTCGAGCAGGCCCTGCGTGTTGCCGGTGGCGAGGGTCACCCAGGCGCCGCTGGCGTCTTTTACCTGCAGGGTGAAGCTGGTGTTGTTGAGCAGTGCCAGCACGCTGTTGGTGGTCAGTGTCAGGGTCGGGTCGGCCGTGGTGCCTGCCGCCACCGTCCAGGTGTAGGTCTTGGAGAAGCCCGACAGCAGCGTGGTGAAGCTGTCGGTGTAGGTCTTGGTGGCACTGACCGCTGCCAGGTTGACCGTGGCCGTGGCCAGGTTGTCGCTGGCGATGACCGGCGCGTTGGCATCCACATCCGGCGCGGTGACGTTGACGTTGCCCGACACGTTGCCGCGCGGGTCGCTGAGGGTCACCGAGAGGATCTGGCCGTTGTCCTGAGGCGGGCTCAGGGTCACGGTAAAGGTGCCGCCCGGCTGCACCGTCGCGGTTTGCAGCACGGTACCGTTGGCGCTGCGCACGGTCACGGTGGCGCCCACTTCGCCAGTACCGGTCAGGGTACCGCCGTCGGCACTGATCAGCAGGTTGCCGGCAGCCGCAGGTGGGGTCAGGTCTGGTGCGGTCAGCGTAGTGCCGGTGGAGACGTTGCCGGCGCTGTCGGTGAGGGTGACGCTGAGCGCCTGGTTGTCGATCTGCGCCGCAGTCAGGCTGACCACGAACAGGCCGTTGCTGCCCACCGTTGCTGTCCCCAGCACGGTGCCGGCGCTGTTGCGCACGGTGACCGTGCTGCCGATCTGGCCAGAACCGCTGACCGAGGTGCCGTTGGCGTTGATGGTGGCCAGCGGGGCGGCTGGCGGGGTGGTGTCGGGCGCGGTCAGGCTGGTGCTACCGGACAGGTTGCCGGCAGCATCGGCCTGGCGCACCACCAGCAGTTGCCCGTCGTTCTGTGGCGAGGTCAGGGTGATGGTGAAGGTGCCGTCGGCTTGCACCACACCGGTACCGACCTGGCCGTTCGGGCCTTGCACCGTCACGGTGGCGCCCGCTTCACCGTTACCGGTGAGCACGGTACCCGCGCCGTTGATGGTGACGTTGGTCGGTGTTGCAGGTGGTTGCACGTCCGTGGCGGTGTAGCTGGTACTGCCGGACACATTACCCGCAGCGTCGGCCTGGCTCACGCCCAGTACCTGGCCGTTGAGCTGTGCGGCGTTCAGGTTGACGGTGAACACGCCACCGCCATTCACCACCGCCGTGCCGAGCACGTTGTTGCTGGCGTCGCGCACGGTCACCGTGGCGCCGGCTTCACCGGTACCGGTCAGCACCAGGCCGTTCAGAGACAGCCCGGTCACCAGCGGGTTGGCCGGTGGTGTGATGTCGGCGGCTTGCAGGAAGGTTGGCTGCGATTCACCGCCTACCAGTGCTACAGCTGTCACCGAAATATGCTGGCCGTTGAGCTGCGCTGTGTTCAGCGTCAGGGTAAAGGTGCCGTTCAGGGTAGCGCCGCCTGTGCCGATCAGGTTGCCTGCGGCATCGTAGACCCGAATGCCCACGCCACTTGGCGCATTACCGGCCAAGGTCAGCCCGTCGCTGCCCAGCGTCACATTGGTGGGGGGCACTGGTGGCGCGATCAGTGGTGTGATGTACGTGGCGACCGCAGAGGTATTGATGCCGTCGGATTGCGTCACTGCCAAGGTGGCGAGCGAGCCCGCCGCCGGCACCAGGGTTATCTGGAAGTTACCCGCGGCATCTACCGTACCCGTGCCGATAACCAATCCGCCGCGGCTGATGGTGACGGTGGCATTCGGCTCGCCCTTGCCGGTCAGCACGTTGAACGTGTTGTTGATGGCCATGTCGGTGACCACCCCAGGCGGTGAGGTGTCGTTGGTCTGATAGGGCACAACCACCGAGGCGTTGCCGGCATCGTCCGTGGACACCACTGTGAGCAACTGGCCGTTGTTCTGCGGCGGGTTGATCGGCACGGTGAACTGGCCGTTTGCACCCACTTCCACGGTGCCTACGACGTTGTTGTTCGGGTCACGCACCGTGATGGTGGTGCCGGCTTCTGCCGTACCGGTCATCGACGTACCTGCCGGGTTGAGCAACAGGTTATCGGGTTGCACTGGCGGCGTAAGGTCTGGCGCGTTCACCTGCAGGGGCGCCGACGGGTTGCCCGTGGCGTCCTGGGCGATGACGGTGAGGACTTCACCGTTGATCTGCGGGTTGTTCAGGTTGAGGACAAAGGTGTCGTCCGGATCGACCGTCACCTGGCCCAGCAGGTCGCCGTTGTTGTTGACCACGGTGACGCGGGTGCCGGCTTCGGCGGTACCGATCACCTGGGTGCCGCTGTCGTTGATGGTGGCGATCACGGTGGCCGGTGGCGTGGTGTCCACAGCCGTGACCGAACTGATTGGCGAGATGTTACCGGCACCATCGGTCAGGGTCACTTGCAGCACTTGGCCATTGAGTTTTGCGGTATCCAGCTCGACCACGAAGGTGCCGCTGGCTCCCACCGTACCGGTACCGACCTGCGTGGTGCCAACGTAGACCCGCACCGTGGCGCCTGCTTCGCCGACACCGCCCAGTTCGTCACCCGCCGCATTGAGCCGTAGCTCGGTTGCCGCAGCAGGCGGCGTGTGGTCCGGCGCCAGTACGCTGACCGGCAGGCTGACGTTGCCGGGTGGGTCGGCCTGCAGTACCGACAGCAACTGGTTGTTGATTTGCGCAGGCGTAAGTTCGACACGGAAGCTGCCATCGGCGAGCACCGTGCCAGTACCCAGCACCGTGCCGGCGGCATTGCTTACGATGACCGTCGCGCCGGCTTCGCCCAGGCCGCTGACAACGCTGCCGTCTGCGTTGATCACCACTTGGGTGAGCGGGGCGGGTGGGGTGAAGTCCGGGGTTTGCAGGGTTGCCACTGCCGACACGTTGCCGGCTGCGTCGGCCTGGGTAAAGCTAAGCAGCTCGGCGTTGCCCAGTGCCGGGTTCAGGGTGATGGTGAAGTGGCCGCTGGCATCGACGGTGGCGCTGCCGATTTCGTCGCCGGCCGGGTTGGTCACGGTCACCAGCGCGCCAACTTCGCCGCGGCCGGTGAGGGTGACGCCATCCCCGGAAACGGCCAGTTCGGCTGGTGCCGTTGGCGGCGTGGTATCGGGTGCGGTAATGGCGCTGGCGGCGGACTGGTTGCCAGCCGCATCGGTCAGTACCACTTGCACTTGCTGGCCGTTTGCCTGAGGCGATGCAAGGTTGACCTGGAAGGTGCCGTCCGCGCGCACCGTTGCACTGCCCAGCACCGAACCGTCGGCGGCGAGCACGCGCACGCCGGCACCTGCTTCGCCGGTACCGTTCAGCAAGCTGCCGCCCCCTGCGAAGGCCAGGTTGCCGGCAGCATCCGGGGCGACGCGGTCAGGGGCGATCAAGCTGACGCTGTTGGACTCGTTGCCGGCCACATCGGACTGGCTCGCGTTGAGCTGTTCGCCATTGATCTGCGGCGCGCTCAGGTTGACGCTGAAGTTGCCACTGGCATCGACCACGGCAGTACCCAGCTCGATACCGCCTTCGCCTAGCACGGTAACGGTGGCACCTGCCTCGCCGCGGCCACTGAGGACAAGGCCGTCGTTGGACAGCACCAGGTTGGTCAGTGGTTGCGGTGCCGTGGTGTCCGGTGCCTGCAAGGTGGCAGGCAGCGATACGCTGCCATCGGTGCCCGTTGCGCTGACCTGCAGCACTTCACCATTGGCCTGTGCACTGCCCAGGTTGACAGTGAAGGTACCGTCGTTGGCGACCGGGCTGCTGCCCAGCAAGACGCCATTGGGGCCATACACCTTGACTGTGCTGCCCGCCGCTGCGGTGCCGGTCACCGACAGGCCGTCAGCGGCCAGGACCAGGTTGTCCGGGGTTGCCGGTGCCAGAACACCCGGCGCGGTGACGTTTTGCGCAGGGGAGACATTCTGTGCGGCATCCGCCTGAATCACGCTCAGGCTTTCACCGGTGATCGCGGCCGGCGACAGGGCCACGCTGAAGTGGCCGTCGGCCCCGACCGTGGCGGTGCCCAGCACGGTATTGTCGGGTGCCCGCACAGTGACTGTTGCGCCTGCTTCGCCATTGCCTGTCAGGGTCGCGCCATTGGCGGAGACCGCCAGATTGGTCACGGCCGCTGGCGGCGTGGTGTCGGCTGCGCTGTAAGGCGCGGCCGGCGACACGTTGCCGGCGGCGTCGGTGGCGGTCACCTGCAGCGTCTGGCCATTGGTCTGGGCGCTGTTCAGGGTGACCTGGAAGGTGCCGTTGCTGCCGGCCACCGCCGTGCCCAACACGTTGCCGCTGGCATCGCGTACGGTCACGGTGCTGCCGGCTTCGGCGTTCCCGGTCAGTTGCAGCCCGGTACCGGACAGGGCGAGTGTGGTCGGTGCCGCAGGCGGGGTGAAGTCCGGCGCAGTGACCGCCACGGCGGTTGAGGTGTTGTTGCCCGCATCGGTCTGCGTAACGTTCAGGTGCTGGGCGTTGAGCTGGGCGCTGTTCAGGGTCAGGGTAAAGCTGCCATTGGCCGCCACCAGGCCGCTGCCGATGATGGTGCCGTCCGGACCGCGCACGGTGACTGTGGCGCCGGCTTCGCCCAAGCCGGTCAGGGTCAGGCCGTTGTTGTTCAGCACCACATTGGTCAGCGGCGCGGGTGGGGTCAGGTCCGGGGTCGACACGTTGATGGCTGGCGACGTGTTGCCGGCGGCATCCACCTGCGTGACGCCGATGGCCTGGCCATTGGCTTGCGGGGTGTCGAAGGTCACCGTGAAGCGGCCGTCGGCGCCCACGGTGGCGGTGCCCAGCACGGTGCCGGCGGCGTTGCGCACCTGCACGGTAGCGCCCACTTCACCGCTGCCGGACAGCTGGCGGCCGTCCTGGCTCAATAGCGGATTGGTGATGGCGGCGGGTGGCGTGCGGTCGGGCGTGGCCAGGCTGGCCGGGCCGGAGACGTTGCCGGCAGCATCGCTGAGGGTGATTTGCAGCGGGCTGCCGGTGGTTTGCGCGCTGGGCAGGGTGATCTGGAACTGGCCGCTCTGGTTGACGGTGCCGGTGGCCAGGATGGCGCCACTGGCGTCGCGGACGGTGACGCTGGCGCCGGCTTCACCCTGGCCGCTGAGCACGGTGGCCGCGCTGTTGAGGCTGAGGTTGCTGGCCGCCAGCGGTGCTTGCAGGTCAGGTGCTTGCAGCGTGGCCGCGAGCGAAACGTTACCCGCAGCATCGGCCTGGGTCACGATCAGGTTCTGCCCATTGGCCACGGCCGGCGAGAAACTGACGCTGAACAGGCCATTGCTGCCGACGGTAGCAGTCCCCAGCAGCGTGCCTTGAGCGTCTGTCACGCGCACGGTTGCGCCCACTTCGCCCTGGCCGGTCAGTGTGCTGCCGGTGGCGTTGAGGGTTACCTGGGCCGGCGCGTTCGGTGCCGTGGTGTCATTGGCCACCACGATGGCCGGCACCGAAGGCTGGCCGTCGACAGTAGCCTTGGCACTGACTTGCAAGGTCTGGGCATTGAGCTGGGCGTTCTGGAAGAACACCCGGAAGGTGCCGTCGCTGCCGACCGTGGCGGTGCCCAGGGTAGTGCCCCCGGAGGTCACGGTAATCAGCGAGCCGACTGTACCTTGGCCGGTCAGCAGGAAGCCGTCGGCGCTGATGGCAAGGGCCGACGGTGTGGCCACTTCCGTGCCAGTCGGGCCTGCTACTGGCACCTGGGGTGACTCATTGCCGGCAGGGTCGATCACCACCACAGCGACAGTTTCGCCGGTTGTCAGTGGCGGGTCGACCGGCACCACGAAGGTACCGTCTGGCCCTACGGTGATTGTGCCGCGCACGGTGTCATCCGGGTTGCGGATTTCTACCGTGCTGCCGGGTTCGGCGGTGCCGCCGACCGTGCCGCCGTCCGGGCTCACGCTAATGCCGGTGGCCGGCAGTGGATCAGTGGTGTCCGGGGCGGTGACAGAGACCGGTGCCGAGTCGTTACCGGCAGCGTCGGTCACTACCACGGTCACGGTCTGGCCGTTGTTCTGCGCTGTATCCAGTGGCACGCTGAAACTGCCGTCCGGGTTGACCGGGACAGTGATCACATTGCCAGCCCCATCGCTCACGGTGACCGAGTCCGCGCCAGGTGCGTTACCGGTGACCGTGGTGCCGTCGTCGCTGACAAGCACACCTGTGGGCGCAGCCGGTGGCGTGATGTCCGGCGCAGTGATCTGGCCGGGCAGGGACTCATTACCCGCCGCGTCGGTCAAGGTCACGTTCAGGGCCTGGCCGTCCAGTTGCGCAGGCGACAGCGGTACCGTGAAGTTGCCGCCTGCCGGCACGACTACGGTACCGACCACGGTGCCGTCTGCCAGCCGCACTTCCACCGTAGAGCCAGCTTCACCCGTACCCTGGATGGCGTTGCCGCCCGGGGTGATGGTGAGGCCGGTCGGTGCGGCCGGTGCAGTGCTGTCGTCGGCGGTAAAAGTAGCCGACGGCGAGGCATTGCCGCCCCCATCGATCAGCACCACCGACAGCACCTCGCCATTGGTCTGGGCGGGGGTGAGTAGAACTTCGAAGGTGCCGTCTGCCGCCACCGGTATGGTGCCCAGCAGGTCACCGGCGGCGTTGCGAACCTCGACGGTGCTCCCGGCTTCGCCCTGGCCGCTGAGCACTGTGCCGGTAGGGTCAAGGCCCAGGCCTTGCGCCGGCAGTGGCGCCTCCAGGTCAGGTGCAGTGACGGTACCGGCGGGCGAGTCGTTGCCGGTATTGTCTGCCTGGGTGACAGACAGCGTCTGGCCATTGAGCTGTGGCGGGTCGATTGTCACCTGGAAGGTGCCATCGGGCTGGACCGTTGCGGTACCCAGTACTGCGCCACCCGCGCCGGTCACGGTCACCTGCGCACCAGGCTCGCCGCTGCCGCTCAGGCTGCTGCCGTCGCCAGCCAGAATCAGGCCGGTGGGTATATCGGGTGCCTGGGTATCCGGTGCTGGCAAGTCGACCGCCGCTGACAGGTTGCCAGCCGGGTCGCGTTGCTCCACGGTCAGTGCCTGGCCGTTGGTCTGAGGCGTGTCGAGCGTGATTTCGAATGCGCCGCCAGTGCCGACCACGGTGCTGCCCAGCACGCTGCCGTCCGGCCCGCGCACGGTGACGGTGGCACCGGGTTCGCCGTTGCCGGTGACCGTGGTGCCGGTGCCATCGATGGCCGGGGTGGTGACCACTTGCGGAGGGGTGGAATCGGGTGCAGTGAAGTCTACGGGCCCTGCGCTGTTGCCCAGGTTGTCAGTGGCTTCGACTGTGAGGCTTTCGCCATTGCGCTGCGGTGCATTGAGGGTGACATCGAAGCGGCCGTCGGCGCCTACGGTGGCGGTGCCCAGCACGTTGCCATCGGCGTCACGCACGGTGACGATGGAACCGTTCTGGCCTTGGCCGGTGAGGTGAATGCCAGCGGTATCGATGGCCAGCCCCGAGGGTTGCAGCGGGCCATCGGTATCGGGCGCCACGATGGTGGCGGTCGAGGTATTGCCAGCGGGGTCGCGCAGTACCACGTCCAGTTCCTGGCCGTCTGTCTGCGGTGGGTTCAGGACCACGCTGATCACACCATCGTTACCGACCTGGGCGTTGCCCAGCACAGTGCCGTCGGCACTGATGACCTGCACGGTGGTGCCCGGTTCGCCGCGGCCGGTGAGCAGGCCGCCGTCGGCACTCAGTTGCAGTTCGCTGGCTTCATTGGGCGGGGTGATGTCAGGGGCGGTGATCTGGGTCGGCAGCGAGCTGTTGCCAGCGCCATCAACCGCCACCACATCCAGGGTCTCGCCATTGGCCTGGGCCGGGCTCAGGCCGATGGTGAAGCTGCCATCCTGGCCAGCCTGGACGCTGCCCAGGACATTGCCCTGTGCGTCACGCACCTGCACCTGCGTACCGGCCGGTGCGGTACCGGAAACGCTGGAGCCGTCGCCGGCCACCAGCACGCCGCTCGGGCTCTCGGGCAGCGGGGTATCGGCAACGGTCACACTGACCCCTGCCGAGGTATTGCCGGCGGCATCGGTCTGCACCAGGACGATGTTCTCACCTGCGGCCAGCGGTGCCTCCAGGTCAACCACGAAGGTGCCATTGGGCGCCACGATGCCGGAACCGAGCACGACACCTTGGGTGTCACGCACTTGCACTGTGGCACCGGGCTCACCACGGCCAGACACGGCCAGGCTGCCATCGCCTGCCACCACGTCGGTGACGATCGCCGGTGCGGTGATGTCTGGCGCCGTGTAGCTTAGCGGCACCGAGGTGTTGCCGGCCGCATCGGTCACAGTGATGGACAGGGTTTCGCCATTGGCCTGAGGCGGGTCGAGGGTCAGGCTGAAGCTGCCATCGGGCCCGGCAATGGCGCTGCCGATCAGGTTGCCCAAGGCATCTTTCACCTCCACCCGGGCGCCCCCTTCTGCAGTGCCGACCAGGCTGTCACCATTGCTCAGCACCAGGTCGGTTGGTTGCAGCGGTGCCACCTGGTCCGGCGCTGTCAGCGGGCTAGGTGTCGAGACGTTGCCGGCGGCATCGGTCAGGGTCACTTGCAGGGACGAGCCATCCACCACCGGGGTTGGCAGTTGCAAGTTGAAGCTGCCATCCGGTTGCACGGTGCCGCTCACCAGCACCTGGCCCTGGTCGTTGCGCACCTCCACAGTGGTGCCTGCTTCACCCCGGCCGGAGACCGTGCGGCCATCGACGCTGATGACCAGTTGGGTGGCAGGCGCTGGCGGTGTGGTATCACCACCGTTATCAACGATCGGTGCAGTGACGGTGCCGGCTGCGGAGGCATTGCCTGCGGTATCGGTGGCGGTTACCTGCAATTGCTCGCCGGCCACTTGAGGCGGGGTCAGGCCGATGCTGAACGTACCGCCGGCCCCCACCACGACGCTGCCTAGCACGGTAGTGCCGTCGGCTGCCAGCACGCGCACGGTGCTGCCGGCTTCGGCGCGCCCGGTCACCACGCTGCCATTGGCGCTGACAGCGAGTTCGCTGGGGGCGGCAGGTGCGGTGATGTCCGGCGCGGTCACTTGTACCGGCAGTGACGAAGCCCCGTTGTTGTCGATGGCGACCACGTCCAGCAATTGGCCGTTGGCCTGGGCCGGGTTGAGCACAACGGTGAAGGTGCCCTCGGCGCCGACCACGATGCTGCCCACCACCGCGCCATTGGCATCCTGCACTTCCACACGGCTGCCGACCGGCGCGGAGCCGCTGACGCTGGTGCCATCCGCAGCGACTACCAGGTCGCTCGGGCTTGCCGGTGTGGCCACCAGCGGTACATCAAAGGTCAAGGCCCCAGACGCGTTGCCGCTGGCGTCGGTCTGCACCAGGCTCAGGCGCTCGCCCGGCAGCGCGGCCGGGTCCAGGTCGAGCAGGAAGGTGCCGTTGGCGGTCACCGTGCCAGTGCCGATCACGGTGCCATTGACGTCGCGTACTTCAACGGTAGCACCGGCTTCGCCGCGACCGCTCAAGGTCAGGCCGCCGGTACCGACCACGATGTTGCCGACTACGGCTGGGGGCGTGGTGTCCGGCGCATCGAACTGCAATGGGGTGGAGACATTACCCGCGGCGTCCACCACTCGGATGTCGAGGACCTCGCCATTGGCTTGGGCAGGGGACAGGGTAACGCTGAAGCTGCCGTTCGGGTTGACTACGCCGCTGCCGATCACGTTGCCCGAGGCGTCGCGCACCTGCACGGTAGCGCCAGGCTCACCGCTACCGGTCAAGGTAATGCCGCCGGCCAGGTCCAGGCCGGTCGGCTGGGCGGGGGCCTGCAGGTCTGGGGTGGCCACCGTGCCAGGGGTGGAGGCATTGCCGGCGGCATCGGTCAGCACCACTTGGAGGGTACTGCCATCGTTCACCGGCGGGGCCAGGCTGACCTGGAAGGTGCCATCCGGGTTGACCGTACCGCTGGCCAGCACGTTACCTTGGGCATCGCGCACTTGCACGCTGGCGCCCGCTTCGCCACGGCCGCTCAGTTGGCCACCGGCCAGGCCGACGACCAGGTTGGTCGGCGCCTGGGGTGGCGTGGTATCGACACCGTCGATGTCTGGGGCCGTGACGCTACCGGCACTGGAGGCATTGCCGGCGGTGTCGGTGGCGGTGACTTGCAGCACTTCACCGTCCACTTGTGCCGGGCTGAGGGTGATGCTGAAGCTGCCGGTGGCGCCTACCACCGCCGTACCCAGCACGGTAGTGCCATCGGCGGCCAGCACGCGCACGGTGCTGCCCGCTTCCGCGCGGCCAGTGACGACGGTACCGTTGGCGTTGATCGCAAGTTCGCTCGGGGCGGCCGGGGCGGTGATATCCGGCGCACTGATCTGCACCGGCAGGGACGATGCACCTGTGCCATCGATGGCGACCACATCCAGCAGCTCGCCGTTGGCCTGGGCCGGGTTGAGGATGACGGTGAAGGTGCCTTCAGCGCCCACTACCACACTGCCCACCAGCGTGCCGTTGGCATCGTGGACTTCCACGCGGCTGCCGGCCGGTGCAGCACCCGTGATGCTGGTGCCATTCGCGGCCACTACCAGGTCGCTTGGGCTGGCGGGGGCAGGGGTAACGGGCACCTCGAACTGCAAGGCTTCGGACGCGTTGCCGCTCGGGTCGGTCTGTACCAGGCTCAGTGCGGCGCCCGGTTGGGCTGCCGGGTCGAGATTGACCACAAGGGTGCCGTTGGCGCCGACCGTGGCAGTGCCGATGACGGTACCGCCGGCATCACGCACTTCAACAGTGGCACCGGCCTCGCCGCGACCGCTGAGCACCAGGCCACCGGTACCGACCACGACATTGCTGACCGCCGCAGGCGGGGTGATGTCCGGTGCATCGAACTGCAGCGGTGCAGAGCTGTTGCCAGCGGTATCCACCAAGCGCACGTCCAGCGCCTCGCCATTGGCCTGGGCCGGGAACAAGGTGACGCTGAAGGTGCCGTCTGCGTTGACCAGGCCGGTACCAATCACGTTGCCGGCGCTATTGCGCACCTGCACCGTGGCGCCAGGTTCGCCGCGGCCGGTGAAGGTGACGCCATCGGCCAGGGCCAGTTCGGTCGGTTGTGTCGGGGCTTGCAGGTCTGGAGAGGCGACCGAGCCCGGTTGCGAGACGTTGCCAGCGGCATCGGTGAGGGTGACTTGCAACGTGCTGCCGTCGTTCACGGCAGGGGACAAGGTTACCGCGAAGGTGCCATCCGGGCCGACAGTGCCGGTTGCCAGCACAGTGCCTGCCGCATCGCGTAACTGTACGGTGGTGCCGGCCTCGCCACGCCCGCTCAACTGGCTGCCGGCGAGGCCGATCACCAGGTTGGTCGGTGCGTCAGGTGGCGTGGTATCGCCCCCGTCGATGTCTGGCGCGGTGACCGAGCCAGCGGTCGAGGTGTTGCCTGCCGCATCGGTGGCGGTGACTTGCAGCACTTCGCCGTCGACCTGTGCCGGGTCCAGGGTGATGCTGAAGCTGCCCGTGGCGCCCACCACCACGCTACCCAGCACGGTGGTGCCATCGGCGGCCAGCACACGCACGGTGCTGCCCGGTTCGGCACGGCCGGTGACTACTGTGCCGTCAGCGTTGACGGCCAGGTCGCTCGGGGCGGCAGGTGCGGTGATGTCCGGTGCGGTGACCTGCGTTGGCAGGGACGCTACGCCAGCATCGTCGATGGCCACCACGTCCAGCAGTTCCCCATTGGCCTGGGCCGGGTCGAGGGCCACGGTGAAGCTGCCATCGGGGCTCGCCACGACACTGCCAATCAGCGTGCCGTTGGCATCATGCACTTCCACGCGGGTGCCGGCAGGTGCCGTACCGCTGATGCTGCTGCCGTCTTCGGCGAACACCAGGTCGCTGGGGCTTGCCGGGGCAGTGGTGACCGGCACTTCGAACTGCAGCGCTTCGGAGGCGTTGCCGCTTGGGTCGGTCTGCACCAGGCTCAGTTGCTCACCTGGCTGCACAGCCGGGTCGAGGTTGATCAGGAAGGTGCCGTTGGCGGCTACCACACTGGTGCCGATTACGGTGCCGTTGGCATCACGCACTTCGACAGTGGCGCCGGCTTCGCCACGACCACTCAGGGCCAGGCCGCCGTTGCCGACCACGATGTTGCTGACCGCCGTCGGCGGAGTGATGTCCGGTGCATCGAACTGCAGCGGTGCAGAGCTGTTGCCGGCGGTATCCACCAGACGTACGTCCAGTGCTTCGCCGTTGGCCTGTGCGGGGTTCAGGGTCAAGCTGAACAGACCATCGGCGCCGACTACACCCGTGCCGATGAGGTTGCCACCGGCATCACGCACCTGCACGGTAGCGCCCGGTTCACCGCGACCGGTGAAGGTCACGCCGTCAGCCAGGGCCAGCTCGGTAGGCTGGGCAGGGGCCTGCAGGTCTGGCGAGGTGACCGAAGCGGGTGGCGAGACATTGCCAGCGGCATCGGTCAGGGTCACTTGCAGGGCGCTGCCGTCGTTCACGGCAGGGGTCAGGGTAACTGCAAAGCTGCCATCGGCGCCGACAGTGCCGGTGGCCAGCACAGTACCTGCCGCATCGCGTACCTGCACAGTGGTGCCAGGCTCGCCGCGCCCGCTCAGCTGGCTACCGGCCAGGCCGATTACCAGGTCGGTCGGGGCTACCGGTGGCGTGGTATCGACACCGTCGATGTCCGGTGCGGTAACCACGCTGGTGGGCGATGTGTTGCCGGCGGCATCTGTTGCGGTGGCTTGCAGCACTTCACCATCGACTTGTGGCGGCGCGAGGTTGATGCTGAACACGCCGGTCGGGCCGACCACGGCCGTACCCAGTTCGGTGCCATCGGCGGCAACGATACGCACAGTGCTGCCCGGTTCGGCACGGCCGGTGATGACGCTGCCGTCAGCGCTGACGGCCAGTTCGGTCGGTGCGGCCGGCGCGGTGATGTCCGGCGCGGTGATCTGCGCAGGTAGTGAGGAAACGCCACTGTCATCAATGGCGACCACATCCAGCAGTTCGCCGTTGGCCTGGGCCGGGCTCAGCTCGATGCTGAAGGTGCCGTCGGCATTGGCGATGGCGCTGCCGATCAGGGTGCCATTGGCGTCATGAACCTCCACGCGCATCCCTGCAGGGGCGGAGCCGGTGAGGGTGGTGCCGTCGGCATCGACGGCCAGATTGCTCGGGCTGTCCGGCGCGGTGGTCAGCGGTACGTCGTACTCCACTGCCACGGAAGCGTTGCCGCTTGCGTCAGTCTGCACCAGGCTCAGCTGTTCGCCAGGCTGCGCAGCTGGGCTGAGGTCGATCAGGAAGGTACCGTTGGCAGCGACTACGCCAGTGCCGATCACGCTGCCGTTGGCATCGCGCACTTCGACCGTGGCGCCCGGTTCGCCACGACCGCTCAGGGCCGCGCCACCCGCACCGACCAGGATGTCGGTTACGGCATTGGGCGGGGTGATGTCCGGGGCTGTGAATTCCAGTGGTATCGAACTGTTGCCGGCCGCGTCCACCAGGCGTACGTCCAGTGTTTCGCCGTTGGCTTGCGCAGGGTTCAGGGTCAGGCTGAACAGGCCATCGGCGCCGACTACACCCGTGCCGATGATGTTGCCTGCGGCATCACGCACTTGCACTGTGGTGCCCGCTTCGCCACGGCCGCTCAGTTGGCTGCCGGCCAGGCCGATTACCAGATTGGTCGGGGCTTCAGGCGGTGTGGTATCCACACCGTCGATATCCGGTGCAGTGACGGAGCTGGCCACGGACGTGTTGCCAGCAGCATCAGTCGCAGTGGTTTGCAGGACTTCACCGTCTACCTGTGGCGGAGCAAGGTTGATGCTGAACACGCCGGTCGGGCCAACCACGGCCGTACCCAGTTCGGTGCCGTCGGCGGCAACGATCCGCACAGTGCTGCCGGGTTCGGCACGGCCGGTGATGACGCTGCCGTCAGCGCTGACGGCCAGTTCGGTCGGTGCGGCCGGCGCGGTGATGTCCGGCGCGGTGATCTGTGCGGGCAACGAGGAAACGCCACTGTCATCGATGGCGACCACATCCAGCAGTTCGCCGTTGGCCTGGGCCGGGCTCAGCTCGATGCTGAAGGTGCCATCGGCATTGGCGATGGCGCTACCGATCAGTGTGCCGTTGGCGTCATGCACCTCCACGCGAGTACCCGCAGGGGCGGAGCCGGTGAGGGTGGTGCCGTCGGCATCAATGACCAGGTTGCTTGGGCTAGTCGGCGCCGTGGTCAGCGGTACGTCGTATTCGAGGGCAGCGGAAGCGTTGCCGCTTGGGTCGGTCTGCACCAGGCTCAGTTGCTCACCTGGCTGCACAGCCGGGTCGAGGTTGATCAGGAAGGTGCCGTTGGCACCGACCACAGCGGAACCGATCACGGTGCCGTTGGCATCGCGCACCTCGACGGTGGCGCCCGGTTCGCCGCGGCCGCTCAGGGCCAGGCCATCAGGGCCGACCACGATATTGCTTACTGCGCCAGGTGGCGTGATATCCGGGGCATCGAACTGAAGCGGTGCAGAGGTGTTGCCGGCGGCATCCGCCAGGCGCACATCCAAGGCTTCGCCGTTGGCCTGTGCAGGGTTCAGGGTCAAGCTGAACAGGCCATCGGCGCCCACAGTGCCAGTGCCGATGAGAGTGCCTGCGGCATCACGCACCTGCACGGTAGCGCCCGGTTCGCCGCGACCGGTGAGGGTCACGCCGTCAGCCAGGGCCAGCTCGGTAGGCTGGGCAGGGGCCTGCAGGTCTGGCGAGGTGACCGAAGCGGGTGGCGAGACATTGCCAGCGGCATCGGTCAGGGTCACTTGCAGAGCGCTGCCGTCTTTCACGGCAGGGCTCAAGGACATCACAAAGGTGCCATCCGGGCCGACGGTTCCTGTAGCCAGCAGATTACCCGCTGCGTCACGCACCTGCACGGTGGTGCCGGCTTCGCCACGGCCGCTCAGCTGGCTGCCGGCCAGGCCGATGACCAAGTTGGTCGGGGCTTCAGGCGGCGTGGTGTCGCCCCCGTCGATATCCGGCGCAGTGACCGCGCTGGCTACGGATGTATTGCCAGCGGCATCGGTCGCGGTGGCTTGCAGGACTTCGCCGTCAACCTGTGGGGGGTTGAGGTTGATGCTGAACACGCCGGTTGGGCCGACTACAGCCGTGCCCAGTTCGGTGCCGTCGGCGGCAACGATCCGCACAGTGCTGCCGGGTTCGGCACGGCCGGTGATGACGCTGCCGTCAGCGCTGACGGCCAGTTCGGTCGGTGCGGCCGGCGCGGTGATGTCCGGCGCGGTGATCTGTGCGGGCAACGAGGAAACGCCACTGTCATCGATGGCGACCACATCCAGCAGTTCGCCGTTGGCCTGGGCCGGGCTCAGCTCGATGCTGAAGGTGCCATCGGCATTGGCGATGGCGCTGCCGATCAGGGTGCCGTTGGCGTCACGCACCTCCACACGCGTCCCCGCAGGGGCGGAACCAGTGAGGGTGGTGCCGTCGGCATCGATGGCCAGGTTGCTTGGGCTAGTCGGCGCGGTGGTCAGCGGTACGTCGTACTCCACTGCCACGGAAGCGTTGCCGCTTGGGTCGGTCTGCACCAGGCTCAGTTGCTCACCTGGCTGCACAGCCGGGTCGAGGTTGATCAGGAAGGTGCCGTTGGCACCGACCACACCGGTACCGATCACGGTGCCGTTGGCATCGCGTACTTCGACAGTGGCGCCCGGCTCGCCACGGCCACTCAGGGCCAGGCCATCAGGGCCGACCACGATATTGCTTACTGCGCCAGGTGGCGTGATATCCGGGGCATCGAACTGAAGCGGTGCAGAGGTGTTGCCGGCGGCATCCGCCAGGCGCACATCCAAGGCTTCGCCGTTGGCCTGTGCAGGGTTCAGGGTCAAGCTGAACAGGCCATCGGCGCCCACAGTGCCAGTGCCGATGAGAGTGCCTGCGGCATCACGCACCTGCACGGTAGCGCCCGGTTCGCCGCGACCGGTGAGGGTCACGCCGTCAGCCAGGGCCAGCTCGGTAGGCTGGGCAGGGGCCTGCAGGTCTGGCGAGATGACCGAAGCGGGTGGCGAGACATTGCCAGCGGCATCGGTCAGGGTCACTTGCAGAGCGCTGCCGTCTTTCACGGCAGGGCTCAAGGACATCACAAAGGTGCCATCCGGGCCGACGGTTCCTGTAGCCAGCAGATTACCCGCTGCGTCACGCACCTGCACGGTGGTGCCCGCTTCGCCACGGCCGCTCAGTTGGCTGCCGGCCAGGCCGATTACCAGATTGGTAGGGGCTTCAGGCGGCGTGGTGTCGCCCCCGTCGATATCCGGCGCAGTGACCGCGCTGGCTACGGATGTATTGCCAGCGGCATCGGTCGCGGTGGCTTGCAGGACTTCGCCGTCAACCTGTGGGGGGTTGAGGTTGATGCTGAACACGCCGGTTGGGCCGACTACAGCCGTGCCCAGTTCGGTGCCATCGGCAGCAACGATACGCACAGTGCTGCCGGGTTCGGCACGGCCGGTGATGACGCTGCCGTCAGCGCTGACGGCCAGTTCGGTCGGTGCGGCCGGCGCGGTGATGTCCGGCGCGGTGATCTGTGCGGGCAACGAGGAAACGCCACTGTCATCGATGGCGACCACATCCAGCAGTTCGCCGTTGGCCTGGGCCGGGCTCAGCTCGATGCTGAAGGTGCCATCGGCATTGGCGATGGCGCTGCCGATCAGGGTGCCGTTGGCGTCACGCACCTCCACGCGCGTCCCCGCAGGGGCGGAACCAGTGAGGGTGGTGCCGTCGGCATCGACGGCCAGATTGCTCGGGCTGTCCGGCGCGGTGGTCAGCGGTACGTCGTACTCAACTGCCACGGAAGCGTTGCCGCTTGGGTCGGTCTGCACCAGGCTCAGTTGCTCACCTGGCTGCACAGCCGGGTCGAGGTTGATCAGGAAGGTGCCGTTGGCACCGACCACAGCGGTACCGATCACGGTGCCGTTGGCATCGCGCACCTCGACAGTGGCGCCCGGTTCGCCGCGGCCGCTCAGGGCCAGGCCATCAGGGCCGACCACGATATTGCTCACGGCAGCGGGTGGGGTAATGTCCGGGGCATCGAACTGCAGCGGCGCCGAGGTGTTGCCGGCGGCATCCACCAGGCGCACATCCAAGGCTTCGCCATTGGCCTGAGCAGGGTTCAGGGTCAAGCTGAACAGGCCATCGGCGCCGACTACACCCGTGCCGATGAGGTTGCCACCGGCATCACGCACCTGCACGGTAGCGCCCGGTTCGCCGCGACCGGTGAAGGTCACGCCGTCGGCCAGGGCCAGGTCAGTTGGTTGAGCCGGCGGCAGCAGGTCGGCTGAGGTGACCGAGCCCGGCTGGGACACGTTGCCAGCAGCGTCGGTCAGGGTCACTTGCAGGGCACTGCCGTCGTTCACGGCAGGGGCCAGGGCGATGACGAAGGTGCCATCCGCACCAACGGTACCCGTCGCGATGATGTTGCCTGCGGCATCACGCACTTGCACGGTGGTGCCGGCTTCGCCACGGCCGCTCAGCTGGCTGCCGGCCAGGCCGATGACCAGATTGGTCGGGGCCTCAGGCGGCGTGGTGTCGCCCCCGTCGATATCCGGCGCAGTGACCGCGCTGGCTACGGATGTATTGCCAGCGGCATCGGTCGCGGTGGCTTGCAGGACTTCGCCGTCAACCTGTGGGGGGTTGAGGTTGATGCTGAACACGCCGGTTGGGCCGACTACAGCCGTGCCCAGTTCGGTGCCATCGGCAGCCACGATACGCACAGTGCTGCCCGGTTCGGCACGGCCGGTCAGGACGGTGCCATCCGCGCTGACGGCCAGCTCGGTCGGGGCACCTGGGGCGGTGATGTCCGGGGCTGTGAATTCCAGTGGTATCGAACTGTTGCCAGCGGCATCGACCTGGCGGATGTCCAGTACCTCGCCATTGGCCTGGGCGGGCGAAAGGGTGAGGCTGAAGGTACCGTCGGCGTTCACCAGGCCACTGCCGATGAGGTTGCCGGCGGCATCGCGCACCTGCACGGTGGCGCCGGGTTCGCCGCGACCGGTAAGGTTGGCGCCCTGTTCATTGATCGCGAGGTCGGTCGGTGCCAGTGGCGCGGTTGCGTCCGGGGCGGTGACGGTGCCTGGCGCCGAGACATTTCCGGCGCCATCGGTCAGGGTGACTTCAAGGTTCTCGCTGTTGACCTGCGGTGGGTTCAACGTCACGTTGAAGCTGCCGTCGGCACCCACGGTGCCGCTGCCGATCAGGTTGCCAGCGGCATCGCGGATGTTAACCGTGGTGCCCGCTTCACCGCGGCCGCTCAGGCGCAGGCCATCCGGCGACACCAGCAGGTCGATAGGCGTGGCCGGTGCGGCGGTGTCGGGGTCGGAACCGCCGCTGCTGCCACCGCCGCCGTTGTTTGCCGCTGCCGCTGCGCCGCCCACGCCGAGCAGGCTGAGCCCGGCAATCGCCCAGGTCGGCATGGCACTGCCGGCGGTGCCGATACCCGCCACCAGTTCGTCCAGCGAGGCCACGTCTTCGAAGGTAAAGCCGGTGAACGCTGCCGCATCGTACTGGGCATGCCACAGGGTGCCGTCTTCGCCGACGAAGACCATGTCGCTGCCGACCCCGGCCTGGTCCACGGCGAAGAAGTTGCCGATGGTGACCTTTTCACCCGACTTGAGGGTGACGATCAGGTCCTGCCCGCGCTGGGTAACGGTAGCCACCTTGTCGGGAGATACCGGCATCTGCACGACGCCTGGCCCTTTGAGATTGATATTGCCCCAGGCGCTCTGCGTGGCGACTTCGGATTGCTTATCGGCGACGACGATGTTGTCCATGGATGCTCCCTGCTGGTATCCGGATCCCCCGGCCCGACTGTTCGGGCCACAACCGGCGTAACACACCCTTTCAGGGTTGTTAGGCGCAGTCTCGACCAGGCAGTCGAAAAACGGGTGGTTAGGGAGATATAGCAGCCGGGCAGGAAGCAACCAGATGGCTTTCTGGGTTAATCCTTTTGTAGGTGAACCTCAGCGAAGCCCCAGCCGGCGGGCCAATCGGCTCAGGTTTGCGCGGTCCAGGCCCAGCTCACGGGCGGCCGCCGCCCAGTTGTCCTGATGCCGTTGCAGGCAGGCTTCTATCGCCTGGCGCTGGTAGATATCGACCGCTTCGCGCAAGCCGCCTTCAGGCAATGCTGCCACCTGCAGCGGGGCTGCAGAGGAGGGTTGTGAGCCCGTTGTCGGGGGGGTAACGCGCAGGTCCAGGTCGATGGCTTCGAGGGTGAGGATACGTGGCCGGTCAGGGTGCTGGCCGAGCGCCTTGAGTGCCGAACGGCCAATCAGGTGTTCCAGTTCGCGCACATTGCCTGGCCAGTCGTAGGCGACCAGCGCGGTTTGGGCGTCGTGGCTCAGGCGCAAGCTGTTCAGGCCAAGTCGCGATCGGTTCTGTTCAAGGAAATAGCCAGCCAACAGCAGTACATCTCGACCACGTTCGCGCAGGGGCGGCACGTGTAGCGGGTATACGCTGAGGCGGTGGTAGAAGTCGGCGCGGAAGTTGCCATTGCGCACTTCGGCAGCCAGGTCGCGGTTGGTAGCGGCGATCAGGCGCACGTCCACCCGGTGCTCGCGGTCCGAGCCCAGGCGTTGCAGCTGGCCGCTTTGCAGCACCCGCAGCAGCTTGGCCTGCACGGTGAGTGGCAGTTCGCCCACTTCGTCGAGGAACAGCGTGCCACCGTTGGCCAGTTCGAACTTGCCACGGCGTTCGCCGTGCGCACCGGTGAAGGCACCGCGTACATGGCCGAACAGTTCGCTCTCGACCAGGGTGTCGGGCAGGGCGGCACAGTTGAGGCTGACCAGCGGCTTGTCGGCGCGGCTGCTGGCCTGGTGCAGGGCCTGGGCCACCAGTTCCTTGCCAACCCCGGTTTCGCCGGTGATCAGCACGGTGAGGTCGCTGCCGCCGACCAAGCGGATTTCTTCTACCAGGCGCTTGTGTGCGGCGCTCTGGCCAATCAGCTCTTTGTCCTGGCCGCTGGCCTGACGGTAGATCTCGGCGCGCAGGTGTTCGTCTTCAGCACGCAGGGCCAGGTGCTCGATGCGCTCGGCCACGGTAACGGTGGCGGCCGCCAAACTGGCGAAGGCCTGCAGGGCATCCAGCTCCAGGCTCTGGAATTGCCCGGGGGTGAGGGCGTCGAGGGTGACCAGGCCCCACGGGCGTTCATCGACCATCAATGGGCAGCCCATGCAGTCGTGCACTTCAAGGTCGGCATCCGCGGCGTTGACCAGGCCATCGTAGGGGTCGGGCAGTTCGGAGTCGCTGGCAAACCGGGTGGGTTCCGGTCGGCTGAGCAAAATCTGGAACCGCGGATGCTCACTGACCCGGAATCGGCGGCCCAGGGTGTCGGGGCTCAGGCCGTCCACAGCCAGGGGTACCAGCCATTCACCGTCCAGGCGCAGCAGCGCAGCGGCGTCGCACGGCAGCAGGCTGCGCATGGCCTGCAGCAGGCGGCGGTAGCGCTCCTGATCGGGCAAATCGCGGGACAGATCACTGACGAGGGGCAGCAGGGCGGTTAGCAACGGCTTTGTAGTCATATTGACTCCTGTAGGTCCATATGACTATACATCGAGCCGAGTCATTTTGACATGGGCTGCATCAAACCCTTGATTTTGCTGGCTGTGAAAGTTGGCACGAATGCTGAAACGGCAAGGGCAGTCATTTGAAGCCACAGGCTCAGGAGTTGCTGCAATGCTCAATGCCGAACAACGTGCAATCATCAAGGCCACTGTCCCCCTGCTGGAAAGCGGCGGCGAAGCACTGACCACCCACTTCTACAAGATGATGCTCAACGAGTACCCAGAGGTACGCCCACTGTTCAACCAGGCCCACCAGGCCAGTGGTGACCAACCACGCGCCTTGGCCAACGGCGTGCTCATGTATGCCCGCCACATCGACCAGCTGGAGCAGTTGGGCGGCCTGGTTGGGCAGATCATCAACAAGCATGTTGCCCTGCAGATTCTGCCGGAGCACTACCCGATCGTCGGCAGTTGCCTGCTGCGCGCCATCGAAGAAGTGTTGGGCAAGGAAATTGCCACCCCGGCAGTGATCGATGCCTGGGCCGCGGCCTATGGTCAGCTGGCCGACATCCTGATGGGTGCAGAGGAAAACCTTTATAAACAGAAGGAAGAGGCCGAGGGCGGCTGGCGCGGTACCCGCGCATTCCGCCTGGTACGCCGCGAGCAGGAAAGCAGCGAGATCGTCTCGTTCTACTTTGTACCGGTGGATGGCAAGCCCGTGCTCAAGGCCGAGCCAGGCCAGTACATCGGCCTGAAACTGGACATTGACGGAGCCGAACAGCGCCGCAACTACTCCCTGTCGGCGCTGTGCGATGGCAAGGAGTACCGCATCAGCGTCAAGCGCGAGGCGGGCGGCAAGGTTTCCAATTACCTGCACGATCAGCTGGTGGTGGGCGAGACCCTGCAACTGTTCCCGCCTGCGGGTGACTTTACCCTGGCAGCCAGCGACAAGCCGCTGGTGCTGATCAGTGGCGGCGTAGGCATTACACCGACCCTGGCGATGTTGCAGGCCGCGCTGCAAACCCGGCGTGAGGTGCACTTCATCCACTGTGCGCGTAACGGTGCGGTGCATGCCTTCCGTGACTGGGTCGATGGCCTGGCGGCGCGTTATCCGCAGCTCAAGCGCTTCTACTGCTATGCGGAGCCTGCGGAGGGCGCCGAGGCCGATGCCGTCGGCCTGCTGAGTGAGGACCTGCTGGCCGAGTGGCTGCCGCAGGAGCGGGATGTGGATGCCTACTTCCTTGGGCCAAAGGCGTTCATGGCGGCGGTGAAGCGCCAGTTGAAGGGCCTGGGTGTGCCGGAGCAGCAGAGCCGCTACGAGTTCTTCGGGCCGGCGGCTGCCCTGGATTGATGCAACGCCTGTACCGGCCCCTTCGCGGGCTTGCCCGCGAAGGGGCCGGTACAGGCACAAATATGTATCCCAGCCACAGTACTCCTTCCTGCCTATATATAAGGAGAGATGAAAAGCACCTGCTCAGCTTTCATCTTTAATCCTCCTTTAATCACGGTATCCTTCACTCCCGGGTGTCGAGGGGCTTGCCCCTGCGCGGTACCCGTGCAGCCGTTTTTTTGCCGCCCGGCGTTGAACCGACGTTGTTGCGGCCGGTCTCAGCCACACCGGATAGCCCTGCGCAGTGCTGTCACGCCGCTTCCTCGGCACGCTCAAAGGCCCTGCCCAGCGTGTAGACTTGCGCCCAGGCAGGCGGACCACGCTGCCACTATCCATCGAAGGAACCGGCAATGAACGAACAAACATCGCGCCTGAATCGGGAACGGCGCTTTCTGGTGCTGTTGGGCCTGATCTGCCTTTCGCTGATTGGCGGCGCCCTCTACATGCAAGTGGTACTGGGCGAGGCACCGTGCCCGTTGTGTATCCTGCAGCGTTACGCGCTGCTGTTCATTGCCGTGTTTGCCTTCATCGCCGCAGCGATGCCCGGGCGCCGCAGCCTGACCTTCTTCGAAGCACTGGTTGTGCTCAGCGCGATTGGCGGAATCATTGCGGCCGGCAACCATGTGTATATACTCGCCAACCCCATGGTCAGTTGCGGCATCGACACCCTCCAGCCGATCGTGGATGACCTGCCGCTGGCCAAGCTGTGGCCGCTGGCATTCCAGGTCGACGGCTTCTGCAGCACCCCGTACCCGCCACTCCTCGGTTTGTCGCTGGCGCAATGGGCGCTTGTGGCGTTCGTGCTCACCGCCATCCTGGTGCCGCTCGGGATCTACCGCAACCGACGCCAGGCTTAGACAAAAGTCCCGAATCGCATAGGGTCTTTTACAGCGCATGTGAAGAGGGAAAAGTCGCTCACCGCTTGATCCAGATCAATCACAAAGCCTTGTAGAATGCGGCTTTGAGGCCTGGCAAGCGGGGTGCGACAAACTGTCGCGAAGTTGAATTATCGAGCAGCATTGTTGCACATTCTGTAAAAGACTGTTGCTCAATAAGTCATAGTCAAGGGTTGGCGACCTCACTACAATCGCCCCCAATTTCCGTTCGGCACTGCTTGCGAGTCGCAGGATTGAAGGAAGCCCCAGCGCTCCTTTTTGCTGACTTCGTCAAGTTTCGCCCAACGGCGATACCGGGCGGACCCCCCTCCGCGTTTTCCCGCACCAAATGGACTTGGTCTGAAGTACAGGCCTGTTGCCTACGAAACCATAAGCACCGCTAACAACGCTTGAAGCCAAGGTCCTGCAGTCGGACCCCAGGCAGGAGCGAGTACGGGCGCAAAATGCCTCACTTGGCAGGACGAAGTGTTGGCTACCAAAACACAAATTGCATTGAAGCAAGCTGATCTAGAGGTCGTGAGATGAGTAAAAAGCGTTACCCCAGACTGTTTGGCATATTGCCCTTTTTAGGCATGCTTTTACTCAGTGGGTGCAACTGGACCCTGCTCGACCCGAAGGGACAGGTCGGCATTGAGCAAAAGAACCTGATCCTGATCGCTACCGGCCTGATGCTGCTGGTGGTTATCCCTGTGATCATCATGACCTTGGCGTTCGCCTGGAAGTACCGTGCTTCCAACAAGGCAGCCACCTACACCCCTGACTGGTCGCACTCGACCAAGATCGAGGCTGCGGTGTGGATCATCCCGATCCTGATCATCATCGCCCTGGGTTACGTCACTTACCACTCCACCCACAAGCTGGACCCGTACCGTCCGCTGGACTCGGACGTGAAGCCGATCCAGATCGACGTTGTCGCACTGGACTGGAAGTGGCTGTTCATCTACCCGGAACAGGGCATTGCCACGGTCAACAAGATCGTCTTCCCGGCTAACACCCCGGTCAACTTCCGCGTCACTTCCGACGCCGTGATGAACTCGTTCTTCATCCCGGGCCTGGGCGGCCAGATCTACGCCATGGCCGGCATGACCACCAAGCTGCACCTGATCGCCAACGAAAACGGTGTGTTTGACGGTATCAGCGCCAACTACAGCGGTGCTGGCTTCACCGGCATGAAATTCAAGGCTACTGCCACCTCTCAGGAAGACTTCGACAAGTGGGTCGCTGAAGTCAAGCAGTCGCCGAAGAAGCTGGACAAGGCTGAATACGACGCCTTGGCCAAACCAAGCGAAAACAACCCGGTCGCGCTGTATAGCGAGGCTTCGCCAGAGCAGTTCCAGCTGATCGTCGACAAGTACGAAGGCATGAACCGCGGTCGTAGCCACGAAGAAGCAGGCAGCAAAGATCTGGCCACAACCAAGGGTGTGGAATCGAGTATGCAACCAGCTGCCGGTGCAGAGGAGTAAGAGATGTTCGGTAAATTAAGCCTGGAGGCGATACCCTATCACGAGCCGATAGTCATGGTGACGCTTGCCATGATCGCGCTCGGCGGTATCGCTGTCGTCGGTCTTATCACCTATTTCCGCAAGTGGACCTACTTGTGGAGCGAGTGGCTGACTACTGTCGACCACAAAAAGATCGGCGTGATGTACATCATCGTCGCGATGGTCATGCTGCTGCGCGGCTTTGCCGACGCCATCATGATGCGTACCCAGCTGGCTGCCGCTACCGGTGGCTCCGAAGGCTACCTGCCGCCTGAACACTATGACCAGATCTTCACCGCTCACGGTGTGATCATGATCATCTTCATGGCGATGCCGTTCTTCACCGGCCTGATGAACCTGGCGGTTCCTCTGCAGATCGGTGCACGTGACGTTGCCTTCCCGTTCCTGAACTCCCTGAGCTTCTACCTGCTGCTGGCAGGCGTGCTGCTGGTCAACATCTCGCTGGGCGTTGGTGAATTCGCCAAGACCGGCTGGGTTGCCTATCCGCCGCTCGCAGGCATTCAGTACAGCCCTGGGGTGGGTGTCGACTACTACATCTGGGCGCTACAGCTATCCGGACTGGGTACGACGCTTACCGGCGTGAACTTCCTCGTCACCGTGATGAAGATGCGCGCACCTGGCATGAAGCTGATGGACATGCCGATCTTCACCTGGACCTGCACCTGGGCCAACGTACTGATCGTTGCTTCGTTCCCGATTCTGACTGCTGCACTCGCTCTGCTGACTGTTGACCGTTATCTGGACTTCCACATTTTCACCAACGAGCTTGGTGGGAACCCGATGATGTACGTCAACCTGTTCTGGGCGTGGGGTCACCCTGAGGTTTACATCCTGATCCTGCCGGCCTTCGGCGTGTTCTCGGAAGTTACCTCGACGTTCTCTGGCAAACGCCTGTTCGGCCATCACTCGATGATTTACGCATCGGGCGCGATCGCCATCCTTGGCTTTGCGGTATGGCTGCACCACTTCTTCACCATGGGTGCCGGCGCCAGCGTCAACACCTTCTTCGGCCTGGCGACGATGCTGATCTCCATCCCGACCGGTGTGAAGCTGTTCAACTGGCTGTTCACCATGTACCAAGGCCGTGTGCGCTTCACCGCACCGATGCTCTGGACCCTGGGCTTCATGGTCACCTTCTCCATCGGTGGCATGACCGGCGTACTGCTGGCCGTTCCGGGTGCTGACTTCGTTCTGCACAACAGCCTGTTCGTAATTGCGCACTTCCACAACGTGATCATCGGTGGCGCGGTATTCGGCTACATCGCCGGTTTCGCCTTCTGGTTCCCGAAAGCCTTCGGTTTCACCCTGAACGAGAAGTGGGGCAAAGCTGCCTTCTGGTTCTGGCTGTCGGGCTTCTACGTTGCGTTCATGCCGCTGTACGCCCTGGGCTTCATGGGCATGACCCGTCGTCTGAACCACTCCGACAACCCACTGTGGGAACCCTACCTGTACGTAGCCGTTGTCGGCGCCGTGCTGATCCTGTTCGGTATCGCTTGCCAGCTGATCCAGATCTTCGTGTCGGTTCGCGACCGCAAAGACAACATGGACGTCACTGGCGACCCATGGGGCGGCCGTACCATCGAGTGGTCCACTTCGTCGCCACCGCCGTTCTACAACTTCGCTCACATGCCTGAGAAAGTTGGTCTGGACGCCTGGCACGAAGCCAAGGAAGCCGGTGTTGCGTACAAGGTCCCGGCCAAGTACGAAGCGATCCACATGCCGAGCAACACCTCCACCGGTCTGTTCATGGGTATGTTCCTGACCGTGTTCGGCTTCGCCTTCATCTGGCACATCTGGTGGCTGGTGGGCGCGAGCCTGTTGGCAACCATCGCAGTCTTCGTTCGCCACGCTGCACGTGACGACCAGGGCTACATGGTTCCGGCCGAAGAAGTGGCGCGCATCGAAGGCGAGCGTATGAAAGCGCTGGCCAAAGCAGGTGCTCTGCCTGCCGGCGCACGTGTCGAATCGTTTGAGCGGGTGTAATCAATGTCCAGTCAAGTAATGCACGGCGGCGCTGCTCATGGTCACGACCATGGGCATGACGACCACCACCACGACTCGGGCCAGATGACCGTACTGGGTTTCTGGCTGTACCTGATGACCGACTGCATCCTGTTTGCGTCGCTCTTCGCCACCTACGCGGTGCTGTCCGGCAGTTTTGCCGGCGGCCCGTCGGGTCATGACATCTTCCAGCTCGATTTCGTAGCTGTTGAAACGCTGTTCCTGCTGCTGTCCTCGATCACCTTCGGCTTCGCCATGCTGAAGATGTTCGATGGCAAGAAAGCCGGTGTACTGGGCTGGTTGGCTGTGACCTTCCTGTTCGGTGCAGGCTTCATCGCGATGGAAATCTATGAGTTCCATCACCTGATCAGCGAGGGCTTCGGCCCGCAGCGCAGTGGCTTCCTGTCGGCGTTCTTCGCCCTGGTAGGTACCCACGGTCTGCACGTGACTGCCGGCCTGGTCTGGATGGCAATCATGATGTACCAGATCAACAAGCATGGCATCACGCCGACCGCCAAGACCCGCATGAGCTGCCTGAGCCTGTTCTGGCACTTCCTGGACGTGGTCTGGATCTGCGTGTTCACCGTCGTCTACCTGCTGGGGGTTCTGTAATGGCTAGCGCACACGACACTCATCACGAAGGTAACCACGGCAGCGTCAAGTCGTACATGATCGGCTTTGTCCTGTCGATCATCCTGACTGCGATCCCGTTCGCACTGGCCATGACCGCCAGCCTGCCGAAGAACCTGACCGTTCTGATCATTGTTGCCATGGCCGTGATCCAGGTAGTTGTACACCTGGTGTACTTCCTGCACATGGACCGCTCGAAAGAGCAACGCAACAACGTGTCGACGTTCCTGTTCACCGTACTGGTAATTGCACTGCTGGTCGGCCTGTCGCTGTGGATCATGTTCAACATCCACATCGAAATGATGGCCAAGTGAGGTAAGACTGCATGTCCGTTAAGCACTTTATCCAAATCACCAAACCGGGGATCATTTTCGGTAACGTGCTTTCCGTGGCAGGCGGTTTCTTCCTTGCCTCGAAGGGCCATGTGGACTTCGCCTTGTTCCTGGCGGTGGTGATCGGTACTTCGCTGGTGGTTGCGTCCGGATGCGTGTTCAACAACTGCATCGACCGTGACATCGACCACAAGATGGAGCGCACCAAGAACCGCGTCATGGTGCAGGGCGGCATGTCGCTGCCCCTCGCGCTGATCTACGCCACCCTGCTCGGGGTGGCGGGTTTCAGCCTGCTGTATGTCCAGGCCAACCCGCTGTCGGCGTTCTGCGCAGCTGTAGGCTTCATCGTCTACGTCGGTTTCTACAGCCTGTGGCTGAAGCGTAAATCGGTGCACGGCACCTTGGTCGGCAGCCTGTCGGGTGCCATGCCTCCGGTGATCGGCTACTGCGCCGTAAGCAACAGCTTCGACCTGGCTGCGGTAACCCTGCTGGTGATGTTCAGCCTGTGGCAGATGCCGCACAGCTTTGCCATCGCCATCTTCCGCTTCAAGGATTACAGCGCTGCCAACATCCCGGTCCTGCCGGTGGCACGTGGCATCCTCGCGGCGAAGAAGCAGATCGTGCTGTACGTGCTGGCCTTCGTGCTCGCCACCTTGATGCTTACCCTCGGCGGTTACGCCGGCCTCGGCTACCTGGCCGTGGCAGCTGCCATGGGCCTGTACTGGCTGTACATGGCCTGGGGTGGCTACAAGGCAGAGGACGACAGCAAGTGGGCCCGCAAGGTGTTCGGCTTCTCGATCCTCACCGTCACTGCCCTGAGCGTGATGATGGGCGTGGACAGCCAAACCGCTGCGGACGTGCTGATGACCTACGCACGCTGAAACTGCTGCCTGTTTCACGAAAACCCCGGCCATGTGCCGGGGTTTTTTTATGCCTGTCTTCCTGTGCCGGCCCTTTCGCGGGCTTGCCCGCTCCCACAGGTCGGGCGCAGGTCCCAGGGCTGTGAGTAACCCTGTGGGAGCGGGCGAGCCCGCGGAGAGGCCAGCACAGGAAACATGAAATCTGGCTTTTCAAATAATACGTCTGAAAATATATGACAAAACAGGAAAATGTCCTTTACATATTTTATGTTTCGGCATTATCTTCTGAGTCAGGCCGCCACATCGGCCAACGTCGCTCGGACGGTTCCGGGCGCTTACGTCCTCAGAGGAAGCCATGGCTAACCCAGGTTCGCCGCGCCGCTTTGCGCGCATTGATCGTCTCCCCCCTTACGTTTTCAACATCACTGCCGAGCTCAAGATGGCTGCCCGCCGCCGTGGCGAAGACATCATCGACCTGAGCATGGGCAACCCCGACGGCGCTACACCGCCGCACATCGTCGAGAAGCTGGTGCAGGTTGCCCAGCGGGAAGACACCCACGGCTATTCCACCTCTCGCGGTATCCCGCGTCTGCGCCGGGCCATTTCCAACTGGTACAAGGAACGCTACGAGGTCGACATCGACCCGGAAAGCGAAGCCATCGTCACCATTGGCTCGAAAGAAGGCCTGGCCCACCTGATGCTGGCCACGCTCGACCAGGGCGACACGGTGCTGGTGCCCAACCCCAGCTACCCCATCCACATCTACGGTGCGGTCATCGCCGGTGCCCAGGTGCGTTCAGTGCCGCTGGTACCGGGTGTGGACTTCTTCAACGAACTCGAGCGGGCGATCCGTGAGTCGATCCCCAAGCCGAAGATGATGATCCTCGGCTTCCCGTCCAACCCCACTGCTCAGTGCGTGGAACTGGACTTCTTCGAGCGCGTGGTGGCCCTGGCCAAGCAGTACGACGTGCTGGTGGTGCATGACCTGGCCTACGCCGACATCGTCTACGACGGCTGGAAGGCCCCGTCGATCATGCAGGTGCCTGGTGCCAAGGACATTGCCGTAGAGTTCTTTACCCTGTCCAAGAGCTACAACATGGCGGGCTGGCGGATCGGCTTCATGGTCGGCAACCCCGAACTGGTCAGCGCCCTGGCGCGCATCAAGAGCTACCACGACTACGGCACCTTTACCCCGTTGCAGGTGGCTGCCATTGCCGCGCTGGAAGGCGATCAGCAGTGCGTGCGCGACATTGCCGAACAGTATCGCCAGCGCCGCAACCTGCTGGTGAAAGGGCTGCACGAACTGGGCTGGATGGTTGAGAACCCCAAGGCGTCGATGTACGTGTGGGCGAAGATCCCTGAGCAATATGCACATATGGGGTCGCTGGAGTTTGCCAAAAAACTCCTGGCCGAGGCCAAGGTGTGCGTGTCGCCGGGCATCGGTTTTGGCGAATATGGTGATGACCATGTGCGCTTTGCCCTGATCGAGAACCAGGACCGCATACGCCAGGCCATCCGCGGGATCCGGCAGATGTTCCGGGCTGATGGGCTGGCTCGCAAATAAGCCAGTTGGGGCTGCCTGGCAGCCCCATATCTACCCCAGGGCGAGCTTTCCGCCTGCATTTCCCCGATCTGCCTACCTATCTTCAGCACTCATTTCTCACCACAGAGACTCCCCAATGAGTGTGTTCACCGCCTATTTCTGCGGTACCGGTTCTCACCGTTTCGACGACGCAAACCCCAACTTCTGGAACGGCGAGCTGGTCTCGACCCTGGCCGCAAATGACGAGGGCCGCGAATTTGCCCACTGGATTGCCGTAGACGGCCCAGGCAGCGGCAACCTTCAGGATGACAACCTGTTCGTAGAACCCGGTGGCTACTTCAACTGGACCGGCCAATTTTTCGGCCGCGGCTGGGAAGAAAACGTCAACCATGTGCTGCAGGTGATCAAAGGCGAAAGCAGTTGGCAGCGCACCAAGCTGAGCGAGGAAGAATACCAGCGGCTGAAGGACGCTGGCGTACCTGTACCGGACGTTTCCTCCACGGCCTCGTGGTTCTGGCGCACCTACGACTACGGTGATCGCCAGCCAACCCCGCAGGCGTTGCAAGAGCGCATCATCAGCATGTTCCGCAAGCCGCGCATTCCAACCCAGGTGAACCTGGTGGGCTGGAGCCGGGGTGGTATCAGCTGCCACATGCTGGCCAACGCCATGGCAAATGACCCGGTACTGCGGGAGGTGCCGGTGAATATCTTCGCCATCGACCCGGTGCCGGGTGTTGGCAATGTGCAGGCCGAGCGCATCGCGCTAGCGCAGAACGTGCGTGAATACGTCGGCTTCTATTCGCGGGATGAGCGGTCCAAAGGGTTTGCCTGCGTAATTCCTACCGTCGCCAGTGGCACGCAAATCTGCATTTATCCAATGCCGGGGCGTCATGCCACGCTGGTGGGTAATGCATCGGTCGATGGTGCCGGCGATGGCAAGGTGCTCAAGGAACCCGGGCTTATCGTTCGCCATTTCGCCGAAGTCTGCCTGACCCGCTGGGGTGTTCAACTGGGCAAGCGACTGGCCCTGGATGACCGCCAGGTGATGGAATATCACCAGGCCATGGCCGCAGCCGAAACGCAGTACCAAGCCATGCGCAGCAAATCGTATACGGTGCTGACCGAGGGGGAGAAGCACGACCGGTTGGTGCATTGCGGCGAAGCCCGCACGCACTTCAGCAAGGTGTGTGGTGATGCCTATGACCCGACCGAAGGCCTGGCGCTGCAGCGTTGGGATGCCTCCACCTACAAGGCATTGCGCTGAATGAAGCAGGCGGCCGGATCAGTGGCAAAATTTTTTGCATGTGCCCTCTATCCAGCCGCCCTCGGTTCGATTGAAAATGGCGCGGCGGGCCAGCCCCGATAACAACAACCTTCCCTCCGTGGCATCATGTCTGAATATAACCCTTGCCTTGACTGCGGCGCCTGCTGCGGGTACTTCCGTGTGTCCTTCTTCTGGGGCGAATGCCAGTCTGCCGGGGGCGTTGTGCCGGACGATCTGGTGGTACAGATCAACCCCACCCGCGTTGCCATGATCGGCACCGATGCCAAGCCCTGCCGTTGCGTCAGCCTTGAAGGCGAGATCGGTAAGGAAGTTGCTTGTACCATTTACGCCAACCGCTCCAGCCCTTGCCGCGAGTTCGAAGCATCGTGGGAGGGTGGGGTGCACAACCCCAGCTGCGACGATGCGCGGGCGGCGTATGGGCTGCCACCACTGACGCCGCCAGGCGCCAACGAGCCGCATTGGCCGGATGATGGGGCTGAGGTGGCCTGAAGTATTGATCAGCCTGACGCGGTCAATGTGGGAGCGGCCTTGTGCCGCGAAAGGGCTGCACAGCAGCCCCGGCAATTCCCGCAGCGCCGCTGATACCTAGGGGCCGCTGTGCGGCCCTTTCGCGGCACAAGGCCGCTCCCACAGGGATCGCGCTAGCCATCAGCTGTAAGAAAATTCTGAACCTGAAACCAAATGCTTCAGGTTGCCAGGGATTGGGAATTATCCTACGACCTCAGTCGGATGCCGTCTGATAGGCAAGTACCTACCTCAGAGATAACGTTCCAGCGTCGCCATACAAAATCGGCGACCGGGTGTGAGAAGCCCGTCGTTTCGAGAGGGCTTGCCAGTTATGGCAGCCGTGCGCGTGCAGACTTCGGTCTGGCCGTGAATACCTCGTAACACGGTCTTCTCACCTCGCGTACGGCTGCCACCTTATCTGTGAGAAGGATGCGAGTGGTTGCTTCTGAAAATATTTCGAGGTGACTATGAAGAAACTTGTCCCTGATCCACCCGTTACAGACCTGACCTACCAAGCCGCCAAGTCCCAGGCCACCCAGGTAATGGACACCCTCTCCAGCATCATCATCCAGTATCTCGACGCCGAAGCGCCGATTTTGCGTGCTTCACTGCTCGAAGCCATGTCGGCCCAGACCAGCCAGCTGCATGCCCTGCTAGCCCATATGAAAGCGCTGGAGGCAAAGGCATGACCAACCACCTCAAATCCCGCACCACCGCAGGCGTGGAAAAATTCCTTGAGCTGTACCGGGTTGAACCAGGTGTACCGCTTGATCTGGCATTCGATGAATTGTCGGTACTGATCGGCTGCATCAAGCACCTGAACGAGGAAGCCGAGATGGAGGGCGACAAGATCGCCGGCAGCGCAGCGCGGATTCTCAGTGCCATGGCCAAGGCGCTGATCAATGACATGGAAATGGGCTTGAACCGAGGCGCCTGAGCGATTTTTGGAGCCGCTTTGCGGCTCCATCGCCGGCAAGCCAGGCTCCCACAGGGTGCGTGCAAGGCTCCGGGCCTGTGGTGAACCTGTGGGAGCCTGGCTTGCCAGCGATGGGCTGCAAAGCAGCCCCGGGCTGCCTGAACCCTGCACTTGACGTTAAACTGTCATCTCCCCAGCAATGGACAGGAGATCCGGCGTGACCCCACCCCGCAGTTTCCCCAGTGACCTCTGCCTCGACAGCCCGCGTCTGCAATTGCGCCCCATGCGCCATGCCGATGCCGCGCAATGGCTGGCGATCATGGCCGACCCCGAGGTCATGCGTTATTGGCACCATGCACCCTGGCAAGACCTGGCCGAAGCCGAAAGCGCCCTGGCCGCCGACCGCGAAGCCTATGCCAATGGCGACCAGCTCAAGCTCGGCATGTATCGCCGTGACAATGGTGAGCTCATCGGCATGGTGCAGCTGTTCAACATCGACGATGTGTCCCGCCGCGGCGAAATCGGCTACTGCCTGGCCAGTGCCGTGCAGGGCAGGGGCTACATGGACGAAGCATTGACCTGCTTCATCGATTACCTCGCTCACACCCTGCACCTGCGCCGCCTGGAAGGCGAAATCGACCCCCGCAACCAAGGCTCGGCGCGCACACTCGAGCGCCAGGGCTTCGTGCTGGAGGGCACCCTGCGGGCACGCTGGTGTGTGGCCGGTGAATTGTCTGACTCGGGTATCTATGGCTTGTTGCTTGAGCCACCCGTTGCATAGTCTTGCGCCGCATGGTGTCTCCGTGCGGCAACCATCCAGGGTCTGGAAGCGGGGCAGGGCCTGGGTTAAGGTCGTAGGCTGTCCCGTTTCCTCCAGGTGTGCCCCTTGCCCGTTTTCTACCTTAGCATCAGCCTGCTGCTGTATCTGCTCGCCCTGTTTTTCGATGGCGCGCTGATGAGTGGCGATCGCCACATGCCGGCCCTGCAAATGTTGCTGTACGGGCCATGGGGTATGCCGTTCGGCTTGTACCAATGGTTTGCCAACCCGCTGCTGGCCCTGGCCATTCTTGCCCATCGACGGTTCCGCCGCCTGGCATTGCTGGCCGGGTTGGTGGCGGCGTACCTGGCGGCCAGCAGTTTCGGCATCACCCGCCTTCCGGACAACCAGAGCTATGAGTTCCACGACCTGACCGGTTTCGGTGCTGGCTTTTATCTATGGCTGGCGGCCATTGGGGTGTTTTGCCTGGGGCAGGCCTGGCATTGCTGGAAGGCACGTAGCGCCGACGACATGCCGGGCTGGAACTGGCTGGATGTGGCGTTGATTGCGGCGCTGGGCGTGGCGCTTTATTCGGCAACGCAGATGCCATCGTTGCGCTTCCAGCCAGGCAAGGTACTGATGCCGCCGGAACAGCCGCAGTCGTTTTGATACCCGCAAGGAGGGTTTGCATGATCAAGCATTGCCTGACAGGCCTGGCACTGGCCGGCATTTTGCCGCTGGCCGTGGCGGACGATTACACGCCGGCCTACGGCCAGTGCATGGACAAGGCCTCCAGCACCGTGGCCATGAGCCAGTGCATCCAGGCCGAGACGCACGTGCAGGACCAGCGCCTGAACCGGGTGTACAAGCAGTTGATGGGCAAGCTGGATGCCGGGCAGCAGAAAAGCCTGCGGGATGTGCAGCGTAAATGGCTTGCCTACCGCGATGGCAATTGTCAGTTCCATGTGCAGGCCAGTGGCGGGACCATGGCGCAGCTGGAGGGAGGGTCATGCATGATGGACATGACCCGCGACCGGGCGGCAGAGCTGGAACGGGTGCTCAGCCCGGGGCAATGACGATGCCTGTACCGGCCTCATCGCCGGCAAGCCAGCTCCCACAGGTAAAGCTCACAGGCAGAAGATGGCACTCAACCTGTGGGAGCTGGCTTGCCGGCGATGGGGCGCGAAGCGGCCCCGCTTTTACTTGCGCGGTTCGCGCAGCACCCGAGCTTTGAGGTATTCGCGCACTTCCACCGCATCCCCGGCAAACTCGATACGCTCTGCCTTGGCAGCACGCTGGTAGGCATACATCGGGTCGTAATACTCGTTCAGCAAGCCTTCGATCCAGCCCCGGTGCAGGTCCACTGCGCCGCTGCGCTGTTGCTCTTCAAGGGCGAGGCGCAGGATCTCCGAAAGCCGCTGATAGCGCTCCCCACCCAAGCGCTTGTAGATGTTGGCCATGCTTTGCAGCATGCGCTCGGCAAACAACCGGCGGCCATCCTCTTCGCCATGCACGGCGATAAACTCGGCACTCAGGTTGACCACATAGTCGCGCAAGATGCGCTCCACGCGGTTGGCGAAGCTGTCTTCCAGCCACACCAGCGGGTATTGCTGCATGCCCTGGTACAACTCCAGCGGCACCGTGCAGCTGCCGACAATGCGGCCTTCATCTTCCAGCACGAACTGCTCGCAGCCGCGGGCGCGCTTTTTAAGCACATCGATGGCCAGCTGGTTTTCGAAATCGATCTGTGCCGGTTGTGCAGTGGCGCGTTTGCCGAAGCTGGAACCGCGATGGTTGGCATGGCCTTCCAGGTCGAGCACGTTGTCCAGCTGGTGCAGCACATCGGTCTTGCCGGTACCGGTCAGGCCACCTACCAGCACGAAATCGCATTGCGCTACAGCCTGCTGAGTGGTTTCCAGCAGGAAGGTGCGCATGGCCTTGTAGCCCCCTTTGACACGCGGGTACTGGATACCCGCCTCATCGCGTAGCCAGCCTTGCACGATCTGCGAACGCAGGCCGCCCCGGAAGCAGTACAGGTAACCTTGCGGGTTGGCCTGGGTGAACGCCACCCAGGCATCCATCCGAGCCTGTTTGGTGGTGCCGCTGACCAACTGGTGGCCAAGGGCGATGGCGGCGGCCTGGCCCTGCTGTTTGAAGCAGGTGCCGACCTTCTGCCGCTCCTGGTCGTTCATCAATGGCAGGTTGACCACGCCCGGGAAGGCGCCTTTGGCGAATTCCACGGGGGCGCGCATGTCCATCATCGGCACATCGTCGAGGAACAGCTGACGGAAGTCGGTGCAGTCGGGGCGCATCAGATCACCTCGACCGCGTGGCTCTGTCGCTCGACCAGCTTGCCGATTGGCGACAGTTGCAGGCCCAGTTCGGCCGCCACGGTGAGGAACCCGGCTTCACCCTCCGGGGTAACGGCCACCAGGAGGCCACCGCTGGTCTGCGGGTCGCACAGCAGGTGCTTCTGGTCATCAGTGAGGGTGCCGATCTTGTGCCCGTAGCTGTCGTAGTTGCGCAGGGTTCCACCGGGGATGCAGCCCTCCGCCAGGTAGTGGTCGACACTGGGCAGGCGTGGTACAGCGGCGTAGTCCAGGTGCGCGGTAAGGCCGCTGCCTTCGGCCAGCTCGACCAGGTGGCCGAGCAGGCCGAAACCGGTCACGTCGGTCATGGCCATGACCCCGTCGAGCTTGCCGAAGCGGCTGCCGGGGGTGTTGAGGGTGCACATCCAGTCGCGGGCCAGGCCCTGGTCTTGTTCGCGCAGCTTGGCCTTTTTCTCGGCAGTGGTGAGGATGCCGATGCCCAGTGGCTTGGTCAGGTACAGCTGGCAGCCGGCAGTGGCGGTGTCGTTGCGCTTGAGGTGGCGCTTGCTGACCACACCGGTGACGGCCAGGCCGAAGATTGGCTCAGGCGCGTCGATGGAGTGGCCGCCAGCCAGCGGGATGCCGGCTTCGGCGCACACGGCACGGCCGCCACGTATCACTTCCCGTGCCACTTCCGGTGGCAGTACGTTGACTGGCCAGCCGAGGATGGCGATGGCCATCAGCGGGTCGCCGCCCATGGCGTAGATGTCGCTGATGGCGTTGGTGGCGGCGATGCGGCCGAAGTCGTAGGGGTCATCGACGATGGGCATGAAAAAGTCGGTTGTCGAGACCACGCCGCGCTCATCGTCGAGCGCGTACACTGCGGCATCGTCGCGCGACGCGTTGCCGACCCACAGTTTCGGGTCCAGGGCCTGGGTGCCGCTTTCGGCGAGAATCACGTCCAGCACCTTGGGGGAGATCTTGCAGCCACAGCCGGCACCATGGCTGTACTGGGTCAGGCGAATCGGCTCGCTCATGTGTACCTCAGCAGGTCAAATTGTCGCGCGATTGTAGCAAAGCTGGCCTTTGGGCCCTTGCCTCTTATAATTCACGTTGTCGGCGGATTTGTCGGCATTTCCCCGCTATTGAACCGGAGAATACCCATGCTCAAACGCCCCCTGGCGCTCGCCGCCGGTCTCGTGCTGTCTTGCTGTGCCGTTGCCGCTCAGGCCGCTGAAACCCTGCGGGTCAGCGCCATTCCCGACGAAGCGCCTACCGAACTGCAGCGCAAGTTCAAGCCATTGGGTGAATACCTGGCCAAGCAGCTGGGCATGGAAGTGAAGTTCGTACCGGTGGCCGATTACCCGGCGGTGGTCGAGTCGCTGGCCGCCGACCGCCTGGACCTGGCTTGGCTGGGTGGCTTCACCTTTGTGCAGGTTCACCTGAAGGACCCGTCCGCCACGCCGCTGGTGCAGCGTGAGCAGGACGCGCAGTTCACCTCCAAGTTCATTACTGCCAACCCCGACGTGAAGAGCCTGGCCGACCTCAAGGGCAAGTCGTTTGCCTTCGGTTCCATTTCGTCCACGTCGGGCAGCCTGATGCCACGCTACTTCATGCTCAAGCAGGACAACATCAAGCCTGAAGCGTACTTCAGCCGCGTGGCCTACTCGGGGGCCCATGACGCCACCGTGGCTTGGGTACAGGCTGGCAAGGTAGATGGTGGCGTGCTCAACGCCAGTGTGTGGCAAAAGCTGGTGGATGCCGGCAAGGTGGATACCAGCAAGGTGAAGGTGTTCGCCACCACCCCGACCTACTTCGACTACAACTGGACCGTGCGCGGCAACATGGACCCTGCGTTGAAGGACAAGATCAAGAAAGCCTTCCTTGAACTCGACCCGGCCAACCCGGAGCACAAGGCGATTCTGGACTTGCAGGCCGCCAGCCGCTTCATCGAAACCAAGCCTGAGAACTACCTGGGCACCGAGCAAGCTGCACGTGAGGCCGGCCTGCTCAAGTGACCGCTTCGAATGTAGCCATCCATCTGCACGGTGCCAGCCTGCGCCATGGCCAGGTCCGCGCGCTTGACGCGGTGAGCCTGCGCATTGAGCAGGGCGAGCGGGTTGCCATCATCGGGCCGTCGGGGGCGGGCAAGTCCAGCTTGCTGCACCTGATGGCCACGGCCATCCAGCCCAGCGGCGGGCGCCTGGAACTGCTCGCCGAGCAGCCTTGGGCGTTGTCGGCCCGGGCACGCCAGCGCCTGCGGGCGCGGGTTGGCCTGGTGCATCAGGCGCCGCCCTTGCCACCACGCCAGCGGGTGGTGACAGCGGTACTGGCCGGCCGCCTGGGGCAGTGGGGGGTGATGCGCGGTTTGCTCAACCTGCTATACCCCGGCGATGTGCCGGGCGTGCGCCAGGTTTTGGCGGAGCTGGGGCTGGCCGACAAACTGTTCGTGCAGTGTGGGCAATTGTCCGGTGGCCAGTTGCAGCGCGTGGGCATTGCCCGGGCGCTGTACCAGCGACCGCAGGTGCTGCTGACCGATGAACCGGTATCGGCCATGGACCCGGTACTGGCCGACCACAGCCTGGCCTTGCTCAACCGCCATGCCCAGGCCAACGGCGTGACGCTGGTGGCGAGCCTGCATGCCGTTGAGCTGGCGCTGGCACATTTTCCGCGGGTAATCGGTATCCGCGAAGGGCAGGTGGTGTTCGACTGCCCGGCCCAGGCCGTTACCGAGCAATTGCTGGAAGCGCTATACGCCAACGAACAACTCGTTTCGCCGCCAACCCAGGGGCCGACCCTGACCGTGCAGATACCGCGGTGCTGAAGGCCGATACCCGCGACCCGGCCCTGCTGCCGCGGTTGCTGCTGGCCTTGCTGGCAGTGGCCGTGCTGTGGCCTGGCATCCGCTTGAGCGAGTTGAACCCGTGGGTACTGCTGCAGGCCGAGAACCGGCAGCAGATAGCCAGTTTCACTGGCGCCTTCTGGCCTCCGGCACATGATGCCGATTTTCTTGCGCTACTGTATGAGGCCACTTTGCAGACCTTGGCCGTGGCGACTGCCGGTATGGCGCTGGCGTTGGTGTTGGCTATTCCGGCGGGTTTGCTGGCCAGCCGTGCGTTGTCTTTGCGTGCCGCTTCACGCGGCGGGCGGGCCGGCTTCTGGTCGCGGCTGCTGCGCCTGCCGGTGCGCGGGCTTCTGATTTTCCTGCGTAGCGTGCCAGAGATCGTCTGGGCGCTGCTGTTTGTGCGCGCCGTGGGGCTGGGGCCGACGGCGGGCGTACTGGCGATCGCCATTACCTACAGCGGCATGCTTGGCAAGGTCTACGCCGAAATCTTCGAGTCGGTCGACCAGCGCCCTGCGCATGCCTTGTTGCAGGCGGGCAGTGGCCGGCTGGCGGCGTTTCTCTACGGCATCCTGCCCAATGCTGCATCGGAAGTGGTGTCTTACACCGTGTACCGCTGGGAGTGTGCGGTACGGGCGTCGGTGGTGATGGGCTTTGTCGGGGCGGGCGGGCTGGGCCAACAGATCGACCTGTCGATGCGTATGTTCGATGGTGCGCAAGTGGCGAGCATGCTGCTGACGTTCTTGCTGCTGGTGATGCTGGCCGACCTGCTCAGCCGCTTGCTGCGCTGGAGGCTGGCATGAACCGCGCCATCAACCTGCTGCTGCTTGGCGCCATCGCGGTGGCGGTAGTGGCCTCGTTCGCCTTCCTGGAACTGGACTTGCGCGCCTTGGTCGGCAACGGCGGGTTGGGGCAGATGGGCGAATATGCCGGGCGTTTCCTGCAGCCAGATGTGTCTGCCGGGCACCTTGAGGCGGTCTGGCGTGGGGCACTGGAGACACTGGCCATGTCAGGCCTGGGGACTTTGTTGGCAATGGTGCTTGGGATACTGCTGGCGCTGCCGGCGGCGGGGCGTTTCGGCTGGCCGTTACAAGGCGCGGCGCGGCTGTTGCTGAACGCCCTGCGGGCCATCCCGGAACTGGTGTGGGCGGCGTTGACAGTGCTGGCGGCAGGCCTCGGTCCCAATGCGGGCACCCTGGCCCTGGCGCTGCATACCGCTGGCGTCCTGGGGCGCTTGTTTGCCGAGGCGCTGGAGAACGCACCACCGGAGCCGGCAGCGGCTATCCGCCTGCAGGGCGGCAGCCAGGTGGCGGCGTTCTGTTTTGGCACCTTGCCTAACCTGTGGCCGCAGTTGCTGGCCTACAGCTTGTATCGCTGGGAAAACAACATCCGTATGGCCAGTGTGCTGGGGTTTGTCGGGGCGGGTGGCTTGGGGCAGATGCTGTACACCACCTTGAGCCTGTTCCAGGAGGCCCAGGCCAGCACGGTGATCATCGGGATGCTGGTGCTGGTGTTGCTGGTGGATGTGTTGAGCGACGTGGTGCGCCAGCGTTATGTACGGGCCTGACACCTAGCAAAATCCCTCACGCATCCACTGCCTCGGCACACTGCGCTTCCCGCTGCATCGACTCCAGATTACGTTCGATCGTCTCGCAAATGGTATCCATCTGGATCTGGTGCTCACTGAAACGGAACGGGCTCTGCAAATCCGTGCCGATCCGCTCGATAGCCAGCAGCATGAACCCCACCACCGTCGATGCCAGCGGTGTGAACCAGCCCAGCGACTCCACCAGCCCCACCGGCACGATCAGGCAGAACAAAGTAATGAACAGCCGCGGGAAATACACGTAAGGGTAGGGCAACGGTGTGTTGGCAATGCGCTCCATGCCACCCTGGGCGTTGGACAGGTCCACCAGGGTCGACTCCAGCCGGGCCAGGCGAATGCTGTCCAGCCGCCCGGCTTTGTATTCTCGCGCCAGCAAGGCCGCCGAGCCGCCGAGAATGTCATTGGCGAAGTTGTTTGAACGGTTGCGGCGTTCGAACTCTGCGGGCGGGATGAATGCCATCAGCTCCTCGGGGCAGCGTTCCCCCTTCAAGTGCGCCGCCAGGCAGTTCACGTAGGCGATATGGCGGCGCAGCAGGGTAGCCTTGACCGGGTTCAGGCCATCATCCGGGTCGTCGATCAGGGTCAGCGTCTGCCGGGCGAAGCTGCGCGAACCGTTCACCAGCGCCCCCCACAACGTGCGTGCCTCCCACCAGCGGTTGTAGGCGCTGCTGTTGCGAAAACTCACCAGCACCACCAGCGCCGAGCCCAGTAGGGTCAGCGGGATAAGCGGTAGAGTGAACTTGCTGTTGAGAAACAGCATGAAGTCGATGGTGACCAGCACATCCCAGATCAGCAGCCAGAACAGCGACCAGCCGATGTAGCCGATGGTCTTCACGACCAGGCGGTACTTGCGGGTGATGATGTCTTTCACGCGGGTAACCTCAAGGCGTGGGTGATGGAGGATGGGACGTCGAGGGGGGGGCGAAGGTTCGCGTGCCGAATGTTGCAAGGGATTTAGAAGCTGACGTGAAGAGAAAAGTCTGACCAAGTTAGAGGATTTGCCTGAATTCCTGATTCAGCGGAAAAACGACAGGGTAGGTCGCTTCAATCCTTGAATGGGTGTATCCATAAGAATACGTCGTTTTGACACTGTCTTGAGGGTCATTCGTGCCCTGGGGGTGGACCTTCTCGTTCAGCCACATGCAATGGCCCGCTGATCCAGCTCGGTTAAGTCAGTATTTGCTTCATCTGCACCAACGCTACCCGCGTGCCGTCCCACGCCTGCCGCTCCTCGATGCCGAACGGTGTGAAGCCCAGCTGTGGATAAAGCAGCAGGCCCGCGGTGTTGTGATTGAAGCATGACACCCACACCTCCCGAGCGCTGTAATGCTGGCGGGCGAGGTCGATCATGGTGGTTACCAGGTAACGCGCTACGCCATGGCCGCGGGCGGCAGGGGCCACGACCACATTGCCAAGGGCACACGCGCCGCCGTGTTCGGCTTTGTAGAAGTTGGCAAAGGCCAGGACAGTACCGTTGCCTTCCACCACCGTGGAGCCGCTGCGTTGGGCTATGGCGTCGCTCAGCTGGGCAGGGGTGAAGGGATAGGTGGCTTTGGGGAACATGTAGAACAGTTCGTCCGGGCCCTGCGGGAAGTTGCAGATGACGAGGATGTCGTCAGGGTGGATGGGGCGGTGGGTCAGGTGCATGGCAGGTCCCTCTTGCGCTGGCGGATCGGGCCTTTTCGCGGGTGAACCCGCGAAGAGGCCATCAGCCTTGCATCATAAGCCCCTTTGCAGCCGCAGATGCGAGCCGCCAGTCAACTCAAGGCTTGGCGGCCACCGCCACATAGCCTTTGACCGAAGCCGGTGCCTGGGGCTTTGTCTTGTGCGCCAGCAGGTATTGATAGCGCCGCCATTCCTTGTCGATTTCGCTGAACGACATGAACACACTGATACGGTCCTTGCCGGCCAGGTCGGGACGCTTGCCGGCGTCAATCTCGCTGGTGGGAATGATGGCGACGTTGATGCCCACTACCGTGCCGTCATCCGCAAACACGGGCCCGCCCGACATGCCCTTGGTGATCGGGCCGTCATGCACCGAGTAGAAGACACTGCCAGGCGTGCCTTCAAGGCGTACCAATGACGGCAAGGCATGGCCCTTACCCTGCATCGGCATCATAAAGCTGTTGAAACCTACCGCCGTCACCGCTTCCCCAGGCACGTACTGGCGCCAGCGCGGCACGCTGCTGGCCTTGTGCTTGAAGAACACCACATCGCCGAGGCCCTCGTGGACCACGTTGCGCAGGAAGGGGGTGTGTTTGGCGGTTACTGCGTAATCCTCGTTCCACTGGATGGCACTGGCCATCAGCAACATCGGCAGCGGCGCACCCGAGGTGACCACGAAAGCCTGGCTGTAGACGGGGTCTGAAACGTACGACGTTGGCACTCCATTGCACCCACTGAGCAGCATCATTGCCGCCATGCAGGGCGCGATTGTTTTCATGGGTCACACAGGGCGTGGAGAAATGGGAGCGCAACTATGGCTAAGTGCCATTACGCCAGCAATGCTTTCGGCATATATCCGACGAATGACAGCTTAAGTATTAATCCCGACTGCGGCCAATAGAATGCAGACATGGCTACAGGCCCCGGAGTCATTAGGGTGCCGTCAATTATTTCGTGCCGCTCCTGACGTGACCGTGCAAGCCGCACGCTCTGCATCAGATCAAAATTCGGGCATAAAAAAACCGACCAGTAAGGTCGGTTTTTTCCGGATCTTGGTGCCCCGAGGGAGACTCGAACTCCCACTCCTTTCGAAAACGGATTTTGAATCCGCCGCGTCTACCAATTCCGCCATCAGGGCGTGTGGCGCGCAGTATAGAGAGCTGCCGCTAGTCGGTCAATCGGCTTTCATGGTCAATTTTCACACATTGGGCTAAACTTCCCGGCCCTGCCGAACCGAACATCATCATGCGCGTCGCCGATTTTTCCTTCGAACTCCCTGATTCCCTGATCGCCCGCCACCCGTTGGCCGAGCGCCATGGCAGCCGTCTGCTGGTACTCGATGGGCCGACCGGCGCGCTGGCGCACCGGCAATTCCCCGACCTGCTCGAATACCTGCGCCCCGGCGACCTGATGGTGTTCAACAACACCCGGGTGATCCCGGCGCGCTTGTTTGGCCAGAAAGCCTCTGGCGGCAAGCTGGAAGTGCTGGTCGAGCGCGTGCTCGACAGCCACCGGGTGCTGGCCCATGTGCGTGCCAGCAAGGCGCCGAAAGAAGGCGCAGTCATCCTCATTGATGGCGGTGGCGAGGCCGAAATGGTCGCGCGCCATGACACGCTGTTCGAGCTGCGCTTCACCGAAGAGGTGCTGCCACTGCTCGACCGCGTCGGCCATATGCCGCTGCCGCCCTACATCGACCGCCCCGACGAGGGCGCCGACCGTGAGCGCTACCAGACCGTGTACGCCCAGCGCGCCGGTGCGGTTGCCGCGCCCACTGCGGGCCTGCACTTTGACGAAGCGCTGTTGGAAAAGATTGCTGCCAAAGGTGTGGAGCGGGCTTTCGTTACCCTGCACGTGGGCGCGGGCACGTTCCAGCCGGTGCGGGTCGACAAGATCGAAGACCACCACATGCACAAAGAATGGCTCGAAGTGGGCCAGGATGTGGTCGATGCCATCGAGGCCTGCCGCGCACGTGGCGGCCGGGTGGTCGCGGTCGGCACCACCAGCGTGCGTTCGCTGGAGAGCGCGGCGCGCGATGGCGTGCTCAAGGCCTTCAGCGGCGACACCGACATCTTCATCTACCCGGGCCGACCGTTCCATGTGGTCGATGCCCTGGTCACCAACTTCCACCTGCCGGAGTCCACGCTGCTGATGCTGGTCTCGGCCTTCGCCGGTTACCCCGAGACCATGGCCGCCTATGCGGCGGCGGTCGAGCACGGGTACCGCTTCTTCAGTTACGGTGATGCCATGTTCATCACCCGCAATCCGGCGCCACGCGGCCCCGAGGATCAAGCATGAGTCGCACCTGTCGAATGTCCTTCGAACTGCTGGCTACCGACGGCAAGGCCCGTCGTGGTCGCATCACCTTCCCACGTGGCACGGTGGAAACCCCGGCGTTCATGCCGGTGGGCACCTATGGCACGGTCAAGGGCATGCTGCCACGCGATATCGAGGCCATTGGCGCCGAGATGATCCTGGGCAACACCTTCCACCTGTGGCTGCGCCCGGGCACCGAGGTGATCAAGAAGCACAACGGCCTGCACGACTTCATGCAGTGGAAAGGCCCGATCCTCACCGACTCCGGTGGCTTCCAGGTGTTCAGCCTGGGCGCCATGCGCAAGATCAAGGAAGAGGGCGTGACCTTTGCCTCGCCGGTCGATGGCTCGAAGGTGTTCATGGGCCCTGAAGAGTCGATGCAGGTGCAACGTGACCTGGGCTCGGACGTGGTGATGATCTTCGACGAGTGCACCCCGTACCCGGCCGAGCACGACGTGGCACGTACTTCCATGGAACTGTCGCTGCGCTGGGCCCAGCGTTCGAAGAACGCCCACGCCGACAACACGGCGGCGCTGTTTGGCATCGTCCAGGGTGGCATGTACCAGGACTTGCGCATGCGCTCGCTGGAAGGCCTGGAAAACATCGGCTTCGACGGCCTGGCCATCGGCGGCCTGTCGGTGGGCGAACCCAAGCACGAAATGATCAAGGTGCTGGATTACCTGCCGGGCATGATGCCTGCTGACAAACCTCGTTACCTTATGGGGGTAGGCAAACCGGAAGATCTCGTTGAGGGTGTGCGCCGCGGCGTCGACATGTTCGACTGCGTGATGCCTACGCGTAACGCACGTAACGGCCATCTGTTTGTCGATACAGGGGTGATCAAGATCCGCAATGCGTTCCATCGCCATGATGAATCGCCGCTGGATCCGACCTGTGACTGCTACACCTGCACCAACTTCTCCCGTGCCTATCTCCATCACCTGGACAAGTGCGGCGAAATGCTGAGCAGCATGCTGAATACCATCCACAACTTGCGCCATTACCAGCGCTTGATGGCCGGTTTACGCGAGGCTATTCAACAGGGTAAATTGGCCGCCTTTGTCGACGCCTTCTACGCCAAGCGCGGGCTTCCTGTACCGCCTTTGGACTGACTGTCTGCATCCATTATTAGAAAATTACATTAGGAGTGCCCAATGAGCTTCTTCATCCCCGCCGCATACGCGGACGCTGCAGCACCTGCCGCTGGCCCAGCCGGTACCGGCTTCGAGTGGATTTTCCTGGTCGGTTTCCTGGTCATCTTCTACCTGATGATCTGGCGCCCTCAGGCCAAGCGCGCCAAAGAGCAGAAGAACCTGCTCGGCAACTTGCAGAAAGGTGACGAAGTTGTCACCAACGGCGGCATCGCCGGCAAGATCGTCAAGGTTTCCGATGATTTCGTGGTGCTGGAAGTCTCCGACACTGTCGAGCTGAAGTTCCAGAAGGGCGCCATCGCGGCCACCCTGCCAAAAGGTACGCTCAAGGCTATCTGAGTTACCGGTTTTATTTTCCAGTCGGGGCGCGCAACGCGCCCCGCGTCTTGAACGGGCGGCGTGATGCTGAACAAATACCCTCTGTGGAAATATGCACTGATCGTGCTGGTACTGGTGGTCGGTTTCATTTATTCCGCTCCTAACCTCTACCCGGATGACCCGGCGGTGCAGATCAGCGGTGCCAGTTCGGCGCTGCAGGTAAACCAGGCCGACCTCGATCGCGTCAGCAAGGCGCTGCTCGATGCCAAGATCGCCGTCAAGGGCGCGAGCCTGGGTGAGAAGGGCAGCGGGCTGATTCGCCTGACCAACCAGGAAGACCAGCTGCCAGCCAAGGATGTCGTGCGCAAGGCACTGGGCGATGATTATGTCGTGGCCCTGAACCTGGCCCAGACTACCCCGCAATGGCTGCGCAACCTGGGTGCGAGCCCGATGAAATTGGGCCTGGACCTGTCCGGTGGTGTGCACTTCCTGCTGGAAGTGGACATGGACAAGGCCATGACGGCCCGCATGAAAGTCTACGAAGGCGAGGTCAAGACCTTGCTGCGTAAAGAGCGCGTCCGCTACCGCAGCCTGCCCCAGCAGGATGGCGGCATCATGCTGGGCTTTGCTGACGATGCAACCCGCGAACAGGCCCGTGCCCTGATCCGCAAGAATTTCAATGATTTCGACCTGACCACCACCGAGCGCAACGACCTCGCCGTGCTGCGTCTGGCGCTGACTCAGGCAAAAGTTGCCGAGATCCGCGAATACTCGATCAAGCAAAACCTCACCACCGTCCGCAACCGTGTCAACGAGCTGGGCGTGGCTGAGCCGCTGGTACAGCGCCAGGGCGCCAACCGTATCGTGGTCGAGCTGCCAGGCGTGCAGGACACTGCCGAAGCCAAGCGTATCCTCGGTAAAACCGCCAACCTGGAGTTCCGCTTTGGTGCCGAACCGGGTGCGTCCAAGGCCACGACCGAAGTGTTCGAATTCCGTGAAGGCGGCCGTTCTGCCCCGGTCGAGCGCGGCCTGATCATCACCGGTGACCAGGTAACCGACGCCCAGGCCAGCTTTGACGAGCACGGCCGCCCACAAGTGAACATCCGCCTGGATGGCCACGGTGGCGAGCTGATGAGCCGTGCTACCCGCAGCAACGTTGGCCGCAGCATGGCGGTGATCTTCATCGAGCAGAAGCCGGTGACCCGCTATGTGAAGCAGACCGTCGACGGCGTCGAGAAAGACGTTGCCGTACAAAGCTTCGTGGAAGAGAAGAAGATCATCAGCCTGGCAACCATCCAGTCGCCGCTGGGCAGCCAGTTCCGCATTACTGGCCTGAATGGCCAGGGCGAATCGTCCGAGCTGGCCCTGCTGCTGCGTGCCGGTGGTCTGGCCGCGCCGATGTACTTCGCCGAAGAACGTACCATTGGCCCAAGCCTGGGTGCCGACAACATCACCAAGGGTATCGATGCTTCGCTGTGGGGCATGCTGTTCGTCTCGCTGTTCATCATCGCCATCTACCGCGGCTTTGGCGTCATTGCCACCATCGCCCTGGCGGGCAACATGGTATTGCTGCTGGCGCTGATGTCGCTGCTGGGCGCTACCCTGACGCTGCCGGGTATTGCCGGTATCGTGTTGACCATGGGTATGGCGGTGGACGCCAACGTGCTGATCTTCTCGCGTATCCGCGAAGAGCTGAAAGCCGGCATGTCGGTACAGCGCGCCATCCACGAAGGCTTCAACCGCGCCTACACCGCGATCATCGACGCCAACCTGACCAGCCTGCTGGTCGGCGGCATCCTGTTCGCCATGGGTACCGGCCCGGTCAAAGGCTTTGCGGTTACCATGTCCCTCGGGATTTTCACCTCGATGTTCACCGCCGTCATGGTGACCCGTGCAATGGTCAACCTGACCTGCGGCGGGCGTGACATCAAGAAGCTGTGGGTTTGAGGGAGCTGCGATGAAAACCATCAACTTCATGGGCGTGCGCAATGTTGCGTTCGCCATTACCGTGCTCCTCACCGTACTGGCGCTGTTCAGCTGGTGGCAGAAGGGTCTCAACTTTGGCCTGGACTTCACCGGTGGTACGCTGATCGAGCTGACTTACGAGCGCCCGGCCGACCTCAAGGCGGTGCGTGCCGAGCTGGTCGATTCCGGCTTCCACGAGGCCGTGGTGCAGAGCTTTGGCGCTACCACCGACCTGCTGGTGCGTATGCCGGGCGACGACCCGCAGCTGGGTAACAAGGTGGCCGCTGCCTTGCAGAAGGCCGGCGGCGACAACCCGGCTACCCTCAAGCGTGTCGAGTTCGTAGGCCCGCAGGTGGGTGAAGAGCTGCGCGACCAGGGCGGCATGGGCATGCTCATGGCCTTGGGCGGCATCCTTATCTACCTGGCCTTCCGCTTCCAGTGGAAGTTCGCCGTGGGTGCGATCGTTTCGCTGATCCACGACGTGGTGGTTACCCTGGGTATCCTGTCGTTCTTCCAGATTACCTTCGACCTGACGGTGCTGGCGGCGGTGCTGGCGATCATCGGCTACTCGCTGAACGACACCATCGTCGTGTTCGACCGGGTGCGTGAGAACTTCCGCGTCATGCGCAAGGCCTCGCTGATCGAGAACATCAACGTTTCGACCACCCAGACACTGCTGCGCACCATCGCCACGTCGGTTTCGACCTTGCTGGCCATTGCCGCGCTGCTGTTCTTCGGTGGCGACAACCTGTTCGGCTTCTCGCTGGCCCTGTTCATCGGTGTCATGGCCGGTACCTACTCGTCGATCTACATCGCCAACGTGGTACTGATCTGGCTGAACCTGAACAGCGAAGACCTGATCCCTCCAGTCAAGGCTGAAGGTGTGGACGAGCGCCCATAAGGCCCCGTCCCTACGCCGTACGGCGAGCAAAAAGGCGCGAGTGTTGAACTCGCGCCTTTTTTTTTGCTCCAAGGCTGGGAGAAGCGCGGGTTGAGACCCGCTGGTACGATCAGGAGGTTCACGTGAACAAATCAATGCTGGTGGGTGCGGTGCTGGGTGCTGTCGGTGTAACTGCCGGAGGTGCTGTGGCGACCTACAGCTTGGTGAACAAAGGCCCCGAAGTCGCCCAGGTGACGGACGTGCAGCCGATCAAGCAGCAGGTGAAAACCCCGCGTGAAGTGTGCAAGGACGTGGCCGTGACGCGTCAGGCGCCGGTCAAGGACCAGCACCAGATTGCCGGTACCGTGGTCGGTGCGCTGGCGGGTGGTTTGCTGGGCAATCAGATTGGCGGCGGCACCGGCAAGAAGATCGCTACCGTGGCCGGTGCGGTCGGTGGTGGTTATGCCGGTAACAAGGTTCAAGAAGGCATGCAGCAGCGTGACACCTATACCACCACACAAACACGCTGCAACACGGTCAACGACATCAGCGAGAAGGTGGTGGGTTACAACGTGACCTACTCCATCGGTGATCAGGTAGGCAAGGTGAAGATGGACCGCGAGCCAGGGGCGACCATTCCTCTGGACAAGAATGGCAAGTTGATCCTGAGCGAAGCTGCCCAGTGATCGGTGTCGCCTGAGCCGGCCTCTTCGCGGCTAAACCCGCTCCCACACATGTAATGCGATCCCTGTGGGAGCGGGTTTAGCCGCGAAGAGGCCGGCTCAGGCAATGCGAAGCTGTCAGGTATAAAAAAAGCACCCCGAGGGGTGCTTTTGGCTTTCTGGCAATCCGCGCTTAGCGCTTCATGCTTTCCGGCAGGTGTGGCTGGATAGCGGTCAGTACGGCCTTGAAGCACTTGATGTTGCCTGCAACGATGTGGCCTTTGTCGAGGAAGTCGTGGCCACCGTTGAAGTCGCTCACCAGGCCACCGGCTTCCTGGATCAGCAGCACGCCGGCTGCCATGTCCCACTCGGCCAGGCCCGACTCCCAGAAGGCGTCGAAACGGCCAGCGGCCACATAGGCCAGGTCCAGGCTGGCGGAGCCGGCGCGGCGGATGCCGGCGGTCTGGCCAGTCAGGGCGCGGAACATGCCCAGGTAGTTGTCCATGTCGGCCATCTGGCCATCACGGAACGGGAAGCCGGTACCCAGCAGGGCGCCTTCCAGGCTGGTGCGCGAGCTTACACGCAGGCGGCGGCCATTGAGCTGGGCGCCACGGCCGCGGCTGGCGGTGAATTCTTCCTGGCGTACGGGGTCGAGCACCACGGCGTGCTCAAGGCGGCCACGGTATTTGCAGGCGATGCTGACGGCAAAGTGGGGAATGCCGCGAAGGAAGTTGGTGGTGCCGTCCAGTGGGTCGATGATCCACAGGTAGTCTTTACCTTCTTCGCCGGTGCCCGCGTGCATGCCCGTCTCTTCACCCTGGATGGAGTGGTTCGGGTAGGCCTTGCGCAGCGCGTCGACGATCTTCTGCTCGGCGGCACGATCAACCTCGGAAACGTAGTCCTTAGCCTCTTTCTCGTCCACCTTGATGCTATCCAGGCGTTCGATGGAGCGGAAAATCAGTTCACTGGCGCTGCGAGCGGCGCGCAGGGCGATATTCAGCATAGGCTGCATGGGCGGGTCACCTGGAGATGTTAAAGAAGAAAGCCGATCATTCTAGCAGAAAACTTTGTCGGCAGAAGTGTCACATTTGCTTTCATGGCGTTACGTCTGTCGGTTCTGTAAGATCGGATGCCCTGATTCCTGCATCTGTGAGCACAACACCTTGCTGCAAAATATTCGTGTTGTTCTGGTCAGTACCAGCCACCCCGGCAACATCGGCGGCGCTGCGCGTGCCATGAAAAACATGGGCTTGTCGCGCCTGGTGCTGGTACAGCCGAAAGAATTCCCCGCCCTGGATGCCAGTGCCCGCGCCTCGGGTGCCGACGACGTGCTGGATAACGCCCAGGTGGTCGACAGCCTTGAACAGGCGCTGGTCGGCTGTAACCTGGTTATGGGGACCAGCGCCCGTGAGCGCAGCATCCCGTGGCCGTTGATTGGCCCGCGCGAGTGCGGGGCCAAGGCGGTGGAGCATGCCAAGGGTGGTGAAGAGATCGCCCTGGTGTTCGGGCGTGAACACGCCGGCCTGACCAACGAAGAACTGCAGCGATGTCACTTCCACGTGCACATTCCCTCCAACCCCGACTTCAGCTCGCTGAACCTTGCGGCCGCTGTCCAGGTGCTCTCTTACGAGGTGCGCATGGCCTGGCTGGCCGCCGGCGAAGCGCCGGGCAAAGTCGAGAAGGTTGACGCCAGCGAGCTGGCGACGATGGACGAAATGGAGCTGTTCTACGACCACCTGGAGAAAACCCTGGTGGGCATCGGCTTCCTCGACCCCGAAAAGCCCAAGCACCTGATGCCGCGCTTGCGCCGGCTTTATGGGCGGGTGGCGGTCGAGCGTTCGGAAATGAGCATTTTGCGCGGCATCCTCACCGAGACCCAGAAAGTGGTCCGGGGCGAGCCGCATAAACGGAAGGACTGACAGATGTTCGAACGCCTGCGTGAAGATATTCAAAGCGTATTCCACCGTGACCCGGCTGCGCGCAATGCCTTCGAGGTGCTCACCTGCTACCCGGGTATGCATGCCATCTGGCTGCACCGCCTGGGCAGTGCCCTGTGGAAGCGTGATTTCAAGTGGCTGGCCCGGCTGGTGTCCAACTTCGGGCGCTGGCTGACCGGTATCGAGATCCACCCCGGTGCCACAATCGGCCGGCGTTTCTTCATTGACCACGGCATGGGTATCGTCATCGGCGAAACCGCCGAGATCGGCGATGACGTCACCCTTTACCAGGGCGTGACCCTGGGCGGTACCAGCTGGAATAAAGGCAAGCGCCATCCTACCCTGGAGAACGGCGTGGTGGTGGGGGCGGGGGCCAAGGTGCTGGGCCCGTTCACCGTCGGCGCCGGGGCCAAGATCGGCTCCAACGCGGTGGTGACCAAGGCGGTACCGCCCGGCGCTACGGCGGTGGGTATCCCGGGGCGCATCATCGTCAAGAGCGAGGACACCGAAGTCGAGGCCAAGCGCAAGGCCATGGCCGAGAAGATAGGCTTCGATGCCTACGGTGTCAGTGGTGACATGCCCGACCCGGTGGCGCGTGCCATCGGCCAGATGCTCGATCATCTACAGGCGGTCGACGAGCGGCTGGAGGGCATGTGTGGCGCCCTGACCAAGATGGGTAGCGATTACTGCGCCAAGGAGCTGCCCGCGCTGCCGGAAGATGATTTCACCGAGGTTGCCCAGGTGGTCCAGCGCGACACTCAGTCGCATTGATTACGCCGCACTGAACCCATGGTGACATACGGGGCGTGTGCTCACGCCCCTCGTCTGCTACAATCGCGCCCGCCTCCCTGATGCAAACCCGACTAAAGCAGTAGGTCTAATAGTTGACTTAAATGCTCGGGAATCGCATACTCGACACATCCCGAAACTCCCGTGGTACCCAATAGCCATGCGACTGACTACCAAAGGCCGATACGCCGTGACTGCCATGCTTGACCTGGCGTTGCACGCGCAGCATGGGCCGGTGTCTTTGGCCGACATTTCCGAGCGCCAGGGCATATCCCTCTCTTATCTGGAACAGCTGTTCGCCAAGCTGCGCCGTAGCAGCCTGGTTTCCAGTGTGCGCGGTCCAGGCGGTGGCTACCAGCTGTCGCGGGGCATGGAAACCATCCAGGTGGCCCAGGTCATCGATGCGGTCAATGAATCGGTCGATGCTACCCGGTGCCAGGGCCTTGGGGACTGCCATGCCGGTGATACCTGCCTGACTCACCACCTGTGGTGCGACCTCAGCCAGCAGATCCATGAATTCCTCAGCGGCATCAGCCTGGCCGACCTCGTCATGCGCCGTGAGGTGCAGGAAGTTGCCCAGCGCCAGGACCTGCGTCGTGTCGCAGGCCGAACCGCCCAGCTGGACAAGATTGAGACGTCAGCCGTCGATTGATCCCCCTGGGACGACGAGCGACGCCACCGCCTGATAGGAGAGACAAATGAAGTTGCCGATCTACCTCGATTACTCTGCGACCACCCCGGTCGACCCACGTGTGGCCCAGAAAATGGCCGACTGCCTGCTGGTCGACGGGAACTTCGGTAACCCGGCTTCGCGCTCCCACGTCTTCGGCTGGAAAGCCGAGGAAGCGGTCGAGAACGGCCGTCGTCAGGTTGCCGAACTGATCAACGCCGATCCGCGCGAAATCGTCTGGACCAGCGGTGCCACCGAGTCCGACAACCTCGCACTCAAGGGTGTCGCGCACTTCTATCAGACCAAGGGCAAGCACATCATCACCTCCAAGATCGAGCACAAGGCGGTCCTGGATACTGCTCGCCAGCTGGAGCGTGAAGGTTTCGAAGTGACCTACCTGGAACCGGGCGAAGACGGCATCGTCACCCCGGCCATGGTAGAAGCGGTGCTGCGCGACGACACCATCCTGGTCTCGCTGATGCACGTGAACAACGAAGTCGGCTCGATCAACGACATCGCCGCCATCGGTGAACTGACCCGCGCACGCGGCGTCCTGTTCCACGTCGACGCTGCCCAGTCGGCCGGCAAGGTCGAAATCGACCTGCAAAAGCTGAAAGTCGACCTGATGTCGTTCTCGGCGCACAAGGCCTACGGCCCGAAAGGCATCGGCGCGCTGTATGTCAGCCGCAAGCCGCGTGTACGCCTTGAAGCCATCATTCACGGCGGTGGCCATGAGCGCGGCATGCGTTCGGGCACCCTGCCAACCCACCAGATTGTCGGCATGGGCGAAGCTTTCGCCATCGCCAAGCAGGAAATGGCCGCCGAAAACGTGCGCATCAAGGCCCTGAGCGACCGCTTCTTCAAGCAGGTTTCGGACCTTGAAGAGCTGTACGTCAATGGCAGCAAGACCGCCCGCGTGCCGCACAACCTGAACCTGAGCTTCAACTACGTCGAAGGCGAATCGCTGCTGATGTCGCTGAAGGACATCGCCGTATCGTCCGGTTCGGCCTGCACCTCCGCATCGCTCGAACCGTCCTACGTACTGCGCGCTCTGGGCCGCAACGACGAGCTGGCGCACAGCTCGATCCGCTTCTCCTTCGGCCGTTTCACCACCGAAGAAGAAGTCGACTATGCCGCGCAGAAAGTCTGCGAGGCCGTCAACAAACTGCGTGAGCTGTCGCCGCTGTGGGACATGTACAAAGACGGCGTTGACATCTCCAAGATCGAGTGGGCCGCCCACTAAGCAGTCGCCGGCAAGAGCGGCTCCCTGATGAGGAAGGAATTGCACCATGGCATACAGTGAAAAGGTCATCGACCACTACGAAAACCCGCGCAACGTCGGCAAGATGAATGCCGAAGACCCGGACGTTGGCACCGGCATGGTCGGCGCCCCGGCTTGCGGCGACGTTATGCGCCTGCAGATCAAGGTCAACGAGCAGGGCGTTATTGAAGACGCCAAGTTCAAGACCTACGGCTGCGGTTCGGCCATCGCTTCCAGCTCCCTCGCCACCGAGTGGATGAAGGGCAAGACCCTGGACGAAGCCGAAACCATCAAGAACACCCAGCTGGCTGAAGAACTGGCGTTGCCGCCGGTCAAGATCCACTGCTCGGTACTCGCCGAAGATGCCATCAAGGCAGCTGTACGCGATTACAAGCAGAAGAAAGGCTTGATCTAAGTCGCCTGTTGCGAGGTAAGGAGTCCTGATGGCTATCAGCATGACAGAAGCCGCCGCCAACCACATTCGCCGTTCCCTTGACGGGCGCGGCAAAGGTGAGGGCATTCGCCTGGGCGTGCGCACCACCGGTTGCTCGGGCCTGGCCTACGTGCTGGAGTTCGTCGACGAACTGGCGGATGAAGACCAGGTGTTCGAGAACCACGGCGTAAAGGTGATCATCGATCCCAAGAGCCTGGTCTACCTCGATGGCACCGAGCTGGATTTCGTCAAGGAAGGGTTGAACGAAGGCTTCAAGTTCAACAACCCCAACGTGCGCGGTGAGTGTGGCTGCGGCGAAAGCTTCAACGTTTGAGGCTGGCTGTGGGTACTCCTTGTCATTACGCATTGTTTGACCTCCAGCCAAGCTTCCGCCTGGATCTGGACAAGCTGGCCACTCGCTATCGCGAGCTGGCCCGCGAAGTCCATCCTGATCGCTTTGCCGACGCCTCCGAGCGTGAGCAGCGCGTAGCGCTGGAAAAGTCCGCAGCCCTCAACGACGCCTACCAGACCCTGCGCAGTGCGCCGCGTCGGGCCCGCTATTTGCTGGCCATCAGCGGCCACGAAGTGCCTCAGGAAGTCACGGTCCATGACCCGGAATTCCTGTTGCAGCAAATGCAGTGGCGTGAAGAGCTCGAAGAGTTGCAGGACGAAGCCGACCTTGACGGTGTCGGCGTGTTCAAGAAGCGCCTGAAGGCCGCCCAGGACACGCTGAACGAGGACTTTGCCGCCTGCTGGGATGCCCCAGGCGAGCGCGACAAGGCCGAGCGCCTGATGCGCCGCATGCAGTTCCTCGACAAGCTCGCCCAAGAAGTGCGCCAGCTGGAAGAGCGCCTCGACGATTAACCCGGTGCTGCCCGTGATGGCACCTAAGGTATTCAGATAAGCATGGCCCTACTGCAGATTGCCGAACCCGGTCAAAGCCCTCAGCCGCACCAGCGCCGCCTGGCGGTGGGGATCGACCTGGGTACCACCAACTCTCTGGTCGCCGCATTACGCAGCGGCCGTAGCGAGCCCCTGCCCGACGCGCAGGGTAACGTGATTCTGCCGTCCGCGGTGCGCTACCTCGAAGGGCGCAACGAAGTGGGGCAGGCCGCGCGTGATGCCGCTTCCAGTGACCCGCTGAACACCGTGCTGTCGGTCAAGCGCCTGATGGGGCGCGGTCTGGCCGATGTCAAGCAATTGGGCGAGCAGCTGCCATACCGCTTTGTCGGCGGCGAGTCGCACATGCCGTTCATCGACACCGTGCAGGGGCCGAAAAGCCCGGTGGAAGTGTCCGCTGATATCCTTAAAGTGCTGCGCGAGCGCGCCGAAGCGACCCTGGGTGGCGAGCTGGTTGGTGCGGTGATTACCGTGCCGGCCTATTTCGACGATGCCCAGCGCCAGGCCACCAAGGACGCTGCGCGCCTGGCTGGCCTGAACGTGCTGCGCCTGCTCAACGAACCAACCGCAGCCGCCGTGGCCTATGGTCTGGACCAGAACGCCGAAGGCGTGGTGGCCATCTATGACCTGGGTGGTGGTACCTTCGATATTTCCATCCTGCGCCTGACCGCTGGCGTATTCGAAGTGCTGGCTACCGGTGGCGATACCGCCCTGGGCGGTGACGATTTCGACCACGCCATTGCCGGCTGGATCATCGAGCAGGCTGGCCTGTCGTCCGACCTGGACCCAGCCACTCAGCGTGAGTTGCTGCAAACCGCCTGCGCTGCCAAGGAAGCCCTGACCGACGCCGACGTGGTCAGCGTCAGCCATGGCAGCTGGCAGGGCGAACTGAGCCGCACGGCCTTCGAAGCCATGATAGAGCCATTGGTTGCCCGCAGCCTCAAGGCTTGCCGTCGCGCTGTGCGCGACAGTGGCGTCGAGCTCGAAGAAGTCAGTGCCGTGGTCATGGTCGGTGGTTCGACCCGTGTGCCGCGGGTGCGTGAAGCCGTGGGCGCGCTGTTTGGTCGCGCCCCGATGACTTCGATCGACCCTGATCAGGTTGTGGCCATTGGTGCCGCCATCCAGGCCGATACCCTGGCCGGCAACCGCCGCGAAGGTGGCGAACTGTTGCTGCTTGATGTCATTCCGCTGTCGCTCGGTCTTGAGACCATGGGTGGACTGATGGAAAAGGTGATCCCGCGCAACACCACCATTCCGGTGGCCCGTGCACAGGAGTTCACGACGTATAAAGATGGCCAGTCGGCCATGATGATCCACGTCCTGCAAGGTGAGCGCGAGCTGATCAGCGACTGCCGCTCGCTGGCACGGTTCGAGCTGCGCGGTATCCCGGCGATGGTTGCCGGCGCTGCCAAAATTCGCGTGACCTTCCAGGTGGATGCCGATGGTCTGCTCAGCGTTGCGGCCCGCGAACTGGGTTCGGGCGTGGAAGCAAGCATCCAGGTCAAGCCGTCTTACGGCCTGACCGACGGCGAAATCGCCCGCATGCTCAAGGACTCCTTCGAACACGCAGGTACCGATAAGCAGGCCCGTCAGTTGCGCGAGCACCAGGTGGACGCCGAGCGCCTGCTCGAAGCAGTACAGGGCGCCCTGGACGCCGACGGTGACCGCTTGCTCAGCAGTGACGAGCGCGATGCCATTGCATTCCAGATGCAAGAACTACGTGATTTGCTGAGCGGCACCGATGGCGCAGCCATCGAGCAACAGACCAAGCGTCTGTCGCAGGTGACCGACGCATTTGCCGCCCGTCGCCTTGATTCGACGGTCAAAGCCGCACTGGCCGGGCGCAACCTGAATGAGATCGAGGAGTAACCGATGCCGCTGGTGACATTCCTGCCGCATGAGAAGTTCTGCCCTGAAGGGCTGACCGTGGAGGTCGAGCCGGGGACCAATATCCTGGAACTGGCACACGACCATCACATCGAGATGGAAAGCGCCTGCGGCGGCGTCAAGGCCTGCACCACTTGCCACTGCATCGTGCGCAAGGGCTTCGATTCCCTCAAAGAGGCCGACGAGCTTGAAGAGGACATGCTGGACAAGGCATGGGGCCTGGAAGCGCAGTCGCGCCTGGGTTGCCAGGTGGTCGTAGGTGATGCAGACCTGACCATCGAGATACCCAAGTATTCGCTCAACCACGCTGCCGAAGCACCGCACTGAGGGCCTGTACATGAGTCTGAAATGGGTTGATGTACTTGAGATCGCAATCCAGCTTGCAGAAAGCAAGCCTGAGGTCGATCCTCGTTATGTGAATTTCGTGGACCTGCACCGTTGGGTGCTGGCATTGCCAGACTTCAGCGACGATCCGTCACGCGGCGGTGAGAAAGTGCTCGAGGCAATCCAGGGCGCCTGGATCGACGAAGCCGACTAAGCGTCACTTGCAGGTTAGGCAATCCCCTGAAACCCGCGTATAATTCGCGGGTTTAATTTTTCGTAACACTCATATTCTGGAGTTTTCCATGGCTGTTCAACGTACTTTCTCGATCATCAAGCCTGACGCAGTTGCCAAGAACGTCATCGGCAAGATCACCACTCGCTTCGAAGAAGCCGGCCTGAAAATCGTTGCCTCGAAAATCAAACAGCTGTCCAAAGCCGAAGCCGAAGGCTTCTACGCTGAGCACAGCGAGCGCGGCTTCTTCGGTGACCTGGTTGCCTTCATGACTTCCGGCCCGGTCGTTGTACAGGTTCTGGAAGGCGAAAACGCCATCGCTCTGAACCGTGAGCTGATGGGCGCTACCAACCCTAAAGAAGCTGCTGCCGGCACCATCCGTGCTGACTTCGCCGAGTCGATCGACGCCAACGCCGTTCACGGTTCGGACTCCGAAGCTGCTGCTGCTCGCGAAATCGCTTACTTCTTCGCTGCTACCGAGGTAACCACTCGCTAAGCGAAAGCTTACGGGTGAGGGTGAATCCATGACGACATCTACTGGCAAAATCAACCTGTTGGGTCTGACCCAGCCGGAAATGGAACAATTCTTCGACTCGATCGGGGAAAAGCGCTTCCGTGCCGGCCAGGTGATGAAATGGATTCACCATTTTGGCGTGTCCGACTTTGCGGCCATGACCAACGTAGGCAAGGCCTTGCGCGAAAAGCTCGAGGCCGTTGCCGAGATTCGCCCACCGGAAGTGGTCAGTGAAGACATTTCCGCCGACGGCACCCGCAAATGGGTGATCCGCGTTGCCTCCGGCAGCTGCGTCGAGACCGTCTATATTCCTACCGACGATCGCGGCACCCTGTGCGTATCGTCGCAAGCCGGCTGTGCCCTGGACTGCAGCTTCTGCTCCACCGGCAAACAGGGCTTCAACAGCAACCTCACTGCCGCTGAAGTCATCGGCCAGGTGTGGCTTGCCAACAAATCCTTCGGGACCGTCCCTGCCAAAGTCGACCGCGCGATCACCAACGTGGTCATGATGGGCATGGGCGAGCCCTTGCTGAACTTCGACAACGTCATTGCCGCCATGAAAATCATGATGGATGACCTGGGCTATGGCATTTCCAAGCGTCGCGTCACCCTGTCCACCTCGGGCGTGGTGCCGATGATCGACGAACTGGCCAAGCACATCGACGTGTCGCTGGCCCTGTCGCTGCACGCGCCGAATGACGAGCTGCGCAACAAGCTGGTACCGATCAACAAGAAGTACCCGCTGAAAGTGCTGCTGGAATCGTGCATGGGCTACATGTCCACCTTGGGTGGCAAGCGCGTGCTCACCGTCGAGTACACCCTGCTCAAGGACGTCAACGACCAGCCTGAGCATGCCGCGCAAATGATCGAGTTGCTGCGCGATGTGCCGTGCAAGATCAACCTGATCCCGTTCAACCCGTTCCCGCATTCGGGCTACGAGCGGCCGAGCAACAACGCCATTCGTCGCTTCCAGGACCTGCTGCACCACGGTGGTTTCAACGTCACCACCCGCACCACCCGTGGTGAGGACATCGATGCCGCCTGTGGCCAGCTGGTCGGCCAGGTCAACGACCGTACCCGTCGCAGTGAGCGCTACATCGCCGTACGCCAGCTTTCCGCGGACGTCGAGCTGCAAGACAGCGCCGCCAGCCACTGACCGGGACCTTGCCCATGAGCCTGCGCGCTGCGCTGTCGATCCTTGCGCTTTCGCTGCTGGCCGGCTGCGTGTCGGGCGGCGCGGGCGACCCCTTGGCCAGCCGCCAGGGCAGGGTGGAAGCGGGGCGGGCTTATGTGCAGCTAGGTCTGGGTTATTTGCAACAGGGTTTGACCGGGCAGGCCAAGGCGCCGCTGGGCAAGGCCCTGGCCCTCGACAGCCGTGATGCCGACGCGCACGCCGCCCTGGCGATGGTGTTCCAGGCCGAAGGCGAGCCGTTGTTGGCCGAAGCGCACTTTCACAAGGCCTTGTTGGCCCGCGCTGGCGATACGCGAATTCGCAACAATTACGGCAGTTTCCTTTATGCTCAGGGGCGATTTGCCGAGGCCCAGCAGATGTTTCGCCTCGCCAGTAGCGATACCCTGTATCCTGAGCGCTCACGCGTGTACGAGAACCTGGGCCTGACTGCCCTGAAGCTCGAACGCCGCGACCAGGCGCACGCGTATCTGCTCAAAGCGTTGCAACTCAACCAGCGGCAACCAAAAGCGTTGCTGGAAATGGCTGAGTTGTCCTACGAAAACAGGCATTATGTGCCGGCCCGGGACTACTACGATCGTTTCAGCCAGTTGAGCGACCACGATGCCCGTAGCCTGCTGCTGGGTAGCCGCCTTGCCAGGGTGTTCGACGAGCAGGGCACACTGGCCGAGCTGGGCCAGCAATTACAACGACTTTATCCCGGTACGCCGGAATATCAGCAATACCTGTCGGAGCAACGATGAACGCCGCGCATCCCGAAGTAGCAGTAGCGCCTGGCCAGAACCCCGGTGAGCTTTTGCGCCTGGCCCGTGAGAAGCGGGACTGGTCTCAAGCCGAGGTGGCCCGCAAGCTCAACCTCACTGTCAGTTCGTTGAACCATGTGGAAACCGGCGCCTTCGACAAGCTGCCCGGTCATACATTCGCCCGTGGTTATATTCGCGCCTATGCCAAATTGATGGACCTTGACCAGGCCACCCTGGTAGAGGCCTTCGACCGCTACACCGGTACCCACGCCAAAGGCAGCGATGTGCACTCGCTGGGGCGTATCGAAGAGCCAGTACGCCTGTCGCACAATATTCTGCGCGGCGTCAGCCTGCTGTTGTTGGTGGTCGTGGTCGGCGGTGGCTTCGTCTGGTGGCAGGACCAGGGCAGCCTGCGTGGCAAGGACCTGGCCAAGATCGCCCTGGAGCACGTCGAAGTCGAAAGTGCCGACGGCACCACCCAGATTCACCCGCTCGACGAACCTGAAGATCAGGCGGTTACCGCAGGCCAGCAGCCCGAGAGCGCGCCGCTGGCACTGGAGCAGGGCACTGCCGAGCAGCCTGCCGCTGCCGCCGAACAGGCGCCGGCAAGCCCGGCGCAATTGTCTGCTGCCGCACCCGCCCGGCAGGCGCCTGCGCAATCTGCAGCCAACGTAGCGCCTGCGCCGGTAGCACCAGCTGCACCGGCCGCCGCTGCGCCTGTAGCACCTGCAGCTGCCGTGGCCGCTGCCGAGCCCGCCGCAGTACCGGCAGGCAGCGCCAAGGTCGCCATCCAGTTCACCGCCGATTGCTGGACCCAGGTGTCCGATGGCAACGGCAAGGTGCTGTTCAGCGCCGTCAAGCGCAAGGGGGACAACCTCGAGCTGACCGGCAAACCGCCGTTCGCGGTACGCCTGGGCTTTGCCCGGGGCGCCCAGGTCAGCTACAACGGCCAGGCCGTCGATGTTGCCCCGTTCACCAGTGGCGAGACTGCTCGCCTGAAGTTGGGACAGTAAGTCATGCACGGCGAATCTCCGATCAAACGTCGCGAATCCCGCAAAATCTGGGTCGGCAATGTGCCGGTGGGTGGTGATGCACCTATCGCGGTGCAGAGCATGACCAACACCGATACCAACGATGTCGCCGCCACCGTGGCGCAAATCCAGCGCCTGGTCGATGCCGGCGTGGATATCGTGCGGGTTTCGGTGCCGGACATGGACGCGGCCGAGGCGTTTGGCAAGATCAAGCAACAGGTCAGCGTACCGCTGGTTGCCGACATCCACTTCGACTACAAGATCGCCCTGCGCGTGGCCGAACTGGGCGTCGATTGCCTGCGGATCAACCCGGGCAATATCGGCCGCGAAGACCGTGTACGCGCCGTGGTCGACGCTGCCCGCGACCGTGGTATCCCCATCCGTATCGGTGTCAACGCCGGTTCTCTGGAAAAGGATCTGCAGAAGAAGTACGGCGAACCCACCCCGGCGGCGCTGGTCGAGTCGGCCCTGCGCCATGTCGAACATCTGGACCGCCTGAACTTCCAGGACTTCAAGGTCAGCGTCAAGGCCTCCGACGTGTTCATGGCCGTCGAAGCCTACCGCCTGTTGGCCAAGCAGATCGTGCAGCCACTGCACCTGGGCATCACCGAAGCCGGTGGCCTGCGTTCGGGGACGGTGAAATCCGCCGTCGGCCTCGGTATGCTGCTGGCCGAGGGCATCGGCGATACCATCCGTATCTCGCTGGCGGCCGACCCGGTCGAAGAAGTGAAAGTCGGCTACGACATCCTCAAGTCGCTGCACCTGCGTTCGCGTGGCATCAACTTCATCGCCTGCCCGAGCTGCTCGCGGCAGAACTTCGATGTGGTCAAGACCATGAACGAGCTGGAAGGGCGCCTGGAAGACCTGCTGGTGCCGCTGGACGTGGCGGTGATCGGTTGTGTGGTCAACGGCCCCGGTGAAGCCAAGGAAGCCCATGTAGGGTTGACCGGCGGCACGCCGAACCTGATCTACATCGACGGCAAGCCGGCGCAGAAACTGACCAATGACAACCTGGTCGATGAGCTGGAAAGGCTCATCCGTCAGAAAGCGGCCGAAAAGGTCGAAGCCGACGCGGCGCTGATCGCCCGTGGCTGACACACAGAATTCGTAAGGACTTTTCGTGAGCAAATCGCTGCAAGCCATCCGTGGCATGAACGACATCCTGCCAGAACAGTCGCCACTGTGGCGCTACTTCGAAGGCACCGTGGCCGGTCTGCTGGACACCTACGGGTACAGCCAGATCCGCACGCCGATCGTCGAGTTCACCGAGCTGTTCAAGCGCTCGATCGGTGAAGTGACCGACATCGTCGAAAAAGAGATGTACACCTTCGAAGACCGTAACGGCGATTCGCTGACCCTGCGTCCCGAAGGCACCGCCGCTTGCGTCCGTGCCGTGCTGGAACATGGCATCACCGGCAACGGCCAGGTGCAGAAACTGTGGTACATCGGCCAGATGTTCCGCCATGAGCGCCCGCAGAAGGGCCGTTACCGCCAGTTCCACCAGATTGGCGTGGAAGTGTTCAACCTGGACGGTCCGGACATCGACGCCGAGCTGATCATGCTGACCTGGCGCCTTTGGGGCCTGCTGGGCATCCAGGACGCGGTCAAGCTGGAGCTTAACAGCCTGGGTACCAGCGAAGCCCGCGCGCGCTACCGTGACGCGCTGGTCGAGTTCCTCTCGGCGCGCCTGGAGCAACTGGATGAAGACAGCCAGCGCCGCCTGAAGAGCAACCCGCTGCGTATCCTCGACAGCAAGGACCAGAACACCCAGGCGGTGCTGGTGGGTGCGCCGAAGCTTGAAGATTACCTGGACGAAGCGTCGCGCGTGCACTTTGAAGGCCTCAAGGCCCGCCTGGACGCCGCCGGCATTCCGTTCGTGATCAATACCAAGCTGGTGCGCGGCCTGGACTACTACAGCAAGACCGTATTCGAGTGGGTCACCGACAAGCTGGGCGCCCAGGGTACCGTGTGTGCCGGCGGCCGCTATGACGGCCTGGTCGAGCAGATGGGCGGCAAGCCGACCACCGGCGTCGGTTTCGCCATGGGTATCGAGCGGCTGATCCTGCTGCTGGAAACCCTGGGCAAGGTACCGGAATCCATCAGCCGCCAGATCGACGTCTACCTGTGCGCCTTCGGTGAGCAGGCCGAGCTGGCAGGCCTGCGCCTGTCCGAAACCCTGCGCGACCGCTTGCCGGGCCTGCGCCTGGCGGTGAACGCAGGCGGTGGCAGCTTCAAGAGCCAGTTCAAGAAAGCCGACAAGAGCGGGGCGCTGTTCGCCCTGATCCTCGGTGACGAGGAACTGGCCAGGCAAGAAATCGGCTTCAAGCCCCTGCGTGGCCAGGGCGAACAACAGAACATTGCCTGGGATGCTCTGGCAGAGCACCTGGAAACCGCGATCGCGCAAGCGTAACGCGGTTCAACAAGCGAATAGGCGAAAAGGAGTATTGGGGTGTCGAGTACCGATGATGATGACCTGGCAGGGGTCAAGGACTGGTGGAACCGCAACGGCAAGCCGCTGCTGACTGGCGCGTTGCTGGCAGGCGTGGTGGTGTTGGGCTGGAATACCTGGCACAAGTACCAGAACAACCAGTCCCAAGGTGCCTCGCAGCTGTATCAGGCGTTGATTGAAACCAGCCTGACGCCGACTGGCCAGCCAGACGCCACCAAGGTCGCGGAACTGGCCAGCAAGCTCAAGAGCGAGTTTGGCGGCACCGCTTACGCCCAGTACGGTAGCCTGTTCGTAGCCAAGGTCGCGGTCGAGAGCGGCAAGCTCGACGACGCCGCTGCCGAGCTCAAAGGCGTGCTGGACAAGCCGGCCGATGTGACCCTGGGCGAGATTTCGCGCCAGCGCCTGGCTCGCGTGCTGGCAGCCCAGAACAAGGCCGAGGATGCCCTCAAGCTGCTGGACGGCGACGCCGACAAGGCTTTCCTGGCCAGCCGTGAAGAATTGAAGGGTGACCTGCTGGTGCAGCTGGGTCGCGCCGACGACGCGCACAGCGCTTACGAGAAAGCCAAGGCTGCGCTGTCGGATGAGGCGGCGGTCGGTGGCCTGCAATTGAAGCTGGATGACCTGGCTAAAGGGGACGCGTAAGTGATCGGTTGGAAACATGCAGCAGTGCTGACCCTGGCCGTACTGGCCGCCGGTTGCAGCAGCAACAGCAAGAAGGAACTGCCCCCGGCCGAGCTGACCAAGTTCACCGAGGAAGTGGTGCTGAAGAAGCAGTGGAGCCGTTCGATCGGTGACGGCCAGGGTGAGACCTACAACACCCTGGTACCGGCCATCGAGAACGACCGTATCTACGCTTCCGACGTCAACGGCGAAGTCTTCGCCCTCGACCGCATCACCGGTGATGTGGTGTGGAAGAAGGACTTGGAGCTGCAGGTTTCCGGCGCGGTTGGCGTGGGCTATGGCCTGGTCATGCTCGGTACCCTCAAGGGTGAAGTCATCGCCCTGGACTCCAGCACCGGTGAAGAGCGTTGGCGCTCGCGCGTGACCAGCGAAGTGCTGGCCCCGCCTGCCAACAACGGTGACGTGGTCGTGGTGCAGACCCAGGACGACCGCCTGATCGGCCTGGATGCCGCCACGGGTGACCGCCGCTGGATCTATGAGAACTCCCCGGCCGTGCTGACCCTGCGTGGCACCGGTGCACCGATTGCCACCAATCGCCTGGCCGTCGCCGGCCTGTCCACCGGCAAGGTGGTCGCGGTGGACATCAACAACGGCGTGCCGGTGTGGGAAAGCCGCGTGGCCATCCCCAAGGGCCGTTCCGAGCTGGACCGTGTGGTTGATATCGACGGCGGCTTGCTGCTGTCTGGTGGTACCCTGTACGTCAGCACCTACCAGGGCCGTGTAGCTGGGCTGGACCTGGAAAGCGGCCGCGAGCTGTGGCAGCGCGATGCTTCCAGCTATGTAGGTGTCGCACAGGGCTTCGGTAACGTCTACGTCAGCGAAGCCTCGGGTACCGTGGAAGGCGTGGATGAGCGCTCTTCCAGCGCCCTTTGGAGCAACGACAGCATGGCTCGCCGCCAGTTGACCGCTCCTGAAGTGTTCAGCAGCTACGTGGCTGTGGGTGACTTTGAAGGTTATCTGCACCTGCTGAGCCAGGTGGATGGCCGCTTCGTTGGTCGTGAACGTATCGACAGCGATGGCCTGCGCGCCCGCCCACTTGTGGTCGGCGACACCATCTATGTCTTCGGCAACAGCGGCAAGCTCGAGGCACTGACCATCCGCTGAAGCTATGCTTGAAACCTTGGCGGGTTTCAAGCTGCGGCGTAGGACACGCCGCCCAAACTCCGGCCGCTGCCTTGCAGCGGCCTTTGCATTTTCAAGAATTCGAGAGTGGAGAGCCGATGGTTCCCGTAATTGCCCTGGTGGGCCGCCCGAACGTCGGCAAATCCACCATGTTCAACCGCCTGACCAAAACCCGCGATGCAATCGTGGGTGACCTGTCAGGCCTGACCCGTGACCGCCAGTATGGTGATGCCAGCTGGCAGGGTCGTTCCTTCATCCTGATCGACACCGGCGGTATTACCGGTGACGAAGTGGGCATGGATGAAAAAATGGCCGAGCAGTCGCTCATGGCCATTGAAGAAGCCGACTACGTGCTGTTCCTGGTCGATGCCCGCGCCGGTATGACCGCCGCCGACCAGATGATTGCCGAGCACCTGCGCAAGCGCAACAAGTCGGCGATTCTGGTCGCCAACAAGATCGACAACATCGACCCCGACGTGGCTCGCGCCGAGTTCTCGCCGATGGGTATGGGCAACGCCATTCCGGTGGCGGGCTCCCAAGGTCGTGGTATCAGCGTCCTGATGGAAGCTGTGCTCGGCCACCTGCCGCGTGATGCCGAGGAAGAAGCCCTCGACCAGGACGTCGCAGAAGGCGAGGAGGCCGTGCGCATTCCTGGCCCAAGCGAGAAGGATGGCATCAAGATCGCCATCATCGGCCGCCCGAACGTCGGCAAGTCGACCCTGGTCAACCGCATGCTCGGCGAAGAACGTGTGGTGGTCTACGATGAGCCGGGTACTACCCGAGACAGTATCTACATCCCGTTCGAGCGTGATGGTGACAAGTACACCTTCATCGACACCGCCGGGGTGCGCAAGCGCGGCAAGATCCACGAGGAAGTCGAGAAGTTCTCGGTGGTCAAGACGCTGCAGGCGATCAAGGACGCCAACGTCGTCATCTTCGTCATGGACGCCCGTGAAGGGGTGGTTGATCATGACCTGAACCTGCTGGGCTTCGCCCTCGAAGCCGGCCGCGCCATCGTCATCGCGCTGAACAAGTGGGATGGCATGGAGCCGGGTGAGCGTGCCTACGTGAAGACCGAGCTGGAGCGCCGGCTGTTCTTCGTCGACTTCGCCGACATCCACTTCATCTCCGCCTTGCACGGCACCGGCGTGGGCAACCTGTACAAGTCGGTGCAGGCCGCGTTCACCTCGGCTGTGACCCGCTGGCCAACCAGCCGCCTGACACAGATCCTTGAAGATGCGGTCAGCGAGCACCAGCCGCCGCTGGTCAACGGCCGCCGCATCAAGCTGCGCTATGCCCACCTGGGTGGTGCCAACCCGCCGCTGATCGTGATCCACGGTAACCAGACCGAGAGCATTCCCAAGTCCTACTCCCGTTACCTGGAAAACACTTACCGCCGCGTGCTGAAACTGGTCGGCACACCGATCCGCATCGAGTACAAGGGCGGTGAGAACCCGTTCGAGGGCAAGAAGAACACCCTCACCGACCGCCAGGTCAACAAGAAGCGCCGCTTGATGTCGCACCACAAGAAGGCCGAGAAGAAGCGCCGCGACAAGCGCTGATTCCGCGTCAGCTTCTTCGCAGGCTTGCCCGCTCCCACAGGTCCTCCACAGATTTTGAATATTGTGCAGCACCTGTGGGAGCGGGTTCACCCCGAAGAGGCCCTTTGATCCAGAGCAATCCCCCTATTGTTTCAACCTTTTTCCTGACTGCTTGATCCGCTATGCTCGGACTCCACCCCGTGCCGGATACACCCCAGGAAAGAGGGCTCCATGATCCGCAGCAAACTGCCGAATGTCGGCACGACCATCTTCACCACCATGTCCCAGCTCGCCGTGCAGACTGGCGCGCTCAACCTGTCCCAGGGTTTCCCTGATTTCAACGGCCCGCAGGCCCTGCTCGATGCAGTGGGCCGGCATGTGGCTGCCGGGCACAACCAGTATTCGCCAATGACCGGCCTGCCGGCCTTGCGCCAGCAGGTGGCGGCCAAGGTGGCGCGGCTGTATGGCGCACAGGTGGATGCCGACCAGGAAGTGACCATCACCCCTGGTGCCACCGAGGCGATCTTCTGTGCCATCCAGGCGGTGGTCCATGCCGGTGACGAGGTCATTGTCTTCGACCCGTGCTACGACAGCTACGAACCTTCGGTGGAACTGGCCGGTGGTCGCTGCGTGCATGTGCAACTGAGCGACGGCGACTTCCGTATCGACTGGCAGAAGTTCAGCGAGGCCCTGAGCCCGCGCACCCGCATGGTCATCCTCAATTCGCCGCACAACCCCAGTGGCGCCCTGATCACCCGCGAAGACCTTGAACAGTTGGCAATGCTGATTGCCGACCGCGATATCTACCTGGTCAGCGATGAGGTCTACGAGCATCTGGTGTACGACGGCGTCCACCACGCCAGCGTACTGGCGCACGAGCAGCTGTATCAACGTGCCTTTGTGGTCAGCTCGTTCGGTAAGACCTATCACGTGACCGGCTGGAAGACCGGCTATGTGATTGCGCCCCCGGCGTTGAGTGCAGAGCTGCGCAAGGTGCACCAGTACGTCAACTTCTGTGGCGTGACGCCGCTGCAGTGCGCCCTGGCCGACTTCATGGCCGAGCACCCTGAGCATATCGATGAACTGCCGGCTTTCTATCAGGCCAAGCGCGATCTGTTCTGCGGCTTGCTGGAGGGCTCACGCTTCAACTTTACCCGCACGGCGGGCACTTATTTCCAGCTGGTGGATTACTCGCAGATCCGCCCGGACCTGAACGATGTCGACATGTCGCTGTGGCTCACCCGCGAGCACGGTGTGGCGACCATCCCGGTATCGGTGTTCTACCAGCAACCCATCCCCGAGCAACGCCTGGTACGCCTGTGCTTTGCCAAACGTGAGGAGACGCTGCGTCAGGCAGCGGAACGACTATGCGCGATCTGAGCACACTGCCCAACCTGAAAGTCGCCCTGGTGCAAACGACCCTGGCCTGGCACGACCGCGAGGCCAACTATGCGCACTTCGAGGTGCTGCTGGAACAGGTCGGGGAGGTGGATCTGGTGATCTTGCCTGAGATGTTCACCACGGGTTTCTCGATGCAGTCCGAAAGCCTGGCCGAGCCGGAAAATGGGCCGACCTATAAGTGGCTGAGGGCCCAGGCGAAGAAGTACAACGCGGTGATTACCGGCAGCGTGATCATCCAGGCCGCCGATGGCAGCCACCGCAATCGCCTGCTGTGGGCCCGGCCGGACGGCGAAATTCTGCACTACGACAAGCGCCACCTGTTCCGCATGGCCGGTGAGCACAAGCACTACACCCCCGGTGAACGCCAGGTGCAGTTCGAGCTCAAGGGCTGGCGGATCCGCCCGCTGATTTGCTACGACCTGCGCTTCCCGGTGTGGAGCCGTGACGCTCAGGACACGGACCTGCTGCTGTATACCGCCAACTGGCCGGCGGCGCGCCGCCAGCACTGGAATCGTCTGCTGCCGGCGCGGGGCATCGAGAACCTGTGCTATGTGGCGGCCGTGAACCGGGTGGGCACGGACGGCAAGGGCTTTGCTTATTCGGGCGACAGCCAGGTGCTGGACTTCCAGGGCGAGAGCCTGCTCAGTGCCGGTGAGGCAGACGGGGTATTTACCGCCGTGTTGAGCGCTGCGGAACTGGCGGCGTACCGGGCCAAATTCCCGGCCAACCTGGATGCCGATACCTTCGATTTACACTGACAGCCTGTACCGGCCCTATCGCCGGCAAGCCAGCTCCCACAGGTAACCCACTGCCCTCGGGCCCGGTGCTGTACCTGTGGGAGCTGGCTAGCCGGCGATAGGCCAGTACCGGCTACATCAATGAATGATCAGTAAACATCTCGCCGATACCGCCCATCCTCGATCAACTGCTGCACAGCGGCCTCACCAAGCATGCCGTTGAGCGCCGCATCTACCCCCGCAGCCATCCCTTGCAGGCTGCCGCAGACATACACACAGGCGCCATCCGCCACCCAGCGCTTGAATTCGTCGGCCTGCTGCAGCAACACATCCTGCACATACACTTTCTCGGCCTGATCCCGCGAAAACGCAAGGTCCAGGCGTGCCAGGTCGCCGCTTTGCAGCCACCCTTGCAGCTCGTCACCACACAGCAGGTCATGCGCCTGATTACGCTCGCCAAACAGCAGCCAGTTGCGCTGTTCGCCAGCGTTCACCCGGGCCCGGATCAGGCTGCGCAGGCCGGCCAGGCCCGTGCCGTTACCGATCAGGATCATCGGTGCAGCTGCCTCCGGCAGGTGGAAGCCGCTGTTGCGCCGCAGGCGCAGGCTCAGCGTACCGTTTAGTGGCAGGTATTCGGTGAGCCAGCCAGAGCCCAGGCCCAGGTTGCCATCGCTATGGCGCTCCTGGCGTACGATCAGCTCCAGCACGCCATCACTGGCGATGGAGGCGATGGAGTATTCGCGGCTGCCGATTGGCACCAGAGCGTCGACCAGCGCTTGCGGCTGCAAGCCGATCAGGTGATCACGGCGCGCGGGCAACTGGCGGCCAGCGAGGGCTTGGGCAAGGGTTTCGTCCAGACCGTTCACGTGTACCCGTGCACTGGCGTCCAGCGCCATGCCTTTGAGGAACGCGTCGATCCTTGGTTGCCCATTGAGTGGCAATATCTCCACCAGGTCGCCAGCGTCCCAACTTGCAGGCTCTTCAGCCAGCAGGCCGAGCAAGTACACCGGCTGGCCTTGGCTGCCCGGGTTGAGCAGTTCGCGACGCACCAGTGACCAGTTGCCAAAGCTTGGCGGCTGCCAGGCGGCCACCGGCTGGGCGCCCGTCAGTTGTGCCAGTTCCTGCTGCCATTGCTGCAGGGCGGCCTGGTCGGCGTTGTCCACCTCCACTGGGCTGAATGCACTGCTGGCTCCGCGCTCTCCCAGCCAGGCCTGCAGGCGGCGGGCGAAGCCGCAGAAGTGCGGGTACTGACGGTCGCCGAGGGCGAGCAGGGCGTAGTTGAGGTTGTTCAGCGCCCAAGGCTGGCCGAGCACCTTGCGCTCGAACGCGCGGGCGCTGTCGGGTGCTTCGCCGTCGCCAAAAGTACTGACCACGAACAGCGCACGGCGGGCCTGGCGCAAGTCGTCTTCACGCAGTTCGGCCAGTGCACGTACCTGCACTGGCAAGCCAGCTGCCTGCAACTGGCCGGCACTTTGCCAGGCCAGTTGCTCGGCAAAGCCGCTTTGGCTGGCGAAGCCGATCAACCAGCTGTCGTCGCTGCCATTGCTGCTGGCAACGTTGCCACGGGCTGCGCGTACCTGGCGCTTCTTGCGGCGGCGGTCGAGGTACAGCAGCCAGCCCGTGACGAAGAACAGCGGCATGGTCAGGCTGGCGAGGGTGACGATGATGCGCCCTGGCAGGCCGAAGTATTCGCCAACGTGCAGGGCGTAGACGCTCTGCAGCAGTTGGGCCTTGAAGGATTTGTCGGCGTAGCGGTCGTGTTTTTTTACCTGGCCGGTGGCCGGGTCCAGCATCAGGGTGTTGAAGGCGCGTGGGTGGTCGGCGCTGTCCAGCAGGTAGAACAGGTTGGCTGGCTGGCCGCCAACCGGTGGCAGGCGCAGGTTGTACGTGGCAAGGCCTGGGCCTGCGGCGTCCTTGAGGTTGGCCCAGATGGCGTCATAGTCGACCACCAGCGGCGGGGCGTTCTTGTCGACTTTCTGCGGGCCGTGGCGGCCACGGCCTTCACCGCGTTTTTGTTGCTGGCCGGCTGCCGGGGCGTCGGCCAGCAGCTTGTTCAGGCCTTCGCGGTACCACTCATAGGACCAGAACAGGCCGGTAAGGGCGAACAGAAGATAGAACAGCAGGCACCAGGTGCCTGCCACGGCGTGCAGGTCCCAGTTGAAGGCACGGCCTTTCTTGGCCCAGTCGAAGGTCAGCCAGGTGCGCCAGTCCAGCGCCTTGCGCGGCCAGCGCAGGTAAAGGCCGGACAGGCAGAAGAACACCAGCATCAGGGTACAGGCACCGGTGATCTGCCGGCCGGTGTCGCCCATGGCCAGGAAGCGGTGCAGGTTGAGCATGAGGTTGAAGAAGCCTTGCCCGGCCACTTCACCTTTGAGTTCGCCCGTATACGGGTCGGCATAGCGCAGCTCGCCTCGGCGCTCGCCCGGTGCTGGCGTGAAGAAGATACGTGCGGCGTTGCCTTCACGCACATCCACCCACAGCATCGACACCTTGTCATGCTGCTGGGCTTCGACCCGTTGCACCAGCTCGGCCGGAGGCAGCACGCCTTCGGCGCGCACTTCTACTTTGAGTACATCGGCATTGAACGCACGCAGCAGTTCTTCCTGGAACGAGTACAGGGCCCCGGTGATGCCCATCAGGGCCAGCACCAGGCCAGCGGTGATGCCAAAGAACCAGTGCAATTGGAACAGCGTCTTCTTCACCACATCGATCACCTTGTGTTGCTACCGCAGACTGCGCGGCGTGCATTATGCCTTGATACGCAAAAGCCCCGCTCAATGAACGGGGCCCTTGGTTGTTGCTTTAGAAGTGCACGCTGGTGGTCAGCAGTGCAGTCCGCCCGGCCGCCTGGTTGGCGAAGTGGGTAGAGAAGGCCTTGTCGTAGTACACCTCGTTGGTCAGGTTCTGCACGTTCAACTGCAAGTCGACGTTCTTGGTCAGCTTGTAGGCGGCCATGGCGTCGTAGCGGACGTAGCTGTCAACCATGGTGGTGTTGGCCACGCTGCCGTACACGTCATCCACGTAGAACGCACCGCCACCCACGGTCAGCTTTGGCGTGATCGAGTAGGTCGTCCACAGGCTGGCGCTGTTGTTCGGGGTGTTCGGCAACTGGTTGCCATCGTTGGCCTTGCCCAGTGGGCCGCCGTCGATCTGGCGAGCCTGCATGTAGGTGTAGCCGGCGAATACCTGCCACTTGTCGGTGATCTTGCCGCTGGCCGACAGTTCGATGCCTTGTACGCGGGTTTCGCCGACGTTTTCGTAGGTGGTGGTGTCCACCTGGACGCGGGCGTTTTCCTTCTCGGTGCGGAACAGCGCCGCGGTCAGCGCCAGGCGCTGGTCGAGCAGGTCCCATTTGGTACCGATTTCGTAGTTGGTGGTTTCCTCTGGCTCCATGTCACTGGCCAACAGGTTACCGGTACGGTCCGGGGTGCCACCCAGCGGGTTGCCTTCTGTACCTTCGCCGAGCATCGAGCCTGGTGGCGTTGCAGAAGTGGCGTAGGACACGTAGATACTGCCGTTTTCCGCCGGTTTCCACACCAGGCCCAGTTGGCCGGTCACGAACTCGCTGACATCCTTGCCTTTGGCGGTGGTGGTGCCAGCAGCGTTGTAGGTCTTGTAGTCGGTGTCGAAGTGGTCGTAGCGCAGGCCCATGTTGACCAGCCACTCGGGGGTCAGCTCCAGGGTGTCGAACACGTACAGTGCACGGGTCTTGCTGTTGGTGGTGGTGCCGGCGTAGTTGCGCGAAATGGCACCGTTCCACGGGTCATCCGGGTTCGGGTTGCTCAGCGAGGTGCAGTTGTAGCCGCTGGTGGCACCGATCATGCCGGGGGTGCAGTTGGTATTGGCAGCGCCGCCAGGGACCGTGTCGGTGTCGACGGTGTAGGACGAACGGTCGCTCTCTTCGCGGCTCAGTTCGATACCGGTCGAGAAGCTGTTTTTCATGCCACCGACGTAGAACTCGCCGAACAGGTCGGTCTGGTTGGTGGTCGTGGCGGTGTTGCCCACGCGGGTATTGGCACGGCGCCAGACGCTGCCGTTGTTGACGTTGCCCTTGCTGTCGTCAGGCTGGGTCAGGATGTAGTCCTGCATGCTGTTGCCGTGACGCAGGGTGTTCTTGATGGTCAGCGAGTCGGTCAGGTCGTGCTCGACCGCGAAGGTGGCGATGTCTACACGGCTCTTGCGGAAGTCGCGACCGGTCAGGCCGTAGAAATTGTCGCTGTCGCCGCCGTCATTCGGCTTGCTCGGGTGGGCCGAGGTGCGCCCGGCGCTGCCGTTGGTCGGAATGGTGTACGGAATGCCCGAATCCGGCAGGTCATCGCTCTCCAGGTGGTAGTAGTCGAGGTTGACGCGGGTCGGCGTGCCCAGGCCGAAGGCCAGCGACGGGGCGATACCCCAGCGGTCGTAATTGACCTTGTCGCGGCCGGCGACGTTGCTTTCGTGGGTCATCAGGTTCAGGCGGCCGGCAACGGTATCGCTGAACTGGTAGTTGCCATCGAAGGTGTAGCGCTGGGTCTGGTCGCTGCCCCAGGTCCAGGCACCGTCCAGCGAGTTGCCCAGGTGCGCGCGCTTGCTGACCAGGTTGATGGTACCGCCGGCGGCGCCACGGCCACCGATGGCCGAGTTCGGGCCCTTGGCCACTTCCACCGACTCGATGGCGAAGATTTCGCGGGTTTGCGCGCCAGTGTCACGCACGCCGTCCAGGTACGTATCGCCCTGAGCGTCGAAGCCACGGATGAACGGGCGATCGCCTTGAGGGTTGCCACCTTCACCGGCGCCAAACGTGATGCCTGGCACGGTACGCAGGGCGTCCTGCAGGGTCAGGGCATTGGTGTCCTTGATCACTTGCTGCGGGATCACGGTAACCGAGCGCGGGGTGTCCACCAGCGGCGCGGTGTACTTCTGCGAAGCGGCTTTTTCGACCTTGTAATCGGTGCTGGCTTGTTCAGCCTTGCCGTTGACGCTGGTGGCATCGAGGGTGATGGCACTGCTGGCGGCCGGGTCGGCGGCATACACCGACGAGGCGCTAAGCGCGACGCCGATGGCGGATACGATCAGGCGTGGCGAACTCACTGCAGATGGTACGTACTGGCGCATTGCTAAGGACCTTCCCCAAGGTGTTGAGGCGGCGGATCTTAATGTAAGCAATTGTGACTCACAATTGAGATTCGTTACCATTCGTGAAGAATTTACAATCTTTACAATTAGCCTTTACGGTTTCATCAAGCTGAAACGTCTTAAGCGGCGAAAGGGCTTGTGTAGCGCAAAAGGGAATCAATATCATTGGCGCCTTTACATTTCCTAACGGTGCTGCCGCCATGCTGCTTCACATCCCAGGCCTGTTTGACGCTGACGAACTGGCCCGTATCCGCGAGGCGCTGGAGCAGGCCGACTGGGCCGATGGCAAGGTGACTGCCGGTTACCAGTCGGCCAAGGCCAAACACAACCTGCAGTTGCCGGAAGGGCACCCGTTGGCCAAGGAAATCGGCACTGCGCTGATCGACCGCCTGTGGAACACCCCGCGCTTCATGTCGGCGGCCCTGCCGCACAAGGTGTTTCCGCCGTTGATCAACTGCTACCGCGAGGGTGGCAATTTCGGCTTTCATATCGATAACGCCCTGCGTCAGCCCAAGGGCAGCCCGGAGCGGGTACGCACCGACCTGTCTTCCACGCTGTTCCTCAGCGACCCGGACAGCTACGACGGTGGTGAGCTGGTGATCCAGGACACCTATGGCGTGCAGCAGGTCAAACTGGCTGCCGGTGACCTGGTGCTGTACCCCGGCACCAGCCTGCACAAGGTCAACCCGGTGACCCGGGGCCAGCGTTATGCAGCGTTCTTCTGGACTCAAAGCCTGGTGCGCGAGGACAGCCAGCGGGCGCTGTTGTTCGAGATGGACAATGCCATACAGCAACTGACTGCCGATGTACCGGAGCACCCTTCGTTGCTACAACTGACCGGCACCTATCACAACCTGCTACGCCGCTGGGCCGAGGTCTGAGCCGTGTCTTACCAATTGCGGCGTGAAGAAGCGGTGGATGTCGCCGGCCTCAAGGCCATGCTCGAACACAGCCCCGGCCAAGCCGCCCAGGCGATCCTGGCGGCCGCCGGGCAGGGCGTGGTCGAGGCGCAGTTGCTGCTCGGGCAGATCCTGCTCGACGGGCGTGGCATCGAGGCGGATGAGGCCGTGGCGCGGCGCTGGTTCGGTATCGCCGCCCAGGGCGGCAGTGCCATGGCGCACAACATGCTTGGCCGGTGCCTGGAACATGGTTGGGGTGGCGATCAGGATGTGGCCCAGGCAGCCATTCACTATGCGCGCGCGGCCGATGTCGGTCTGGACTGGGGCCTTTACAACTTAGGCAACCTGTTGGCCACGGGGCGTGGGGTGCCGGCCAACCAGGCCCAGGCCCTGCTCTGTTACGAGAAGGCCGCGCAGATGGGCCATGCCAAGTCGATGAACCTGTACGGGCGCTATCTTGAGCTCGGCATTGCCACGGCGGCGGGCCCCGCGCGGGCCGTGCGCTGGTATCGGCGCTCGGCGCAGGCGGGAGACTTTCGTGGGATGTTCAGCCTCGCGACGGTGCTGCTCGAGCGAGGGCAGGCTGCTGAGGCCGAGCCTTGGCTGGCGCGTGCACGAAAGGAGGGCAATGTGAACTTCCTCAAGAGCGCACTGGCCACACTGCAGACTGGCGGGGCACCGATGGCAGCCTATGTGCAAGCCTATGCCGAAGAACTGCAGCAACGAGTTGCCGAGGAAACGTCCACAGCTTAGAGACATGCCTGCGCTTCGATAATCTCCTCGCCCTCAATCAAAACGTAGTGCGGGCGGGGGGATGAAAGGTATGACAGCAATAAACTTGGACACTTCTTTTACAGCCCAGCTGGACTGTCTTAATTGGGGCACGTCGATCAAGCCCGTAATGATCATCGAGAGTGCGTTCATGGACATGGCCGATTCTGGCTGGCTGTGCCTGCCTGAATCCTTCGATACAGTAAATACGACGCCGGTGACGCTGCGCTTCGATTTCATCGAGCGACGGGATAACCGTCGGCATTATCGGGTTACCTGCGTTACAGAGGGCTCGCACTACTTCGGGCGGCAAATGGATTCCAGTCTCAATCGATTTCTTGGTTTCTACCGATCAGTGTCCGACGATGTGTTCTGGAAGATCGAGGAGATTGGTGTGCATGGGGAAGGGGAGAACGCTCGTCCCGCATTCATTTTGCGAGATCGCCTGGGGTATACCGTGAAGATCAAAACCCACGGCCCGGGGCTCAGCCTCATTGCCTATCTGAGCACTCATAGTGTCACGAGCGATGAGGTGCACTTTACGTTGGCCGATTACAAGCCTCTGTGATGTACGGGGTATCGCTGCAGATAGAACGGGGCCTTGCGGCCCCGTTGTGCATTACAGGTAGTAAGCCTTCAGCGGCGGGAAGCCGTTGAATTCCACCGCGCTGTAGCTGGTGGTGTAGGCACCGGTCGACAGCCAGTACAGGCGGTCACCGATGGCCAGGTTCAGCGGCAGGCCGTATTTGTAGTTTTCGTACATGATGTCGGCACTGTCGCAGGTCGGGCCGGCGATGACGACTTCTTCGGCTTCGCCTTTCTTTTCGGTCCAGATCGGGAACTTGATGGCTTCGTCCATGGTTTCGATCAGGCCAGAAAACTTGCCCACGTCGGTGTAGATCCAGCGCTCGACGGCAGTGCGCGATTTGCGCGCCACCAGCACCACTTCGCTGACCAGGATACCGGCGTTGGCAATCAGCGAACGGCCTGGCTCCAGGATGATTTCCGGCAGCTCGTCACCAAAGTCTTCCTTGAGGAAGCGGATGATTTCTTCGGCGTAGGTTTCCAGGCTGTTGGTACGGGTGATGTAGTTGGCCGGGAAGCCGCCACCCATGTTGATCAGCTTCAGCTCGATGCCGTCTTCTTCCTTCAGGCGCTCGAAGATCACTTTGACCTTGGCGATGGCGGCGTCCCACACGCTGATGTCGCGCTGCTGCGAGCCCACGTGGAAGGAGATGCCATAAGGCACCAGGCCCAGGTCACGCGCGAGGATCAGCAGGTCCATGGCCATGTCGGTCTGGCAGCCGAATTTACGGGACAGTGGCCAGTCGGCAGTGGTGGAGCCTTCAGTCAGGATACGCACGTACACTTTCGAACCCGGTGCGGCCTTGGCAATATTGCGCAGGTCGGCTTCCGAGTCGGTGGCGTACAGGCGCACGCCCTTCTCGTAGAAGTAGCGGATGTCCTTGGACTTCTTGATGGTGTTGCCGTAGCTGATGCGGTCAGCGCTGACGCCGCGGTCCATCACCTTGTCCAGCTCGTAGATCGAGGCGATGTCGAAGCTCGAACCTTTCTCTTTGAGCAGGTCGATGATTTCGACGGCAGGGTTGGCCTTGACGGCGTAGTAGACCTTGGCGAACTCGAAGCCCGCACGCAGGTCGTCATAGGCCTGGCTGATCATCTGGGTATCGATGAGTACGAACGGGGTTTCCTGCTTGTCGGCGAACGCCTTCATTTTCTGGAAGGTGTCACGCGCGAAATAATCTTCGACCTGGATCGACATGCTCAGGGACTCCATGGGCAAACTGAAAATTTAAGTGGCTGCAAACTGAACGTCCTCCGTATCCCCACTTTGGTTCGCCTACTCAGTACTTGAGCCGGATGGATCGTTTCCAGCATGGACGTTCGGCGCGCACTTTAGGGCGTGAAGAATGCAGAATCAACAGGCAATCCGGGCGTGATCGACCTGGCTCGACGACCAGCCATGTGAATAACCGACTCGTGTGACCGGCTGATGTTCCCTGCGATGTTTCAAGCGTTAAATATTGTGGAATACACCGTATTGGCGCTTTGGCGGGTGAAGCCGCTTCCATAGGGATTGTGGAATGCCTGCAGGCGCGGGTTCACCTGCCAATGGGCCTCAGGTGTTCATATTTATGGCCACATTTTCCTGGTACCCACGTACAGGAAATCCTCCATAAATTTTTTGTTACCGACTGGCGGATTTGCTGGTTTTGATGCGAAACATTACTATTCGCACCCTTATCCGCCTCCCTGATGACCCAGACCGTGTCCGGACACAAAGGCTTCCTCGATCATTATCATGAGCTGATCGGCACCTGGACGCGCAAACTGCGCAGTCGTCAGCAGGCCGAGGACCTCGCCCACGATGCCTTTGTCCGGGTATTGGAAAACCCGCGCGAGCAGGTCGAGCAGCCGCGCGCCTACCTGCACCAGACCGCACGCAACCTGGCCGTAGATGGCTTGCGCCGCGAAGACCGCCGCCAGGCGCTGGCGCTGGAAGCCATCGACAATGGCACCACCGGCAGCGATGACCCGGAGGCCTATGTGCATGCGCTGGAACTGGCCGACAGCGTCGAGCGGGCGCTGGCCGAGTTACCGCTGAACTGCCGCCAGGTGTTCATCTGGCAGAAGCTCGAAGGCCTGACCCAGGCCGAGATCGCCGAGCGCATGGGGTTGAGCAAGAACATGGTCGAAAAGTATATGATCCGCACGCTCCGGCATTTGCGTGAGCACCTGGATGTGTCGGCATGAAGCGTCAGGAGACCTTTTCGATGAAACAGCACGGTACTGATACCGTCCGCGAGCAGGCGGCCGCATGGTTTGCCCGCGTGCAGGATGCGCCTCGGGATGCCGGGCTGCAAAACCAGTTGCGCGCCTGGTTGGCCAGCGACGAGCGCCACCGTCAGGAGTACCAGCACCTCAGCCGTGTGTGGCAGGCCGCCAACTTCATTCCACGCCAACGCCTTGAAGCGTTGTGCCAACCGGACCGGGTGCAGCAGTTGCCACGTCGGCGCTTCATGCGTCAGGCCCTGGCCGCCAGTGTGGCGGTGTTGGCACTGGGGCTGGGCTGGGGCGGCTGGCACTATCAACAACTGAATCACCAAGCCAGCGTGCAGACTGCCTTCAATGAGCGCCGCCAGGTCGAATTGCCGGATGGCTCGCAACTGGAGCTCAATGGCAGTACACAGTTGCAGGTCGAGTTCAGCGCTGGCCAGCGGCATATCCGCCTGAATGCCGGCGAGGTGATGTTCAGCGTCGCCCACGACAGTGCCAGGCCGTTTGTGGTGGACACAGCTCAAGGCCGTGTGACCGTGACCGGTACCCGCTTTGATGTGCGTCTGGACCCGGCCAGTACCCGTGTCGCGGTAGAGCAGGGTTCGGTGCGTGTGCAGGGCAAGGGCGCCGCCCTGGCGCAGCTTGCGGCTGGCCAGGGTTCGCACATAGATGCACAAGGCGCGGTGACCGCCGCCTACGCAGTCAATACGGCTGCCGTCACAGCGTGGCGCCAGGGCAAGCTGGTGTTCGACAACGCCACCCTCGCCGAAGTGGTGGCCGAAGCATCGCGCTACCGTAGCCAGCCGTTGCGCGTTGCCCCCGGTAAAGTCGCCCAGATGCGCCTTTCTAGTACCTTCAGCACCGACGACACCGACGCACTGTTGCGGGCCTTGCCGAGCATCCTGCCGGTGGCCATCAAGGCCCATGAAGATGGCTCCCGCGAAATAATCGCGAAATAGATTCAGGTTTTTTTTCGCTCGTTCGTCTTCCTCGCCAGCTGCAACTGCCAAGCATTTCCATTTGCATGCAGTTGGCGTTTATTCCGCATTCAGGAAGTTTCGACGACGTGAACAACAACAAGCCTTTATTACGCTTGCGCGCCCTGTCGCTGGCCTTGGCGGTCAGCGCCGTGACCGTCAACAGCCAGGCCGCAGAGGCGGGCAAAACCCTCCAGATCCAGGCCCAACCGCTGGGTTCGGCACTGAACCAGCTCGGCCAGCAAACCAACCTGCAGCTGTTCTTCAGCCCCGAGCTGGTGGCGGGCAAACAGGCCCCGGCGGTGTCCGGCAACCTGGCGCCGGTGCAGGCGTTGCAACAGTTGCTGCAAGGCAGCGGGCTGACCTTCGAGATGTCCCAGGACACCGTGGTGGTAAAGCCGCTGCCGACGGCCCTCGACCTGGGCAGCGGCAGCCTGGAGCTGGCGCCCACCGACATCAAGGTGGTCGGTGACTGGTTGGGCGATGCCCAGCAAAGCGTGGTGCAGAACCACCCCGGTGCCCGCACCGTGGTGCGCCGCGAGGCAATGGTTGAGCAGGGCGCGATGAGCGTGCGCGACGTACTGCGTGGCATCCCGGGTGTACAGGTGCAGGACTCCAACGGTACCGGCGGCAGCGACCTGTCGCTGAACGTGGGCGTACGCGGCCTCACCTCGCGCCTGTCGCCACGCTCCACCGTATTGATCGACGGCATCCCGGCCGCCTTCGCGCCGTATGGCCAGCCACAGCTGTCGATGGCGCCGATTTCCTCAGGCAACCTGGACAGCATCGATGTGGTGCGTGGTGCCGGTTCGGTGCGCTATGGCCCGCAGAACGTGGGTGGGGTGATCAATTTCGTCACCCGGGCGATTCCGGAAAAGGCCTCGGCGGAACTGTCCACCACCCTTGAAACCTCCCAACACGGCGGCTGGAAGCACACCGAGTCGGCCTTCGTCGGCGGCACGGCGGACAACGGCATGGGCGTGGCGCTGCTGTACACCGGGGTGAACGGCAACGGTTACCGTGAAAGCAATAATGGCAACGACATCGACGACGTCATCCTCAAGACCCACTGGGCGCCCACCGATGTCGATGAGTTCTGGCTCAACTTCCATTATTACGATGGCCGTGCCGACATGCCCGGCGGCCTGACCCAGGCGCAGTACGACAGCAACCCTTATCAGTCGCTGCGCGACTACGACTACTTCGCCGGCAGGCGCAAGGATGTGTCGTTCAAGTGGCAACGCCAGCTCGACGATGCCACCCAGTTCGAAGTACTGACGTATTACACCGACAGCTTCCGCGGCAGCGCCATCGCCTCGCGTGACATGAAGACCCTGTCCTCTTACCCGCGCAACTACCACACCTTCGCCATCGAGCCACGGGTGTCGCGCATCTTCTTTGCCGGCCCCACCACTCAGGAAGTCAGCGTGGGCTATCGCTACCTGAAGGAAGCGATGCGCGAACAGTCGACCCGCCTGGCGCTGATCGACAACGTGCCGACCGTGACTCCGACCTCTGACGGCCATGTGTTCCAGGACCGCAGCGGCGGCACGGAGGCCAGCGCGTACTACATCGACGACAAGATCGATGTGGGCAACTGGACCATCACGCCGGGCATCCGCTTCGAGCACATCAATACTGACTGGCGCGACCGCCCGGTGCTGGATGCCAACAACCGCCCGGTGGCGGAGAAGAAGCGCAGCATCACCAGTAACGAGCCACTGCCGGCCCTGAGCGTGATGTACCACATCTCCGACGCGTGGAAAGTGTTCGCCAACTACGAAACCTCGTTCGGGAGTTTGCAGTACTTCCAGCTGGGCCAAGGCGGTACTGGCAACAGCACGGCCAATGGCCTGGAGCCGGAAAAGGCCAAGACCTACGAAATCGGCACGCGTTATGAAAATGGCGGTTTCGCGGGTGAACTGACCGCGTTCTACATCGACTTTGATGACGAACTGCAGTACATCAGCAACGACGTAGGCTGGACCAACCTCGGGGCGACCAAGCACCAGGGTATCGAGGCTTCGGTGCGTTATGACCTGGCTGGGCTGGACCCGCGCCTGGAAGGGCTTTCGGTGAATGGTGGTTACACCTTTACCCGGGCCACGTATGAAGGTGAAATCCCGGGCTTCAAGGGCCGTGACCTACCGTTCTATTCACGTCAGGTGGCCACCGCCGGCGTGCGTTACGCGGTTAACCGCTGGACCTGGAACCTGGACGCCTATGCCCAATCCAGGCAGCGCGCACCGGGGACCGGGATCAATGCCGATGGCAGCTTCAACGGCGACTACATCACCGAGCCGAGTGCGGATGGGCAGTATGGTGATATCCCGGGTTACGTGACCTGGCATGCCCGTGGCGGGTATGAGTTCGGGCCAGAGATGTCCAACCTGAAGCTGGCGGCGGGGGTGAAGAACCTGTTCGACAAGCAGTATTTCACCCGCTCCAGCGACAACAACGCCGGCCTCTATGTAGGTGAGCCGCGGACCTTTTATGTGCAGGCCAGCGTAGGGTTCTGACTGGAGATTGCTGGGGCCGCGTTGCGCCCCATTCGCGGGACAAGCCCGCTCCCACAGGTACAGTGTCAGTCTCAAGGCTTGCGCCGTACCTGTGGGAGCGGGCTTGTCCCGCGAATGGGGCGCAACGCGGCCCCCGGCTTTCTACGAAACCACCGCTTCGGCTGGCGAGACGATGCTGGTCTTGGCCCCGCGCGATCTGCCCGAACTCAGGTACGCCGCAATCGACTCCTGCGTCACCTCGCCCAAAAACACCTGCTCGGCATCCAGCACCGGCAACCACGCCCGGTTGAACTCGTACATGCGCGACAGCAGGATGCGCAAATGTTCATCGTGCGACGCCGTGGCATTGAACGAACGCAGGAAGTCGCCACACGTCCCTTGCTGGCGGTGCATGTCACGTCGGCGCACATAGCCCAGTGCCTTGTTCTGTGCATCGGTCACCACGACATAGCGGCGGTCGTGCTCATCCAGCAGCTCGAGCGCATCGCTCACGGGCGTTTCCGGGCTCACCGATGGCGCGTTGTCCGCTGCATCCTCGGCGCGTACCAGCAGCAGGCGTTTGAGGGTGCTGTCCTGGCCAACGAAGTTGCTCACGAAGTCGTCCGCCGGGTGCGCCAGCAAGGTGTCGGGGTGGTCCAGCTGCAACAGTTTGCCGGCGCGGAAGATGGCAATCTTGTCGCCCAGCTTCATGGCCTCGTCAATGTCGTGGCTGACCATGATCACGGTCTTGTTCAGCGCCCGCTGCATCTCGAAGAACTCGTTCTGGATCATTTCGCGGTTGATCGGGTCGACCGCGCCGAACGGCTCGTCCATCAGCAATACCGGTGCTTCGGCCGCCAAGGCACGGATCACGCCGATCCGCTGCTGCTGGCCACCGGACAGCTCGCGCGGGTAGCGCTGCAGGTACTGCTTGGGTTCGAGCTTGATCATGTGCATCAGCTCACGCGCCCGCTCGTGGCACTTTTGCTTGTCCCAGCCGAGCAGGCGCGGGACCACGGTGATGTTCTCCTCGATGGTCATGTTGGGGAACAGGCCAATCTGCTGGATCACGTAACCAATGCGGCGGCGCAGGGTGACCTCGTCCAGCCCGGTAGTGTCTTCGCCGTTGATGAACACCTGGCCGGAGGTAGGGGTGATCAGGCGGTTGATCATTTTCAGCGTGGTGCTCTTGCCGCAGCCCGAGGGGCCGAGGAACACGCAGATTTCGCCTTCATTGACGGTGAGGTTCACCGAGTCGACGGCTTTGACGTCCTTGCCGTTGACGTTGAAGGTTTTGCTGAGGTTCTTCAGTTCGATCATGAGCGCAGTCCTTCTGGAGTCAGGGCACGTTGCAGGGTTTGCAGCAGCAGGTCGGCGATGATCGCCAGCAGGCTGACCAGTACGGCGCCGACCAGCAGCATCGACATGTCGCTGCGGCTGATGGAGGTAAGAATGAGTACGCCCAGGCCGCCGGCGCCGATGGTGGCGGCAATGGTCATGACGCCGATGTTCATGACTACGGCAGTGCGTACACCGGCGAGGATTACCGGTACCGCGATAGGCAGCTCGACCATGCGCAGGCGTTGGCCGAAGGTCATGCCAATGCCGCGTGCGGCTTCCCGGATACCGGGCTCGACATTGGTCAGGGCCAGGTAGGTATTTCGCATGATCGGCAGCAGCGAGTACAGGAACACTGCAGTGATCGCGGGTAGTGGACCCAGGCCTTGGCCGAACTTGGAGTAGAACGGCAGCAGCAGGCCGAACAGGGCAATCGACGGGATGGTAAGCAGCACCGTGGCGCTGGCTTGCAGCGGCCCGGCAACAGCCGGGAAGCGGGTCATCAAGATGCCCAACGGTACGCCGACGAGGATGGCCAGGCTCACTGCAACGCCCACCAGCATGATGTGCTGCCAGGTCAGTTGCAGCACCTGGGCCCAGTCCAGGTGGCTGAAGGTATCGATCAGGTTCATGGCTGGCCCTCGCTGTTCAGTGGGTGCTCGCGCAGGAAGGTGGCGGCCACGGTGCTCGGGTTCTGGTGCTGGACGTCAACCTTGGCGTTGAGCTGGCGCATGGTTTCGTCGTCCAGTTGCTCGGCCAGTGGCTTGAGCAGGGCGGCCAGTTGCGGGTTGGCGTCGAGCACGGCTTTGCGCACCACAGGCGCGGCGGTGTAGTCGGGGAAGTAGTGCTTGTCGTCTTCCAGCAGCTTGAGGTTGAACGCACTCAGGCGGCCATCGGTGGTGTACACCAAACCGGCGAACACCTGGTTATTGCGCATGGCGGTGTACACCAGGCCACCGTCCATCTGGCGGATGTTGCGCCGGTCCAGCGGCAAGCCGTACATCTCGCGCAGGCCAACCAGGCCGTCGGGGCGGTTGGCGAACTCGGTGTCCAGCGCCACCAGGTGGTTGCGCGGGCTTTCGTCACGCAGTACCTGGTTGAGGTCGCTGATGGTGTTGACCTGCGGGTAGGCGTCGGCCACTTGCTTGGGCAGGCCCAGTGCGTAGGTGTTGCTGAACTTCGACGGGGTCAGCCAGATCAGGTCCTTCTTTGCATCCAGCTCTTTGACCCTGGCGAAGGTGGCTTCGGCACTGGGCATGCGCTCGTCGATGTGGTTGTACGACACCAGCGAAACACCGGTGTATTCCCACATCAGATCAAGCTGGCCGGTTTCCTGGGCCTGGCGCGCGATGTTACTGCCAAGGCCGGTGGTGACGCGCACGTCAAAGCCATTGGCGCGCAGGTATTGCGCAGTGATTTCGGCGAGCACAGTCTGCTCGGTGAACACCCGCGCGCCGATGCGCACCAGCGGTTTTTCCGCTGCCTGGGCAAATCCTGCGAACAGCAGGGCCGCGCCCAGCAGCAAGGCGATTCTCTTGTTCATAGGTTCCCTATCCTTGTTGGGCCAGGCCACGTTCCAGCCAGCGCTTGCTGGAGAAACTCACCGCCGCGTCCAGCACCAGCGCCAGCAGTGCGGTGCAGGCGGCACCCAGCAGCAGCTGTGGCTGGTTGTTCAGGGCGATGCCGGGGAAGATCAGGCTGCCCAGGCTGTTGGCGCCGATCAGGAATGCCAGTGGCGCGGTGCCCACGTTCAATGCCAGGGCCACACGTACACCCCCGACGATGATCGGCACGGCATTCGGTAGCTCCACCTGCCAGAGTTGCTGGCGCGGGGTCATGCCGATGCCGGTGGCGGCTTCCTTGAGCGAGGCGGGGACGTTTTTCAGGCCCTCGTAGGTGTTGCGCACGATGGGCAGGAGGGAGGCGAGGAACAGCGCGAAGATCGCAGGCCCGGCGCCTATGCCCAGGATACTGAGCGCGATGGCCAGAACGGCCAGGGGAGGGATGGTGTTGCCAACGTTGAAAAACTGCATGAAGCGTTCGGCTTTGTCGACCCGGTGCGGTCGACTGAGGGCAATGCCAGCCGGGATGCCCACGGCCAGCGCCGCCGCCATCGAAGCCAGCACCAGAACCAGGTGCGCTTGCAGGTAGAACCCAAGATCGTCGCGGTAACGCGCGATCGTGTCGATGCCGATCCAGTGGACCAGCAGGGCCAGGATGACGAGCACGGTGGCGCATCCCAACAGCCCTTTACCGTAGCGTTTAGCCACAGGCGGACTCCTTGTGTTGTCGGCGAGCACACTTCTTTTTTGCCGGCCAGTCCTGGCGGCGGTTGGTGTGTTCGCGAGTAGCAGCGTGACGCACGCCGAAGGCTGCGATCAGGCCATGAGCCGAACCCCGTCGGGCCCGAAAATGCTGATGAAACCAGTCCCCAACCGAAGCGGGTTGCAGGGGAATGGACGTCTCCGTGGGCGTAAAGGTTCCCATTTGAGGCGGCATTTGGCCAGCGTTAATCACTGGATGTCAGGAATTTTGGCGAGAAAAAACAGCAGCTTAATGCGCTGCAGGCGTTGAAATAACTGCGCTTTGGCCATTTGTCGCGATAAAGCGATTGCCAGATGTTTTTTTTGCCATTGGGCTGGCCCTGTCGCCGGCAAGCCCGCTCCCACAGGTCTGCGCAAGGCTTGAAAACAGCGCAGGTCATTGTGGGAGCGGGTTCACCCGCGAGACGCCGGCGCAACTGCCGCTGATTCAGCAGATTTTGGTCCCAGCCCAACTTCAGGTATGATATCGCCCCTTTTTGAATCCCCCAGTCAGGCGATTTCCCATGACCAACCAGGCCGCCGAAGTCGCGAAGCGCCGCACTTTCGCAATCATTTCCCACCCCGACGCCGGTAAGACCACCATCACCGAGAAGCTGCTGCTGATGGGTAAGGCCATTGCCGTCGCCGGTACCGTGAAGTCGCGCAAGTCCGACCGCCACGCCACTTCCGACTGGATGGAAATGGAGAAGCAGCGCGGCATCTCGATTACCACCTCGGTGATGCAGTTCCCGTACCGCGAGCACATGATCAACCTGCTCGACACCCCCGGCCACGAAGACTTCTCGGAAGACACCTACCGCACCCTGACCGCGGTGGACTCGGCGCTGATGGTGCTCGACGGCGGTAAAGGTGTAGAGCCGCGTACCATCGCCCTGATGGACGTCTGCCGCCTGCGTGATACGCCCATTGTCAGCTTTATCAACAAACTCGACCGTGACATCCGCGACCCGATCGAACTGCTCGACGAGATCGAAGCCGTTCTGAAGATCAAGGCTGCGCCGATCACCTGGCCGATTGGTTGCTACCGCGACTTCAAGGGCGTGTACCACCTGCGCGGTGACTACATCATTGTCTACACCCCGGGCCACGGCCATGAGCGTACCGAGGTGAAGATCATCGAGAAGCTCGACTCCGATGAAGCCCGCGCGCACCTGGGTGACGAATATGGTCGCTTCCTCGAGCAGCTTGAGCTGGTACAGGGTGCATGCCATGAGTTCGACCAGGACGAATTCATCAACGGCCAATTGACGCCCGTGTTCTTTGGTACGGCGCTGGGCAACTTCGGTGTCGACCATGTGCTCGATGCCGTAGTCGACTGGGCGCCACGCCCGCTGGCCCGGGTCGCCCACGAGCGTACCGTGGAGCCGGTGGAAGAAAAGTTCACAGGTTTCGTGTTCAAGATCCAGGCGAACATGGACCCGAAACACCGTGACCGTATCGCCTTCATGCGCATCTGTTCGGGCAAGTACGAAAAGGGCATGAAGATGCGCCACGTGCGTACCGGCAAGGACCTGCGCATCGGTGATGCGCTGACCTTCTTCTCCTCAGAGCGCGAGCAGCTGGATGAGGCCTTTGCCGGCGACATCATCGGCCTGCACAACCACGGTACCATCCAGATTGGCGACACCTTCACCGAAGGTGAGGCGCTGGGCTTCACGGGGATTCCGCACTTTGCCCCGGAACTGTTCCGCCGCGTGCGCCTGAAGGACCCGCTCAAGTCCAAGCAGCTTCGCCAGGGCCTGCAGCAGCTGGCCGAAGAAGGCGCGACCCAGGTGTTCTTCCCCGAGCGCAGCAACGACATCATCCTCGGTGCGGTGGGTGTGCTGCAGTTCGATGTGGTCGCCAGCCGCCTGAAGGAAGAGTACAAAGTCGAATGCGCCTACGAGCCGATCACCGTGTGGTCGGCGCGCTGGATCAGCTGTGACGACAAGAAGAAGCTCGAGGAATTCCAGACCAAGGCCATGGAAAACCTGGCTATCGACGGTGGCGGGCACCTGACCTACCTGGCGCCGACCCGGGTCAACCTGGCGCTGATGGAAGAGCGCTGGCCGGATGTGAAATTCCGCGCGACCCGCGAACACCATTAAGGCCTGAAATCGGGGCTGCTTTGCAGCCCTTCGCGGGCACGCCCGCTCCCACAGGGAATCACCAAACCTGGAGGTCATGGGATACCTGTGGGAGCGGGCGTGCCCGCGAAGGGCCGCTAGGCGGCCCCATTTCAATTTCCGGCTTTGATACTGGTCCAGATCCGGGTGCGAATGCGGTCGATCTTCGCTGGCATCGCCTCCAGCGCATACAACTTGCCCATCATGTCTTCGCTCGGGTAAATCATCGTATTGCCCTTCATGGCCGGCTCCACCAGCCCGTCCGCCTTCAGGTTGCCGTTGGCGTACTGCACATGGTTGCTGATGTTGGCCATGACCTCTGGCTGCAGCAGGTAGTTCATGTAGGCATACCCGGCTTTTTCGTCCGGTGCATCGGCCGGCATGGCCACCATGTCAAACCACATGGGCGCGCCTTCCTTGGGTATCGAGTAGCCCACCTTCACCCCGTTCTTCGCTTCTTCGGCACGGTTTTTCGCTTGCAGCACATCCCCCGAGAAGCCCACCACCACACAGATATCGCCATTGGCCAGGTCGCCGGTGTACTTCGATGAATGGAAGTAGCTGATGTAAGGCCGCACCTGCATCAACAGCGCCTTGGCCTTGTCGTAGTCCGCCGGGTTCTGGCTGTGGTGCGGCAGGCCCAGGTAGTGCAGGGCAATCGGCAGCAGTTCGGGGCCGTTGTCCAGCACGGCGACGCCACAGCTTTTCAGCTTGCTCATGTACTCGGGCTTGAAGATCAGGTCCCACGAATCCACCGGCGCGTTGTCGCCGAGCACCGCCTTGACCTTGTCGATGTTGTAGCCAATGCCGGTACTGCCCCACAGGTACGGGAAGCCGTACTGGTTGCCGGGGTCGTTTACCTCCAGTGCCTTGAGCAGCACCGGGTTGAGGTTTTGCCAGTTGGGCAGCTGCGACTTGTCCAGCTTCTTCAGGGCCTTGCCCTGGATCTGCCGTGCCATGAAGTGGTTGGAGGGGAACACCACATCGTAGCCGGAGTTGCCGGTCATCAGCTTGCCGTCGAGGGTTTCGTTGCTGTCGTACACATCGTAGGTGGGCACGATGCCACTGGCTTGCTGGAAGTTCTTCAGCGTGTCGGGGGCGACGTAGCTGGACCAGTTGTAGATTTTCACCGTTTCGGCGGCGTTGGCCACACTGGCGGCCAGCATCAGAGGAGCGAGAAGGAGCGTGCGCATGTCGGGTTTACCTTGCTTTGTCTGTTGTTATCGAAGGCAGGCGATCAGCGGATCAGAAGATAAGTACGTAGGTCTTGCGCACGGTCTCCTGGATGTCCCAGGTGCCTGTGCTGTTGGCCGGTAGCATCAATGCGTCTCCGGCTTCTATGACCAGGGGTTCGCCACCGTCAGGGGTGAAGGTGCAGCGGCCCTTGATGAAATGGCAGAACTCCTGTTGCACGATCTGCCGCCGCCAGCGCCCGGGGGTGCACTCCCAGATGCCGGTCTCGACGCCATCACTGCGTTCCACGCAGGTGACAGACGTTACAGCCACGGGGTCGCCAAGTGGCACCGCGACCGGGTTGGAGCTGTCGAGCACAGCGCTGTCGGTGTTCTTGAACTGGGTGATGCTCATGACCGGTGGATCCTGTGCAGTTGATAAGGGAAGTCAGTGCATGAAGCCTTCCATGAAGTCCGCAAGCGAGCTGGCCAGGCGCCGCCTCCACGGCGCGCTGGCGGGATTGGCGAGGGTGCGGTCCTCGTGGACGAAGCTTTGGATGATCGCGTTGTAGCCCAGCCAGCGGCAGGGCTCGGGCGGCCAGCTGGCCAGGCTCGAAACCGGGCGGTTGTCCAGTACCCAAGGTTGTGCCGTCAGTTCGTTGTGCTGGTTAAGGATCAGCGCGGCCAGGGTGCGCCCGCCCAGGTTGGTGGCACCGACGCCTTCGCCACCGTAGCCACCGGCCAGGGCAATGCCGCGCTGGCGGTCGCAGAGCATGTGCGGGCGGAAGCGCCGCGCCATGCCCAGGTTGCCGCCCCAGGAGTGAGTGATGCGCACATGCTTGAGCGGGGGGAACAGCTCGCTGAACAGGTAGCGGCGCAGTTCGATTTCGTGCGCTTGGAGGTTGAAGTTTTCGCGCAGGCGGCCACCGAAACGGTAACCACCGCGTGCGCCGAATACCAGGCGGTTATCGGCAGTACGCTGGCCGTAGGTGACCTGCCTGCTGCTCTCGCTGAAGGCTTGGCCCTGGCTCAGGCCGATCTGCTCCCAGGTGGCCTCCGGCAGCGGTTCGGTGGCCACCAGCAAGCTCTGCACAGGCAACTGGTGCTTGCCCAGCGGCGGCAGGCTGGCCGCATAGCCTTCAACAGCGGGCACCATCCACTGGCAGCGAATGCGCGCCAGCGGGGTGCGCACTTCGCCGGGCTGCCAATCGATTGCAGGGGTGTTTTCGTAGATCGGCACACCCAGCGCTTCGACCGCGCGCGCCAGGCCGCGCACCAGCTTGGCCGGCTGGATGGTTGCGGTGTGCGGGCTGTAGATGGCGCCAAACGCATTGCTGACCCGCAGCTGGCTGCCCAACTGCTCGGGGCGTAGCCAGCGGTAGTCATCCTCGGTCATGCCTTGGCGATACAGGTCGTCGAGGTAGGCGCGCAGGCTGCGCTCCTGCTCCGGGTAGCGTGCCGCGCAGTACAGCACACCCCCTTTGCGGTAGTCGCAGTCGATGCCTTCGCGCTGCAGCACTGCGTGTACTTCATCGGGTATGCCGTGTAGCAGGTCGATGCTGGCGCGGCGCTGTTGGGGCGACAGGGTGGCCAGCAGGCGGTCTTCGCCCAACAGGTTGCCCATCAGCCAGCCGCCATTGCGCCCAGAGGCGCCGAAACCGGCAATGTTGGCGTCGATGACCACGATGTTCAGCTGTGGCGCCTGGCGCTTGAGGTAGTAGGCGGTCCACAGGCCTGTGTAGCCGGCGCCGATAATGCACACATCCGCGTGCAGGTCTTCGCGCAGGGCCGGGCGGGCGCACAGTGGCTCGTCGAGCTGGTCCATCCACAGGCTTATCGTGCGCAGGGGTTGCATCGGGTTCGACTCCACATCCGTCAAGGTCTGTGGGCGATCCTAGTGATGTGGGCCGGCCGCTGTCTTACGTGCGTGCACGCAGGGAAAATTGCTTCAGGTAAGCCTTGGGTGTGAACCCGGTGTGTTCACGGAAGCACTTGTAGAACGCCGACAGCGAGTTGAAGCCGGCGCTGAAGGCCAGCTCATCGATCGTCGCTTCGACGCTGTCATCGTCAAGGCTGGCCATCAGGTGCTGCAGGCGGGCCTGGTTGACGTAGCGGTAGAAGCTTTGCCCCAGCACCTGGTTCAGCAGGTAGGAAATCTGGTTGCGGCTGTAGCCACTGGCGTCGGCGACTTGCTGCAGGTTCAGTTCTGCGTTCAGGTAGGGGCGCTTGCGCTGGAAGTAGTGCTCCAGGTCCTGGGCCATGGTCGACAACTGCCGGGGTGACAGGCCCAGGCGACTGGTTGCCGGGCGCGGGCCTGCGCTGGCGTGGCGGGTGCCGTTGTGGCGGACCAGCGTGGCGTATTCGTTGACCTGCCAGATAAGCCCGTCCTTGACGGTGATCGCTTCGCTGGACTTGAACGCTACCAGGCCGTCACCGCCCTGGACCGTGACCTGGTACTGGATGAACGCTGTGCAGCCGTCGACGCGGATGCGGTCGCTGTGGACGATGTCTTCGCCGGCCTCATGGGGCAGGCAGGCGCGGACGTAGTCGCGCAGCTCCTGGTAGCCGAGCACGCGGTTCTGGAAGAAGTCGTGGTACTGGATGTCAGGGTGGTAGAGCGCCATCACGCCGTCTAGATCGCGGTGCTTCCAGCACAGGTGATAGCGCAGCACCGTGTCTGCGGTAATCGGGGTGTGGGCAGGGCCATCAGGGAGCGTCATGGGTGAATGATGCCTCGTTGCCAAGTTTGCGACAAGAATGCAGAACACCTGATGCACAGGGCCCAGTCGCGCAATTTGCACGATTCAAAATTAATCCGTTTTTCCAACTTACTGTTTTTCAATGGGTTAATTTTTTGTCACAACTGGCACAGCCGCTGCAAAGGTTACTGCGCGAATGGACTTGTCGCTAACCACTTAAGGCGAAAACATCATGATCACCCCTGCCGACTATCCCGCTGTCGATTCACAAAGCCGCTCAGGTGTTTCCTGGGCTGCGATCTTCGCTGGCGCCGCTACTGCAGCTGCCTTGTCTCTGATCCTGGTGGTCCTTGGTGCAGGGCTTGGCTTTGCAGCCACTTCACCTTGGGCAGACGAGGGGGCGAGTGCAAAAGCCTTGGGCATTTCCACCATCGTATGGCTGCTGCTGACGCAGATCATCGCTTCGGGCCTGGGCGGCTACATTGCCGGCCGGCTGCGGGTGAAATGGGCCAACCTGCATGGCGATGAAGTGTATTTCCGCGATACCGCGCATGGTTTCCTGTCCTGGGCCGTAGCAACTCTGGTGGCTGCCATGTTGGTGCTGGGTGCTGCGGGCAACCTGGTGGGCGCTGGTGCCAGTGCAGCTTCGCAGGCGGCTACCGTATCGGCCGCTGCCGGTGGTGCCGCGGCGTCCGGTGACAACAACGATTCGATGGGCTATTTCGTCGATAGCCTGTTCCGTGGGGATGGCCCGGCGCCGGTCAGCGAGGATGCAGCCAATGGCGTGGCCGCACGCATCCTGGCCAAAGGCATTGCCAGCGATGGTGCGCTGCCTGCCGAAGACCGTACCTACCTGGCGCAGCTGGTGGCCCAGCGTACGCGCTTGACCCAGGCCGAAGCCGAAGCCCGTGTCGATCAGGTGATGGGCCAGGTGCAACAGCTGAAGCTGAAGGCCAAACAAGCCGCTGATACCGCCGCCAAGGTCGCTGCCTGGACAGCGCTGTGGACCTTCGTCGCGCTGCTGTGTGGCGCCTTCTTCGCCAGCCTTGCAGCGCTCTACGGTGGTCGCCGCCGTGACCAGGTGCAGTGGCTGGAAGGCGAATACGTAGCCCATCGCACCATTCAACGTTAAGCAAGGAGAACTGACATGCGCTCGATACTGCTCTGGATGCTTGGTGTACCGATCCCGGTCATCATCCTGATTGCCATTTTCATGCATTGACCGAGAGGGCCGCTTTGCGGCCCATTCGCAGCACAAGGCTGCTCCTACAGACGACCGCGATATCCCCTGTTATCGCGGTCCCTTGTAGGTGCAGCCTTGTGCTGCGAATGGGGCGCAGAGCGCCCCCGGTCATCTACAGGAACTGCTCGGCATAGTGGCAAGCCACCTGCCGGCTACTCACCTGCCGCAACGCCGGCACCTCCTTGGCACAGCGTTCCGTCGCATACGGGCAGCGCTTGTGAAACGCACACCCATCTGGCGGGTTCAACGGGTTGGGCAGCTCCCCGACAATGCGGATCTTCGGCTTCAGCGGATCCGGGTGAATGGCAGGTGTTGCCGACAGCAGCGCCTGGGTATAGGGATGCAGCGGCCGCTCGTAAATATCCATTTTCGGCCCCATCTCTGCCGGTCGCCCCAGGTACATCACCAGTACGTGATCGGCCACATGCCGCACCACCGCCAGGTTGTGCGAGATGAACACGTAGGCGGTGTTGAACTCCTTCTGCAAATCCATGAACAGGTTCAGTACCTGCGCCTGGATCGACACATCCAATGCCGAGGTCGGCTCGTCCGCCACCAGCACTTTTGGCTGCAGCATCATCGCTCGGGCCAAGGCGATACGCTGGCGCTGGCCACCAGAGAACATATGTGGATAGCGCTGGTAATGCTCGGGGCGCAGGCCCACCTGCTCCATCATTTTTTGCACTTTCTCGCGCCGTTCGGCTTTGCTCAGCGAGGTGTTGATCAGCAGCGGCTCGGCCAGCTGGTCACCAATTTTCTGCCGTGGGTTGAGCGAGGCGTAGGGGCTCTGGAACACCATCTGCACGTCGCGCCGCAGTTGCTTGCGCTCAGCCTTGCTGGCGCCGTTCACCTCGGTGCCGGCAATTTGCAGCGAGCCGGACGACGGCTCTTCGATCAGGGTCAGGGCGCGGGCCAGGGTGGACTTGCCGCAGCCCGACTCGCCGACCACCGCCAGGGTCTTGCCGGCTTCCAGTTCGAACGATACGCCATTCAGCGCACGGACCAGGGCGTGCCCTTTGAACAGGCCGCGGGAGACTTCGTAATGCCGGGTAAGCTCGCGCGCAGATAGAACGACGGCCATCACGCCACCTCCTGGTTCAACGGGTAGAAACAACGCACCAGGCTGTGAGCCTGGGGATCGAGGGGAGGGCGCTGGCGCCGACAGTTGTCCTGCACATAGGGGCAGCGCGGCGACAACAGGCAGCCGACGGGGCGGTCGTAGCGGCCAGGGACGATGCCAGGCAGGGTGGCCAGGCGCTCGGCGCCGATGCTGTGCTCGGGGATCGCCGCCAGCAGGGCTTCGCTGTAGGGGTGGGCGGGCACGTCGAACAGCGTCGGCACCTGGCCCACCTCGACGGCTTCGCCTGCGTACATCACGCATACCCGCTTGGCCGTTTCGGCGACCACGGCGAGGTCGTGGGTGATCAGGATGAGCGCCATGTTGCGCTCCTTCTGCAGGTTGACCAGCAGCTCCATGATCTGCGCCTGGATGGTCACGTCCAGTGCGGTGGTCGGCTCGTCGGCGATCAGCAGCTTGGGCTCGCCGGCAATGGCCATGGCAATCGCCACACGCTGGCTCATGCCGCCAGACAGCTGATGCGGATAGGCATCCAGGCGGCTTTGCGCAGCTGGGATCTCGACCTTTTTCAACAGCTCAAGGGCACGCTGGCGCGCGGCCTTGCCCGTCAGGCCCAGGTGCTGGCGCAGCACTTCTTCGATCTGGTAGCCCACGGTATAGCTGGGGTTGAGGGCGGTCATCGGGTCCTGGAAGACCATGGCGATGTCCTTGCCCACCACCTTGCGCCGCTGGCGGCCGCTGAGCTTGAGCATGTCGGTGCCGTCGAAACGGAGGGCATCGGCGGTGATGCGCCCGGGGGCGTCGATCAGGCCCATCAAGGCCATCATGGTCACGGATTTGCCCGAGCCGGATTCGCCGACGATGGCCAGGATCTCGCCAGCCTCCACCGACAGGTCCAGGCCATCGACGACAGGTACGGCATTGGCGTCGCCGAAGCGCACGTTCAGGTTGTTGATCTGCAACAGTGACATGGCGTTCTCCTCAGGCGGCGTTCTTGAGTTTCGGGTCCAGCGCATCGCGCAGGCCGTCGCCCATCAGGTTGATTGCCAGCACACTAAGCAGAATGGTCAGGCCGGGCAGGCTCACCACCCACCAGGCGCGCTCGATATAGTCACGGGCCGAAGCCAGCATGGTGCCCCACTCCGGGGTGGGTGGTTGCACGCCCAGGCCCAAGAAGCCCAACGCGGCAGCATCGAGGATCGCTGAAGAGAAGCTGAGGGTAGCCTGCACGATCAGTGGCGCCATGCAGTTGGGCAGCACGGTGACGAACATCAGCCGTGGCAGCCCGGCACCCGCCAGGCGTGCGGCGGTGACGTAGTCGCGGTTCAGTTCAACCATTACCGCAGCCCGGGTCAGGCGCACGTAGGAGGGCAGTGAGACGATGGCGATGGCGATTACCGTGTTGATCAGGCCTGGGCCGAGGATGGCGACGATGGCCACGGCCAGCAGCAGGGAGGGCAGGGCCAGCATCACATCCATCAGGCGCATGATCGATGGGCCGAGGATGTGCGGGAAGAAGCCGGCCAGCAGGCCCAGCAGGATGCCCGGGATCAGCGACATCACCACCGACGACAGGCCGATCAGCAGCGACAGCCGCGCCCCCTGTATCAGGCGCGAAAGCAGGTCGCGGCCCAGTTCGTCGGTGCCGAGGATGAACTGCCAGGTGCCGCCTTCCAGCCATACCGGCGGGGTCAGCAGGAAGTCGCGGTACTGCTCGCTCGGGTCATGCGGGGCGACCCACGGCGCGAACAGTGCACAGAACACCACCAGGCACATGAAGGCCAGGCCCATCACTGCGCCTTTGTTGCGCGCAAAGGCTTGCCAGAATTCTTTGTACGGCGAGGGGTAGAGCAGGCTCTGGTCCACCGGGCTGGCCGGCGACACGGATTTTGCAATCGGGCTAGTCATGGCGAAGGCCTCAGCGCTGATGACGGATGCGTGGGTTGGCCAGGCCGTAGAGGATGTCCACGACGAAGTTGACCAGGATTACCAGGCAGGCGATCAACAGGATGCCGTTCTGGACCACGGGGTAGTCACGGGCACCGATGGCTTCGATCAGCCACTTGCCGATGCCCGGCCAGGAAAAGATGGTTTCGGTCAGCACCGCACCGGCCAGCAGCGTGCCGACCTGCAGGCCGAACACGGTCAGCACCGGAATCAAGGCATTGCGCAGGCCGTGCACGAACACCACGCGGGCCGGCGACAGGCCTTTGGCGCGGGCGGTGCGGATGTAGTCTTCGCGCAGTACTTCAAGCATCGACGAACGGGTCATGCGGGCGATGACTGCCAGCGGGATGGTACCCAGCACGATGGCCGGCAGGATCAGGTGCATCACCGCGTCCTTGAAGGCGCCTTCTTCGTCGCTGAGCAGGGTATCGATGAGCATGAAGCCGGTTTTCGGCTCAATGTCGTAGAGCAGGTCGATGCGCCCGGACACTGGGGTCCAGCCCAGGCTCACCGAGAAGAACATGATCAGGATCAGGCCCCACCAGAAGATCGGCATCGAGTAGCCGGCCAGGGAAATGCCCATCACCCCGTGGTCGAACAATGAACCGCGCTTGAGCGCGGCGATCACCCCGGCCAGCAGGCCGACGATACCGGCGAACAGCAGGGCGGCGAAGGCCAGCTCCAGGGTGGCCGGGAACAGGGTGAGAAACTCGGTCCACACGCTTTCGCGGGTGCGCAGCGATTCGCCGAGGTCACCCTGGGCCAGCTTGCCGACATAGTCCAGGTACTGGACCGGCAGTGGCTTGTTCAGGCCCAGGCGCTCCATGGCCTGGGCGTGCATTTCGGGATCGACCCTGCGCTCGCCCATCATGACTTCCACCGGGTCGCCGGGGATCAGGCGTATGAGCGCAAAGGTCAGCAAGGTGATGCCGAAAAAGGTCGGTATCAGCAGGCCAAGGCGCCGGGCAATAAAACTCAACATTGTCGGGGTTACCTCATCAGGCCGCGGGGCGATCAGCCCGGTACGGCAATGCCGCCGGTCCCCGTGTGGGTTGCCGGCGGTCGTTGTTGTTCTACTTCACCTTGGTGGTGGCGAAGTTATTGTTGGTCAGAGGGCTGATCACGTAGCCCTCCACGTTGTCACGCATGGCGGTGAACATCTTTGGATGGGCCATGCTGATCCAGGGTTGGTCGTCATCGTACACCTTCAATGCCTCGCTATAGAGCCTTGCGCGCTCGTCGTTGTCGACCACCTCGCGGGCACGGGTGATCAGCTCCTGGAATTTCGAGTTGCACCAGCGGGCGTAGTTCTCGCCGGTTTTGGCGGCGTCGCAACTGAGCAGCGGGGTGAGGAAGTTGTCGGGGTCGCCGTTGTCGCCAGCCCAGCCGGTGGACACGAGGTCGGCCTCGCCATTTTTTGCACGGCGCAGCATTTCGGCCCATTCCATCACGCGGATATCCAGCTGCAGGCCGATCTGCTTCAGGTCGGCCTGCAGCATCTCGGCCGACAGGCGCGGGTTAGGGTTGGTCATGCCACCGCCGTTGCGGGTAAACAGTGTGATCACCGTGCCTTCCGGTACGCCAGCTTCCTTGAGCAGGGCGCGTGCCTTTGCGAGGTCGCGGGGCGGGTTCTGGTTGGCGGTGTTGAAGCCAGGCATGGTCGGTGGGTAGGGGTTCACACCCACCAGCGCGTTGCCTTTGCCGAACAGCTGGTCGACATGAGTCTGCCGATCGAACGCCATATTGATGGCTTTGCGCACGCGTACATCGCTGAGGTATTTGTGCTCGGTATTCATGGCGATGTAGCCGGTGACAAGCGCTTCGATTTCGGCGACCTTGAGTTTCGGGTCGGCCTTGATCGATGGCACGTCATCCGGCTTGGGGTACAACGCGACCTGGCATTCGTTGGCGCGCAGCTTCTGCAGGCGCACGTTGCTGTCGGTGGCGATGGCGAACACCAGCGCGTCGGCCGGCGGTTTGCCGCGGAAGTAGTCTGGGTTGGGTTTGAAGCGGACCTGCGCATCCTTGTTGTAACGCTGGAAGATGAACGGGCCGGTGCCGACCGGCTTGCTGTTCAGCTCGGCGGTTTTACCGGCCCTGAGCAACTGGTCACCGTACTCGGCGGAGTAGATCGAGGTGAAGCCCATGGCCATGTCATGCAGGAACGGTGCTTCCGGCCGGGCCAGGGTGATCACCACGGTGTGGTCGTCGGTCTTGATCACCGATTTGAGCAGCTGCTTGAAGGCCATGCTTTCAAAATACGGGTAGCCGACGCTGGTTTTGTCGTGCCATGGGTGGTGCGGGTCAAGCTGGCGGTTGAGGCTCCACAACACATCGTCGGCGTTGAAGTCGCGGGTCGGCTCGAAGTAGTCGGTGGTGTGGAACTTCACCCCTTGGCGCAGATGGAAGGTGTAGGTCAGCCCGTCTGGCGATATGTCCCAGCGCTCGGCCAGTGCCGGCTGGACGTCGGTGGTGCCTGGTTTGAAGTCGACCAGGCGGTTGAACAGTGTCTCGGACGTCGCATCAAGTGTGACCGCGGTGGTGTACTGGACAACGTCGAACCCTTCCGGGCTGGCCTCGGTACAGACCACCAGCGGTTTGGCTGCCAGCTGCGTTGCGCTGCCTAGCACCAGCGTGGCGAGGGCAAGGCGTAACGGTAGCGATTTGATGAAAGCTCTCTGCATGGGTTGAACACTCCCTGCTTTTGCATTGATTCCAGCGTAGCCGCCACGGCCCGCTGCGAAGGGGACCGTGGCGCCAGCGGTCAAAGAATGTTGAATGGAATGGTGGTAACTACCCGGAACTCGTCCAGGCTGCCGTCACCCTGTGCCTTGCTGGCGCGGTGGGTGGTGTAGGTCGCGCGGATGCTGGTGTCTCTCAGCGGCCCGCTCTGCACCGCGTAGCTGGTGCCGATGCCCCACTCGTAGTGGGTTTCGCCGTTCAGGCCATTCACGTCGTAGGCGGTGCCGCGGTAGTGAGTCCCGTCAATGCCCCAGCCGCGTGCGTTGTACAGGTTGAACTTCAGCCCTGGCACGCCGTAGGGCGCCATGTTCAATACATAGGAAAGCTGCAGCGACTTCTCGTTGGGGCCGTTGAAGTCCGACAACAACGAGTTGGCCAGGTAGATGCCGTTGGTTTCGTGCAGGTAGTCGAAGTATTCGTTGCCGTTCACCTGCTGCCACGAGGCGCTGAGGGTATGGGCCTGGTGGGTCAGGCCGAGCGACAGGCTGTAGGTGTCGTTGTCGATCTTGCCCATTTTCCGGCTGCCGGCATCGACGGTCTTGTAGTAGTTAAGGCCGGTGCTCAGGCTGAGCACTGCGCTGTCGCCGAGCACGTGGTTGGCGCCGAAGTAGTACTGGTTCCAGAAGTCGTCTACCTGGGTGGCATACAGGCTGGTACTCAGGCTTTTGAACGGCTGGTAATTGATGCCGGCAGTGCTGGCGCGGTCGGTTTCCACGCCGGTGGCGCCGTATTCGCTGCGAAACTTGCTAAGGCTTTGTTCGGTGCGTGGCGAAACGCGGTCGAAAGTGCCCAGATCGAGGCTCAGGTTGTCGAACTCGGCGCTGTGCAGGAACGCGCCCTGGAAGCTCGATGGCAGGGCGCGGTTGCCGATGTAGGCGATCATGGGCGTGTCCACCGACTGGCGGCCAAGGGTAAGGGTGGTGTTGGACACGCGCGCCTTGATGTTGCCCAGGCCCAGTTTGCTCCACTGGCCGACGGGGTCGCCATCGCTGTGGGTGAGGGTGCGGTTGTTGGGGCCGGCAATCGCTTCGCGGCTCTGCTGCAGGGCGATGGCGTTATAGCCAGCGGCCTCGACAGCGAAACCCACGGTGCCTTGGGTGAAACCGGAGCTGTAGTTGAGGATGGTGCCCTGCAGCCAGTTTTCCCGGCTGTGGGTGGGGTGGCGGGTGCCGTCGCTCTTGTAGTACTTCCACAGCGGGGCGCGTGCAGCGCGTTCGCGGGCGTACCAGTTGCGGGTGCTGCCGGACAGGCTCTGGCCGTCGATGAAGCCGCTGGCTTGCGCCTGCGCGCTGCTGCCTTTGAGGGTGAGCGGAATGTAGTCCTGGCTTTGCGGATCGGCCTGGGCCACGGTGGAAAATGCACTGATGGATAAGGCCAGTGCGCTCAGGGTTGGTACTTTCAAGGTTGAAGCTCCCATTGCTTTCTAGTTATTGCCGGCCTTGTGGGCCGGGTTTTTTGCTGCGGTGTTGCCAGAGTTGCCCGGGGTCGCCGGGCTAAAAGGGGGCGTTGTGTTGCCTGTGCTGGCCTTTTGGCGGGCAAGCCCGCTCCCACAGATAGGGCGCAAGGTCCGAACCTGTAGAGATCCTGCGGGAGCGGGCTTGCCCGCGAAGAGGCCGGTATTGGCTAACGCTTAATCAACACTCACACCGGAAAAATCATTGCGCCCAAACGGGCTGACCTTGAACTCAGAAACCTTGATGCTGAGCGGCTGGTTAACTGTGGAATGCGCCACCGGCGTAATCGGCACCTGCTGTTTGAGCCGTTGCTGGGCCTGCCGGTACAGCGCACTGCGCTGCGGTTGGTCTGTGACCTGCTTGGCCTGCTTGACCAGGCTGTCGTACTGCGGGTCGCACCACAGCGAGTAGTTGTTGCTGCCGATGGCATCGCAGCTGTAGAGGGTGCCTAGCCAGTTGTCCGGGTCACCGTTGTCGCCGGTCCAGCCAATCAGGGCGATGTCGTGCTCGCCGCTTTTCATGCGCTTGAGGTACTCGCCCCATTCGTAACTGACGATGCGCACCTTGAACCCGAGTTTGTTCCAGTCTGCCTGGAGCATTTCGGCCATCAGCTTGGCGTTGGGGTTGTAAGGGCGTTGCACCGGCATGGCCCAAAGGGTGACTTCGGTGCCAGGTTTGACGCCGGCCTGCTGCAGCAGCTGCCTGGCCTTTTGCGGGTCGTAGGGCGCGTCTTTGAGGCTTTCGTCATAGGACCACTGGGTCGGTGGCATGGCGTTGACTGCCAGTTGGCCGGAATCCTGATACACCGCCTGGAGTATGGCCTTCTTGTTCACAGCCATGTCCATCGCCTGGCGCACCTCCAGCCGGTCGAACGGTGGGTGCTGGGTGTTGTAGGCGATGTAGCCGAGGTTGAAGCCTGGTTGCTGCAATACCCGCAGCGAGCTGTCGGCCTTGAGCGCTGGCAGGTCGGCCGGGCGAGGGTGCAGGGTGACCTGGCATTCGTTGCGGCGCAGTTTCTGGATGCGTACCGAAGGGTCGATGTTGATCGAGAACACCAGGTTGTCGATTTTCACCTCATCCGGCGCCCAGTACTCCTTGTTGCCTTTGTAGCGGATCTGCGAATCCTTCTGATAACGCTGGAACACGAACGGCCCGGTGCCGATGGGCTGCTGGTTGATGTCGCTCGGTCTTGCGCTGGCCATCAGTTGCCCGGCGTATTCGGCGGAGAGGATGGAGGCGAAGCTCATGGCCAGGTTCTGGATGAACGCGGCATCGACCGTGTTCAGGGTGAATGCCACAGTCAGCGGGTCGATCTTCTCGACATGGGCGATGTTCTTGTCCAGGCCCATGCTGATGAAGTAAGGAAATTCGGTAGGGTAGGCCTGGCGGAACGGGTGGCCTTTGTCGAGCATGCGGTTGAAGGTGAACAGCACATCGTCGGCGTTGAAATCGCGGCTTGGGGAGAAGGCCTTGTTGCTGTGGAACTTCACCCCTTCACGCAGGTGGAAGGTATAGCGCAAGCCATCGTCGGATACTTCCCAGCGGGTTGCCAGGGCAGGGTGCACGGCAGTACCACCACGCTCGAACTCGACCAGGCGGTTGTAGATCGGCTCGGCGGCATCGTTGTCGGTGGCGCTGGTGTACTGGGCGGTGTCGAAGCCGGCGGGGCTGCCCTCGGAGCAAAACACCAGGTTGTTCGCCAACAGGGCCGGGGATTGGCTCATCAGGCCCAGGGCCAGCAAGGTTGAAAGACGGGTCGCGTGACGCATGGCAAGTCCTTTTTCAGCTGTTTGCGCCGCCTCGGGGTGCGAATGGCGGCAACAGTTCGCCCACCCCGCAGCGGATAGCCGCGGGACGACATGAAGAGGGGGAAGGGGGCAAGGCACCCGCCAGACGGCGGGTGCTGGAGTTACCCTATTTGTCCACGCTTACGCCATAGAAGGCGTTCAGCGCAAACGGGCTGATCTTGAAGTCCTTCACTTTGGCGCTCATGGGCTGATACACGGTGGAGTGGGCGATCGGGGTAATCGGCACCTGCTCCTTGAGAATGTGCTGCGCCTGCTGGTACAGCTCGGTGCGCTTGGCCTGGTCGGAGGTGGCCTTGGCCTGCTTGATCAGGTCGTCGTAGGGCTTGTAGCACCACTTGGAGAAGTTGTTGCCGTCGACGGCATCGCAGCCGTAAAGGGTGCCCAGCCAGTTGTCCGGGTCACCGTTGTCGCCGCTCCAGCCAATCAGCATGGCGCCTTGTTCGCCACCTTTGGAGCGTTTGATGTACTCGCCCCATTCATAGCTGACGATTTTGGCCTTGATGCCGATCTTGGCCCAGTCGGATTGCAGCATTTCGGCCATCAGCTTGGCATTGGGGTTGTATGGGCGTTGCACGGGCATGGCCCACAGGGTGATCTCGGTGCCTTCCTTGATGCCGGCTTCCTTGAGCAGCTGTTTAGCTTTTTCGGGGTCGAAGGGGGCGTCCTTTATGCTGTCGTCATACGACCACTGGGTCGGCGGCATGGCATTGACTGCCAACTGGCCGGCGCCCTGGTAGACCGACTCGATGATCTTCTTCTTGTCCACCGCCATGTCCAGCGCCTGGCGCACTTTCAGCTGAGCCATGGGGTTGGGCTCGTTGCTGCCCTTGATCTTGTCCATCACGTTGTAGGCGATGTAGCCCAGGTTGAACCCGGCTTGCTGGGGCATCTGCAGGTGCTTGTCGGCCTTTAGCGGCTCGATGTCGGCCGGCCGCGGGAACAGGGTGACCTGGCACTCGTTCTTCTTCAGTTTTTGCATGCGTACCGAGGCATCGGTGGTGATGGCGAAGATCAGGTTATCGATCTTCACGTCCTCGGGCTGCCAGTAGTCCTTGTTGCCCTTGAAGCGAATCTGCGCGTCCTTCTGGTACTTGCTGAACACGAACGGGCCGGTGCCGATCGGCTTCTGGTTGATGTCGGCGGCCTTGCCGTTCTTGAGCAATTGGTCGGCGTACTCGGCGGACTGGATGGAAGCGAAGCTCATGGCCAGGTTCTGGATGAACGCAGCGTCGACCTCGTTAAGGGTGAACTTCACCGTGTGCTCGTCCAGCTTTTCCACCTTGGCGATGTTCTTGTCCATGCCCATGTCGGTGAAATACGGGAACTCGGTAGGGTAGGCCTTGCGGAACGGCTGATCCTTGTCGAGCATGCGGTTGAAGGTGAACAGCACATCGTCGGCGTTGAAGGGCCGGCTGGGCTTGAAGTAGTCGGTGGTATGGAACTTGACGCCTTCGCGCAGGTGGAAGGTGTAGGTCTTGCCGTCGTCGGACACTTCCCACTTGGTCGCCAGGCCCGGGATAACTGCAGTACCGCCTCGTTCGAACTGGGTCAAGCGGTTGAACACGGTCTCTGCCGAGGCGTCGAAGTCGGTCCCGGTGGTGTACTGGCCCGGGTCAAAACCGGCCGGGCTGCCCTCTGAGCAAAACACCAGGTTGGACGCGGCCAGGACCGACGGCGCGCCGGTGAGCAAGCCTGCGCCAAGCAGGAACGGAATGACTGCGTGTTTGAGCATGGTGGCCTCATTGTTGTCATTTTTTGGATGAGGTGGCCTCGTGAGCCGACCTGAGGATACTTATGCAGGGGGTGTTCCCAATGCAACAGGTATAAGGATAGTTGGCGCCGGAAAAGTGGTACGGGCGTACATGGATGTCGCATCAGTATAACTTTAGGCGAAGTTAAACGTTTGCGCAGGCAAAATGATGGCATTTTGCGCGATGTTTCTAGGCGGTGATAAACGTAGGACGCACCTGGGTGTTGCGTAGGAAATGTCTGAAAAGCAGATTCAAGCGGCAAGCAGCAAGCCACAGCAGACCGGGTTCACAGTCAACTTGAAGCTTGCCGCTTGAAGCTCGTGGCTGTCAGGGCATTTGCACTTCGATCAGGCCATCAGCATTCATGCTCACTTCGCTGGTGCCCGCCTCGATATCCGGCGCTGGCGCTGCTTCGTCGGCCCCCATGGCTTTCATCGCCATTGGCGCACTGCGCAGGTACGGGCGCGGGTAACCGCTGCTGTTGAGGTTCAGGCTGACCACTTTGTAGCCCTTGCCGCCCAGCGCCTCGGTGGCCAGTTGAGCACGCGCCTTGAAGGCATCGACGGCGTCCTTGAGCAATGCATCCTCACTGGCCTTGCGTGTGGCCGGTGCGATGGAGAAGTCCATGCCGCCCATTTTCAGCTCTTGCAGCAGGTCGGCTGTGAGCTGGGACAGGGCCGGGAAGTTGTCGCTTTCCAGGCGCAGCTCGGCGCGCTCGCGCCAGCCGGTAATCTTCTGGCCCTTGCTGTCATACACCGGGTAGCTGTTGCGGCTGCCTTGGCTGATCTTCACGTCCTTGACCTGTCGCGACTGCTGCACGGCCTTGTTCATGGTTTCGGTGATCTGCTTGGCCAGCTTGCCCGGGTCGCTGTTCTGCGCTTCGCTGTACAGGGTCACGACCATCAGGTCGCGCGGCACTTCCTTGCTCACTTCAGCGCGCAGCGATACCTGGTTGTAACGTGGCTCATCGGCAGCCAGCGCAGGCAGGCTGGCGAGCAAGCCGCAGGACAGAATCAGGGCGGCGCCGCGACGTGGGATTTGCATGTGGTACTCCTTGGCAATAAAAGGCGTGGGGTTTGGCCATCATTCCACGCATGGCCCATCAGACCGGCAACAGTGTAGTGGGTTCAAAAGTGCCATCATGAACCTGTGACAAACTGTGGCGCTTTGCCGCAGCGCTGCAGCGAGGCGCCCGGCTTCGGTATACTCCAGCCGATTTTCTGGAGCACTCATCAGGAGAGCTCATGCTCGCCGCCGTACAACCGCTATCTGCTACCCGCCAGAACCTTTGGCGCCTGACCGTCATCCGGGTCCTGGTCCTGGCTGCCCAGGCTGGCTCCGTGGGCGTCGCCTACTGGACCGAATTGCTACCCTTGCCGTGGCTGTCGCTGGCGGGCACCTTGGCTTTGTCGTCGCTGCTGTGTGCCTTCACCGCGCTGCGCTTGCGCCTGTCGCTGCCCGTCACCGAAATGGAGTACGCCCTGCAGTTGGCCTGTGACCTGTTGATCCACAGTGCCTTGCTGTATTACTCCGGCGGCTCGACCAACCCGTTCGTGTCGTATTACCTGGTACCGCTGGCGATTGCCGCAGTGACCTTGCCGTGGCTGTATTCGCTGATTCTGTCGGGTATCGCCCTGACCGCCTACAGCCTGCTGCTGGTGCAGTTCTACCCGCTTGAGGGCCTGCCCATGGCGCGGGACAAGATGCAGGTCTACGGCATGTGGCTGAGCATTGCCCTGGCTGCGGCGGTGATCACTTTCTTTGCCGCACGCATGGCCGAAGAGCTGCGCCGCCAGGAGCAACTGCGGTCCGAGCGGCGTGAAGAAAGCCTGCGCGATGAGCAACTGCTGGCCGTGGCTACCCAGGCCGCCGGTGCTGCCCATGAGCTGGGCACGCCACTGGCGACCATGAGCGTGCTGATCAACGAAATGCGTCAGGACCACACCGACCCGCTGCTGCAGGAAGACCTGCAGATCCTGCAGGACCAGGTAAAGCTGTGCAAAGAGACCTTGCAACAGCTGGTGCGCGCCGCCGAAGCCAACCGCCGCCTGGCGATCGTGGAGCAGGAGGTGACCGCCTGGCTGGACGAGGCGCTGAACCGCTGGCACCTGATGCGCCCGGAAGCCAGCTACCGCTTCCAGCGGTTGCGCGATGGCAAAGTGCCGCGCCTGACGCCACCACCAGACCTGACCCAGGCGCTGCTGAACCTGTTGAACAATGCAGCCGATGCCTGCCCCGATGACTTGGAAGTGCGCCTGGACTGGGACGCTCAGGACATCGTCATCAGTATCCGTGACCATGGCCCTGGCGTGCCGCCGGCCATTGCCGAAGCCATCGGCAAACCCTTCATTACCACCAAAGGCAAAGGCTTCGGCCTGGGCCTGTTCTTGAGCAAGGCCAGCGTGACCCGTGCGGGCGGTTCGGTGAAACTCTATAGTCATGAACAGGGTGGCACCCTGACCGAATTGCGCCTGCCCTATGGCAAGCGAGGAGATGAATGATGAGCGAAGAAAACCAGGTCGAAAGCGAAGAGCTGCCGCACCTGCTGTTGGTGGATGACGATGCCACCTTCATCCGGGTCATGGCCCGGGCAATGAGCCGTCGCGGTTTCCGCGTGAGCACCGCCAGTTCGGCCGAGGAAGGCTTGATTCTGGCCCAGCAGGACCTGCCAGATTACGCCACGCTGGACCTGAAGATGGACGGTGACTCCGGCCTTGTGCTGCTGCCCAAGCTGCTGGAGCTGGACCCTGAAATGCGCGTGGTGATCCTGACCGGTTACTCGAGCATTGCCACGGCGGTGGAAGCGGTCAAGCGCGGCGCCTGCAATTACCTGTGCAAACCGGCTGACGCCGATGATGTGCTGGCAGCATTGCTGTCGGAGCACACCGACCTGGATACCCTGGTGCCGGAAAACCCGATGTCGGTCGACCGCCTGCAGTGGGAACACATCCAGCGCGTGCTGAACGAGCACGAGGGCAACATCTCGGCCACCGCACGTGCGCTGGGCATGCACCGCCGGACCTTGCAGCGCAAGCTGCAGAAGCGCCCGGTCCGGCGCTGAGTCCGCGTTGCCCTCTTCGCGGGGCAAGCCCGCTCCCCACAGGTCCTGAACAGGTCTGAAGATTTGTGCGATACCTGTGGGAGCGGGCTTGTCCCGCGAAGAGGCCGGCACTGACAGAAATTTTTCTACAAGCCCGCGATCCCCGCAAATACCAGCCGTTGGCGTATCATTAGCCACCTAACGGCAACCTCTCCAGGATCGCTTGCGCATGCTCGCCCTTCTTATCCAGACGCTGAACATCACGGCACCTGTCTTCGCCATGCTGTTCATGGGCGTGCTGCTCAAACGCATCCGTCTGATCGACGATAATTTCAACCGCGTTGCCTCGCAGTTGGTGTTCAACGTCTGCATGCCTGCGCTGTTGTTCCTCGGCATTTACCACGCCGACCTGGCTGCTGCGGTGAAGCCCGGTGTCATCCTTTACTTCATCGTCGCCACTCTGGTGGGCTTCGGCGTCGCTTGGGGCATGGCCATCTGGCGTAGCCCGCAGGCCGACCGGGGCATCTATACCCAGGGCGCGTTCCGCGGCAACAACGGCGTGATCGGCCTGGCCCTGGCTGCCAGCCTTTACGGCGACTACGGTATTTCGCTGGGTGCAGTGCTCGCCGGCCTGGTCATCCTGATGTACAACTCGCTGTCGGCAGTGGTGCTGGCGGTGTACAGCCCGGACCTCAAGTCCGACCCGTGGAGCATCTGCAAGAGCATTTTAAGCAACCCGCTGATCATCAGCGTGCTGGTCGCGACACCCATGGCTTACGGCCAGGTGCCGCTCCCTAACTGGCTGCTTACTTCAGGTGATTACCTGGCACAGATGACCCTGCCGCTGGCATTGATGTGTATTGGCGGCACCCTGTCGCTGGCGGCGCTGCGCGACAGCGGCCGGCTGGCCATCGACGCCAGCCTGGTAAAGATGGTCTGGCTGCCGCTGGCCGGCACCCTCGGTGCCTGGCTGTGCGGCTTTCGCGGGGCCGAACTGGGTATCCTGTTCCTGTACATCGGCAGCCCGACCGCAGCTGCCAGTTACGTCATGGCGCGGGCGGCCAACGGCAACCATGAGCTGGCTGCGTCGATCATCGTGATCACCACCTTAATGGCGGCAATCACCACCAATATCGGCATTTTCATCTTGCAGTGGGGCGGATGGATCTAGATCCTTGACTGCAAACAACACAAAAACAGCCTCACTGAGCTAAAGGACACTTCATGCAAGACCAGAGCAAGCCCGAGCAGTTACAGCGCGGGCTGAAGAATCGCCATATCCAGCTGATCGCGCTGGGCGGGGCCATCGGTACCGGCTTGTTCCTGGGCATCGCCCAGACCATCCAGCTGGCCGGGCCCTCCGTACTGCTGGGGTATGCCATCGCTGGCCTGATGGCCTTCCTGATCATGCGCCAGCTGGGTGAAATGGTGGTGGAAGAGCCGGTGGCCGGTAGCTTCAGCCACTTTGCCCACCAGTACTGGAGCGAGTTTGCAGGCTTCGTGTCGGGCTGGAACTACTGGGTGGTGTATGTACTGGTTGGCATGGCCGAGCTGACGGCCGTGGGTATCTACGTGCAGTACTGGTGGCCGGAATTCCCCACCTGGGCCACGGCGGCGATATTTTTTGTGGTGATCAACCTGATCAACCTGACCCAGGTGAAGGTCTACGGCGAAATGGAATTCTGGTTCGCCCTGATCAAGGTAGTGGCCATCGTCAGCATGATCGGCTTCGGCGCCTGGTTGCTGAGCAGCGGCCATGGCGGCCCGGATGCCAGCGTGGCCAACCTGTGGCAGTACGGCGGCTTCTTCCCTAACGGTGTCAGCGGCTTGGTGATGGCGCTGGCGGTGATCATGTTCTCGTTCGGTGGGCTGGAGCTGGTGGGTATCACTGCTGCCGAGGCCGACAACCCGCGCCAGAGTATCCCCAAGGCCACCAACCAGGTGGTGTACCGCATCCTGATCTTCTACATCGGTGCCCTGGCGGTGCTGCTGTCCCTGTACCCGTGGCAGAAGGTCGTGCAGGGTGGCAGCCCGTTCGTGATGATTTTCCACGAGCTGGACAGCGACCTGGTGGCAACCATCCTCAACATCGTGGTGCTGACGGCTGCGCTGTCGGTTTACAACAGCTGCGTGTACGCCAACAGCCGCATGCTGTTTGGTCTGGCCAGCCAGGGTGACGCACCGCGCCAGTTGCTGAAAGTCAGCCGCAGCGGCGTGCCGCTGACTGCACTGGGCGTGTCCGCCTTCGCGACCGGGCTGTGCGTGGTGATCAACTACCTCATGCCGGGCGAGGCCTTTGGCTTGCTGATGGCCCTGGCGGTGTCGGCGCTGGTGATCAACTGGGCGAGCATCAGCATTACCCACTTGAAGTTCCGCAAGGCCAAGCTGGCGGCCGGTATTACCCCGTTCTACAAGAGCCTGGGGCACCCGCTGACCAACTACCTGTGCCTGGCGTTCATTGTGCTGATTCTGGTGGTGATGTACCTGACTCCGCCGATTCGCATCTCGGTGATGCTGATCCCGGCATGGATTGCCGTGCTGTGGGTGGCCTTCAAGCTGAAGAAGGCTCGGCAGGTTCGCCGTTAGATTTGTATCGCCTGTGAGATCGAGCGCCGCCCGCGCGGCGCTCGATCGTAAGGGCGACACAAGGCTTAAGGCATGCGCCAGATGACATGGCCCGATCAATGCTGCCGGCGCCAGGCGCGCACGGTGGTATACAGCAGCACCACCGCGAGCACAGGCAGCACATAGAACAGCATCAACCGCTCCAGGCGCCCGGCCAGCGGCATGCCCATGGTGAACGCCGCCACGTGCAGGCCGTAGGCCAGGTACAGGCAAAGGAACACCAGGCCTTCGGCGCGGGTGATGCGGTAGCCGGAATAGAACACCGGCAGGCTTAGCGCGGCGACGCCGAGCATAACCGGCAGGTCGAAGGCCAGGGCGTTGGGCGAGATCGACAGCGGCACAGGGGTGATCAGCGCGGTCAGGCCCAGCACTGCCAGCAGGTTGAACAGGTTGCTGCCGATCACGGTGCCCACGGCGATTTCCCGTTCACCACGCAGGGCCGCGATCAGCGCGGCGGCGAGCTCTGGCAAGGATGTGCAGATGGCGACGACGGTCAGGCCGATGATGCGCTCGGACAGCCCCAGGTCTGTGGCAACCTCCACGGCGGCCTCCAGCAGCAGGTGGCCCCCCAGGCTCAGCAGGCCAAAGCCGGCCAGCACCTGCAGCAGCGTGCCTGACCAGAAGCGCCTGGCGCTGGATTTTGCCGTGTCCGGCGCGGGGTAAGTGCGTGCGTAGTGGCGCGATTGGTGCCAGAGCATTGCCAGGTAGCCGGCCAGGCCAAGCAGCAGCAGCCCCCCTTCCACCCGGCCCAGGTAACCGTTGGCGGACAAGGCATAGACCAGGCCGCTGGCGAGGATCATCAGCGGAATGTCCAGGCGCACCAGCTGGCGCGACACACGCAGCGGGATGATCAGCGCGGCCAGGCCAAGAATGACCAGTACGTTGAAGATGTTGCTGCCGATCACGCTGCCGACCGCCACATCCGGCGCGCCCTGATAGGCCGCCTGCAGGCTCACGGTCAGTTGTGGTGCTGTACTGCCGAAGGCCACCAGGCTCAGGCCGATGATCAACGGGCGAACATGAAGGCGCTGAGCCAGGCGCAGCGCTGCGCGCACCAGCAATTCGGCGCCGCCGACCAGCAGCAGCAGGGCAATGCCCAGTTGCAACAGGCTGAAGGTGGGAAGGGTGGCCAAGTCGAAAATGGTCGGACTCCTGTCGCGTCAGTCGCTAAGCCCTTGTACTCGCACGCGTGCCGTTCCGCTACGGAGCATGCCGATTTTTTCTGCAGCGGCGCGAGACAGGTCGATCAGGCGGCCGCGGGTGTGCGGGCCACGGTCGTTGATGCGCACCACCACACTGCGCTGGTTGGCCGTGTTGGTGACCCGTACGCGGGTGCCGAACGGCAGGTTGCGGTGGGCGGCGGTAAAACCGTGCTGGTTGAACGGCTCGCCACTGGCGGTGCGTTTGCCGTGGTGGCGCGACCCGTAATAGGAAGCGGTGCCCGTCTGGTCGTAACCACGCGGGTCGATGTCATGGCTGGCGCACCCGGCCAGCAGGGAGAAGAGGGCGAGGGTGCCCCAAAGTCTTTTCAGCAAGTCAGATGTGCTCCAGTGCGGCCATTCGCGGGCAGCGCCCGCTCCCACAGGCACATCACCGCCTGTGAGAGCGGTGCAGTACCTGTGGGAGCGGGCAAGCCCGCGAACGAGGGCAGCGCCCTCGCAGCCTATTCAGGTCAGCCTTCGAGCTTGGCCTTGAGCAATTGGTTCACCTGCCCCGGGTTGGCCTTGCCTTTGGAGGCTTTCATCGCCTGGCCGACAAAGAAGCCGAACATCTTGCCACGCTTGGCCTCGTCGGCCGCACGGTACTGTTCGACCTGCTCGGCGTTGGCCGCCAGCATCTCGTCCAGCATCTTGTCGATGGCACCGGTGTCGGTCACCTGCTTCAGGCCTTTGCTTTCGATGATGCTGTCGGCATCGCCCTCACCGGCAGCCATCGCCTCGAATACGGTCTTGGCGATTTTGCCGCTGATGGTGTTGTCGCGGATGCGCAGCAGCATGCCACCCAGGTGCGCGGCGCTGACCGGTGCCTGGTCGATCTCGATGCCCAGCTTGTTGAGCAGGCTGCCCAGCTCGACCATGACCCAGTTGGCCGCCAGCTTGGCGTCGCCACCGATTTTTACCACTTCCTCGAAGTAGTCCGCCTGTTCGCGGCTCGAAGCCAGCACGTTGGCGTCGTAGGCCGACAGGCCATACTGGCGCTGGAAGCGTTCGACCTTCTGCGGCGGCAGCTCCGGCAGGCCGGCGCGGATGGTTTCGAGGAAGCTGTCCTCGATCACTACCGGCAGCAGGTCCGGGTCGGGGAAGTAACGGTAGTCGTTGGCTTCCTCCTTGCTGCGCATGGAGCGGGTTTCATCTTTGTTCGGGTCGTACAGGCGAGTTTCCTGCACCACCTTGCCGCCGTCTTCGATCAGGTCGATCTGGCGCTGGATTTCGCTGTTGATCGCGCGCTCGATGAAGCGGAACGAGTTGACGTTCTTGATCTCGCAGCGGGTGCCGAACTCGGCTTGACCCTTCGGACGAATCGACACGTTGCAGTCGCAGCGCAGCGAGCCTTCGGCCATGTTGCCGTCGCAGATGCCCAGGTAGCGCACCAGTGCGTGGATCGCCTTGACGTAGGCCACGGCTTCCTTGGCGCTGCGCATGTCAGGCTCGGAGACGATTTCCAGCAGCGGGGTCCCGGCACGGTTAAGGTCGATGCCGGTGGAGCCGCTGAAGTCTTCGTGCAGGCTTTTGCCGGCGTCTTCTTCCAGGTGCGCGCGGGTGACCCCGATACGCTTGATGGTGCCGTCTTCCAGGGCGATATCCAGGTGGCCCTTGCCGACGATCGGCAGGTCCATCTGGCTGATCTGGTATCCCTTGGGCAAGTCCGGGTAGAAGTAGTTCTTGCGCGCGAACACGTTGCGCTCGCCGATTTCGGCATCGATGGCCAGGCCGAACATGCACGCCATGCGCACGGCTTCCTGGTTCAGCACCGGCAGTACGCCGGGCATGCCCAGGTCTACCAGGCTGGCCTGGGTGTTCGGCTCGGAGCCGAAGGTGGTGGCGCTGCCGGAGAAGATCTTCGACTGGGTGGCGAGCTGAGTGTGGATTTCAAGCCCGATCACAACTTCCCATTGCATGTGTGAACTCCTCAGAAGCCGTTGGGGGCACGGGTGTGCCAGTCGGTCACTTGCTGGTAGCGGTGCGCGACGTTGAGCAGGCGGCCTTCCTGGAAATACGGCGCCAGCAGCTGCACGCCGACCGGCAGGCCGTCGACGAAGCCAGCCGGCATCGACAGGCCCGGCAGGCCCGCCAGGTTGGCGGTGATGGTGTAGACGTCTTCGAGGTAGGCGGCGACCGGGTCGCTGCTCTTGGCGCCAAGCTTCCAGGCCGGGTTTGGCGTGGTCGGGCCGAGGATCAGGTCGACATCGTTGAAAGCGGCCATGAAGTCGTTCTTGATCAGGCGGCGGATCTGCTGCGCCTTCACGTAGTAGGCGTCGTAGTAGCCGGCCGACAGGGCGTAGGTGCCGACCATGATGCGGCGCTGCACTTCAATGCCGAAGCCTTCGCCACGGGACCGCTTGTACAGGTCGGTGAGGTCTTTCGGCGCTTCGCAGCGGTAACCGAAGCGCACGCCGTCGAAGCGCGACAGGTTGGATGAGGCCTCCGCCGGGGCGATCACGTAGTAGGCCGGGATGGCGTGCTGCATGTTCGGCAGGCTGATTTCCTTGACCACCGCGCCGAGCTTTTCCAGCTCTTTGACGCTGGCCTGGACCAGCTCGGCGATACGTGGATCGAGGCCGGCCCCGAAGTACTCTTTTGGCAGGCCGATGCGCAGGCCCTGCAGCGAAGCGTTCAGGTTGGCGCTGTAGTCCGGCACCGGCTCTTCGATGCTGGTGGAATCCTTGGCGTCGAAACCGGCCATGCCTTGCAGCAGCAGGGCGCAGTCTTCGGCGGTGCGGGCCAGCGGGCCGCCCTGGTCGAGGCTGGAGGCGTAGGCGATCATGCCCCAGCGCGACACACGACCGTACGTCGGCTTGAGGCCGGTGAGGTTGGTCAGTGCTGCCGGCTGGCGGATCGAACCGCCGGTGTCAGTGCCGGTGGTGGCTGGCAGCAGGCGCGCGGCCACGGCAGCGGCCGAACCGCCCGACGAACCGCCCGGGACGTGTTCGAGGTTCCATGGGTTTTTCACCGCGCCGTAGTGGCTGGATTCGTTGGCCGAACCCATGGCGAACTCGTCCATGTTGGTTTTGCCCAGGGTGACCATGCCGGCTTCAGCCAGCTTGGCGACCACGGTGGCGTCGTAGGGTGCCTTGAAGTTGTCGAGCATCTTCGAGCCGCAACTGGTGCGTACGCCGTTGGTGCAGAACAGGTCCTTGTGGGCGATGGGCGCACCCAGCAGCGCGCCGGTTTCGCCTGCGGCGCGACGGGCGTCGGCGGCACGCGCCTGGCCCAGGGCCAGGTCTTCGGTGACGCTGATGAAGCTGTTGATCTGCGGGTCGAGTTGCTTGACGCGCGCCAACAGGGCGCCAGTCAGCTCTTCGGAGGAAAACGACTTGTCGGCGAGTCCGCGGGCGATCTCGGCCAGGGTCAATTGATGCATGGCAGGCTCTATCCCTTACTCGATGACTTTGGGAACCAGGTACAGACCGCTTTCGGTCGAGGGCGCGATAGCCTGGTAGGCATCGCGCTGGTTGCTTTCGGTGACCTGGTCGGGGCGCAGGCGCTGGCTGGCTTCCAGCGGGTGGGCCAGGGGCTCGATGCCAGTGGTATCGACCGCTTGCATCTGGTCGACCAGCCCGAGGATGCTGTTCAGGGCTTCGGTAATGCGTGGCAGTTCGCCATCATTCAGCCCCAGACGGGCCAGATGGGCGATCTTTTCCACGTCGCAGCGTTCAAGCGCCATGAGGATCTCCAAGGGAAACAAAGAACGGAATTTGGGTCCGCGGTGAGGAACATGTCAGCTTTCTGGCGGTCCAACGGCCGCGATCATCGGCTGGCGTGCTCGGAAAAACAGCCAATTTAACATATTGGCTCCTTGCCCAAAATCCCTGCCATTGTTAGAGTTTGCCGCACTTTTTTACCCACGCTTTCCCCAGGGTCACTTTCCCATGTTCAAGAAACTGCGTGGCATGTTTTCCAGCGATCTTTCCATCGACCTGGGTACTGCCAACACCCTTATTTACGTGCGTGAGCGCGGTATCGTCCTGAATGAGCCCTCGGTTGTTGCCATCCGTACCCATGGCAATCAGAAAAGCGTCGTCGCCGTCGGTACCGAAGCCAAACGCATGCTGGGCCGTACGCCTGGCAACATTGCTGCCATTCGTCCGATGAAGGACGGCGTCATCGCCGACTTCAGCGTTTGCGAAAAAATGTTGCAGTATTTTATCAACAAGGTTCACGAGAACAGCTTCCTGCAGCCAAGCCCGCGCGTGCTGATCTGCGTACCGTGCAAGTCGACCCAGGTAGAGCGCCGCGCCATTCGCGAGTCGGCCCTGGGTGCCGGTGCCCGTGAAGTGTTCCTGATCGAAGAACCGATGGCTGCTGCCATCGGTGCTGGCTTGCCGGTTGAAGAGGCCCGCGGTTCGATGGTCGTCGATATCGGTGGTGGTACCACTGAAATCGCGCTGATCTCCCTGAACGGCGTGGTCTATGCCGAATCCGTCCGCGTTGGCGGCGACCGCTTTGACGAGGCCATCGTCACCTACGTGCGCCGCAACTACGGCAGCCTGATCGGCGAGTCCACTGCCGAGCGCATCAAGCAGGAAATCGGTACCGCCTACCCGGGCGGCGAAGTACGCGAAGTCGATGTGCGTGGCCGCAACCTGGCCGAGGGCGTACCGCGTGCCTTCACCCTTAACTCCAACGAAGTGCTCGAAGCGTTGCAGGAATCGCTGGCGACCATCGTCCAGGCCGTGAAGAGCGCCCTGGAGCAATCGCCGCCCGAACTGGCTTCGGACATCGCCGAACGTGGCCTGGTGCTGACCGGTGGTGGTGCGCTGCTGCGCGACCTCGACAAACTGCTGGCCCAGGAAACCGGCCTGCCGGTAATCGTCGCCGAGGACCCGCTGACCTGTGTCGCCCGTGGCGGCGGTCGCGCCCTGGAGATGATGGACAAGCACGCGATGGACCTGCTCTCCAGCGAGTGATCCCACTCGCTGTTCACGAGCGCCCGGTTTACAGGTACTACGCACAGTGCTACCTGTATGTGCTGGGCTGGCGCCCGTTAAGGGCGCCGTATCCGTCAACCCGCAACCAGGCTGGTGCGTTGTCCCATGTCCAATGACCTCCTGAGTCGTCCACGAGGAACGGCCCATTAAACCGCTTTTCTCCAAGGGCCCTTCGCTGGGCGTTCGCCTGCTCGTTCTGGTGGTAATGTCGGTCGCGTTGATGGTTGTCGACGCGCGCTTTGACGTGCTCAAGCCCGTGCGCAGCCAGATGGGGCTGGTGCTGATGGAGTCGTACTGGATCACCGACCTGCCGCAACGTGCGTGGCAAGGCGTGGCCGGCCAGTTCGGCAGCCGCACCGAGTTGATTGCCGAAAACGAAAAGCTCAAGACCGAAGCGCTGCTGTTGCAGGGGCGCCTGCAGAAGCTGGCAGCCCTGACCGAGCAGAACGTGCGCCTGCGTGAATTGCTGAACTCTTCGGCGCTGGTCAACGAAAAAGTCGAAGTGGCCGAGCTGATCGGTGTCGACCCCAACCCGTTCACCCACCGCATACTGATCAACAAGGGCGAGCGTGACGGTGTGTTCCTTGGCCAGCCGGTACTCGATGCGCGCGGCCTGATGGGCCAGGTAGTCGAGCTGATGCCCTACACGTCGCGGGTGCTGCTGCTGACCGATACCACCCATAGCATCCCGGTGCAGGTCAACCGCAACGGCCTGCGTGCCATCGCCAGTGGCACCGGTAACCCGGAGCGCCTTGAACTGCGCCATGTGGCCGATACCGCCGACGTGAAGGAAGGCGACCTGTTGGTCAGCTCCGGCATGGGCCAACGGTTCCCGGCCGGCTACCCGGTGGCGACGGTCAACGAGGTGATCCACGATTCCGGGCAGCCTTTCGCCATCGTGCGCGCCATCCCCACTGCCGCGCTCAACCGCAGCCGCTACATGCTGCTGGTATTCAGTGACCGGCGTACCCCGGAGCAGCGCGCTACCGACGCCGCCATCGCCCAGGAAGAGGCGGACCGCAAGGGCACCTCGGCCCTCGGCCAACCGGCCAGCACAGGTGAGCAGGGCACACCGGCCAGCAATACGCCTGTGGCGCCAGCCATACCCGCAGCGCCGGCCGCCCAGCCAGCAGCCCCGGCAGCTACCCCTGCCACGCCTGCCGCAGCGCCTGCCGCACCCGCTAACACCCGGAGACAATGATGGCTGCTTCACGCCGCAACAACGGCTGGGTCATCTGGCTGACTTTCGCCATCGGCCTGCTGCTCAGCGTCTCGCCCATGCCGCAGTTCATGGAAGTGTTCCGCCCCATGTGGCTGGCTTTGCTGGTGTCGTTCTGGACCCTGGCGGTGCCGGGCAAGGTCGGTATGACCACGGCATTCGTGCTGGGCCTGGCCGAGGACGTGTTATACGGTACTCTGCTGGGGCAGAACGCATTGATCCTCACCCTCATCACCTTCCTGGTGCTGTCCCTGCAGCAGCGCCTGCGCATGTTCCCCATGTGGCAGCAGAGCCTGGTGATCCTGGTCATATTCGGCATTGCCCAACTCATCCAGTTGTGGCTCAGCGCGCTGACCGGCAACCGCCTGCCGACCCTGGCGCTGGTCTGGTCCGCGGTAATCAGTGCCTTGCTCTGGCCATGGATCAGTTTCGCCCTGCGCGACCTGCGCCGACGCTTGCATATCAACTGACGGCGACGCCGCAACTGACAGGGAGATGTCTGCATGAACCCGCTATACCTGGCCTCTGGCTCGCCCCGCCGTCGCGAATTGCTGACCCAGATCGGTGTGCCCTTCACTGTCGTCAGTGCGCCCATCGATGAAACCCCGCTGCCCGGTGAAAATGCCCCGGCCTACGTTGAGCGCCTGGCCCGGGCCAAGGCTGCTGCCGGTCTGGCCCGTGTCGAGGGCCCGGCAGTGGTGCTGGGGGCAGACACTGCCGTAGTGCTCGACGGGCGTATTCTGGGCAAGCCGGAAAACCGCGAAGAGGCCCTGGCCATGCTGGCCGACCTGTCGGGCCGCGAGCACCAGGTATTGACTGCGGTTGCCCTCAGCAATGGGCTGCTTACGCAAAGCCTGTGCGTCACCAGCAAGGTGCGCTTCCGGGCCATCAGCGCCGATGAAGCGCAACGCTACTGGGCCAGCGGTGAGCCTGTGGACAAGGCAGGTGGCTACGCCATCCAGGGCCTGGGCGCAGTGTTCGTCACCGGCCTTGGCGGCAGTTATTCGGCCGTGGTAGGCCTGCCCCTCAGTGAGACGGCCGAGTTGCTTGGCACGTTTGGTATCGCCTGTTGGCAATCGCCCGTGCATACGCCAGAGGTAACAAACCCGCGGTAGCCAGCACGGCGTACGCCATCCATCATTACAAAAGACCTTTGACGAGAGCCGGCCATGAGTGAAGAGATCCTGATCAACATCACCCCGATGGAGTCACGCGTGGCGGTGGTGGAAAACGGGGTACTGCAGGAAGTGCACGTCGAGCGCACCCAGCGCCGTGGCATCGTCGGCAATATCTACAAGGGCAAGGTGGTGCGTGTGCTGCCGGGCATGCAGGCGGCCTTCGTCGACATCGGCCTGGAGCGTGCCGCGTTCATCCATGCCTCGGAGATCTCCCAGCGTGAAGGCTCGGCAGTCGAGACCATCACTGCACTGGTGCATGAAGGGCAGGCCCTTGTGGTGCAGGTGACCAAGGACCCGATCGGTACCAAAGGTGCGCGCCTGACCACCCAGCTGTCGATCCCTTCGCGCTACCTGGTGTACATGCCGCGCAGCAGTCATGTCGGCATTTCGCTTAAGATCGAAGACGAAGCCGAGCGGGACCGCCTGAAGCAGGTGGTCAGCAACTGTATGGAAAGCGAAAACATCAAGGATGCCGGCGGCTTCATCCTGCGCACCGCCGCCGAAGGCGCGCGTGCCGAAGAGATCTTGCAGGACATCCGGTACCTGCGTCGCCTGTGGGAGCAGATTGGCTCGCAGATCAAGACCTGCGGCGCCCCCATGGTCATCTACGAGGACCTTGGCCTCGCCCTGCGTACCCTGCGTGACCTGGTCAACCCGAAGATCGAGAAGATCCGCATCGACTCGCGTGAAACCTTCCAGAAGACCACGCAGTTTGTCGGCGAACTGATGCCGGAGATCGCCGACCGCCTTGAACACTACCCTGGTGAACGGCCCATCTTTGACTTGTATGGTGTCGAAGATGAAATCCAGCGCGCGCTGGAGCGCAAGGTCCCGCTCAAGTCCGGCGGCTATCTGGTAGTCGACCCGGCCGAAGCGATGACCACCATTGACGTGAACACCGGTGCATTCGTTGGCCATCGCAACCTTGAAGAGACCATCTTCAAGACCAACCTGGAGGCTGCCACCGCCATCGCCCGGCAACTGCGCCTGCGCAATATCGGCGGCATCATCATCATCGACTTCATCGACATGGAAGATGAAGAACACCAGCGCCAGGTGCTGCGCACACTGGAAAAGCAGCTGGAACGGGACCACGCAAAGACCAACATCATCGGCATCACCGAACTGGGCCTGGTGCAGATGACCCGCAAGCGCACCCGTGAAAGCCTGGAGCAGGTGTTGTGCGAGCCGTGCCTGGCCTGCCAGGGCCGTGGCAAGCTGAAAACCCCCGAGACCATCTGTTACGAAATTTTCCGCGAGATCCTGCGCGAGGCCCGTGCCTATCAGGCCGAGGGCTACCGCGTGCTGGCCAACCAGAAGGTGGTCGACCGCCTGCTGGATGAGGAGTCCGGCAACGTGGCAGAACTGGAAGCCTTTATCGGTCGAACCATTCGCTTCCAGGTCGAGTCGATGTATTCGCAGGAACAATACGACGTGGTGCTGCTCTGAGGTCTTCTCGAACGCGCCGCTGGATGGCCGGGCTGGCAAAATCGCCACTACCGGCCATCATGGATAAACGACTTGGAGGGCCATGGCCATGGGACGTCTGACCCGCGTTCTTGTCGCCTTGACCCGCTGGGGGCTGGGCTTTTGCGCCCTGCTGGCGGTATTGGTGGCGCTGTATGTCAGCCTCGGCCGCGAGTTGGTGCCGCTGGTGGCCGAGTACCGTGCTGATGTGGAGCGCAAAGCCGAAGAGGCATTGGGCCTGCCGGTGCATGTCGGTGCCCTGGAAGGGCGCTGGAGCGGCCTGGCGCCGGTGTTGCGGGTACGTGACCTGCAACTGGGTGAAGGTGCAACGGCGCTGCGCCTGGACGAGGTAAAGGTGGTTCCCGATGTCTGGGCCAGCCTCACTGCCCGCGAAGTGCGTTTGGCGCGAATACAGCTGGGCGGCCTGCAACTGATCCTGCGCGAGAACGAGCAGGGTGCCTGGCACCTTGAAGGCTTGCCGAAGAAGGACGATGCGCCACTTGATCCCGCCGAACTGCTGCAGCGCCTTCGCCAGTTGGGCCGCATTGATGTGTTCGACAGCCAGGTCACTTTGCACCCGTGGCAGCGTGACCCGCTTACCCTGACGTATGTGAGCGCCGGGCTGCAGGCAGGTGCTTCGCGCCAGGTTGTGAACCTGCGTGCAACCCTGCCCGATGGCCAGCCCTTGGCGCTGAACCTGCGTAGCCGTATGTCGGCCGAGGCCTGGCGTGACGGGCAGGTAAATGCTTACCTGAGCCTCCCGCAGAGTGACTGGGCGCGATGGTTGCCCCCGCGGCTGCTGGGGCAGTGGCATGCCGACACGCTGCGAGCGGGCGGCGAGTTCTGGGTCGACTGGCGCAAAGGGCAATTGCAGCAGGCAGTGGTGCGGCTCAACGCACCAGAGCTGCAGGGCGGTTATGCCGGGCGCAAGGCCGCGACACTGAACAACCTGGCCTTGGGCGCCTGGTTCCAGCGTCAGGCTCAAGGCTTTGATGTAGTTGTCGACTCCCTGGCCATGGACATCGGCAAGACCCGTTGGGAGTCGCACCTGCAGTTGCAGCAGCGCCCTGGCGAGAACGCTGCCGATGAAAGCTGGAAGCTGCAGGCCGACCGGCTCCACCTTACGCCCTTGACCCCGCTGATCGACGCGCTGGCACCGCTGCCTGACAATGTCATGGCCGTGGTCGATGGCCTGAAGGTAACCGGCGCGTTGCGCAATGTACGGCTGGAGGCCCGGCCCAAGGCCGAGGGTGACCAACGCCTTCTGTTCGACGCCAACCTGGAGAAGATCGGTTTCAATGCATACCACGGTGCCCCGGCGGCCGGTAACGTCAGTGGCAGCATCAGCGGCGACCTGGGGCATGGTGAACTGCGCCTGGATACCGATGCGTTCATGCTGCACCTGTACCCGATCTTCGCCAAACCGTGGCACTACCAGCAAGCCAATGCGCGCCTGACCTGGGCGCTGGACAAGGAAGGCTTTACCCTCGTTGCGCCTTACCTCAAGGTACTGGGCGAGGAGGGCAAGATTGCCGGTGACTTCCTTATTCGCCTGTTGTTCGAAGAAGGCCGCGAGGACTACATGGACCTGCGTGTCGGCCTGACCGAGGGCGATGGCCGCTACACCGCCAAGTACCTGCCTGAAGTGCTAAGCCCGGCCCTCGACGAATGGCTGCGCAGCGCCATCGTCAAAGGCACGGTGGATGAAGGCTACTTCCAGTACCAGGGCTCGCTGAACCACGGCGCCGCGCCAGAGGCTCGCAGCATCAGCCTGTTTTTCAAGGTGCGAGACGCAGCCTTGGACTTCCAGCCTGGCTGGCCGCAGGTGCAGCACGTCGATGGCGATGTGTTCATCGAAGACAGCGGGGTGCGCATCAAGGCTCAGCGTGGCGTGTTGCTCGACACCAAGGTGAGTGATGTCAGCGTCGATATTCCGCATGTCGAGGGTGACCAGCACAGCCGTCTTTACCTGGATGGCGACTTCGACGGCAGCCTGGGCGATGGCCTGAAAATACTCAAGGAAGCGCCGATCGGCACGGGCGAGATCTTCGCCGGCTGGGAGGGCGAAGGGCCGTTGCAGGGCAAGCTCAAGCTCGACATCCCGCTGGCCCACGGAGAGCGGCCGAAGGTCCAGGTGGACTTCGCCACCCGCGATGCGCGCCTGAAAGTGGCCCCGCCGAGCCTGGAATTGAGCCGCTTGAAGGGTGACTTCAGCTTCGATTTTGACAAGGGTCTGAGTGGCAAAGGCATCAGCCTGCAGGCGTTCGGCAAGCCGGTGACGGCGCAAATTACCGCCGAAGGCCAGCCGGGGCAGATGCAGACGCGCATCGACGCCAATGGCCAGGTATCGCTGAAGGCACTGACCGACTGGCTGCAGTTCAAGCAGCCCTTGCCAGCATCCGGCGACATCCCTTACCAGTTGCAGCTCAGCCTGGGTAGCCGGGATAACCGGCTGAGCGTCAACTCCACCCTCAAGGGCTTGGCCATCGACCTGCCGGTACCCTTCGGCAAAGCTGCTGCAGACTCTCGCGACAGCCGGTTCAGTATGAGCCTGCAGGGCCAGGAGCGGCGTTTCGATGCGGCGTACACCGACCTTGCACGCTTTGCCTACGCCGCACCGGCCGACAAGCTGGCCCAGGGCCGTGGTGAGTTGTTGCTTGGCACCGGTGACGCCCAGCTGCCCGCTGGCCAGGGCTTGCGCGTGCGCGGTCGCCTGGAGTCGCTGGACCTGGCACCCTGGCAGGAACAGGCGGCCCGTCTTGCTGGCGACGACCCGGGGGGGAGCGCGCGACAGAACCTGCAAAGTGTCGACTTGAGCATTGGTCAGCTGAAGGCCTTCGGCATGGACCTGAACCAGGCCGTGGTACGCATGGCCCGTGGCGGTGCGGCCTGGGACCTGCGCCTCGACAGCAGGGAAGTGATTGGCAACGCTCGGGTGCCGGATGCCAAGGGTGCGCCCATGGTCGTGCGCATGCAGACGCTGCGTCTGCCCGCTGCCGACCCTGCCCAGGCTGAGGCCGAAGACGGCCCGGACCCCTTGGCCTCGTTCGACCCGCGCAAGGTGCCGGCGCTGGACCTGAGCATCGACAAGCTCTACCGCGGCGACGACCTGTTCGGCAGCGCGGCGATCAAATTGCGACCGACAACGCGCGGCGTGACCGCCAGCGACATCGACCTTGACTTCAAAGGGCTGCGCATCGACGGTGGTGGTGGCTGGGAGGGCGCGCAAGGCCGTACCAGCAGTTGGTACAAAGGGCGCCTGGACGGCAAGAACCTGGGGGATGTGCTCAAAGCCTGGGGCTTCGCCCCTACCGTGACCAGCCGTGACTTCCGCCTGGATGTGGACGGCCGCTGGCCCGGGTCGCCTGCTGCGGTGGGCCTGAAGCGGTTCTCTGGCAGCATGGACGCGGCACTGCGCACCGGCCAGTTCGTTGAAGTCGAGGGCGGCGCACAGGCACTGCGCGTGTTCGGCCTGCTCAACTTCAACTCCATCGGCCGGCGTCTGCGCCTGGACTTCTCCGACTTGTTCGAAAAGGGCCTGGCCTATGACCGGGTCAAAGGCCTGCTGGTGGCCAGTGATGGTGTCTATGTGACCCGCGAGCCGATCAGTGTGACTGGCCCGTCGAGCAACTTCGAACTGGAGGGCACGCTGGACATGGTACGCGACCGGGTCGATGCCAACCTGCAGGTGAGCTTGCCGGTCACCAACAACCTGCCGCTGGCGGCACTGATTATCGGCGCGCCGGCCGTGGGCGGCGCGCTGTTCCTGGTCGACCGGTTGATCGGTGACCGTGTCTCGCGCTTTGCCAGCGTGCACTACCGTGTAGAAGGGCCGTGGAAAGAGCCTAGAATCACATTTGTGAAACCTTTCGAGAAATCCCGCTAGGAGTGCCCATGAAGGCAGCGGTAATCCAGATGGTCAGCCAGGATGATGTGCTGGCCAACCTGCAGCGTGCCGGTGTTCTGTTGGAGCAGGCCGCCTTTGGCGGCGCACGGCTGGCGGTGCTGCCGGAAAACTTCGCCGCCATGGGCCGCAAGGACGCCGCTGCCATCGGCCGCGCCGAAGCATTGGGTGAAGGGCCGATCCTGCCATGGTTGAAACGCACCGCCTGCGACCTCAAGTTATGGATTGTCGCCGGTACTTTGCCCTTGCCGCCGGTCGGCCAGCCCGAGGCCAAGGCTCATGCCTGCTCGCTGCTGATCGACGAGCACGGCGAGGTGGCGGCACGGTATGACAAGCTGCACCTGTTCGACGTGGACGTTGTCGACAACCGCGGTCGGTACCGTGAGTCGGATGACTACGCCCATGGCACCCAGGTGGTCGTGGCGGACACGCCGGTTGGGCGGTTGGGGCTGAGCGTATGCTACGACTTGCGATTCCCCGAGCTGTACAGCGCACTGCGCGCCGCCGGCGCCGAACTGATCACTGCACCAGCGGCTTTTACTGCCGTTACAGGCGCGGCACATTGGGAAGTGCTGATACGCGCCCGCGCGATCGAAACCCAGTGTTACCTGCTGGCTGCTGCACAGGGCGGCACCCACCCAGGCCCACGGGAAACCCATGGCCATGCGGCGATCGTCGACCCTTGGGGGCGCATCGTCGTAGAGCAGGCGCAAGGCGAAGCGGTGCTGCTTGCCGAGCGCAACATTGATGAACAAGCGTCCATCCGGGCGCGCATGCCGGTGGTAACGCACCGGCGCTTTTTCTCGCAGGGCGCGTTGCGACCTGCGCATACCTCGGAGTGACTATGAGCCAGATGTTATCCACCGTCAGCGAGCAGCTCCTGGCCCCAGGCGGCTTGACCCTGGACAGCCTGCAGAGCGTGCTGGGTGAGTTGGCCGGCCCCGGCATCGACGCCGCCGACCTGTATTTCCAGGGTCAGATCTCGGAAACCTGGGCACTGGAAGACGGCATCGTCAAAGAGGGCAGCTTCAACCTGGACCAGGGCGTGGGCGTACGTGCCCAGTCCGGTGAAAAGACCGGCTTCGCCTATAGCAATGCGATCAACCTCGAGGCGTTGACCTCGGCTGCACGCGCCGCCCGTTCCATTTCCCGGGCCGGGCAGAACGGCACGGTCCAGGCCTTCCGCAGCCAGGAAGTGACCGCCCTGTATGGCGCAGACAATCCGCTGGATGTACTGAGCCGTGCCGAGAAGGTTGAGCTGCTCAAGCGTGTCGATGCTGCCACCCGCGCCCTGGACCCGCGCATCCAGCAGGTCAGCGTAAGCATGGCCGGGGTCTGGGAGCGCATCCTGATCGCTGCGGCCGATGGCAGCCTGGCCGCCGACGTGCGCCCGTTGGTGCGCTTCAACGTCAGCGTCATCGTCGAGCAGAACGGCCGCCGCGAGCGCGGCGGGCAGGGCGGTGGCGGGCGTACCGACTACCGCTTCTTCACCGAGGAACGGGTGATGGGCTATGCCCGCGAGGCATTGCGCCAGGCGCTGGTGAACCTGGAGGCGATCCCGGCACCTGCCGGCACCTTGCCGGTGGTGCTGGGTTCGGGCTGGTCGGGCGTGTTGCTGCACGAGGCGGTGGGCCATGGCCTGGAAGGTGACTTCAACCGCAAGGGCAGTTCGGCGTTCAGCGGCCGCATTGGCGAGAAAGTGGCATCGAGCCTGTGCACCATCGTTGACGATGGCACGCTCGAAGGCCGCCGTGGCTCGCTGAGCGTAGATGATGAGGGCACCCCGACCGAATGCACCACGCTGATCGAGAACGGTGTGCTCAAGGGTTACATGCAGGACAAGCTCAACGCACGCCTGATGGGTATGGCGGTCACCGGCAACGGCCGCCGTGAATCCTACGCGCACCTGCCGATGCCGCGCATGACCAACACCTACATGCGAGCAGGGCAAAGCGACCCTCAGGAAATCATCGCGTCGGTGAAAAAAGGTATCTACTGCGCCAGCCTGGGTGGTGGTCAGGTGGACATCACCAGTGGCAAGTTCGTGTTTTCGACCAGTGAGGCCTACCTGATCGAAGACGGCAAGATTACCGCCCCGGTGAAGGGCGCGACCCTGATCGGCAATGGGCCGGAGGCGATGAGCCGGGTGTCGATGGTCGGTAACGACCTGGCGCTGGACAGCGGAGTAGGGACGTGCGGCAAGGACGGGCAGTCGGTGCCGGTCGGGGTAGGGCAGCCTACCTTGAAGCTGGATGCGATTACCGTGGGTGGGACCGGGGCTTGATAGCTTCGGGGGCTTTTGTGGGAGCGGGCTTGCCCCGCGAAGAAGGCCACATAATGGTGGCTGACACCGGCTTTGCCGGTGTTCGCGGGGCAAGCCAGCTCCCACAGGGCCCCAGAGCAATCCGTCAGCGCAAGCCGCGTTGCAGCTCGTCGAGGTCGCGGATGTACTTGAACACCTTGCGTGCGGCGGCAGGCGGCTTGTTGCGGGCCTTCTCGTGCTGGGCATGGCGCACCAGCGAGCGCAGCTGCTGGCGGTCGGTGTCGGGGTACTCGTTGACGAAGCGCTCAAGGTCTTCGTCGTTGCCGTCGATCAACCGGTCGCGCCAGCGCTCCAGGCCGTGGAAGCGCTCGTTGTACTGGCGGGTCGAGCTGTCCATCTGCTCAAGCAAGGCGTGGATGGCATCCAGGTCCTGCACGCGCATCAGCTTGCCGACAAACGACATATGGCGTTTGCGGGCGCCATGAGCGGTGTGCTTGCTGGCCTCGGCCAGGGCCTTGCGCAGCTCGTCGGTCAACGGCAGGCGGGCCAGGGTATCGGCTTTGAGCGTGGTAAGGCGCTCGCCGAGTTCGACCAGCTCATGCAGTTCGCGCTTGATCTGGGTTTTGCTTTTTTCGCCGTCGAAGGCGTCGTTGTTTGAATCAACCATGGTGGCAGTCCGCTAGAAATCGCCGCCATGATAACCAGTCGGGGGCCGCTTGTCCGGCCCGGTCGTAGAATGACCCCAAGCCGTACGCAGAATTTGAGTGGAGAGAACCATGAGTGCAGTCCAGAGCGTAGGTCCGAAAGACCTGCCAGCATTGCAGGAGCAGGTCGAGGCAATCATTGCCGAGGCGCGCCGCCAGGGGGCCAGCGCCTGCGAAGTGGCGGTATCGCTGGAGCAGGGCCTGTCCACCACAGTACGCCAGCGCGAGGTTGAAACAGTTGAGTTCAACCGCGACCAGGGCTTTGGTATCACCCTTTATGTTGGCCAGCGCAAAGGCTCGGCCAGCACCTCGGCCAGTGGCCCGGAGGCGATCCGTGAGACCGTTGCGGCAGCCTTGGCCATTGCCAAACATACGTCCGAGGACGATTGCTCCGGCCTGGCCGACGCGGCGCTGATGGCCCGTGAAATCCCGGACCTGGACCTCTATCACGACTGGGCTATCGAGCCCGAAAGGGCCATCGAGATGGCCCTGGCCTGCGAAGCGGCGGCGTTCGATGAGGACCCGCGCATCCTCAACGCCGACGGCACCACACTCAATACCCACCAGGGCTGCCGCGTGTATGGCAACAGCCATGGCTTCATTGGCAGTTATGCTTCGACCCGGCACAGCCTGAGCTGTGTGATGATCGCTGAAGGCGACGGCCAGATGCAGCGTGACTACTGGTACGACGTGAACCGCCAGGGCAACCTGCTGGCCGACCCGCGCAGCATCGGCGTACGCGCGGCCCAGCGCGCAGCCAGCCGCTTGGGCGCGCGTCCGGTACCGACTTGCGAAGTACCGGTGCTGTTTTCCGCCGAACTGGCGGGTGGCCTGTTCGGCAGCTTCCTCTCGGCCATTTCCGGCGGCAATCTCTACCGCAAGTCGTCGTTCCTTGAAGGCACCATTGGTCAACGCCTGTTCCCCACCTGGCTGACCCTCGACGAGCGCCCTCACATTCCACGGGCACTGGGCAGCGCGGCGTTTGACGGTGATGGCCTGGCGACCTATGCCAAGCCGTTCGTCGACAAGGGCGAGCTGGTGTCTTACCTGCTGGGTACCTATTCCGGGCGTAAGCTGGGCTTGCCAAGCACAGCCAACTCCGGTGGTGTGCACAATCTGTTCGTCACTCACGGTGTCGAAGACCAGGCCGCACTGATCCGCCGTATGGGCCGCGGGCTGCTGGTGACCGAATTGATGGGGCATGGCCTTAACATGGTGACGGGTGATTACTCCCGTGGTGCGGCAGGCTTCTGGGTCGAAAATGGCGAGATTCAGCACGCTGTACAGGAAGTGACCATTGCCGGCAATATGAAGGATATGTTCCAGCAGATTGTCGCGATTGGTAGCGATCTTGAAACCCGTAGCAATATCCATACGGGCTCGGTATTGATTGAGCGGATGACTGTTGCGGGTAGCTGATCTTTAGCAGAAATTTCAATGTCACTGAAAACCCGGCCCCTGCGCCGGGTTTTTTTTCATCACCTTTCCCTTGAAGTGATTCTATTTATCACTTAATAATGAATATCATTATCCAGTAACCCGGCGATGATGTTCATGAAACCCGTCCTGCGCGAACTCCCCTACCTGGAAAACTGGCGCTGGCTCAGCCGGCGCATTCGCTGTGCGCTCGAGCCCGACGAGCCGCGCCTGATCGAGCATTACCTGGCCGAAGGCCGCTATCTGGTGTGCTGCACCGAGACCTCGCCATGGACGGTGGCATTGACCTCTTTCCGCCTGCTGCTGGATACCGCCTGCGACCGCATGCTGCCCTGGCACTGGCGTTGCCTGTGCCTGGATCAGGCCTGGCGCCCCCTGCTGGTGTTGCGCAACCTCGATCGCCACGAAGAAAACCAGCGCTGGCAGCCCTACGCCCTGCAGTTGGCCAATTGCCGTCTGCTGCCCTCCCTTTCTCCCGATGAATTGATGCAAGGATTTGATGATGAGTGATACCCGTATCGAGCGTGACAGCATGGGTGAACTGCAGGTGCCGGCCAAGGCCTTGTACGGTGCACAGACCCAGCGCGCGGTCGACAACTTCCCGGTCAGTGGCCTGCGCATGCCGGCCCAGTTCATTCGTGCCCTGTTGCTGGCCAAGGCTGCCGCCGCCAAGGCCAACGTCGAGCTGGAACAACTGTCTGCGGCGCAGGGCCAGGCCATCGTCAAGGCTGTCGAGCAACTCTTGGCGGAGGACTTCATCCAGCACTTCCCGGTGGATGTGTTCCAGACCGGCTCTGGCACAAGCTCGAACATGAACGCCAACGAGGTGATTGCCACCTTGGCCAGCCGCGTGCTGGGTGACGCTGTCAACGCCAACGACCACGTCAACTGTGGCCAGAGCAGCAACGACATCATCCCCACCACCATTCATGTCAGTGCTGCACTGGCCTTGCACGAGCAACTGCTGCCGGCGCTGAGCCACCTGGTACAGGTGATCGAGACCAAGTCGGCGCAAGTGCATCAGTATGTGAAAACGGGTCGCACCCACTTGATGGACGCCATGCCGGTACGCATGAGCCAAGTGCTGGACGGCTGGGCGGCGCAGATCAACGGTGCCAAGGGGCACATCGAAGCCACCCTGCCAAGCCTGCAGGCGCTGGCCCAGGGCGGTACCGCCGTGGGTACCGGCATCAATGCCCACCCTCAGTTCGCTGCCGGCTTTGCCCGGCAGCTCAGCGGGCTGACCCAGGTCGAGTTTACCCCGGGGCAGAACCTGTTCGCCCTGATCGGCTCGCAGGACACCGCCGTGGCGCTGTCTGGCCAGCTCAAGACCACGGCCGTGGCACTGATGAAGATCGCCAACGACCTGCGCTGGATGAACTCCGGCCCACTGGCCGGCCTGGGCGAAATCGAGCTGCAAGGCTTGCAGCCGGGCTCTTCGATCATGCCTGGTAAGGTCAACCCGGTGATCCCGGAGGCCACTGCCATGGTTGCTGCCCAGGTGATCGGTAACGACGCGACCATCGCGGTTGCTGGCCAGTCCGGCAATTTCGAGCTGAACGTGATGCTGCCGGTGATCGCCCGCAACCTGTTGGAGAGCATCGAGCTGATGGCCAACGTCAGCCGCTTGCTGGCCGACAAGGCCATCGCCAGCTTCAAGGTCAACGAGGACAAGCTCAAGGAAGCCCTGGCGCGCAACCCGATCCTGGTCACTGCGCTGAACCCGATCATTGGTTACCTCAAGGCCGCCGAAATCGCCAAGACCGCCTACAAGCAGGGCCGCCCGATCATCGAGGTGGCGCTGGCGCACACCGATCTTTCGCGTGACCAGCTGCAAGCGCTGCTGGACCCGGAAAAGCTCACTGCCGGCGGTATCTGACCCTGCGTCACCGCCTTAGCGCCATCAGCGCGGAGTAGCAATGCCATGCAGCACTGGAAACGCACGACCGAAACAGCCAACCGCCTGTTCGACCAAGGCGAGCTGGTAGACGCCCGGGAACATTACCTGCAGGCACTGGCGCTGGCACAGGTGCTGTTCGAGCGCTGGCATGACGTTGACGAAGCGGTGGCCGCGTTGGTCATCGCCCACCACAACCTGGCTGACCTGCACCTGCGCCTGAATCAGCCGCACGAAAGCGCCGACTACCTGTGCGCCGCCCACCAGCGGCTGCTGCAGGCCAGCCAGGAGGCGCGTTTGCCCCAGGCTCTGCGTGACGCGGCCCTGCGCCACAGTGGGAGAACCTATACCGAACTGCTGAGCTTCATCGCCGAGTACGGTCAGTACCCACGTACCGAGCGCCTGCTCCACCGCCACAATGCCGGGGGCAGCGAGATCGCTGCCCGGCCGGACGTGGCGCCCAGAACCCATGCCTACGGAATTCACTGACATGCCCCATACCTTGCCTGCTTTGCCTTACGCCTACGATGCACTGGAGCCGCACATCGACGCCCAGACCATGGAGATCCACCACAGCAAGCACCATCAGACCTACGTCAATGGCCTCAATGCCGCCATCGAAGGCACCGAGTGGGCCGAGTGGCCCGTGGAAAAGCTGGTCGGTGCGGTCAAGCAACTGCCGGAAAACCTGCGGGGTGCGGTGACCAACCATGGCGGCGGCCACGCCAACCACAGCCTGTTCTGGACCGTAATGTCACCGCAGGGGGGCGGCGAGCCGCAGGGCCAGCTGGCGCAGGCCATCTCGTCGCAACTGGGCGGTTTCGACGCCTTCAAGGACGCCTTCACCAAAGCGGCGCTGACCCGTTTCGGCAGTGGCTGGGCGTGGCTCAGCGTGACGCCGCAGAAAACCCTGGTGGTGGAAAGCAGCGGTAACCAGGACAGCCCGCTGATGCACGGCAATACGCCAGTTCTTGGTCTGGACGTGTGGGAGCATGCCTATTACCTGAAGTATCAGAACCGTCGTCCGGAATACATCGGTGCTTTCTACAACGTCATTGACTGGGCGGAAGTGGAACGTCGTTATGTTGAAGCCCTGAAGTGAGTCGGACCGGTATGCGCTCTGAAGTGATGTCTGTCAGCAGTGTGCGCCTGTTTCGTCTGGCGCTTGGGACTTTGCTGTTGCTGACCGGCACCGCGCTGCTGGTCGCGCGCGGCCTTGCCTGGCTGGACCTGGAGCCACGCATGTTGCGCGCCCTGGAGGGCGGCGCATTATGCGCACTGGGGACGGCGCTGGGGGCGGTACCGGTACTGGTCATTCGCAACATGCCGGTGGCGCTGGCCGACACGCTGCTGGGCTTCGGCGCAGGCGTGATGCTGGCAGCCACCGCATTTTCCCTGATCATTCCGGGCCTGGACGCGGCCCGGTCCGTAGGTTTCAGCCCATGGGCCGCCGGTGGCCTGATCAGCTTTGGCTTGTTGTTCGGTGCGCTGTGCCTGTTTCTGGTTGACCTCAAGGTGTCTGGCGCCTCGCCAGAAGCACTGGTCGGCACTGGCAACCAGCCGGTGATTGCTGCGCGTATCTGGCTGTTTGTCATTGCCATCGTTGCGCACAACATCCCCGAAGGCATGGCCATCGGTGTGTCGGCAGGTGGGGGCATGGCCGACGCCGACAGCCTGGCCATGGGCATTGCGTTGCAGGATGTGCCCGAGGGACTGGTGATTGCGCTGGTGTTGGCCGGCGCGGGCATGTCGCGTTTCAACGCTTTTCTGATTGGCGCTGCGTCAGGCTTGGTCGAGCCGCTGGCCGCAGTGATCTGTGCCTGGTTGGTGAACATCGCCGAACTGCTGTTGCCGCTGGGCCTGGCCTGCGCGGCAGGGGCGATGCTGCTGGTGGTGACCCAGGAGATCATCCCGGAATCGCGCAGTAACGGCCATCATCGTCTGGCCAGCCTGGGGCTGTGCATCGGGTTTTGCCTGATGATGGTGATGGACACCGCGCTGTCCTGATTCATGATCAGGTTTACGCGTTCCCAGCAGGACCGTGCAGGCTTCTATTCGCCTTCGTCGAAGAAGTTGTTGATCAGCTCGACCAACGCATTCATCGCCTCGTTGTCCTGCTCGCCTTCGGTATGCAGGTGCACCTGGGTGCCTTTGCCGGCTGCCAGCATCATCACCGCCATGATGCTCTTGCCGTCCACTAGCGTGTCCGGCGCGCGCCCAACGCGCACCTGGCAGGGATAACGGCCAGCCACGCCGACGAACTTGGCTGCCGCCCGGGCATGCAGGCCCAGCTTGTTGATAATGGTGATTTCGCGGGCGGGCATCGTGGGGCGGATCCTTGGGCTAGAGGTCGCGGTGGCGGACCTGGACGTTTTTCAGGGATTGCTGCAGCAACTGGCCAAGGCGCTCGGTTATGTACACCGAACGGTGGTGGCCGCCGGTGCAGCCGATGGCAATGGTAACGTAGGCGCGGTTGCTGGCGGCGAAGCGGGGGAGCCACTTGAGCAGGTAGCTGGAAATGTCGCTGAACATGTCTTCGACATCTGGCTGTGCGCCCAGGTAGTCGATGACCGGTTGCTCGAGGCCGGAGTGTTCGCGCAGTTCAGGCTTCCAGTAAGGATTGGGCAGGCAGCGCACATCGAACACCAGGTCCGCATCGACCGGCATGCCCCGCTTGAAACCGAACGATTCGACCAGGAACGCGGTGCCAGGCTCGGGCTGGTTGAGCAGGCGCAGCTTGATCGAATCACGCAGTTGATACAGGTTCAGGTTGGTGGTGTCGATCTTCAGGTCAGCCAGGTCGGCGATCGGCCCCAAAAGCTCGCTCTCGACGCGGATCGCCTCGGCCAGCGAGCGGTTGGCATTGGTCAATGGGTGGCGTCGGCGGGTTTCCGAAAAGCGCTTGAGCAGCATGCCTTCGTCGGCATCCAGGAACAGCACATCACACTGGATATTGCGCGCGCGGGCTTCTTCGAGCAATTCGGGGAAGCGCGTCAGGTGGCTGGGCAGGTTACGTGCGTCGATCGACACTGCAACCTTCGGTTGCAGCAGTTCGGTGTTGATCAGCGCCTCTTCCGCCAGCTCCGGCAAGAGCGCGGCGGGCAGGTTGTCAATGCAGTAGAAACCATTGTCTTCCAGGACATCGAGGGCGGTACTCTTGCCGGAGCCGGACCGGCCGCTGACAATGATCAAGCGCATGTTCAGTGCTCGTTCTGTTCGTCCAGGACTACCTGGAAGAGGGCCTCGTTACTGCTGGCGCTACGCAAGCGATCACGAACTTCCTTGCGATCAAGCATGCTGGCAATCTGGCGCAGCAGTTCCAGGTGGGCATCGGTAGCGGCTTCAGGCACCAGCAAGACGAACAGCAGGTCCACGGGCGCGCCATCGATGGCGTCGTATTCGATTGGGGCGTCCAGGTGCAGCAGGGCACTGACCGGTGCGGAGCAACCTTCAAGCCGGCAGTGAGGGATGGCGATGCCATTGCCGAAACCGGTCGAGCCGAGTTTTTCGCGGGCGACCAGTTTTTCGAAGACGTCTTGCATCTCCAGTTCTGGCACTTGATCGGCGATGAGGTTCGCAACCGTTTCCAAGGCGCGCTTTTTACTGCCGCCCGGCACGTTCACGAGGGAACGGCCGGGGGTCAGGATGGTTTCAAGTCGGATCATGGATGAGGGGGATCAGCGGGCAGCTGCACCTTGCAGCAGGCTTTGCTGTTTTTCCTTGTGTTTTTTCAGTTGGCGGTCGAGCTTGTCGGCCAAGGCGTCGATGGCTGCATACATGTCTTGGTCTTCGGCATTGGCAACCACTTCACCGCCAGGAATCTGCAGGGTCGCTTCGACCTTCTGCTGCAGCTTCTCGACTTTCATGATGACCTGCACGTTGGTGATCTTGTCGAAGTGACTTTCCACGCGGGCGAGCTTTTCAAGCACATAATCGCGCAGTGGCTGGGTGACTTCTACATGCTGTCCACTGATATTGACTTGCATACAGCTTCTCCTTTATTGCCCGTGCATAAAGAGGCAGGTCTTGCACCTGCCCCACAAACGCTGTGGCGCATCTCAGGGGCTACATCAGTCGCTTGCGTTCGCTCGACGGTGCTATGCCGAGCGACTCGCGGTACTTGGCGACGGTGCGACGGGCTACCTGGATGCCTTGTGCCTCCAGTAAACCAGCGATCTTGCTGTCACTCAATGGCTTTTTCTGATTTTCCGCTGCAACCAGTTTTTTGATGATCGCGCGGATCGCTGTAGACGAGCATTCTCCGCCTTCGGAGGTGCTGACGTGGCTGGAGAAAAAGTATTTCAGTTCGTAGATGCCACGCGGGGTGTGCATGTATTTTTGCGTGGTAACCCGAGAGATGGTCGACTCATGCATCCCCACCGCTTCGGCGATGTCATGCAGCACCAGCGGCTTCATTGCTTCATCACCATGGTCGAGGAAACCGCGCTGGTGCTCGACGATCTGCGTGGCAACCTTCATCAGGGTTTCGTTGCGGCTTTGCAGGCTCTTGATGAACCAGCGCGCTTCCTGCAACTGGTTGCGCATGAAGGTGTTGTCGGCACTGGTGTCGGCGCGGCGCACGAAGCCTGCGTATTGCGGGTTGACCCGCAGGCGCGGGATGGCTTCCTGGTTCAGCTCCACCAGCCAGCGGTCGCTGTCTTTGCGCACGATGACGTCGGGCACCACGTACTCGGGTTCGCTGGACTCGATCTGTGAGCCAGGGCGCGGGTTGAGGCTTTGTACCAGCTCGATGACCTGGCGCAGCTCGTCTTCCTTGATTTTCATGCGCCGCATCAGCTGGCTGTAGTCGCGGCTGCCGAGCAGGTCGATGAAATCGGTGACCAAGCGCTTGGCTTCGGTCATCCACGGAGTGTTGGCAGGCAGCTGGCGCAGTTGCAGCAGCAGGCATTCACCCAGGTTACGGGCGCCGACGCCGGCCGGTTCGAACTGCTGGATACGGTGCAGCACCGCTTCGACCTCGTCCAGCTCGATATCCAGCTCCGGGTCGAAACCGGCGCAGATTTCCTCAAGGGTGTCTTCCAGGTAGCCCTGGCCGTTGATGCTGTCGATGAGGGTAACGGCGATCAGGCGGTCGGTGTCGGACATCGGCGCCAGGTTCAGTTGCCACAGCAGGTGGCTTTGCAGGCTTTCGCCGGCCGATGTGCGGGTGGTGAAGTCCCACTCATCGTCATCGTTGCTCGGCAGGCTGCTGGCGCTGGTCTGGTAGATGTCTTCCCAGGCGGTATCGACCGGAAGCTCGTTGGGGATCCGCTCGCCCCACTCGCCATCTTCCAGGTTGTCGGCACTGACGGTGCTTTCCTGAAAGCTGTTGTCCTGGGCTTCGGCTGCCGGCTTGTTCTCGGCGTTGTCCGCCATCGGGTCGCTGTTGTCGAAGTCCTCGCCGTCTTCCTGACGTTCGAGCATCGGGTTCGACTCCAGCGCTTCCTGGATTTCCTGTTGGAGGTCCAGGGTGGAAAGCTGGAGCAGACGGATGGCCTGTTGCAACTGCGGTGTCATCGTCAGTTGCTGGCCCATTTTTAGGACGAGCGATGGTTTCATGGCTGGGGCTTAATACCTTGTTCGCCGGCGCGCATGCGCCATCCACTACACGAGGGCGCCGGGGCGCCAGATCAAGCAAGTTTTATGCCTTAAATTGTAGCGTTTGCCTAGAGCGCTGTAACAACTTTACCCGCGGTTTCACGGCTATGTGCCAGTGCTCCAGGCGCTTCCCCTGGGTCAGAGCCGGAACTCGTGGCCCAGGTAAACCTCTTTGACCAGGTCGTTGGCCAGGATGGTCTCGGCATCGCCTTCAGCGATCAGCCGGCCATCATTGACGATATAGGCGGTCTCGCAGATATCCAGCGTCTCGCGCACGTTGTGGTCGGTAATCAGCACACCGATGCCCTTGGCCTTGAGGTGGTGGATGATCTGCTTGATGTCACCAACCGAGATCGGGTCGACACCGGCGAAGGGTTCGTCCAGCAGGATGAACTTGGGTGCGGTTGCCAGGGCGCGGGCAATCTCGACGCGGCGGCGTTCACCACCGGAAAGGCTCATGCCGAGGTTGTCGCGAATGTGGCTGATGTGGAACTCCTGCAGCAGGCTTTCCAGCTCTTTGCGGCGGCCGTCGCGGTCGAGGTCCTTGCGGGTCTCGAGAATGGCCATGATGTTGTCGGCCACCGACAGTTTACGGAAGATCGAGGCTTCCTGCGGCAAGTAGCCGATGCCGGCACGGGCGCGGCCGTGCATGGGCTGGTGGCTGACATCGAGGTTGTCGATGAGCACGCGCCCCTGCTCGGCCTGGACCAGCCCGACAATCATGTAGAAGCAGGTGGTCTTGCCGGCGCCGTTGGGGCCGAGCAGGCCGACGATCTGGCCACTGTCGATCGACAGACTGACATCACGTACGACCTGCCGCCCCTTGTAGCTCTTGGCCAGATGCTGGGCTTTGAGGGTTGCCATTTACTCGGCCTTCTTCTTGGGCTGGATCACCATGTCGATGCGCTGACGTGGCTGGGTCACGTTGCCACCACGACCGGCGGTCGCCACCTGGGACTTGGTGTTGTAGACGATCTTCTCGCCTTCGGTCGTGTTGCCCTCGTTTTCGACCTTGGCGCGGTCGGTGAGGATCACGGTGTCTTTCTGCGCCTGGTACTGGATTGTCACTGCCCAGCCTTTCATCTTGTCTGGCTTGGCAGCGCTCTGTTGTTGCTCGAAGTAGGCCAGGTTGCCGACCGAGGTGACCACATCGATGTCGCCGTTGGCGGCGCGGGTCATGGTCACGGTGTTGCCTTTGATCATCATCGAACCTTGGGTGATGATCACGTCACCGGTATAGGTGGCCACGCCTTGCTTGTCATCCAGATGGGCCTGGTCGGCCTGGATGCGGATCGGCTGATCACGGTCATTCGGCAGTGCGAAGGCGCTCGCGCTTCCCAGTGCTGCGCTCAGGCTGAGCAAAAGGGGGAGGGTTTTAACGAGCCTCATACTGTCCTCTTACGTTAGAGAGCAGGTCCATCCTGCTTTCTTTCAAATACGCTTTCATTCCTTTGCCCGTAGTCGTGCCACCGGCGCCGTCGATTCTAACGGCTTGCTCGGTCTGCGCATATTGCTTCTGCGGGAACACGGTCATGCGTGAACTGGTAATGATGGTTTCACGCTGTTTTTCGTCGATGCGTGCAATTCGTACCTTGTCGATCAGCTCGACCTCGGTGCCGTCCGGGTTGACCTCGGCGCGGGTGCTTTGCACGTGCCACGGGTATTGGGTGCCGCGGTACAGGTGCAGGTCCGGCGTGGTCACCAAGGTGATTTCGCTGGTCTTCATGTGCTCGACCTTGTCGGCGGTCATTTCGTACTGCAGCTTGCCGTCGGGCAGAAATTGCACACTGTGCGCGTTGATCGCATAGTAGTCGATGGCGCTTTCGTCGACCTGGGCCACCGGCTTGTCGAGGAAGCTTTCCGGGCTGACATTCCAGTAGCCGACCGCCGCCAGCAGGGCGGCGATCACTGCTAGCAGCGCAATATTGCGGGCTTTCTTGCTGAACATGGGCAGCCTTACAGGTAGTTGGCGTTGGCAGCGTCCAGGGTACCCTGGGCCTGCATGATCAGTTCGCAGAATTCACGGGCTGCGCCTTCGCCGCCGCGTGCCTGGGTCACGCCGTGAGCGTGCTGGCGAACAAACGGGGCGGCGCTGGCCACGGCCATGCCCAATGCCACCCGGCGAATGACCGGCAGGTCGGGCAGGTCATCGCCCAGGTAGGCCACTTGATCATAGCTTAGGCCCAGTTCGGCGAGCAGGCCGTCAAGCACGACCAATTTGTCCTCGCGGCCCTGGTACAGGTGCGGGATGCCGAGGTTTTTTGCCCGGCGCTCGACCACAGGGGTTTTGCGCCCGCTGATGATCGCGGTGGTCACACCCGAGGCCATGAGCATCTTGATGCCCTGGCCGTCGAGGGTATTGAAGGTCTTGAACTCGCTGCCATCTTCGAGGAAGTACAGGCGCCCGTCGGTGAGCACGCCGTCTACGTCGAACACTGCCAGCTTGATGGCTTTGCCGCGTTGCATGAGGTCCTGGTTCATTCCATCGCTCCTTACATTACACCGGCGCGCAGCAGGTCGTGCATGTTCAGGGCGCCGGTCGGGCGGCCCTCGCGGTCCACCACCACCAGTGCGCTGATCTTGTGGTCTTCCATGATCTTCAGGGCTTCGGCAGCGAGCATGTCGGCGCGGGCCGTTTTGCCGTGCACGGTCATGACCTGGTCGACCAGGGTGGTGTGTACGTCGATGTTGCGGTCCAGGCTGCGGCGCAGGTCGCCGTCGGTGAAGATCCCGGCCAGCGTGCCGTCGGCTTCGACGATCACGGTCATGCCCAGGCCTTTGCGGGACATTTCAAGCAGCGCATCCTTGAGCAGGGTGCCGCGGGCTACCTGGGGCAGCTCGTCGCCGCTGTGCATCACGTTCTCGACCTTGAGCAGCAGGCGACGGCCCAGTGCACCGCCCGGGTGCGAGAAGGCAAAGTCTTCAGCGGTGAAACCGCGGGCTTCGAGCAGGGCGATGGCCAGGCAGTCGCCCAGCACCAGCGATGCCGTGGTGGAGGATGTGGGTGCGAGGTTAAGCGGGCAGGCCTCTTGCGCGACGCGGGCGTCGAGGTTGACCTCGGCGGCCTGGGCCAGGGGCGAGTCCGGGTTGCCGGTCAGGCTGACCAGCTTGATGCCCAGGCGCTTGATCAACGGCAGCAGGGTGACGATTTCGGCAGTGCTGCCGGAATTGGAAAGCGCAAGGATGACATCATCGCGGGTAATCATGCCCATGTCGCCATGGCTGGCTTCGGCCGGGTGCACGAAAAACGCCGGGGTCCCGGTGCTGGCCAGGGTGGCGGCGATCTTGTTGCCGATATGCCCGGACTTGCCCATGCCGACCACGACCACCCGGCCCTTGCTGGCCAGGATCAGCTCGCAGGCTTTGACGAAATTGTCGTCGATGCGCGCCAGCAGGGCCTCTACGGCCTCGAGTTCCAGGCGCAGGGTGCGTTGGGCGGATTGAATCAGCTCGCTGGATTGGCTCATGTCGAGAAAGCAATGCCTGATGAAAAGGTCGCGATTATACGCGCAATGACGAAAACCCTCACCCCTTCGATTGCTGTAGCGAATGTCATCAAAGCCTGTCACGGGGCTGAACGACTGCTTGTCCGGCCTTGGGGCGGCACTGTCAGCGGTGCTATAGTTCGCCGCTATTCGGCCTGCCAGGGGCGCTTGTGCCTTCCTGATGGAGGCCGGCGTCCATTAGGACGAGGCTGCACTAGCAAGGAGTCTAGATGAGTGTGGATAGCGCCTACGCGGTCGAGTTGAAGGGGGTTACCTTCAAACGTGGTTCGCGCAGCATTTTCAGCAACGTCGACATTCGCATCCCGCGCGGCAAGGTCACCGGCATCATGGGGCCATCGGGTTGCGGCAAGACCACGTTGCTCCGCCTGATGGGTGCGCAATTGCGCCCCTCCAGCGGTGAGGTATGGGTTGCCGGCCAGAACCTGCCGACGCTGTCGCGCAGCGACCTGTTCGACGCCCGCAAACAGATGGGTGTGCTGTTTCAGAGTGGCGCGCTGTTCACCGACCTCGATGTGTTCGAGAACGTCGCGTTCCCGCTGCGCGTGCACACCCAGCTGTCGGACGAAATGATCCGCGACATCGTGCTGATGAAGCTGCAGGCCGTGGGCCTGCGGGGTGCCATCGACCTGATGCCTGACGAATTGTCCGGTGGCATGAAGCGCCGTGTGGCGCTGGCGCGGGCAATTGCCCTGGACCCGCAGATCCTTATGTACGACGAGCCGTTCGTCGGCCAGGACCCGATCGCCATGGGCGTACTGGTGCGCCTGATCCGCTTGCTCAACGATGCCCTGGGCATTACCAGCATCGTCGTTTCCCACGACCTGGCGGAAACCGCCAGCATCGCCGACTACCTCTACGTGGTAGGCGACGGCCAGGTGCTGGGGCAGGGGACGCCCGACGAGCTGATGGGCTCGGACAACCCTCGCATTCGCCAGTTCATGAAGGGCGACCCGGACGGCCCGGTACCCTTCCACTTTCCTGCGCCTGACTACCGCGCCGACCTGCTGGGAGCGCGTTGATGCGCAGAAAATCCTTACTCGAACGTGTTCGCCTGCTGGGCCGTTCGGCAATCGATGTGCTGGCCGTGCTCGGGCGTTCCTGCCTGTTCCTGTTCCATGCGCTGGTTGGCCGTGGCGGTATCGGCGGCGGCTTCCAGCTGCTGACCAGGCAGCTGTACTCGGTGGGCGTGTTGTCGCTGGCGATCGTTGTCGTGTCCGGGGTGTTTATCGGCATGGTGCTGGCGCTGCAGGGCTACAGCATCCTGGCCAGGTACGGCTCGGAGCAGGCAGTGGGGCAGATGGTCGCCCTGACCCTGCTGCGTGAGCTCGGCCCGGTGGTAACGGCGTTGCTGTTCGCCGGCCGTGCAGGGTCCGCGCTGACCGCCGAAATCGGCAACATGAAGTCGACCGAGCAGCTGTCGAGCCTGGAAATGATCGGCGTCGACCCGCTCAAGTACATCGTCGCGCCGCGCCTGTGGGCCGGTTTCATCTCGCTGCCGTTGCTGGCGCTGATCTTCAGCGTGGTCGGCATCTGGGGTGGCTCGTGGGTGGCCGTGGACTGGCTGGGCGTCTACGAAGGCTCGTTCTGGGCCAACATGCAGAACAGTGTTTCTTTCACTGACGACGTGCTTAACGGGCTGATCAAAAGCCTGGTGTTCGCCTTCGTCACAACCTGGATTGCCGTATTCCAGGGGTACGACTGCGAGCCCACCTCAGAAGGGATCAGCCGTGCCACCACCAAGACCGTGGTCTATGCCTCGTTGGCAGTGCTGGGTCTGGACTTTATTCTGACCGCCTTGATGTTTGGAGATTTCTGATGCAAAACCGCACCCTGGAAATCGGTGTCGGCCTGTTCCTCCTGGCCGGGATCCTGGCGCTGCTGCTGCTGGCCCTGCGTGTCAGCGGGCTGTCGGCCAGCCCGAGCAGCGATACCTATAAAGTTTATGCCTACTTCGACAATATCGCCGGTTTGACGGTCAGAGCTAAAGTGACCATGGCCGGTGTGACCATCGGCAAGGTCACCGCCATCGATCTGGACCGGGATTCCTACACCGGTCGGGTGACGTTGCAGCTGGACAAGTCGGTGGACAACCTGCCGACCGACTCCACGGCCTCGATCCTGACTGCCGGTCTGCTTGGCGAGAAGTACATTGGCATCAGCGTGGGCGGCGAAGATCAGGTGCTCAAGGATGGCGCGACCATCCACGACACCCAGTCGGCCTTGGTGCTGGAAGATCTGATTGGCAAGTTCCTGCTCAACTCCGTTGGCAAGGAACCGAAAGAAGCGCAACCGGCTAATTAAGGAGTATCCATGATTTCGATCCTGCGACGTGGCCTGCTGGTCCTGCTGGCGGCCTTCCCTCTGCTGACCCTGGCGGCGCAGTCGCCTCACGAGGTGGTTCAGGGCACGACCAATGAACTGCTGGGTGACCTCAAGGCCAACAAGGAGCAGTACAAGTCCAACCCCAGCGCCTTCTACGATGCGCTCAACCGCATCCTGGGCCCGGTGGTGGACGCTGACGGTATTTCCCGCAGCATCATGACCGTCAAGTACTCGCGCAAGGCCACACCTGAGCAGATGCAGCGCTTCCAGGAAAACTTCAAGCGCAGCCTGATGCAGTTCTATGGCAATGCGCTGCTCGAATACAACAACCAGGGCATCGTCGTCGACCCGGCCAAAGCCGATGACGGCAAGCGCGCCAGCGTAGGCATGAAGGTCACCGGTAACAACGGTGCCGTTTACCCGGTGCAGTACACCCTGGAAAACATCGGTGGTGAGTGGAAGGTGCGTAACGTCATCGTCAACGGCATCAACATTGGCAAGCTGTTCCGTGACCAGTTTGCCGATGCCATGCAGCGCAATGGCAACAACCTGGACAAGACCATCGACGGCTGGGCGGGTGAAGTGGCCAAGGCCAAGCAGGCAGCAGACAGCTCGCCTGACAAGGAAGTGAAATGAGTGAGGCCGGCGTAAGCATGGCTGAGCCAGGCGTTATGCGCCTGGCCGGCGTGCTGGACTACCGTACCGGCCCCGCCTTGCGCAAGCAGGGCAAGTCGCTGATCGACGCCTCCCGCGAGCCGCACCTGGTGCTGGATTGCTCGGCTGTCGAAAAGTCGTCGAGCGTTGGCCTGTCGCTGTTGCTTGCGTTCATTCGCGATGGCCAAGCCACCGGCAAGGCCTGCGAGGTCCGCGGCATGCCTGACGACATGCGGGAAATTGCCGAGGTCTATGACCTTGATGAAGTGCTGGCAACCTGATGGCCCGGCACGGATGATGGCCCCTCGGTCAGCGAAGCCCTCGTTGGGCTTCGCAGGCGGGGGGCTTTTTTGTATGATGGCCGACCCGTGCGCATCGGGCGCCGATTGAGGTTGAGCATGCAGGCCGTAGAAGTTAAAAGCTTCCTTGAAGAGAAATTGCCGGGTTCCCGGGTCGAAGTTGAAGGCGAAGGCTGCAACTTCCAGTTGAACGTGATCAGCGACGAGTTGGCTGGCCTGAGCCCGGTCAAACGCCAGCAGGCGATCTATGCTCACCTGAACCCATGGATCGCCAATGGCAGCATCCATGCGGTAACCATGAAATTTTTCAGCAGCGCAGCCTGGGCTGAGCGCACCTGAGCCAACTTGGCGGCGAGACTCCAATGGACAAACTGATTATTACTGGCGGCGCTCGCCTTGACGGCGAGATCCGCATTTCGGGCGCGAAGAACGCAGCCTTGCCGATTCTGGCGGCGACCCTGCTGGCCGATGGCCCGGTCACCGTGGGCAACCTGCCACACCTGCACGACATCACCACCATGATCGAGCTGTTCGGCCGCATGGGCATCGAGCCTGTGATCGACGAGAAGCTGTCGGTGGAGATCGACCCACGCACCATCAAGACCCTGGTTGCGCCTTACGAGCTGGTCAAGACCATGCGCGCCTCGATCCTGGTACTGGGCCCGATGGTTGCCCGTTTCGGCGAAGCCGAAGTGGCCCTGCCTGGCGGTTGCGCCATTGGTTCGCGCCCGGTCGACCTGCACATCCGCGGCCTCGAGGCCATGGGCGCGAAGATCGAAGTGGAAGGTGGCTACATCAAGGCCAAGGCGCCTGAGGGTGGCCTGCGCGGTGCGCACTTCTTCTTCGACACCGTCAGCGTCACCGGTACCGAGAACATCATGATGGCCGCTGCCCTGGCCAAGGGCCGCAGCGTGTTGCAGAACGCCGCGCGCGAGCCTGAAGTGGTCGACCTGGCCAACTTCATCAATGCCATGGGCGGCAATGTCCAGGGCGCCGGTACCGACACCATTACCATCGATGGCGTCGAGCGCCTGCACTCGGCCAGCTACCGCGTCATGCCGGACCGCATCGAGACCGGTACCTATCTGGTCGCTGCTGCCGTGACCGGTGGCCGCGTCAAGGTCAAGGACACCGACCCGACCATCCTTGAAGCCGTACTGGAAAAACTCAAGGAAGCCGGTGCCGACATCAACACCGGCGAAGACTGGATCGAGCTGGACATGCATGGCAAGCGGCCAAAGGCCGTCAACCTGCGTACCGCCCCGTACCCGGCGTTCCCGACCGACATGCAGGCGCAGTTCATTTCGCTCAACGCCATTGCCGAAGGCACCGGCGCGGTGATCGAAACCATCTTCGAAAACCGCTTCATGCACGTTTACGAAATGCACCGCATGGGCGCGCAGATCCAGGTCGAGGGCAACACTGCCATCGTCACTGGCGTCAAGTCGCTCAAAGGTGCCCCGGTCATGGCCACCGATCTGCGTGCGTCCGCCAGCCTGGTGCTGTCGGCGCTGGTTGCCGAAGGCGATACCCTGATCGACCGCATCTACCACATCGACCGTGGTTACGAGTGCATCGAAGAGAAACTGCAGATGCTCGGCGCGAAAATCCGCCGCGTACCGGGCTAATAGCCCGCAGGTGCAAGGATGCACCTTTCGAATTGAATGCGGCCAGGTCGATGACCTGGCCGGCAGCAGCCGCTTAAGGACCGACGTTCCAATGTTGACCATCGCGCTTTCCAAAGGCCGTATTCTCGACGACACCCTGCCGTTGCTGGCCGAGGCCGGTATTGTGCCGACCGAGAACCCGGACAAGAGCCGCAAACTGATCATCCCCACCACGCAGGACGATGTGCGCCTGCTGATCGTGCGTGCGACCGATGTGCCGACCTATGTCGAGCATGGTGCCGCCGACCTGGGTGTGGCCGGCAAGGACGTGCTGATGGAGTACGGCGGCCAGGGTATGTACGAACCCCTGGACCTGCAGATTGCCCAGTGCAAGCTGATGACTGCCGGCGTGGTCGGCGCACCCGAGCCCAAGGGCCGCCTGCGCGTGGCCACCAAGTTCGTCAACGTAGCCAAACGCTACTACGCCGAACAGGGCCGTCAGGTCGATATCATCAAATTGTACGGTTCGATGGAACTGGCACCGCTGATCAACCTCGCCGACAAGATCATCGACGTGGTCGACACTGGCAACACTCTGCGTGCCAACGGCCTGGAGCCCCAGGACCTGATCGCCACGATCAGCTCGCGCCTGGTGGTCAACAAGGCTTCCATGAAAATGCAGCACGCCCGTATCCAGAGCCTGATCGACACGCTGCGTCAAGCAGTCGAATCGCGACACCGCGGCTGACTCTCTACCGACTGCGCGCGGCTTTCGCCGTCGCGCCCGTCTATCCGCGTCATAGCCACTTTTCTCGGGTGCCCGCGCGGATGGACTGGTAGCCTAGGGTGCCTGAGCATTCGCTAATAATCGAGGCCCTCGCCATGACCGTGTCCACTGCAATTGCCCGTCTCAACGCTGCTGATCCGGATTTCGTCCGACATCTGGATCATCTGCTGAGCTGGGAGAGTGTGTCCGATGACGCGGTCAACCAGCGCGTGCTCGACATCATCAAGGGCGTGCGCGAGCGCGGCGATGCGGCACTGGTAGAGTTCACCCAGCGTTTCGACGGCGTTTCGGCCAACAGCATCGATGACCTGATCCTCGGTCGCGAGCGCCTGGAGCTGGCCCTGACCCGCATTACCCCGGTCCAGCGCGAAGCCTTGGAAAAGGCCGCCAACCGCGTGCGCATGTACCACGAACGGCAGAAGCAGGACTCCTGGCAGTACACCGAGGCCGACGGCACCGTGCTGGGTCAGAAGGTCACCCCGCTGGACCGTGCAGGCCTGTATGTGCCGGGCGGCAAGGCGTCGTACCCTTCGTCGGTGCTGATGAACGCCATTCCGGCCAAGGTTGCCGGCGTGGCCGAAGTGGTAATGGTAGTGCCGACCCCGCGTGGCGAGGTCAACGAACTGGTGCTGGCTGCCGCCTGCATCGCCGGTGTGGACCGCGTATTCACCGTCGGTGGTGCCCAGGCGGTTGCTGCACTGGCCTACGGCACCGAAAGCGTGCCGCAGGTGGACAAGATCGTCGGCCCGGGCAACATCTACGTAGCCACCGCCAAACGCCACGTATTCGGCCAGGTAGGCATCGACATGATCGCCGGCCCGTCGGAAATCCTCGTGGTATGCGACGGCCAGACCGACCCGGACTGGATCGCCATGGACCTCTTCTCCCAGGCCGAGCACGATGAAGACGCCCAGGCCATCCTGGTCAGCCCGGATGCCGCATTCCTCGACCGTGTTGCGGCCAGCATCAGCAAGCTGCTGCCGACCATGGAACGTGCCGACATCATCGAGAAGTCGATCAATGGCCGTGGTGCACTGATCCAGGTGCGTGACATGCAACAGGCCATGGACGTGGCCAACCGCATTGCCCCGGAGCACCTGGAACTGTCGGTGGCCGACCCGCAAGCCTGGTTGCCGCACATTCGCCACGCTGGCGCAATCTTCATGGGCCGTCACACCAGCGAAGCGCTGGGCGATTACTGCGCCGGGCCCAACCACGTGCTGCCTACCTCCGGCACCGCGCGGTTCTCGTCGCCGTTGGGGGTGTATGACTTCCAGAAGCGTTCGTCGATCATTTTCTGCTCCGAGCAGGGCGCGTCCGAGCTGGGCCACACGGCTTCGGTCCTGGCCCGTGGCGAGTCGCTGACCGCCCACGCCCGCAGCGCCGAATACCGTATCCTGACCCAAGAGAAGGGGAACTGAGCATGAGTCGATTCTGGAGCCCCTTCGTCAAGGACCTGGTGCCTTATGTGCCGGGCGAGCAACCCAAGCTGGCCCGTCTGGTCAAGCTGAACACCAACGAAAACCCCTACGGCCCGTCACCCAAGGCGCTGGAGGCCATGCGTGGCGAGCTTAACGACAACCTGCGCTTGTACCCGGACCCGAACGGTGACCGGCTGAAGCAGGCGGTCGCCGAGTACTACGGCGTAACCCCGGCGCAAGTGTTTGTCGGCAACGGCTCGGACGAGGTGCTGGCGCACATCTTCCACGGCCTGTTCCAGCACGATGCGCCGCTGTTGTTCCCGGACATCAGCTACAGCTTCTACCCGGTCTATTGCGGCCTGTACGGTATTGCCTTCGAGCAGGTGGCGCTGGATGAGCAGTTCCAGATCCGCATCGAGGACTACAACAAGCCAAATGCCGGCATCATCTTCCCCAACCCCAATGCGCCGACTGGCTGCCTGATGCCGCTGCAGGCGGTGGAACAGTTGCTGCAGGCCAACCGTGACTCGGTGGTGGTGGTCGATGAGGCCTACATCGATTTCGGTGGCGAGACGGCCATCAGCCTGGTGGACCGCTACGACAATCTGCTGGTTACCCAGACGTTGTCGAAGTCGCGCTCGTTGGCTGGCTTGCGGGTGGGGCTGGCGGTAGGGCATCCGGACCTGATCGAGGCGCTGGAGCGGATCAAGAACAGCTTCAACTCCTATCCCTTGGACCGTGCTGCGATCGTTGGCGCGGCGGTGGCATTCGAAGACCGCGAGTATTTCGAGGAAACCTGCCACAAGGTGATCGAGAGCCGCGAGGTCTTGGTCAGGCAGCTTGAGGCCAAGGGTTTCGAGGTACTGCCTTCGGCCGCCAACTTCATCTTTGCCCGCCACCCGCACCAAGATGCCGGCGAACTGGCTGCACGCCTGCGCGAGCAAGGTGTGATCGTGCGCCACTTCAAGCAGCCGCGCATTGCCCAGTTCCTGCGCATTACCATCGGCACGCCAGACATGAACCAGGCGCTGCTCGATGCGTTGAACTGACGTGATGGATGGCCCTGCGCTTCCACAGAACAGCTGCTAACTGCCTGATTTAGCAGTCGCCCTGTGGGAGCGGGCTTGCCCCGCGAACACCGGCGAAGCCGGTGCCAGGCACCGCGCCCCCTATTCGCAGGGCATGCCCACAGCCTAACGGCTGCTCTCTTCGACCTCGAACGCCTGGGTTCAAATACCTGGTGGTTTGCCCGGCTGCCCGATATCCACTAAGCTCTGTCGATTCATCGGATGATTGGTTGAGTGAGATGGGTACCGAGTTGACCAAGCGCTCTCTCGTGGAGCTGGCCGTGGAGCGCATGCGCGAGCGTATCGTGATGGGCGATTGGCAGGTCGGGCAGCGCTTGCCGACTGAGCCGGAGCTGGCCCATCAGCTGGGCATAAGCCGCAACACCGTGCGCGAGGCGATGCGCGTGCTGGCTTTCAGTGGCCTGGTGGAAATTCGTCAGGGCGACGGTAGCTACTTGCGCACGGCGCATGACCCCTTGCAGGCGGTGCAGGCAATGTCGCGCTGCACCCCGGAGCAGGCCCGGGAAACCCGCCATATCCTTGAGGCTGAAGCCGTTGGCCTGGCGGCGCTGCGCCGAACGGATACTGACCTGCAAGCGCTGCGTGATGCCTTGGCCGGCAGTGCCGGGCACTTTCACGGGGATGTCGATGAATATGTAGCGTGCGACCTGGTATTTCACCAGCGGCTGGTCGATGCCGCGCACAACCCGGCGTTAAGCGAGCTGTACCGGTACTTTGCCGGGGTGGTGGCGGCTGCTCTGAAGCACAACATGGCAACCGTGCCCCGTTGCCAATCCACGTTCGATCTGCATGGGCAGATCCTCGACGCCATCGAACAACGTGATGCGGAGCGGGCCAAGCGCCTGAGCCGTACCCTCATCGAATCCTGACTCCGAGAAGGCCATGGCTGAATCCATAACCCATAACACCCCGCGCAACGAGCGCGACCTCGATGAGCTTTTGATCGATGCCGAAGCTGACGATGAGCAGGTTCAGCAGCAACCTGTGGTGTTGCGGCGGCCTTGGCTGTTGCTGCTTGGCCTGGTGCTGGTTGCATTGAACCTGCGCCCGGCGCTGTCGAGCATGGCGCCGGTGCTGGGGCAGGTGTCCGAGGGCCTCGGGCTTAATGCCTCGCAGGCCGGCTTGCTGACCACCTTGCCGGTACTTTGCCTTGGCTTGTTTGCCCCGCTGGCACCGGTGCTCGCGCGGCGCTTTGGCAGCGAGCGGGTGATCCTCGGCATTCTCGTCACCCTGGCGCTAGGCATCGTGGTACGAAGCGCCTTTGGGGCTGTCGGGGTGTTTCTCGGCAGCCTGATGGCGGGGGCCAGCATCGGCATCATCGGCGTCTTGTTGCCAGGTATCGTCAAACGCGACTTCCCGCAACATGCTGGCACGCTGACTGGCGTCTACACCATGGCGTTGTGCCTGGGTGCGGCGATGGCGGCGGGGGCGACGGTGCCTTTGGCCCAGCATTTTGAGGGTGGCTGGGCAATGGGGCTGGGCTTCTGGGCGTTGCCGGCGTTGCTGGCCATGTTGGTGTGGCTGCCGCAGGCGCGACGGGGGCATGGCCTGCACAAGGTGGCCTATCGCGTGCGTGGCCTGTGGCGTGACCCGCTGGCCTGGCAGGTAACCCTGTACGTGGGTCTGCAGTCATCGCTGGCGTACATCGTGTTCGGTTGGTTGCCGTCGATCCTCATCGGCCGCGGCCTGAGCCCGACCGACGCAGGCCTGGTGTTGTCGGGGTCGGTGATCGTGCAACTGGTCAGTTCGCTCAGTGCGCCCTGGCTGGCCACCCGTGGCAAGGACCAGCGGCTGGCCATCGTGCTGGTCATGCTCATCACCCTGGCCGGCCTGTTCGGTTGCCTGTATGCACCGTTGTCCGGGTTGTGGGGATGGGCCGTGGTGCTGGGCCTGGGGCAAGGTGGCACCTTTGCCCTGGCGCTGACCTTGATCGTACTGCGCTCGAAAGATGCCCATGTGGCGGCGAACCTGTCGAGCATGGCCCAGGGAGTAGGTTACACCCTGGCGTCGATGGGGCCGTTTGCGGTGGGCCTGGTGCACGACATCACCGGGGGCTGGGCGGCACTGGGCTGGATTTTTGCCGTGCTGGGCATTGGCGCCATCGTATTCGGGCTGGGTGCCGGGCGTGCTTTGCATGTGCAGGTGACCTGCGAGAAAGTTTGAGGCATGTGCTGGCACTGCCGGCGCTATCGCGGGTAAAGCCGCTCCCGCTGGCATTGCACACATTTTGCGGGCAGCGTGATCCCTGTGGGGCCGGCACTGGCATAAGCCTGCGGGGCAGATTATGGTGCTGTTTTCGAGCCCTGGACGGACCTGCCCCATGAGCGACGCCAACCGCGACCTGATCACCCGCTTCTACCAGGCTTTCCAGCGCCTGGACGCCGAGGCCATGGTGGCCTGTTACAGCGACGATATCGTTTTCAGCGACCCGGTTTTCGGCACTCTGCGCGGCAGGGATGTGGGCGACATGTGGCGGATGCTCACTACCCGGGCCAAAAACTTCACCCTGGCATTCGACAGTGTGCGCGCCGACGAGCGCAGTGGCGGCGCGCACTGGGTGGCGACCTACCTGTTCAGCCAGACCGGCCGTGTTGTGGTCAACGACATCCAGGCACGGTTTGTGATTCGCGACGGGTTGATCTGCCAGCATGACGATACCTTCGACTTGTGGCGCTGGTCGCGGCAGGCGTTGGGTGTGCCGGGTATGTTGCTGGGGTGGTCACCCATGCTCAAGAACAAGGTGCGCCAGCAGGCCTTCAAGGGCCTGCGCGCTTACCAGCACAGTCAGGGCAGCGCTACAGCCTGATCGCCGTCGTGGTAGCTGAACCTGGCACCGTCCTGCAGTGACTTCGGCAGTTGTATGCGGATGACGGGAATGAAGCTGCCGTGGGTCTGGTGCCAGTCGCGTTGGTCCGCCTGAGCCTGCTCAAGCGCGCCGTATGGGCCGTCGATGTAGAAGAACGATTGGATGGGCAAGCTGCCGGAGCGTGCTTCGTCCCACGCGCCGATCATCACCTCGTTCCACGGGAATGGCATTTCAGCGGCGAACAATTGCTTGACCCGCAGGCTTTGGTGGAAAGCCTCGGCCCGCTCCGGCACCCGGGCGCGCTGGATGTCGAAGGCACATTGCTGTTTGTAGTCACCGGTTTTTCTGAACTGCGCGATCCAGTCCTCGGCCGTCAGGATGCCTTGCTCATGGCAGACGGTTTCGACATCCGCCGTCTGGCGGTTGTCGCCGCAGCCGCGGGAGCCGCGTTCCCAGGTATCGCCGTCGCTGGGCATGGCGCAGAGCATTTCATAGCGCAGGGTGCCTTTGGGCCTTTGCAGCATGGGGTGCAGGGTGAAACCGCTGCGGCCATCTTCTGCCAGGCGGGTCACCGGAATATCTGCGCGCAGGTAGGAAAACGACACCGCACCTTTGGCCTTGGAGTTGGGGCTGTGGTGCCAGGTGTGATACGCGGGCGAGGGCCGGGTCGACCTTAGCAGCACCCCGGAACAGGCATGGGCGGGTACGGCTTCGCCCTCGCATTGTGGCGGGGTCGCGTCGTAGTTGGCCTGCATTTTTTGGGCGACCTTTGCGCCGATCGAGGCGTTGGCGGTAACGGCGATGGTCGACAGCGTTGCGCCGAGCAGTATTTGCGGTAGTGTGCGGAACATGATGTAGCCCTCAAGCGTTGGGCTCACCAAATTAATCATCGAAAGAGCTGGCGTCGTGAGTGAAGAATTGCCGCAACCGGTAGCGAAACCCTGGTATGTCTACCTTGTGCGTGCCGCCAATGGTTCGCTCTACTGCGGCATCAGTGACGACCCGCAGCGGCGTTTCGTGGCGCATCAGAAAGGGCAGGGCGCGCGGTATTTCAAGACCAGCCCCGCGCAGGCGCTGGTGTATGTGGAGCAGTGGCCGAACAAAGGCGAGGCATTGCGCCAGGAGCGCCTGGTGAAGCGGCTGCGCAAGTCGGCCAAGGAGGCGCTGGTCGCCTCCTATGCAGGCAGCTGATCAGTCCTTGCGGCGCTTGAGCTGATCGACCAGCTGCGTTGGCAGGCCCTTGATGACCAAGGTACCAGCCTCTTCGTCATATTCAACCTTGTCCCCCAGCAGGTGCGCCTCGAAGCTGATCGACAGGCCTTCGGCCCGGCCAGTGAAGCGACGGAACTGGTTGAGGGTGCGTTTGTCTGCGGGGATTTCCGGAGACAGGCCGTAATCCTTGTTGCGGATATGGTCGTAAAACGCCTTGGGCCGGTCCTCGTCGATCAGGCTGGACAGCTCTTCCAGCGTGACCGGCTCGCCCAGCTTGGTCTGGGTGGTGGCGTAATCGACCAGGGTCTGGGTCTTTTCGCGGGCAGACGCTTCCGGCAGGTCTTCGCTCTCGACGAAGTCACTGAAAGCCTTGAGCAGGGTGCGGGTTTCGCCTGGGCCGTCGACGCCTTCCTGGCAGCCGATGAAGTCGCGGAAATAGTCCGAGACCTTTTTGCCGTTCTTGCCCTTGATGAACGAAATGTACTGTTTGGAACTCTTGTTGTTCTGCCATTCCGACAGGTTGATGCGCGCTGCCAGGTGCAGCTGGCCAAGGTCGAGGTGGCGCGAAGGCGTTACATCAAGCTCGGCGTTCACTGCCACGCCTTCGCTGTGGTGCAGCAGGGCAATCGCCAGGTACTCGGTCATGCCTTGCTGGTAATGGGCAAACAGGGTGTGCCCGCCGGTGGACAGGTTGGACTCTTCCATCAGCTTTTGCAGGTGTTCCACCGCCACGCGGCTGAAGGCGGTGAAGTCCTTTTCCTCATCGAGGTACTGCTTCAGCCAGCCACTGAGCGGGTAGGCCCCAGACTCACCGTGGAAAAAACCCCAGGCCTTGCCTTGCTTGGCGTTGTAACTGTCGTTGAGGTCTGCCAGCAGGTTTTCGATGGCATCGGATGCGGCCAGCTCGGCGTCGCGGGCATGCAGTACAGCAGGGCTGCCATCGGGCTTTTTGTCGATCAGGTGAACGATGCAATGACGGATTGGCATGGGATTCTCGGCGAGCTGCAAAAGTTGGCAAGTTTACCCTAGACACAAGGTGATGCAGTGGCCGTATGTTGGCAGATATGTCGGTTGTTCGTTTTTTGTTCAGTTTTCTGCGTTTTAGGCTAAAACCCCCGAAAAACCTGCATTAAATCGAAGTGCGCAGCGGATATTTATCCATTCCTGTGGTAGTTTTGCGCGGTCTTGCGCCCCTCGTGTGGCGCAGTGCTGGCAGCGTGCTGTCGTCGTGTCGAACCAAACGCCGATTTATGTATCTACATACGCAATTGGCGCGGCCCTCCACTGTAAGGGGCTGGCCCGATAACGTCGTAGTTCGCTGCATAACCATCGAATTTGATAGGGAAGGAACACCACCATGGCATTGACCAAAGACCAACTGATTGCCGACATCGCCGAATCGATCGCCGCGCCAAAAACCACCGCCAAGAACGCTCTGGAGCAACTGGGCCAGATCGTTGCCGACCAGCTGGAAAACGGCGCTGAAATCACTCTGCCAGGCATCGGCAAGCTGAAAGTCTCCGAGCGTCCTGCCCGTACCGGCCGCAACCCTTCGACTGGCGCTGCCATCGAAATCGCTGCCAAGAAAGTCGTCAAGTTCGTTCCAGCCAAAGTGCTGACCGATGCCATCAACAAGTAATTGTTGAAGCGTTGACAAAAACCGCGCCTGGCTTGCCCAGGCGCGGTTTTTTCATGCCTGGGTTTTACGCCGGGCGTGCCAGGCCTTGCGCGCGGCGTCGTCCTGGAAGCTCCAGGCGACCATGCGGCTCTGCTTCTGGCCCTGGCCCATGTCATGGATGCGCACGGCTTTGGCGCCTGCTTTGCTGAGCGCAGCCTCGATACCCGGCAGGTTGCTGGCTTTGGATACCAGGCTGGTGAACCACAACACCTGCTCGGCGTATTGCACGCTTTCGCCAACCAGTTGGCTGACAAAGCGGATTTCACCGCCTTCACACCACAGTTCATTGTTCTGGCCGCCGAAGTTCAGCACCGGCAGCTTGCGCTTGGGGTCCTGCTTGCCCAGGTTCTTCCACTTGCGTTGGCTGCCACGGGTGGCTTCCTCGCGCGAGGCATGGAAGGGCGGGTTGCACAGGGTCAGGTCGAAGCGGTCGTCGTCCTGCAGCAAGCCGCTGAGAATATGCGCGCGGTTGGCCTGCTGGCGCAGGGTGATGGCCTTGCCCAGGCCATTGGCCTGGACAATGGCTTTGGCCGAGGCCAGGGCCACGGGGTCGATGTCCGAGCCGAGGAAGCGCCAGCGGTAGTCGCTGTAGCCCAGCAGCGGGTAGATGCAGTTGGCGCCAACGCCGATATCCAGCGCACGCACCTTGGCGCCCTTGGGGATTTCACCCGCATTGTCGTCGGCCAACAGGTCGGCGGCCACGTGGATGTAGTCGGCGCGGCCGGGAATGGGCGGGCACAGGTAGTCGGCGGGGATGTCCCAGTGCTGAATGCCGTACTGGGCCTTGAGCAGGGCACGGTTGAACACCCGCACGGCTTCGGGGTTGGCGAAGTCGATGCTGGGTTTGCCGTGTGGGTTGGTAATGGTGAAACGGGCCAGGTCAGGGTGGGCCTTGATCAGGCTGGGGAAGTCGTAACGTCCCTGGTGGCGGTTGCGCGGGTGCAAGGTGGGTTTGTTTTGGGTCATGCTCGGGTCCGGTGCTGCAGGTGCTGGCCAGAGGGCCGCTGTGGGCCCATTCGCGGCACAAGGCCGCTCCCACAGGATAGCGGCGCCCTTCAAACCGGCGCCGTCCCTGTAGGAGCGGCCTTGTGCCGCGAACGAGGGCAAAGCCCTCGCGGGTCAGGTCAGCATTGTCAAGTTACAGCGCAGCAATCCGCGCATGCTGCTCGGTGAAGTTGGCGAGGGCCTGTTCGGACTCGGCCAGCTTGGCGCGTTCCTTCTCGATCACCGCAGGCGGTGCCTTGTCGACGAAGGCGGCGTTGGAGAGCTTGCCGCCCACGCGTTGCACTTCGCCTTGCAGACGCTGGATTTCCTTGTTCAGGCGCGCCAGCTCGGCATCCTTGTCGATCAGGCCAGCCATAGGCACCAGCACTTGCAGGTCACCGACCAAGGCAGTGGCCGACAACGGCGCCTCATCAGCATCCCCCAGGACGGTGAACGACTCGACCTTGGCCAGTTTCTTCAGCAGCGCTTCGTTTTCCTGCAGGCGGCGCTGGTCGTCGGCGTTGGCGTTCTTCAGGAACAGCGGCAGTGGCTTGCCTGGGCCGATGTTCATTTCGGCGCGGATATTGCGCAGGCCGACCATCAGCTCCTTCAGCCACTCGATGTCGCCTTCGGCAGCCGCGTCGATACGGGCTTCATTGGCCACTGGCCAAGGCTGCAGCATGATGGTCTTGCCTTCGATACCGGCCAGCGGCGCGATACGCTGCCAGATTTCTTCGGTAATGAAAGGCATGAACGGGTGCGCCAGGCGCAGCGCCACTTCCAGTACGCGCACCAAAGTGCGGCGGGTGCCACGGGCGCGCTCGACCGGGGCGTTTTCGTCCCACAGTACCGGCTTGGACAGTTCCAGGTACCAATCGCAGTACTGGTTCCAGATGAACTCGTACAGCGCCTGGCTGGCCAGGTCGAAGCGGAACTGCTCCAGCTGGCGGGTCACTTCGGCTTCGGTGCGCTGCAGCTGCGAGATGATCCAGCGGTCAGCCAGCGACAGCTCGTAGGCTTCGCCGTTCTGGCCGCAGTCCTCGCCCTTGTCCAGCACATAGCGGGCGGCGTTCCAGATCTTGTTGCAGAAGTTGCGGTAGCCTTCGACGCGGCCCATGTCGAACTTGATGTCGCGGCCAGTGGAGGCCAGCGAGCAGAAGGTGAAGCGCAGGGCGTCGGTGCCGTAGCTGGCGATACCCTCGGGGAACTCGGCCTTGGTCTGCTTGGCGATTTTCTCGGCCAGCTTGGGCTGCATCATGCCGCTGGTGCGTTTTTCCAGCAGGGCGTCGAGGGTAATGCCGTCGACGATGTCCAGCGGGTCGAGGACGTTGCCCTTGGACTTGGACATCTTCTGGCCCTGGCCGTCGCGTACCAGGCCGTGCACATACACGGTCTTGAACGGTACCTGCGGGGTGCCATCTTCGTTCTTGATCAGGTGCATGGTCAGCATGATCATGCGCGCAACCCAGAAGAAGATGATGTCGAAGCCGGTTACCAGCACATCGGTGGAGTGGAACTTCTTGAGGAACTCGGTCTGTTCCGGCCAGCCCAGGGTGGAGAAGGTCCACAGGCCCGAGCTGAACCAGGTGTCGAGTACGTCGTCGTCCTGGCGCAGGGCCACGTCGGCGCCCAGGTTGTGCTTGGCACGCACTTCGGCTTCGTCGCGGCCAACGTAGACCTGGCCGGCCTCGTCGTACCACGCCGGGATGCGGTGGCCCCACCACAGCTGGCGGCTGATGCACCAGTCCTGGATGTCACGCATCCAGGAGAAGTACATGTTCTCGTACTGCTTGGGCACGAACTGGATGCGGCCATCTTCCACGGCAGCGATGGCAGGTTCTGCCAGCGGCTTGGTGGAAACGTACCACTGGTCGGTCAGCCACGGCTCGATGACAGTGCCCGAACGGTCACCTTTCGGTACTTTCAGGGCGTGGTCGTCAATGCTCACCAGCAGGCCCTGGGCGTCCAGGTCGGCAACGATCTGCTTGCGCGCGACGAAGCGGTCGAGGTTGGCGTACTGGGCCGGCAGGCGGGTGTCGACCTGCTCGTTGACGCTGCCGTCGAGGTTGAACGCCTGGGCACTGGCCAGCACGAAGGCGTTCTTGTCGAAGATGTTCAGCAGTGGCAGGTTGTGGCGCTTGCCGACTTCATAGTCGTTGAAGTCGTGAGCCGGGGTGATCTTCACGCAGCCGGTACCGAACTCGGGGTCGCAGTAGTCGTCGGCGATGATCGGGATGCGGCGGCCGACCAGCGGCAGTTCGACGAACTTGCCGATCAGTGCCTGGTAGCGTTCGTCGTTCGGGTTGACCGCAACGGCTGCGTCACCCAGCAGGGTTTCCGGACGGGTGGTGGCGACGACCAGGTAGTCCAGGCCTTCGGCGGTCTTGGCGCCGTCGGCGAGCGGGTAGCGCAGGTTCCACAGGTGGCCTTTTTCGTCGTGGTTTTCCACTTCGAGGTCGGAGATGGCCGTGTGCAGCTTGGTGTCCCAGTTGACCAGGCGCTTGCCGCGGTAGATCAGGCCGTCTTCATGCAGGCGCACGAAAGCTTCCTTGACCGCTTCGGACAGGCCGTCGTCCATGGTGAAGCGCTCGCGGCTCCAGTCTACCGACGAGCCCAGGCGGCGGATCTGGCGGCTGATGTTGCCGCCGGACTGGTCCTTCCATTCCCAGACCTTTTCCAGGAACTTTTCGCGGCCCAGGTCATGCCGGTTCTGGCCCTTGGCTTCGAGCTGGCGCTCGACCAGCATCTGGGTGGCGATACCGGCGTGGTCGGTACCTGGCTGCCAGAGGGTGTCGCGGCCTTGCATACGGCGGAAACGGATCAGGGCATCCATGATCGCGTTGTTGAACCCGTGGCCCATGTGCAGGCTGCCGGTCACGTTCGGCGGCGGGATCATGATGGTGTAGGACTCGCCTGCACCTTGTGGGGCGAAATAGTTCTCGGACTCCCAGGTGTTGTACCAGGAAGTTTCGATGGCGTGCGGCTGGTAGGTCTTATCCATGCGCGGCGGGACCCTGTGCATTTATTCGGGAAAGCCGGGAAGTATAACCAAGCTGGGGTGTTGAGGCGACAGCCGCTGGGGCTGCTTTGCAGCCCATTCGCGGCGCAAGGCCGCTCCTACAGGGATCGCGGTGCCTGCAGAAGCGGCCTTGTGCCGCGAATGGGCCGCAAAGCGGCCCCGGAATATCACTCGGTTCGCTTGATCAAGCGCTCGATCCGCGCATCCAGCCGGCGCTTGATCTCGTTTTCGATATGCGGGGTGAAGTCGTTGATCACGTCCTGCATGATCATCTGCGCCGCTGCGCGCAGCTCGCTTTCCAGGTGCAGCAGGGTGTCCTGCCGGCGGGTCTGCGGGTCTTCCTCGGGCTCGACAGCGATCGGTTTGCTATCAGGTGCAGGGTGACCGGCAGGTTCTTCCAGCAGCAACGGGATCTGCTCCACCGTCTCGGTCAGCAGCGGCGGTTGCAGGTCGGCATCGCCAAGCAGCTGGCGGATCGACTCGAGGTCATCGAGCAGATGGGCGGAGTCGGGCAAAGGGGAGGGCTTGTCCATCGTCGTCAAAGTCGCTGTAAGCGGTGGTCTTGCAGAGCATAGCCCTGTTCGCGGTAGAAACGGAATCGTTCACGGGCGGATTGGCGGATGCCAGGCTCTTCCACCACGATTTCGGCCACGCGCTCGAACTGGCCGACGAAGCCCGGCACGCCGGCCCCCAGGTTGATCAGCAGGTCGCGGTGATCGCCCGCGCTGTCATCCAGGCCAAGGGCCACGCCGGCATCGGCATGCAGCTCGGCCAGGTCGTGGGGCACGAAGGCCTCACCCTTGAAGCGCCACAAACGCAGGTCCAGCTCGTTGCGCTGCTCGGCATCCTGGCAATGCAGATAGACCCGGTGACCGAGGCGCCAGGCCTTTTCGCACAGTTTGCAGGCGAAATCGAGCCGCGCCGACAGCGAGTCGGTGGGCAAGATGTAGAAGTCGACTTTGCTCATGGTGGTCATCGCCGGCCGATGGTGCGCTAGACACCACCGGCCTCACGGCATCAGGCGCCAGCGCGGTCCAGCAGGTACTGGGTCAGCAGGGGCACCGGGCGGCCTGTGGCGCCCTTGTCCTTGCCACCACTGATCCAGGCGGTACCGGCGATGTCCATGTGCGCCCAGTTGTAGGCCTTGGCGAAGCGCGACAGGAAGCAGCCTGCGGTGATGGTCCCGGCCTTCGGCCCGCCGATGTTGCCCATGTCGGCGAACGGGCTGTCCAGCTGCTCCTGGTATTCGTCGAACAGCGGCAATTGCCAGGCACGGTCGTCGGCGCGCTTGCCAGCGTCGAGCAACTGGCCGACCAGGTCGTCGTTGTTGCCCATCAGGCCGGTGGTGTGGCTGCCCAGGGCGACGATGCAGGCGCCGGTCAGGGTGGCGATGTCGATCACCGCCTGCGGCTTGAAGCGCTCGGCGTAGGTCAGGGTGTCGCACAGCACCAGGCGGCCTTCGGCGTCGGTGTTGAGAATTTCCACGGTCTGGCCGCTCATGGTGGTGACGATGTCACCCGGGCGGGTGGCGCCGCCGCTTGGCATGTTCTCGGCGCAGGCCAGCAGGCATACCAGGTTGACTGGCAGTTGCAGTTCAAGCACTGCACGCAGGGTGCCGAGCACGCTGGCAGCGCCGCACATGTCGTACTTCATTTCGTCCATGCCGGCGCCTGGCTTGAGGCTGATGCCGCCGGTATCGAAGGTGATGCCCTTGCCCACCAGCACGAACGGCTTGTCAGCCTTCTTGCCGCCCTGGTAGTTGAGCACGATCAGGCGCGGTGGCTGGTCGCTGCCCTGGCCCACGGCGTAGAACGCGCCCATGCCCAGGTCCTTGATCTTCTTTTCGTCCAGTACCTCGACCTTCAGCGCCTTGTGCGCCTTGCCCAGGTCCTTGGCCTGTTCGGCGAGGAAACTTGGGTGGCACAGGTTAGGCGGCAGGTTGCCCAGGTCGCGGGTGAAGGCCATGCCGGTGGCAATGGCGCTGGCGTGCTTGACGGCACGCTCGACTTCCGCCTGGCCGGCCTTGTCGGCCAGCAGGGTGACTTTTTTCAGGGCGCGTGGCTCGACCTTCTGGCTCTTGAAGCGGTCGAACACGTACTCGCCGTCGAGCAGGGTTTCTGCCAGCAGGCGGTATTTGCCGTAGTGGGCATCGCGGTTGTTGACTGCGACATCGTCCAGGGCCAGCACGGCATCGGCGCCATTCAGGCCCTTGAGCACGCCGGCCACGCTGGCGACCAGTTTGCGCCAGGTGCGGTCACCCAGGGCTTCGTCCTTGCCACTGCCCACCAGCAGCACGCGCTCAGCTTTCAGGCCCTGCAGGTTCTGCAGCAGCAGGGTCTGGCCTGGCTTGCCCACCAGGTCGCCGCGTTTGAGCACAGCGCTGATGGCACCTTCGCTGGCTAGGTCGACCGCCTTGGCAACGGCGCCAAGCTTGCGGTTTTCACCTACCGGAATGACCAGGGTGGCAGTTTTTACGGATGCAGCAGCTACGCTTTTTACAACCAGTTCCATGTCAGGGTCCCCGAATGATCGATACAAGTGGCGCTGTGTGTTCCAGCGCTCAGGACGGGCTTGGCCGCGTAGTCGCGCGCCAGCGGAAAAGCTGCCAGTTTGAGCCTGCGGCAAGCGTGCTGACAACCCCGATATGCGCCTTCATGCGCGGCCAAGTGACAGGCGCGGTCAATCACAGGATAATGCGCGCACTTTACATGGAGGTTCGCCTTTGGCGAACCGGCATTGGTCTTGGCTGTACTAAGTCATTGTTTGGCGCCATTGCATGGCAGTCCGCCCTGACAACCCAGGAGTGTCTGGTTTGATCGTCTTTCGTTATCTGTCCCGCGAGGTCCTGGTGACCTTGAGCGCCGTCAGCGCAGTGCTGCTGGTGATCATCATGAGTGGGCGCTTCATCAAATATCTGGCCCAGGCCGCTCAGGGCGTGCTCGATCCGGGCGTGCTGTTCCTGATCATGGGCTTCCGGCTGCCGGGTTTCCTGCAACTGATCCTGCCTCTGGGGCTGTTCCTCGGCATTTTGCTGGCTTACGGGCGGCTGTACCTGGAAAGCGAGATGACCGTGCTGTCTGCAACCGGTATGAGCCAGCAGCGCCTGTTGGGGCTGACCATGGCGCCGGCGGCCCTGGTTGCCCTGCTGGTGGCCTGGCTGAGCCTGAGCCTTGCGCCGTTGGGCGTTGCCCAGGTGCAGCAGATCATTGCCCAGCAGGACACGCTGACCGAGTTCGACACCTTGGTGCCGGGCCGCTTCCAGACCCTGCGTGACGGTTCGCGGGTGACCTACACCGAGCAGCTGTCGGACGACCGCGTCAACCTGTCCGGGGTGTTCATCTCCGAGAAGCGCTTCAACCAGGACAAGACCAAGGACCGTGCCCCGTCGGTACTGGTCGCTGAAAAAGGTCACCAGGAGATCCAGGCCGACGGTAACCGCTACCTGGTGCTGGAAAACGGCTACCGCTATGACGGCAATCCTGGTCAGGCCGATTACCGTGCGATCAAGTACGACACCTATGGCGTGCAGCTGCCCAAACCGGAAGTGGCCGAAGAAGTGACCGAGCGCGAAGCCATTCCCACTTCCGAGCTGATCGGCAAGGAGGGCCTGCGAGAGCGCGCCGAGCTGCAGTGGCGGTTGTCGCTGCCGATCCTGGTATTCGTCGTTACCTTGCTGGCGGTGCCTCTGTCCCGGGTCAACCCCCGTCAGGGCCGCTTCCTCAAGCTGCTGCCGGCAATTCTTTTGTACATGGCTTACCTGACAATGCTGATTTCCGTACGTGGCGCCCTCGAGAAGGGCAAATTGCCGATTGGCCTGGGCATGTGGTGGGTCCACGGCCTGTTCCTGTTGATCGGCCTTGGCCTGTTGTACTGGGAACCGCTGCGCCTCAAGCGTGCCGCCCGTCGTGCGGAGGTGGCCCATGGGTAAGCTGGACCGCTACATCGGCCAGAGCGTGCTGCTGGCCATCCTGGCCGTGCTGGGCATCATCCTCGGCCTGGCCTCGCTGTTCGCCTTCATCGACGAGATGGGCGACCTGAGTGATACCTACACGTTGATGGAGGCCGGCAACTTCGTCCTGCTGACAGCACCCCGGCGGCTCTATGACATGCTGCCGATGGCGGCCTTGATCGGCTGCCTGATCGGCCTGGGCAGCCTGGCCAGCAGCAGCGAACTGACCATCATGCGTGCGGCCGGGGTGTCTATCGGCCGCATCGTCTGGGCGGTGATGAAGCCGATGCTGGTGCTGATGCTGGTAGGGCTGCTGATCGGCGAATACGTGGCACCGGTGACCGAGAACAAGGCTCAGGCCGACCGTTCCCTGGCCCAGGGCGGTGGTGAGGCGCAGAGCTCCAAGCGCGGCATGTGGCACCGCCAGGGTGAAGAGTATGTGCACATCAACTCCGTACAGCCCAACGGCCTGCTGCTGGGTGTGACCCGTTACCGCTTCGACAGCGAGCGCAAGATCGTCACCTCAAGCTTCGCCCGCCGCGCGCAGTACCAGAACGACCACTGGCTGCTCGCCGACGTGCGTACCACCTACTTCCGTGGCGACCACACCGAAGTGGTCGGCGCGCCGCAGGAGCGCTGGGACGTTTCGCTCACGCCAGAACTGCTCAATACCGTGATCCTGGCGCCGGAGTCGCTGTCCATTACCGGGTTGTGGGATTACATCCACTACCTGTCCGACCAAGGCCTGAACAATGCCCGTTACTGGTTGGCGTTCTGGACCAAGGTGCTGCAGCCGATGGTTACCGCGGCGCTGGTGCTGATGGCGATCTCGTTCATCTTCGGCCCGCTGCGTTCGGTCACCCTGGGCCAGCGTGTGTTCACCGGTGTGCTGGTGGGTTTCGTGTTCCGTATTGCCCAGGACCTGCTGGGGCCTTCTAGCCAGGTGTTCGGCTTCCCGCCGCTGCTGGCGGTGGTGATCCCGGCGGGGATCTGTGCCTTGGCCGGTGTCTGGCTGTTGCGTCGGGCGGGTTGATGGCCTGAGCTGCATGAAAAAGCCGACCTCAGGGTCGGCTTTTTTGTGGCTGATGGCCCTATGGCCGGAGCAGGCAACACAACGCTCAAGTCATCTCTTTTGCTTCGGTACCCGCACCAGCTGGCTTTCCGAATAGATGTCATGCCAGCCACGCTTTCGCTTGTCGATCAACACCCAGAAAAAACCCAGCCCCAGGCACAGCCATGAGGCAATGGATACCACGAAGCGCAACAATGCCTGCCACAGGCTGATGGCTGAGCCATCGGCATTCTGCACGCGCACGCCCCACACCTGCATGCCCAGCGTCTGCCCGCCATGGGTCCAGAACTTGGCAAAGAAGCCGAACAAGGCGAACAGCAGTACCGTCGACAGTAGCGGGTCGCCATCCAGTGCACCGGCCTCGGTCAGCTCACGCATGCGCGCTTCGCCAATGATCGCCATCTGGATCAGCTTGTAGGCACCGGCGGTCACGATCAGCAGTGCAGTACACAGCAGGAAGTCGTAGAACATCGCGGCCAGTCGTCGGCCAAAGCCAGCGGCGGGGAAGTCACCCTGTGGGAGAAGGTGGGGCTTGGGCATCGCTGGGCAGCTCCGAATGGAAAAGGCTCATTCTATGGAATTGCAAGCAAAAAAAAGCCCCTGCGCGTCAACGCAGGGGCTCTTTTATAGAAGTTTCAGCCTTCTGCCTGGACTTCGTCAGCCTGCATGCCCTTTTGGCCTTGCACAGCAATGAAGGTCACTTTCTGGCCTTCTTTCAGGCTCTTGAAGCCGTTACCTTGGATTGCGCGGAAGTGCACGAACAGATCCGGACCGGTCTCTGGGGTGATGAAGCCGTAACCTTTTTCGTCATTGAACCACTTGACGGTACCGCTCTGACGCTCAGCCATTGTCTTATTTCCTATGAAACTAATTTTTGATGACAGTTTCTTCTGCATTGTTTGTAAGCAAAAGATTACTGGGCTGGGTTGCAGGAAAGTAAGAGACGTCGAACGGGTTGTAGCAGATTGCGGCTACTGGCCCAGGTCACGAACTGTTGCGACCCATGCAAACACAGTGCAGTGACTCTACGCCAACTCCCGAGCGAAAAACAAGCCCTTGCCCGCAGGGGAAATCGACCGCTTGCCGATAACCGACCGAATTGTCGGAAACGGCATGGCGCCTGGCCTGGCGCCATGTTCAAAAGTTATTGGGCAGGTTCGAAATCGAATATCTCGAACCTGACCGCAACCTTCACAAAGCCGTTTCAGCCACGGTAGTAACGTTGCGCCACGAAAGGCATTTTGCTGACCTTCAGGGCAACCTTCTTGCCACGCACTACGGCAAACAGTGCGGTATCGAGTGCAGCATGTTCATTATCGACATAACCCATTGCAACCGGTGCGCCGAGTGTCGGCCCGAAGCCACCGCTGCACACTTTGCCCACCGGTTTATCGTTGGCATCGACAATATCGGCGCCTTCACGTACCGGCGTGCGCTCCTGGGGCAACAGGCCAACACGTTTGCGCGCCACACCGTCGCGCTGGTGGGCAAAGATCGCTTCGGCGCCGGGGAAGCCGGCAGCACGTGCACCGTCGGCACGGCGCACCTTGGAAATCGCCCACAGCAGGCTGGCTTCGATCGGGGTCGTTTCGGTATTCATGTCATGGCCATACAGGCACAGGCCGGCTTCCAGGCGCAGCGAGTCCCGCGCGCCCAGGCCAATGGGCTGTACTTCGGGCTCGGCCAGCAGGCTGCGGGCCAAGGCGTCGGCGGCATGGACCGGTACCGAAATTTCGTAGCCGTCTTCGCCGGTGTAGCCTGAGCGGCTGACGAAGCAGTCTTCACCCAGCAGTTTTACCGGCCGGAACTGCATGAAGGTCATGCCGGCCACTTCCGGGGCCATGCGCTCCAGCACCTTGACCGCGGCCGGCCCTTGCAGGGCGAGCAGGGCACGTTGGTCGAACAGCGGCTGCACCTCGCAACGGCTCCCGATGTGTGTTTGCAGGTGGGCCAGGTCCTGGTCCTTGCAGGCTGCGTTGACCACCAGGAACAGGGTATCGTCGCCCAGGTTGGCAACCATCAGGTCGTCAAGGATGCCGCCTTGTTCATTGGTGAACATGGCATAGCGCTGCATGCCCACCGGCAGGTCGATGATATCCACCGGCACCAGGCTTTCCAGGGCCTTGGCGGCATCGGCACCGCGCAGGATGATCTGGCCCATGTGCGAGACATCGAACAGGCCGGCCTGCTCGCGGGTGTGCAAATGCTCCTTGAGCACGCCCAGCGGGTACTGCACCGGCATGTCGTAGCCGGCGAACGGCACCATGCGCGCACCCAGTTCCAGGTGCAGGGCGTGCAGTGGGGTCTTGAGCAGTGTTTCGGACATCGGTGACTCCTTGGTTTTATTGTGGGGTCAACATTCGATGATGTTGACGGCAAGACCGCCGCGGGCGGTCTCCTTGTATTTGCTTTTCATATCGGCGCCGGTCTGGCGCATGGTGCGGATGACCTTGTCGAGCGACACGAAGTGCTGCCCGTCGCCGCGCAAGGCCATGCGCACGGCGTTGATCGCCTTCACCGAGCCCATGGCATTGCGCTCGATGCAGGGCACCTGAACCAAGCCGCCGATCGGGTCGCAGGTCAGGCCCAGGTTGTGTTCCATGCCGATTTCGGCAGCGTTCTCCACCTGTTGCACGCTGCCCCCCATCACTTCGCACAGTGCCCCCGCCGCCATGGAGCACGCCACGCCGACCTCGCCCTGGCAGCCCACTTCGGCGCCGGAGATAGAGGCATTCTCCTTGTACAGGATGCCGATGGCTGCGGCGGTGAGCAGAAAACGCACCACCCCGTCTTCGCTGGCGCCCGGCACGAAGCGCATGTAGTAGTGCAGCACCGCCGGGACGATGCCCGCCGCGCCATTGGTGGGCGCGGTAACCACACGCCCGCCATTGGCATTTTCCTCGTTCACCGCCAGGGCATAGAGGTTGACCCAGTCGAGCACCGACAGCGCATCGCGCAGGCTGGCCTCCGGGTGACGGCTCAGCTGGCGGTACAGGGCTGGGGCCCGCCGCTTGACCTTGAGCCCGCCTGGCAGAATGCCCTCATGCTGGCAGCCGGCATCGACACAATCCTGCATCACTTGCCAGATACGCAGCAGCCCGGCGCGGGTTTCTGCCTCCGGGCGCCAGGCGGCCTCATTGGCCAGCATCACCTGGCTTACCGACAGGTTCTGCGTGGTGCAGTGGCCAAGCAGTTCCTTGGCGGTTTTGAACGGGTAGGGCAGCACGGTGCTGTCCTCGACGATGCGGTCGTGGCCGGCGGCATCCTCGTCGACCACGAAACCACCGCCCACCGAGTAGTATTCGCGGCTGCGGATTTGCAGGCCGGCGTCGTCGAAGGCGCGGAAGATCATGCCGTTGGGGTGGTAGTCCAGTGGCTTGCGGATCATTGCCAGGTGTTGTTTCTCGTTAAAGGCAATGTCGTGTTCGCCGAGCACACGCAGGCGGCCGCTGTCGCGGATCACTTGCAGGCGCGCGGGGATGGATTCGGTGTCGACGGTGTCCGGGTGCTCGCCTTCGAGGCCGAGCAAGACCGCCTTGTCGCTGCCGTGGCCCTTGCCGGTTGCGCCCAGCGAGCCATACAGCTCGGCCTTGACGCTGGCGGTGCGGGTGAGCAGGTCATCACGGCGCAGCCCTTCGGCGAACCGTGCGGCGGCGCGCATCGGGCCGACCGTGTGGGAGCTGGAGGGGCCGATGCCGATCTTGAACAGGTCGAAGACGCTCAGTGACATGGTGGTTCCTCCAGCCAGGGATATTAGGCGGACGGTGAAGCCTGTGGGGGCGGGCGCGCCCGCTCCCACAGAGGTCCACCTCAAGTCAGGTAGCGGGCCTGAGCGCAATCAGGCGTCCTGATAGCTCTCGATCGACGGGCAGGCGCACACCAGGTTGCGGTCGCCGAACACGTTGTCGACCCGGCCAACCGGCGGCCAGTACTTGCTTTCCACAAGGCTTGGCAGCGGGTAAACCGCTTGTTCGCGGCTGTAGCCGTGGGCCCATTCGCCAACCAGTTCGGCCGCAGTGTGCGGAGCGTTCTTCAGCGGGTTGTCGTCCTTGTCCACGGTACCGCTCTCGACCGCACGGATTTCTTCACGGATCTGGATCATCGCGTCGCAGAAGCGGTCCAGTTCTTCCTTGGACTCGCTTTCGGTCGGTTCGATCATCAGCGTGCCGGCCACCGGGAAGGACATGGTCGGGGCGTGGAAGCCGAAGTCGATCAGGCGCTTGGCCACGTCGTCGACGCTGATGCCGCTGGTGTCCTTCAGCGGGCGCAGGTCGAGGATGCATTCGTGGGCCACCAGGCCATTGCCACCGGTATACAGAACAGGATAGTGCTCTTCCAGGCGGCGGGCGATGTAGTTGGCGTTCAGAATGGCCATCTGCGAAGCACGCTTGAGGCCGGCACCGCCCATCATGCGGATGTACATCCACGTGATCGGCAGGATGCTGGCGCTGCCGAACGGTGCGGCGCACACCGCACCTTGGGTGTTTTCCAGCTGCGCGTGGCCAGGCAGGAACGGCGCCAGGTGCGACTTGACGCCAATCGGGCCAACGCCCGGGCCGCCACCACCGTGCGGGATGCAGAAGGTCTTGTGCAGGTTCAGGTGGGACACATCGCCGCCGAACTTGCCCGGGGCGCACAGGCCGACCATGGCGTTCATGTTGGCGCCGTCGATGTACACCTGGCCACCGTTATCGTGAATGATCGCGCAGATTTCGCCGATCGCTTCTTCGAACACACCGTGGGTCGACGGGTAGGTGATCATGATCGCGGCCAGGCGCTCGCGGTGCTCGATGGCCTTGGCGCGCAGGTCCTCGACATCGACGTTGCCGCGGGCGTCACAGGCGGTAACGACGACGCGCATGCCAGCCATGTGTGCGGTGGCCGGGTTGGTGCCGTGGGCCGACGACGGGATCAGGCAGATGTCGCGGTGCGCTTCGCCACGGCTGCGGTGGTAGGCGCGGATAGCCAGCAGGCCTGCATATTCGCCCTGGGAGCCGGCGTTGGGCTGCAGCGACACGGCGTCATAGCCGGTGGCGGCGCAGAGCATGGCTTCCAGCTCGGTGGTCATCTGCAGGTAGCCCTGGCTCTGTGCGGCCGGGGCGAACGGGTGCAGGTTGCCGAACTCGGCCCAGGTGACCGGGATCATTTCGCTGGCGGCGTTCAGCTTCATGGTGCATGAGCCCAGCGGGATCATGCTGCGGTCCAGTGCCAGGTCCTTGTCGGCCAGGCGGCGCAGGTAGCGCATCAGCTCGGTTTCGCTGTGATAGCGGTTGAATACCGGGTGTTCGAGAATGGCCGACTGGCGCAGCAGGGCAGCCGGCAGCAGGGAGCCGGTGCTGGCTGCCAGTGCGCTGAAGTCAGGCTGTGCCTGCTCGCCACCCAACAGCTGCCACAGCGACTCGACGTCAGCCTGGGTGCTGGTTTCGTCCAGCGACAGGCCGACATGTGCGGCGTCTACCTGGCGCAGGTTGATGCCCTGGGCGCGTGCCTTGTCATGCAGGCTGGCAGTGGTACTGCCGGTGGCCAGGGTCAGGGTGTCGAAGGCGCTGCCGCCCACCACCGATACGCCCAGCGCCTTCAGGCCGGCGGCCAGAATCGCGGTCAGCGCATGGGTACGCTCGGCAATGCGCTTGAGGCCGGCCGGGCCGTGGTAAACGGCGAACATGCTGGCGATGTTGGCCAGCAGCACCTGGGCGGTGCAGATGTTGCTGGTGGCCTTTTCGCGACGGATGTGCTGCTCGCGGGTCTGCATGGCCAGGCGCAGGGCAGTTTTGCCGAAGCGGTCGATCGACACGCCGACCAGGCGGCCCGGCATGTCGCGCTTGAACGCGTCACGGGTGGCGAAGTAGGCCGCGTGCGGGCCACCGAAGCCCAGTGGTACGCCAAAACGCTGGGCGCTGCCGATGGCCACGTCGGCGTCGAACTCGCCCGGTGGGGTCAGCAGGGTCAGGGCCAGCAGGTCGGCCGCGACGGCGACCAGGGCATTGGCGGCGTGGAAGCGCTGTACCACTTCACGGTAGTCGAACACTTCACCGTTGCTGGCCGGGTATTGCAGCAGGGCGCCGAAGAAGGCGCTGACATCCCCCAGCTCGCGCTCGTCACCGACCACCACCTCGATACCCAGCGGCTCGGCACGGGTGCGCAGCACGTCGAGGGTTTGCGGGTGGCAGTGCACGGAGGCGAAGAAGGCGTGGCTGGCCTTGTTCTTCGACAGGCGCTTGCAGAACGTCATGGCCTCGGCCGCAGCAGTGGCTTCGTCGAGCAGGGAGGCGTTGGCGATCGGCAGGCCGGTCAGGTCGCTGATCAGGGTCTGGAAGTTCAGCAGCGCTTCCAGGCGGCCTTGGGAGATTTCTGGCTGGTACGGGGTGTAGGCAGTGTACCAGGCAGGGTTTTCCAGCAGGTTGCGCAGGATCGGCGCTGGGGTGTGGGTGTTGTAGTAGCCCTGGCCGATGTAGCTTTTGAACAGCTGGTTCTTGCCGGCGATGGCCTTGAGCGCAGCGAGCGCGTCGGCTTCGCTCTGGCCATCGTGCGAGCCAAGCACGCTGGTGCCCTTGATGCTGTCGGGGATGACTGCGGCGGTCATGGCGTCCAGCGAGTCGAAGCCAAGGGCGGCGAGCATGGCCTGCTCGTCAGCGGCGCGCGGGCCGATGTGACGGGCAATGAATTCGTTGGCGGTACCGAGGTTGATGGTCATTGCGGAACTCCTCAGGCGTCGTCGTTGGCTTTGATAAGGCGGTCGTAGGCGTCCTGGTCGAGCAGGGCGGTGACTTCGCTCCTGTCGGCCGGGTTGAAGCGGAAGAACCAGCCTTCGCCCATCGGGTCTTCGTTGACCAGTTCAGGGCTGCTTTCGAGCTGGCCGTTGACCTCGACCACTTCACCGGCCAGGGGCATATACACGCCGCTGGCGGCCTTGACCGATTCGACGGTGGACGCTTCGCTGCCTTTTTCATACTGCTGCAACTCTGGCAGTTGCACGAACACCACATCGCCAAGGGCGTTCTGCGCGTAGGCGGTGATACCCACGGTGACGCTGCCATCGGCTTCGACGCGCAGCCATTCGTGATCTTCAGTGAAACGCAACTCGCTCATGGGGAATCCTCGGGAAGCAGGGCGTTGGGCGCGGTGGGTCCGCGCTCTTGGGTTGGTATTCCCTTAGCAAAAACGCGGCCAATCACAAAAAATATATATAAAACAACAAGTTATTGGTTTTTTGCGTTCGCCTTGAGGTTCTTGTGGAACGAGAACGCTACAGATGGCGAAGCATAAAAAAGCGTTTGGGGATCAAACCCTTGCGCAGCCGCTTTCTAACGGGGTTGTACTGATTTCGATACGGTGTATTTAAATCGATACACCCATGGTTTCACGGGCTGTCGCTGGAACCACCGCATATCAATTCTAGGAACACAAGTTTGACCCAAGCGGCGGAATTAATAAGTTTCAAATAACCGGCTTTTTAATGAGGTTATTGCACCAACTAAACTAATCCTGATGCGTGTTGCGAAGTCAAGTTGATCAGGTAAAGATGCGGTGTCGCGATCTCAACTATTTATGTCTCCTGCATATTAGTTTGCAAATCGCTGAACTAATTATTTGCCCGCTGCGATTTAACCGGCACGGGTGCATCACCAGAATCGCCCCCCTTGAATGTTAATGCTCAGCCTGACTGCCTGGCCCGCAAAGTGGGTCAGGAAGGCTGTCGGGCAACCAGGTGTCTCGCCGTCTGGGCTGATGCAACCAACACCGGATACCAGGAAAGGAAAGTGTCATGGGAATGACGAGGCGTAAGTTTTTGATCGGCGGTGGCGTCTTGGCTGTTGCGGGGGGCGCGGGGATTCTGACCCCCCTGCTGACGCGCGAAGGCAGGCTGATCCCCGGCAAACCACGGTTTGGTTTTGTAGGGGGCACTGAGGGAGAGCTGCCCAAGCAGGCGGATGTAGTCGTCGTTGGCGCGGGCATTCTTGGGCTCATGACGGCGATCAACCTGGTCGAACGTGGCCTTTCCGTAGTTGTCGTTGAAAAAGGTGAAATTGCCGGCGAGCAGTCGTGCAGGTTTTATGGTCAGGTGATGACCTACAAGATGCCGGACGCAACTTTCCAGTTGCACCATCTTGCCAAGCAACGTTGGCGTGAAATGAATGCCAAAGTGGGTGCAGATACCAGCTATCGCACGCAAGGTCGGGTGGAAGTGCCGTTCGATGAAGAGGACCTGGAAGGCGTCAGGCAGTGGATCGATAGCAAAGGCCGTGAAGTGGCAGCGGATATACCGTTCAACACGCGAATCATCCAGGGCAATGAACTTGAACAGCGCCTGCGTGGAGCATCGTCAAACTGGAAGGTCGCGGGTTTCGAAGAAGATTCCGGTAGCCTCGATGCCGAGCGCGCATCGTTTGTCATGGCGGAGTACGCCAAGAAAATGGGCGTGCGTATCTACACCCACTGCGCCGCAAGAGGGCTGGAGACCCAGGCGGGAGCCATCTCTGATGTGGTGACCGAGAAGGGCGCCATCCGGACTTCGCGGGTGATCGTGGCGGGTGGGGCTTGGTCCAGGCTGTTCATGCAGAACCTGGGGGTCGATGTGCCGACCTTGCCCGCTTACCAGTCCCAGCAAATCATCAGTGCGGCCCCCCGTGCACCCGGCGGCAACGTTGCATTGCCGGGGAATATCTACTTCCGTGAGCAGGCCGACGGTACCTACGCCACTTCGCCACGCGTCGTGGTTGCCCCGGTAGTGAAAGAGTCGTTCATGTACGGCTACAAGTACCTGCCTCTGCTGGCCATCCCGGACTTCCCGGTGCACATCTCGCTCAACAAGCAGCTCATTGATTCGTTCATTCAGCCAACCCACTGGAGGCTGGACGAAGTTTCGCCTTTCGAGAAAAACCGGCTGATGACGGCGGCCCCGGACCTTCCGGAGCTGAATGCATCTCTGGAAAAACTCAAGGTCGAGTTCCCTGCCTTCAGTGATGCGAAGCTGATCGATCAGTGGAGCGGTGCGATGGCCATTGCTCCGGATGAGAACCCCATCATTTCGCAGGTCAACGAGTACCCGGGGCTGGTCCTCAACACCGCAACCGGCTGGGGAATGACGGAGAGCCCGGTGTCGTCCGAGCTGTCGGCCGATTTGCTGCTTGGCAAGGCGCCCGTGCTGGACCCGAAACCCTTCAGCCTGTATCGATTCTAAGCGCACCTGGCGCAATGGAATGACCCGTGTGCGCATCATCCATGCGTGCACATGCTTGGTACTTTTCAGGAGAACACCATGAAAGTCGCTTTGAACACCGTGGTTGCACTGGCATTGGCCGGTATCGGCAGCGCCCATGCACAAGATATCGTGCGCCATGGCGCAGGCAGTTTCCCGATCTCGTCAGCTGTAGAAGTCCCCGCGGGCAAGACGGTCATCTACCTGAGTGGTTCGGTCCCGTCGGTTATCCATCCCGATGCACCCAAGGAGTCACTGGAAGCCCACGGTGACACCAAGGCACAAACCATCAATGTGCTTGAAAACATTCAGCAGCAACTGAAAGAACTGGGTCTTGGCCTCACGGATGTGGTGAAGATGCAAGTGTTCCTGGTGGGTGGGCCAGAGAACGGCGGCAAAATGGATTTTGACGGTTTCATGGCCGGCTATACCCAGTTCTTCGGGCCTGCCGCCAAACAGCCGGTTCTGCCCGCGCGTTCCGCGTTCCAGATTGCGGGCCTGGCACACCCGGCCTGGCGCGTTGAGATCGAAGTTACAGCGGTTCGTCCCTGAGCGGATGTGCTTCGTCCTGGGCCAACGCCCAGGACGGCCAGCAACAGGGTTGGCTGAGTTACCCCGCGATAAACAAGGGCAATGCCAAGTACAGCTTGATCACGATGACATTGATGATGTCGATGAAGAACGCGCCCACCATCGGCACTACCAGGAAGGCGATGTGCGAGGCGCCATAGCGCTGGGTCACTGCTTGCATGTTGGCAATGGCCGTCGGCGTTGCACCCAGGCCGAAGCCACAGTGCCCGGCCGCCAGCACTGCCGCATCATAGTTGCGGCCCATCACCCGGAATGTCACGAAGATCGCAAACAGTGCCATGACCAGCGTTTGCGCGGCCAGCAACGCAAAGAACGGTAAGGCCAGTGCCGCCAGGTCCCACAACTTGAGCGACATCAAGGCAATGGCCAGGAACAGGGACAGACTGACATTGCCCAGCACCGAAACTTCTCGTTCGAACACACGATAAAAGCCGAATGCCGAAAGCCCGTTGCGCAGCAGTACGCCCACGAAGAGTACACAAACGAATGTCGGCAGTTCGAATGCCGTGCCTCTCAATACTCCATTCAGTAATGTACCGGCCAGCAAACTGACGGCAATCAGTGCCAGCGTTTCGATAAATGAAAAAGAGGTGATCAGACGCTCTTTATTCGGCTGTTCAAAGCCTTTTGGCAGATGTGGAACTTCTTCTTCCACCCCCTGCGTCTTTACCCGCTTGATCAGCAACCTGGCAACCGGGCCACCAATCAAGCCGCCCAGTACCAGGCCGAAGGTGGCAGAGGCCATCGCCAGTTCGGAAGCCGAAGCCACCCCAAACTTTTCAGTGAACGTGGCGCCCCAGGCGGCGCCCGTGCCGTGACCCCCGGACAGGGTGATCGAACCAGCCAGCAGGCCCAGCAATGGGTCGAGCCCCAATGCCGTTGCCAGGCCTATGCCCATGGCGTTCTGCACCAGCAGCAAGCCAGTCACCACCAGCAGGAACACAGCGACCACACGGCCGCCCTTCTTCAGGCTGGCGAAGTCTGCACTCAGGCCGATGGTGGCGAAGAACGCCAGCATCAACGGTGTCTGCAATGAGGTATCAAACTGGACCTGTACATCGAAACTGCGCAATGCCAAGAGCGCCAAGGCCACTACCAATCCGCCTGCAACAGGTTCCGGGATATTGTAAGCGCGCAGGAAACCAATGCGTGCGACCAGCCCGCGCCCCAGTAGCAATACCAGGGAGGCGGCTACAAGTGTCCCGTAAAAATCGAGTTCAAACATCAGGGTACTCTTCGTTCAAGGTGACATGCGAAATAACGATGTCATCATTCTACGGCGAGCACGCCAGTCAATTGCGGCCAAGCGGCTAGGAAAATTCTGAATGAGCTGTCGGCTTTGACGACGCGTATCAAAGTTTTCCGGGTATTCCATATTTACGCAGCCGCTGGGCAATAGCGGTATGCGAAGTTTGCAAGCGCCCGGCCAGCTGACGCGTCGACGGGTAACTGGCATACAGGCGCTGTAACAGTTCGCGCTCGAAATCACCCACGGCCTGTTCCAGGCTGGCCACTTCACCGTCCTGCCCTCTTGCCACCGAGGTGCCGGCGATGTCCAGGTCGCCGATATCCACCAGGTTGCCCTCGCAGATGGCCGCAGCGCGGAAGATTACGTTTTGCAGTTGACGCACATTGCCCGGCCACGGGTTGGCCAGCAGTGCCGAATGGGTGGCCGGGGTCAGCCGGCAGGCTGGGCGCTGGATCTGCGTGCAGGCCTGCTGCATGAAGAAGTGCGCCAGCATCAGGATGTCCTGGCCCCTGTCACGCAGTGGCGGTACCTGCAGGTTGAGCACGTTGAGGCGGTAGAACAGGTCTTCGCGGAAGCTGCCTTCGGCGACCATGCGCTCCAGGTCGCGGTGGGTGGCACTGATGATGCGCACATCCACCTTCACTTCGCGGTCGCCGCCCACCCGGCGGAAGCTGCCATCGCTGAGAAAACGCAGCAGCTTGGCCTGCAGGTAGGGTGACATTTCGCCAATTTCATCGAGGAACACCGTGCCCTGGTTGGCCAGTTCCATCAGCCCGGGCTTGCCACCGCGTTGCGCGCCGGTGAAGGCACCGGGTGCATAACCAAACAGCTCGCTCTCGGCCAGGCTCTCGGGCAGTGCGGCGCAGTTCAGGGCGAGGAACGGGGCGGCGTGGCGGCTGCTGATGGCGTGGCAGGCGCGGGCGACCAGCTCTTTGCCAGTGCCGGTTTCGCCGTGCACCAGCAGCGGTGCATCGAGCGCCGCCACGCGCAGGGCGCGGGCCTTGAGCGTGCGGATGGCGGGCGACTCGCCGAGCAGGGCATCGAAGCCTTCGGCATGGTCGTGGTGCAGGGCCGACAGGCGCTCGCCCATGCGCGTGGGCGGGTAGAGCGTGAGCAGGCCACCTGCGTTGGTGATCGGCATGGCGTCCAGCAGCAGGCTTTGGCCGTTGAGCTGCATTTCGCGCATGGGCAGGTGGAAGTTGTTGTCCAGCAGCGCCTGCAGCAGCGCGGGGTCGCCAAACAGTTCGCCCACCGAACGCCCGGCGGATTCGCGGCCGCACAGGGCGATCAGCGCCGGGTTGGCCAGCAGCACCAGGCCTGCGCTGTCCACGGCCAGTACCGGGTCGCTCATCGCCGCCAGCAGGGCGTCGAGCTGCAGGTGGCGGCGCTGGCCGGGGAGGATGTCGACCACGTCCACCGATTGCACGCCCTGCACCTCGAACAGTGCGTCATGCAGTTCTTCGAGCACGGCAGGGCTGAGGGTGGGAGCATCGATGTAAACGTTCGGCGGGACCATCTCCACCGCGTCCAGGTTGAGGTTGCGGGCACCGAGCAGGGCGAGGACTTCCTGGGTGATGCCGACGCGGTCGATGAAGCTGACATGGATGCGCATTGGGGAGGGGCAAGGTGGTGGCCGGGGAGGGCGGTAGTATGCCTTAACATCGCCGGGGCTGCGCAGCAGCCCCAAGTACGCGAAATCACTCCAGATGTTCAGGCTTGATGGGGTCGCCCGATTTCACGTCAAGCTTTTCGCGAATGTCCGCGAACATATCGTCATAGAGCTTGTGCGGCGAACTCAGTGTCTCGAATTTTTTCGGCGGCGCGAGATATGACTGAGCCTTGCGGGTCAGCAGCATGAGGAAGCTGGGCAATACCTGGTCCTTGGCGAGGAAGAACTTTTCTTCCACCGGCTTGCCTTCGATGCTGCCATGCATGCGGAACTGAATGCCTCTGCCTTCCTTGGGGTCCGACGCTGCCTCGTAGTCGATGTTCAGGTCATAGCTGTGGTCGGCACTGTTCAGCGCAGAGCGCTCGATATGTACATGACCAGGTTCATAATGGGCCATGGCTAGCTCCTTTGGAAGGTCGAAAACGGCGGGCGCCAGGCACCCGCCAACTGCATTCAACGGTAGCTGATCCCAGGCTTCTCGGTGGAGACCCGTGTGCCAGCAGTACCTTTGACAATGTCTTCAATGTTTTCCAGCGAACTGATCACTGCCACCTTGCCGGTGTTGCGGGCAAAGTCACTGGCAGCTTGCACTTTTGGCCCCATGGAGCCTGCGGCGAAGCCAAGGCGCTCGAGTTCGTCCGGATGGGCCTGGGCAATGGCTTTTTGCGTGGGCTTGCCCCAGTCAATGTAGGCCGCGTCGACGTCGGTGGCGATAATCAGAAGGTCGGCTTCCAATTGCTCGGCCAGCAGTGCAGAGCACAGGTCTTTGTCGATCACCGCTTCAATGCCCTTGAGCTTGCGGTTTTCATCGTACATGGTGGGGATGCCGCCACCGCCTGCGCAAATCACGATGCTGCTCTTTTCCAGCAGCCACTTGATCGGGCGGATTTCAAAGATGCGCTTGGGTTTCGGGCTGGCCACCACACGGCGGTACTTGTCGCCATCGGCCTTGACCACCCAGCCTTTCTCTTTGGCCAGGCGCTCGGCCTCTTCCTTGCTGTAGACCGGGCCAATGAACTTGGTCGGGTCCTTGAAGGCGGGGTCGTTGGCGTCCACTTCCACCTGGGTCAGCAGGGTGGCGAATGGCACCTCGAAATCCAGCAGGTTGCCCAGTTCCTGTTCGATCATGTAGCCGATCATGCCTTCGGTTTCGGCACCCAGCACGTCCAGCGGGTAGGCCTCGTCAGGCTTGTAGGACAGGGCCTGAAGCGACAGCAGGCCGACTTGCGGGCCGTTGCCGTGGGCAATGACCAGTTCGTTGCCAGGGTGGATCTTGGCGATCTGTTCGGTGGCGGTGCGGATATTGGCGCGCTGGTTGTCAGCGGTCATGGGCTCGCCGCGACGCAGCAGGGCGTTGCCGCCCAATGCAACAACGATACGCATGGGGAATGTCCTTTACGCAGATGGGGTGAGCACCTCGATCCTTTGTGGGAGCTGGCTTGCCGGCGATCACCGGCGAAGCCTGCCCCCAGGCGCGGGGCGATTGTCAGAGGTCAGCCAGGGTCGAAACCAGAATCGCCTTGATGGTGTGCATGCGGTTTTCCGCCTGCTCGAAGGCGATGCAGGCCGGCGACTCGAACACGTCGTCAGTCACTTCGATGCCGTTGGCCAAGTCCGGGTACTGTTCGGCAATCTGCTTGCCGACCTTGGTGTCGGAGTTATGGAACGCCGGCAGGCAGTGCATGAACTTGGTCCGCGGGTTGCCGGTGGACTTCATCAACTCGGCATTCACCTGGTAAGGCTTGAGCTGCTTGATGCGCTCACCCCAGGCTTCGATCGGCTCGCCCATCGAAACCCACACGTCGGTATGAACAAAGTCCACACCCTTGACCGCCGCTTTCGGGTCTTCGGTGAGGGTGATGCGGGCGCCGCTTTCCTCAGCGTACTTCTTGCAGCGCTCGACCAGGTCGTCATGCGGCCACAGTGCCTTGGGCGCGGCGATGCGCACATCCATGCCGAGCTTGGCGCCAATCAGCAGCAGCGAGTTGCCCATGTTGTTGCGGGCGTCGCCCAGATAGGCGTAGCTGATGTCGTGCAGCGGCTTGTCGCTGTGCTCGCGCATGGTCAGCACGTCGGCAATCATCTGGGTCGGGTGGTATTCGTCAGTCAGGCCGTTGAATACCGGCACACCAGCGAACTTGGCCAGCTCTTCGACGATTTCCTGCTTGAAACCCCGGTACTCGATCGCGTCATACATGCGCCCAAGCACGCGAGCGGTGTCTTTCATGCTCTCCTTGTGGCCGATCTGCGAAGAGTTGGGGTCGATATAGGTGACGTTGGCACCTTGGTCGTAGGCAGCGACTTCGAAGGCGCAGCGGGTACGGGTGGAGGTTTTTTCGAAGATCAGCGCAATGTTGTTGCCCTTCAGGTGCTGCTGCTCGGTACCGGTGTACTTTGCACGCTTGAGGTCGCGGGACAGGTCCAGCAGGTAGCGCAGCTCGCGGGTGGTGTGGTGTTCCAGGCTGAGCAGGTTGCGGTTGTGAATGTTGAACGCCATGATTGCTTCTCCTTGAGTCCGGTAGTGTCCCGGCCGGCGCTTTGTGGGCGCGGCCGGGTGCAATGGTCGTTAGTAATCGATCGGGTCACGCACAATCGGGCAGGTCATGCAGTGGCCGCCGCCCCGGCCCCGGCCCAGTTCGCCGGCGCTGATGGTGATGACCTCGATACCGGCCTTGCGCAGCAGGGTGTTGGTGTAGGTGTTGCGGTCGTAGCCGATGACCACGCCCGGCTCGAGGGCCACCACGTTGTTGCCGTCATCCCATTGTTCGCGCTCGGCGGCAAAGCTGTTGCCGCCAGTCTCGACCACCCGCAGCTTGTCTTTCTTGCCCAGCAACTGCTCGGATACCACCTCGAGGAACGAGGCATCCTGCGGCGCGATGTTCATGCCATAGGGCTTGCTGGAATCTGGGGTGATGATGAATGGCTTGATCTCTTTCACCACCTCCGGGAATACCGTTACCAGGTCGCGGTCGCAGAAGCTGAACACGGTGTCCAGGTGCATCGCCGCGCGGGACTTCGGCAGGCCAGCGACGATGATTTTCTCGGCCGCGCCCTTCTCGAACAGGTTCTGAGCCAGTTGGCCGATGGCATGGCGCGAAGTGCGCTCACCCATGCCGATCAGCACGATGCCCTTGCCGACCGGCATCACGTCGCCGCCCTCGAGGGTGGCGTTACCGTGATCCTTGTCCGGGTCGCCGTACCACACCTGGAAGTCGGCGCCGGTGAATTCCTTGTGGAACTTGTAGATGGCGGTGGTCAGCAGGGTTTCCTGACGTCGCGCAGGCCAGTACATCGGGTTGAGCGTCACGCCACCATAGATCCAGCAGGTGGTGTCACGGGTGAACTGAGTGTTGGGCAGCGGCGGCAGAATGAAGCTGGAGTGGCCCAGGTACTTGTTGTACATCTTGATCACTTCGGCGCCTTCGCTGACTGGAAGGTCCTGGCCCGCCACGCCGCCAATCAGGAACTCCGCCAGGTGGCGTGGCTCCAGCCCTTCGAGCCAGCTGCGCACCTCGTTGGTCAGGCCGACACCCACGGTGTCAGAGGTAATCTTGCGGTCAAGGATCCACTTGAGGGCTTCGGGTTGCTGCACGATGTCGGTCAGCAGGTTGTGCATTTCCAGCACATCCACGCCGCGCTCGCGCATTTTGGTGACGAAGTCGAAATGGTCACGCTTGGCCTGGTCGACCCAGATCACATCGTCGAACAGCAGCTCGTCACAGTTGCTCGGCGTCAGGCGCTTGTGCGCCAGGCCCGGCGAGCAAACCATCACTTTGCGCAGTTTGCCGGCTTCGGAGTGGACACCGTACTTCTGTTTTTCAGCGGACATGGTTTCATTCCTCCAATTGAACGAAGACGTGGGTCAAAGGGTCAGGAAGCCGTCGTACAGGCCATAAGCTGCCACCAGGGCGCCGATGACCACGGCTGCGAAGATCAGTTTTTCCACGTTGGTGAAGATGGGTTGGCCAACTTCACGCTTGGCTTTGGCGAACAAGATCGCCCCAGGTGCGTAGAGCAGGGCCGAGAGCAGCAGGTATTTCACGCCGCCGGCGTACAGCAGCCAGATGGCGTACAGCAGGGCGATGCCGCCGATGATCAGGTCTTTCTTGCGTTCGGCCAGGGCCTGCTCGTAGGTTTCGCTGCGCAGTGCCAGCAGGAACGCATAGGCTGCCGACCACAGGTAGGGCACCAGGATCATCGAGGTGGCGAGGTAGATCAGCGACAGGTAGGTGCTGTTGGAGAACAGCGTGATTACCAGGAAGATCTGCACCATGGCATTGGTCAGCCACAGGGCGTTGGCCGGGACCTGGTTGGCGTTTTCGCGGCGCAGGAACTCCGGCATGGTGTGGTCCTTGGCGGCGGCGAACATGATCTCGGCACACAGCAGTACCCACGACAGCAGCGCCCCCAACAGCGAGATGATCAGGCCGACGCTGATCAGCACCGCGCCCCAGTGGCCGACCACATGCTCCAGTACGGCAGCCATCGACGGGTTCTGCAGCTTGGCCAGTTCCGGTTGGGTCATGATGCCCAGCGACAGCACGTTCACCAGCACCAGGAACAGCAGCACGGTGACAAAGCCGATGACCGTGGCCTTGCCCACGTCAGAGCGTTTTTCCGCCCGGGACGAGAAGATGCTCGCGCCCTCGATGCCGATGAACACCCACACGGTGACCAGCATCATGTTGCGCACCTGGTTCATCACGCTGCCAAGCTCCGGTGTGCCTACGGCCCAGATGTCAGCGGTGAAGATGTCGAGCCTGAAGGCGAACAGGCAGATCAGGGCGAACAGCACCAGCGGTACGACTTTGGCCACGGTGGTGACCAGGTTGATGAACGCCGCCTCCTTGATGCCGCGCAGCACCAGGAAGTGCACCGCCCACAACAGGATCGATGCGCCAATGATGGCGGCCGGCGTGTTGCCTTCACCGAAGATCGGGAAGAAGTAGCCCAAGGTGCTGAACAACAGCACAAAGTAGCCGACGTTACCCAGCCAGGCACTGATCCAGTACCCCCAGGCCGAAGAGAAGCCCATGTAGTCACCGAAACCGGCCTTGGCGTAGGCATACACCCCGCCATCCAGGTCAGGCTTGCGGTTGGCCAGGGTCTGGAACACAAACGCCAGGGTCAGCATGCCGACCGCGGTGATGCCCCAGCCAATCAGTACGGCACCAACCCCTGCGCTGGCGGCCATGTTCTGCGGCAGCGAAAAGATCCCGCCGCCAATCATGGAGCCGACGACAAGTGCAACTAACGCGCCGAGCTTCAGTTTTCCAGATGAATCAGACATTTAACAACTCCTGCCAGGAGAAAGTTGACGTCAGCATAAATCTGACGCCGTTGCCGTTTGCTGACTTGTGTCAGTTTAAGGCGCCGTGAAGTAGGAAATTTCCTTCACGGGTGCTCCTGGAGAGTGCCGACAGCTTAAGCTGCAAGCCTTGCGCGCTGGCACCTCCATGTCTTTCTAGAGCAATCGCTCTGCTCAGCCTGCGATGCTTGAAACTAGCCGGTTTTGTGGGTTTCGCAAATTTTTCACAAGCATTTTGAGTTTTATCAGGAACTTTCCCCGCGGCCTTGCAACTGCTGGTTTTTAATGCCACGTACATAGACAATGCAGTTATGAGTGCTATAGCTTGATTGGCCTGTTCCATTATAAGTAACCACTCATATATGGCCGGCGAGGCTGTTTCAATGGTATGACAGCGCGAAAAATGGGGGATGCATGAGCGAACCGGGACAGAAGCTGCGCCTGGGCGCGCTGATCGCGCTGGTGGTCGGCTCGATGATCGGTGGCGGGATCTTCTCGCTGCCGCAGAATATGGCAGCGCGTGCCGATGTCGGGGCGGTGCTGATCGGCTGGTGCATCACCGCCGTTGGCATGCTGGCCCTGGCGTTTGTGTTCCAGACCCTGGCCAACCGCAAGCCGGAACTGGACTCCGGGGTGTATGCCTATGCCAAGGCGGGTTTCGGCGACTACATGGGCTTCTCTTCGGCCTGGGGCTACTGGATCAGCGCCTGGCTGGGCAATGTCGGCTATTTCGTACTGCTGTTCAGCACCCTGGGCTTCTACTTTCCGGTATTCGGTGAAGGCAATACGCCGGTCGCCATCGGCTGTGCCTCGCTGCTGCTGTGGTCGGTGCATTTTCTGGTGCTGCGCGGCATCAAGGAGGCCGCGTTCATCAACCAGGTGACCACCGTGGCCAAGGTGGTGCCGCTGCTGATGTTCGTGGTGATTGCGGCGTTCGCCTTTCGTGCCGATATCTTCACCCGTGACATCTGGGGCATGAGCAACCCGCAGTTCGGCGGCGTGCTGGAGCAGGTGCGCAACATGATGCTGGTGACCGTATTCGTGTTCATCGGCATCGAAGGCGCCAGTGTGTACTCCGGCCGCGCCGCGCGTCGCTCGGATGTGGGCAAGGCCACCGTCATCGGGTTTCTCGGTGTGCTGGCGCTGCTGGTGCTGGTCAACGTGCTGTCGCTGGGGGTGATGACCCAGCCGGAACTGGCCGGGTTGCAGAACCCGTCGCTGGCCTCGGTGCTGGAGCACATCGTCGGCCCTTGGGGTGCCTTGCTGATCAGCCTCGGGCTGGCGGTTTCGCTGCTGGGTGCGTTGCTGTCGTGGGCGCTGCTGTGTGCCGAGATCCTGTTCGCCACGGCACGGGACAAGACCATGCCGCGCTTTCTGGCCAAGGAAAACGCCAACCATGTGCCCGCTAACGCCCTGTGGCTGACCAACTGCATGATCCAGGGCTTCCTGCTGATTACGCTGTTCTCTGCCGGTACCTACACCAGCCTGATCTACCTGGCCTCGTCGATGATCCTGGTACCCTACCTGTGGTCGGCGGCGTATGCCTTGCTGCTGGCGGTACGGGCAGAAACCTATACCGGGCAGCCGGGGTTGCGGCGCAAGGACTTGCTGGTAGCGCTGGTTGCCTTGCTGTATGCCGTGTGGCTGTTGTATGCCGGCGGGCTCAAGTACCTGCTGCTGTCGGCGCTGCTGTATGCCCCCGGCGTGATCCTGTTTGCCAGGGCCAAGCATGAGCAGGGCCAGGCCTTGTTCACCACTTGGGAAAAGCTGATTTTCGCCGCAGTGCTGGCGGGCGCAGGGCTTGCGGCCTATGCCCTGTATTCAGGGTTGCTGAGCTTGTGACGGGGCGGGGCAGGCGTGCTCCGGGCGTGACCAGATCCACAGGTTGCCCAGGGTCATGCCGCCGATTGCCAGAAACACCGGCCAGTGGTGTTGCAGAAACGTCAGCATCAGCCCCGCACACAGCAGCATGCTGATGGTGGCGCTGACCTTGGCACGGCGCTGGATCACCTTGCCATTGCGCCAGTTGTAAAGGATTGGCCCGAACAGCCGGTGGTTCTCCAGCCAGGCAGAAAGGCGCGGCGAACTGCGGGTCGCCGCCCAGGCGGCCAGCAGGATGAATTCGGTGGTCGGCAAGCCGGGAATGACGATCGCGACCAAGCCCACCCCCAGGCTCACGTAGGCCAGGATTCCGTACAACAGGCGGGCGATCTTCGAGCGGGCAGGTCGGGTCATGGTCTCACTGCAAAAAGCGGTTTGGCCACCGGTAGGGTGGCCGGATTCGGCGTATCAGACCAGCGCGGTATCCGCAGCATAGGCATGTTTGAGCAGCTCGGTGAACCGCTCGAAGGCGGCCACTGCACCGCGCTCGGCAGCGGCTTCCTCCTCAGCCGACAGCTCAAGGCTATCGAGGATGCGAGTGAACTGTTTCCAGCCCTCGGCACGGCCACCGGCCGGCTCATCCAGGTGGCGGGCACCAAAGCTGTCAGACAGTTCCAGGGCCACGGCACGCTTGATCAGAAACGCAGCGCCCAGTTTGGAGCCTTCAGAGACGAAGATCCAGCCCATTGCCTCGCCCAGGCTCGGGTTGACCAGGGCGCCCGGCACGGCGGCTGGCACTTCGGTGTCCAGGTCTGCGAGGTCCAGGCGTGCCTGCTCGGCACGGCAGCGCTCGGCCAGATCGGGAACGATGGCGATCAGCTGCGGATCGTTGTACAGGGCTTGCAGCTCGGACTGGAACAGGTACTGGGCAACGACGAAGCGGGCGAAGCTTTCGCGGCTGTCGAAAGGCGCGTGGGATTTGACCAGGGCATCCAGCTCTGCGTGCGGGGCGTGGGTGATCTGGTTCAGGCGCTGGGAGCGCAGGGCTGGGCGTTCGGTCATGGGGGCAGTCCTTGGAAAGAGGGGCGTTTAGATACAAGACGAAACAGCGGCGGCGGGACAGTAAAAAAACTGGGTTGTAGTGTTGTCTGTACCGGCCTCTTCGCGGGCGCGCCCGCTCCCACAGGTTCAACGCAGGCCGTGGACCTATGATGTTTCTGTGGGAGCGGGCGCGCCCGCGAAGGGGCCGGTACAGGCGTAAGGGATCAGATATCCCAAACCACATTGATACCGAAGTTGCGCCCCGGCATGGTCAGGCGGTCGATGTTGGCTGGCTGGGTCACAGCCGCTTCACCCTGGCCGTCGTAGCTGCGCACCGAATCCCACTGCCAGTACTTCTTGTCGGTGAGGTTGTACAGGCCGGCGTTGATGGTCACGTCGTCGGTGACCTTGTAGTAGCCGGTCAGGTCCAGCACACCGTAGCCCGGGGTGCGGAACTTCGAGCTCGCACCATCTGGCGAGTAGAAGCTGGAGTCGTCGACGCGGGTCTTGCGCTTGACCAGTGTCCAGCTCAGCAGGCCACCGTAGTTTTGCTGCTCGTAACCGAGGCCAAACACGCCCTTCAGTGGGTTGACGGTGTTCAGCGGTTCACCGGTGTCATCGTTACGGCCATAGGTGTAGGCAATCGAACCCTGGGTATACAGGCCTTGTGGCGCGCCGAAGCGGTCGAGGTTCAGGCGGCCCTTGACCTCGGCACCCTTGATGGTGGCGTGCTTGATGTTGTTGGCCTGGAAGGTTTGTTCCAGGTTGGCGCTTTGCACCGCATCTTCGTCGATGAAGTCGCGGTACTTGTTGTAGAACACCGCCACGTCGAAGTTACCCGCGTCGAAGTTGCCACGCAGGCCGGTTTCGTAGCTCTTGCTCTTTTCCGGTTCCAGGCCTGGGTTGCCTTCTACGCGATAACCTTCCTCAAGGTTCACGAACTTCCCGTACATGGACTTGGCGGTCGGGGTGCGGAAGCCTTCGGCATACTGACCATACCAGGTGTAGTTGTCGTTGAAGGCGTAGGTCAGGCCGAACTTGGGCGAGACGCGGTGCCACTTCTTGTCCGAGTCGTCCTGGGAGGTGGGCGCTGTGCCGGTGGACTCCAGGCCACGCAAGAATTCGTCGGTGAACTTGGGTTCCATGCGCGTGTAGTCGTAGCGCGCGCCGGGCATGAAGGTCCAGTTATTCCAGCGGATCTCGTCCTGCACGAACAGGCTGTAGGTGTTCACGGTCGGGTCCGGGAAGTCACTGACCAGAACCTGGCCGTCTGCCGGGCGTTCGGCGCCGGCGGCGGAGCAACCGGAGCCCACGGCCAGGCAGGTGCCCGTGCCGCTGCGCGAGCCAGTGATTTTCTCGTGCTTGATGGTGGTGCCATAGGTCAGCAGGTGGTCGGTGGCGCCGATGCTGAAGGCCTTGTCCAGCTGGGCATCGAATACCCACTGGCGGTCTTTGTAGGTTGTGTCACGCGTGCGCAGTACCTGGCGGCCAGGCGGTGCGTAGACTTCTTCGGTGTGCTGGTCGGTCTTGGCGATCTGGTAGTTGAGGCTCCACTTGACGTGGTCAGCGACCAGCGAATCCAGGCCGAACTCATGGTTGATGCCATAGCGCTCGCGGGTAATGGTGTCGTTGCCACTGCGCGCCTTGTAATAGCCCATGCCACCAAAGCCCGGAATGAACGGCCCGCCCACCGCGCTAAGGATGTTCTGGTCGCGGTCATCCTTGTAGCGCTCGTAGGTGAAGCCCAGGCGGGCGTCGTCGTCGTAGTTCCAGCCAAGCTTGGCCAGCACGTTGGTGGTGCGCACGTCCATCGGGTTGGCTTCGGTGCGCGACAGGCCGGCACCGCTGTGGCCGCCATGGGTTTCGGTCTCGTGGCCGTTGCGCTGGCTCAGGTGCAGCAGGCCATCGAAATCACCCTCGCGGCCGGCGACGGTGGCGGAGGTGAGCCAGCTTTCGTCGGCCGAGCTGTAGCCGGTCTTCAACCGTGCACCCACGTCCTTCCCGGGCTTGATGATGTCGTCGGGGTCGAGGGTGAAGTAGCTCACAGCGCCGCCGATGGCGTTGCTGCCGTACAGCACCGAGGCCGGACCGCGGAGGATTTCCACACGCTTGACGATTTCCGGGTCGACGTAGTTGCGTTGGGTCTGTGCGTAGGGGCCGTAGAAGAAGCTGTCCGGGATCGACACACCGTCGACCTGGGTGAGGATCCGCTCGCCGTCGATACCACGGATGTTGTAGCCGTTCAGGCCGCTGCGCTGGCCGGTACCGGCCACCGACACACCCGGCTCGTAGCGCACCAGGTCCTGGATGCTGTTGACGTTCTGCCGGTCCAGTTGCTCGCGGGTCTGTACGCTGACAGTGCTCGGCACCTGGCTGACGTCCTGGGCGCTACGTGTGGCGCTGACGGTCACCTGTTGCAGGGCGATCACGTTGCCGCCGGTCTGACGTTCGAGGATCACGTTGCCGTTGCTGATCTTGCGAAAACCCAGCCCGGTACCCTGCAGCAGGCGCTTGAGGGCGGCATCTGCTGGCAGCGAGCCTTGCACGCCCGGCGAAGCCACGCCGTCAGCCAGCTCGGCGCTGAAACCGACCTGCCAGCCGGTGACCTGACTGAAGGCATTGATTGCCGATACCAGCGGTTGCTGGCCGATGCTGAAGCGGTAATCACCCATACGCGGGCTACTGGCGCGGGCCGGTTCGGCGGCCAGCACCGGCAGGCTGCAGGCACCGCTGGCGAGCAGGGCCAGGGTCAACAGGGACAGTTGCCCGGTTCGGCGGGGAAGGGTGTACGAGCGGGTAGGACCAGTGGACATCGAAAGCGCTCCCTGATGCGCGGACTGTTATAGGTGATTGCTGTTCTCGTTTTCAAACAAGAATCAGTTGCATTGGCTATAACGAGACGGGCGGGGCAGGGCGATCGCGTAAAAATAATTTCGGGGTCAGTTCAGAATCACCAGCGCAGGGTACTCATGCAGCTGTGCCGAGGTGATGTGGGCCAGTGCGCGCAGGGTTTCCAACGGCTGGTCAAGGCGGTAGTTGCCGGTGACTGCAACGTCTTCCAGCTGCGCATTGCGGTTGATGATCCAGCCTGGGTAGTAGCGACGCACTTCAGCCAGTACCTGGCTGAGCGGGCAGTTCTCGAACACCAGGCGGCCGTCGACCCAGGCCAGGTCCTTTTGCAAGTCGGCGCGTTGGCGCTGGCCGAAGCCTTGGGGGCCGACGCTGATGCTATCCCCGGCACTCAGGCGAATGCGTTGGTCGCGTGCCCCTTGCAGGTCGACATCGCCGCGTTGTACCCGTACCTGGGCCTCGCCGTCGAGGTAGCGCACGGCAAAGTCGGTATCGCGCACCTGTGCGCGCAACGGCCCGGCCTCTACCTCAAGTGGCAGCTGTGCGCCGTCGGGTATCTGGAAGTAGGCCTCACCCTGCAGCAGGCGGGCGATCTGGCGGCCGTCACGGTGGTCGCTGGCAAATGCCGAGTTGGTGTTGAGCAGGACTTTTGCGCCGTCTTCCAGTTGCAGGCGCTGGCGCTCGCCCACCACGGTCAGGTGGTCGGCCTGCAAGCGTGTGGGCAGGTTGCCGACGGTGAACAGCCCGACCAGCAGCACTGCTGCGGTGGCCAGGGGTTTCCAGTGGCTGCGCAGGCGCCCGCGCCATGAGCGGCGTTGCTGCTGGTGCATCTGCGTGGCTGCCTGGTGCAACGGCATACCGTTCCACAGCGCCTCTGCTTCGACATAGGCCTCGGCGTTTTCCGGCGCAGCGCTCAGCCAGGCTTCAAAAGCCAGGGTGTCCTCGGTATTGGCGCATTGCAGGCGCACCAGCCAGTCCAGCGCCTCGTCCATGGCACGCGCACGGGCACTAGGCCCGGCAGGTGACGGGCGAGGGGCAGGGCTGTCGGTCACGGTAAATCCTTGAATGGTTTTTTGCGAATGATCAAGGCTAAGACGGGGTGTGGCAAGGGCTTTGCGTCGCCGTTCGCCGGCGGTCAGCTTACTTGAGGCGTTCGGCAACACCCATGCAGATCGCCATGATCAGTTTCAGTTCCTTTTGCACCGTACTGGGCGAAACACTGAGTTGTTCGGCAATTTCCAGGTAGGTGGCGCCGTGCAGGCGGCTGAGGATGAAAATGCGCTGCTGGCGTTCACTCAGCTGGTTGAGGCTGACGCTCAGGTGCTTGAGCAGCTGCTCGGCATGGGCGGCATCCTCGCTGCTGGTGGCGGGGGCGGCCACGCTGTGCAGCACTTCGTCGGGCACGTCGTCGACCAGCATGCGCGCCTGTACCCGGCGTGCGCGCAAGTGGTCCAGTGCCAGGTTGCGCGCGGTCTGGAACACGAACGGCTCGATGTGCTCGATGGGCCGTTCGCCCAAGGCGCGCGACACCCGCAGGTAGGTTTCCTGCAGCAGGTCTTCGGCCGTGCTGGGGTTGCCGACCATGCGCTGCAAGGTGCGCAACAGGGTAAGGCGCTGGACGAGGAAGACGGAGTTGAACCGGGACTGACTCACAGGGGGACCTGGCCGACGAAAGGTTAATGATAATGCTTATCATCCGTGCCGTTGGTCAAGTGTGGATGTGTTAGGAAATGGTAAAGATTGTGAGTGACGTGTGTATGGCGATGGATACCCTGTGCTTTTGAGATCGAGCGCCGCCCGCGCGGCGCTTCGCGGGACAAGCCCGCTCCCACATTTGTTTCGGGCCAGTCATGCCTGTGCAATTAGCGCGCGTACCCCTTGGTGCACGACGCGACATCGAAGGGGACAAACAAGGGACCGCGCGCCATGGATCAGGATTGATTGGCCCGAAACAAATGTGGGAGCGGGCTTGTCCCGCGAAGCGCCGCGCGGGCGGCGCTCGATCTCATAAGCGATGAAGATGCTGTGTCCGGCTCAACGGGCCTGGCACAACGCCAGGCAGTTATCCAGCATGCGGTTGCTGAACGCCCACTCGTTGTCATACCACGCCAGCACCTTGAGCATGCGCCCGTTGGCCCGGGTATGGTTGGCATCGAAAATCGACGACAGCGGGTTGTGGTTGAAATCGCAGGAAACCAATGGCAACGCGTTGTACCCCAATACCTTGGAATGCCGGCTGGCTTCAAGGAACAGCTGGTTGACCTGCTCGGCCGTCGCCTCGCGCTTGAGGTTGACGGTGAGGTCCACCAGCGACACGTTGATCACCGGTACCCGCACTGCCATGCCGGTCAGCTTGCCCGCCAGCTCCGGCAGCACAAGGCCCACGGCTTCGGCGGCGCCGGTCTTGCTGGGGATCATCGACTGCGTGGCCGACCGCGCCCGGTACGGGTCGCTGTGGTACATGTCGGTCAGCACCTGGTCGTTGGTATAGGCGTGAATGGTGGTCATCAGGCCTTGCTCGATGCCGAACTCGCGGTGCAGCACCTGGGCGATCGGCGCCAGGCAGTTGGTGGTGCAGGAGGCGTTGGAAATGACCTGATGCGAGGCCCGCAGGATGTCATGGTTGACCCCGTAGACCACGGTGGCATCGGCGCCTTTGGCCGGCGCCGAGACAATCACCTTGCCCGCCCCGGCGGTCAGGTGGGCAGCGGCTTTGGCACGGTCGGTGAACAGCCCTGTGCACTCGAACACCACGTCGATCGCTTCGGCCTTCCAGGGCAGGTCGGCCGGGTTGCGGATGGCACTGACGGCGATACGGTCACCATTGACCGTGAGGCTTTCGTGGTCGGCCTCGACTGTGGCCTCGAACGTGCCATGCACGCTGTCGTATTTGAGCAGGTGGGCATTCATGGCGCTGTCGCCCAGGTCGTTGATGGCGACGACCTGCAGGTCCTGGCGGTAGCCTTGGGTATACAGTGCGCGCAGGACGTTGCGCCCGATGCGGCCGAATCCATTGATCGCGATGCGTAGGGTCATGGCAGTACCTCTGGCAGTCCGAGTGAAACCTGTGGCAAAAAGGAGCTTCACTGAAACGGTTTTGTTGTTGGAATTACAAGATTATTCACTGGCTGATAGAAAACAAGCCTTTTTAGTGGCAGTATTTTGTTTAAACATACAACGAGTGGTTGGGCGTTGTGCCTCCACCGATGCAGCAGGCTCCTTGCCTTGAGCCTAGGCCGCAATCGTTTGGAGGGGAAATGCCCGGTAAACCGCCCTTACAATTAGCCTGGAGTCCAGTACATGCATCCGCGCATCCTTGAGGTCACCCAACGGCTGATCGACCGCAGCCGTGCCACCCGCGAACGCTACCTGCAACTGATTCGCGGCGCGGCCAGTGAAGGCCCCATGCGTGCCAGCCTGCAGTGTGCCAACTTCGCCCATGGCGTGGCCGGTTGCGGCAGCGAGGACAAGCAGACTCTGCGCCTGATGAACGCGGCCAACGTGGCCATCGTCTCGGCTTATAACGACATGCTGTCTGCCCACCAGCCGTATCTGCACTTCCCGGAGCAGATCAAGCAGGCCCTGCGCGAGGTCGGTTCGGTCGGCCAGTTCGCCGGCGGCGTGCCGGCCATGTGCGACGGCGTGACCCAGGGTGAGCCGGGCATGGAGCTGGCCATCGCCAGCCGTGAAGTGATTGCCATGTCCACGGCGGTCGCGTTGTCGCACAACATGTTCGATGCCGCGCTGATGCTGGGCATCTGCGACAAGATTGTCCCAGGCCTGATGATGGGGGCGCTGCGTTTCGGCCACCTGCCGACCATCTTCGTGCCGGGCGGGCCGATGGTTTCCGGCATTTCCAACAAGCAGAAGGCCGACGTGCGCCAGCGCTATGCGGAAGGCAAGGCCAGCCGTGAGGAGCTGCTGGAGTCGGAGATGAACTCCTATCACAGCCCGGGTACCTGCACCTTCTACGGCACCGCCAACACCAACCAGTTGGTGATGGAGGTGATGGGCCTGCACCTGCCGGGCGCCTCGTTCGTCAACCCGTACACGCCGCTGCGCGACGCACTTACAGCGCACGCCGCGCAGCAGGTGACGCGCATGACCAAGGCCAGCGGCAGTTTCATGCCGCTGGGTGAAATCGTCGACGAAAAGGCACTGGTCAACTCCATCGTTGCCCTGCACGCCACGGGCGGCTCGACCAACCACACCCTGCACATCCCGGCGATTGCCCAGGCAGCAGGTATCCAGCTGACCTGGCAGGACATGGCCGACCTCTCCGAAGTGGTGCCGACCCTGTCCCACGTCTACCCCAATGGCAAGGCCGACATCAATCACTTCCAGGCCGCCGGGGGCATGGCCTTCCTGATCCGCGAACTGCTGGATGCCGGGCTGCTGCACGAAGACGTCAACACCGTGGCCGGCCCCGGCCTGCGCCGCTACACCCAAGAGCCGTTCCTCGACAATGGCAAGCTGGTGTGGCGCGAGGGGCCGCAACAAAGCCTGGACGAAAGCATCCTGCGCCCGGTGGCGCGGCCATTCTCGGCTGAAGGCGGCCTGCGGGTGATGGAAGGCAACCTGGGCCGTGGCGTGATGAAGGTTTCCGCCGTCGCCCCCGAACATCAGGTGGTCGAGGCCCCCGCGCTGGTGTTCCATGACCAGCAGTCGCTCGCCGACGCGTTCAAGGCCGGTGAGCTGGAGCGTGACTTTGTTGCCGTGGTGCGCTTCCAGGGCCCACGTTGCAACGGCATGCCCGAACTGCACAAGCTCACGCCCTTCCTCGGTGTTTTGCAGGACCGAGGCTACAAGGTGGCGCTGGTTACCGACGGGCGCATGTCCGGCGCCTCGGGCAAGATCCCGGCGGCCATCCACGTTTGCCCCGAGGCTTATGATGGCGGCCCGCTGGCGCGCGTGCGCGATGGTGATATCGTGCGGGTCGATGGTGTCGAAGGCACACTGCGGGTAATGGTATCGGCCGAAGAACTGGCCAGCCGCGACCTGCCGCCGGTGCCCCAGGGCAATGACCTGGGCTGCGGGCGCGAGCTGTTCGGCTTCATGCGCATGGCGTTCAGCCCGGCAGAGCAGGGCGCGAGTGCCTTTACCTCGGCCCTGGAGAACCTTAAATGAAAGACCTGCTGGTTGGCGACATTGGCGGCACCAATGCCCGTTTTGCGTTGTGGCGTGACAACCAGCTGCATGAGGTCAACGTTTTTGCCACTGCGGACTACACCAGCCCGGAGCAGGCCATCGAGGCTTACCTCGAAGGCCAGGGCATAGCCCGCGGCGGCTTGGCGGCTGTATGCCTGGCGGTAGCCGGGCCGGTCGATGGCGATGAATTTCGCTTTACCAACAACCATTGGCGTTTGAGCCGTACGGCTTTTTGCAAGACCTTGCAGGTCGACCGGTTGTTGCTGATCAACGATTTTACCGCCATGGCGCTGGGCATGACCCGCCTGCGCGATGGGGAATTTCGCGAGGTGTGCCCTGGTCAGGCTGACCCTTCGCGGCCTGCGTTGGTGATCGGGCCAGGGACTGGCCTGGGCGTGGGCTCGTTGCTGCGCCTTGGCGAACAGCACTGGCAGGCCTTGCCGGGGGAGGGCGGGCATGTCGACCTGCCGGTGGGCAATGCGCGCGAAGCGGCCATCCATCAGCAGATCCACGGCCAGATCGGCCATGTCAGTGCCGAGACCGTGCTCAGCGGTGGTGGCCTGGTGCGGCTGTACCAGGCGATCTGTGCGCTGGATGGCGACACACCCCGACACAAGACCCCGGCACAGATTACCGAAGCCGCGCTGGGCGGTGAGCCAAGGGCGCTGGCGGTGGTCGAGCAGTTCTGCCGCTTCCTTGGGCGCGTGGCGGGTAACAACGTGCTCACGCTGGGCGCGCGAGGCGGGGTCTATATTGTCGGCGGCGTCATTCCCCGCTTTGCCGAACTGTTCCTGCGTAGCGGGTTTGCCGCGAGTTTTGCCGACAAGGGCTGCATGAGTGGCTATTTCGCTGGCGTGCCTGTGTGGCTGGTAACCGCAGAGTTTTCCGGCTTGCTGGGCTCCGGTGTGGCCTTGCAGCAGGCCTTGGACCACAGATAAGTGTAAAGGGCCGCTGATAGTTCCGGCACAGCGCGGTCCCTGTAGGAGCGGCCTTGTGCCGCGATGGGGCGCGAAGCGGCCCCAATAACAGGCAACCAAGACCTGTAACTAACAAGAGGAAGGACCACCTTGAGCACTGCCGGCAAATCGATCCTGATGGTCGACGACGACCAGGAAATCCGCGAACTGCTGCAAACCTACCTGAGCCGCTCCGGCTTCCAGGTGCATGCCGAAGCCGATGGAAAGGGCTTTCGCCGCGCCCTGGAAACCACCCCCTGCGACCTGGTCATCCTCGACGTCATGCTGCCCGACGAAGACGGTTTCAGCCTGTGCCGCTGGGTACGCCAGCACCCGCGCCAGGCGCGGGTGCCCATTATCATGCTCACCGCCAGCTCCGACGAAGCCGACCGTGTCATCGGCCTGGAACTGGGCGCTGACGACTACCTGGGCAAACCGTTCAGCCCTCGCGAGCTGCAAGCGCGGATCAAGGCCTTGTTGCGCCGCGCCGAGTTCGGCCTGTCGGCGCCAGGCAGCGCGGTGCTGGCCTTCGACGACTGGCGGCTGGACACGGTCAGTCACCGTCTGTTCCATCACGACGGTGAAGAGGTGATTCTGTCTGGTGCCGACTTCGCCCTGCTCAAACTGTTCCTCGACCATCCGCAGCAGATTCTCGACCGCGACACCATCGGCAACGCCACCCGTGGCCGCGAGCCAATGCCGCTGGACCGCATCGTCGACATGGCGGTCAGCCGCCTGCGTCAGCGCCTGCGCGATACCGACAAGCCCCCCCGGCTGATCCGCACGGTGCGCGGCAGTGGCTACCTGTTGGCGGCACATGTCTGCAGTGCGCCCTGAGCGGCGCTGGCGCCTGCTGCCGCGCTCACTGCTGGGGCGCATGCTGCTGCTGACCTTGCTGGTAGTGCTCTTGGCCCAAGGCTTGTCGAGCATCATCTGGGTGGCCCAGTTGCGTGCCAGCCAACTGCAGGGTCTGCGTGCGAGCGCCAGCAGCCTGGCCCATTCGATGAGCGCCAGTGTCAGTTACTTCCGCTCGTTGCCGGTGGCCTACCGGCCCATGGTGCTCGACCAGTTGCGCAGCATGGGCGGCACGCGCTTTTTCGTCTCGCTCAACGTCAAGCCGCTGGACATGCCGGTGCTGCCCATCACTGCACGCAAGCAGGCGGTGATCGAGGTATTCCAGCAGGTACTGCACGAGCGCCTGGGTTCGCAAATGGACATTTCTGTCGAATTCGTCGGGCCTGACGACCTGCGCATTTTCAACAGCGGCCTGAAACTCGACGAGCTGCCACGCTCCTGGGCGCATTACTCATTGACACTGGAGCCGCTCAACCCGCCGGTGCTGGTGACGCAGATTCGCCTGGACGAGGGCGAGTGGCTGTACATTGCCTCGCTGCTGCCCGAGCCCTATACCAGCCTTGAGGCCGAACGCCTGCCACGGCAGCAGATCGGTTTCATCGTGCTCACCACCGCCTTGCTGCTGTTGTTCATCGGGTTGTTGGTGCACTGGCAGAGCTGGCCGCTCAAGCGCCTGGCGCGCGCTGCCCGGGAGATGTCGCTGGGTGCCGATGTGGCGCCGGTGGTTGAAGGAGGGGGGAGCGAAGTGGTGGAAGTCAGCCGGGCATTCAACAGCATGCGCGAGCGCATCAGCCGCTACCTGACCGAGCGTAGCCAGCTATTCAGTGCCATCTCCCACGACCTGCGCACGCCGATCACCCGCCTGCGTCTGCGTGTCGAACTGCTGGAGGACGAGCGCCTGCAGGCCAAGTTCAGCCAGGATCTGGACGAGCTGGAGCTACTGGTCAAAGGGGCGTTGCAGTGCGTGAAGGACACCGATATCCACGAAAACATCGAGCCGGTCGACCTTAACCATGTGCTGGAGATTCTGGCAGAGCCTTATCTGCGTGATGGCCGCATCACGGTCGACGGCCGGGCGCTGGCGCCTTACCCAGGCAAGCCGCTGGCGCTGCGGCGCTGCATCGGCAACCTGGTCGACAACGCCATCAAGTACGGCGAGCAGGCGCGGCTGCGCATCATCGACAGTGCCGAAGGTTTTGTGCTGCAGGTGGACGACCAGGGGCCGGGCGTACCGCAGCAGCAGCTTGAGCAAGTGTTCGAGCCGCATTTTCGGCTGGCCGGACAGCAGCAGGGCTATGGGCTGGGATTGGGGATTGCGCGCAACATTGCCCACAGCCACGGCGGCGAGGTGAGCTTGCTCAACCTGCGCGAAGGCGGGTTGCGGGTGACCCTGTATCTGCCGCGGGGGCAGGACTGAGTTGTTGGTGGTGGCAGTTCGAGCCCTATCGCCGGCAAGCCAGCCCCCACAGATACAGCGTAAACCTTGAAAGTTCTAGGGTCTTTGTGGCAGCTGGCTTGCCGGCGATCGGGCCATTGCAGGCCACATAGATGTCACTGCCCCGTGACAATCCTGGCCTGCTTCGTGACCTGCCGGCCAAACCGGTTGGCTAGAATTCGCACACGACTGGCAAGGATCAAGCTGGCTCATGAACACCTCCAACCTGCCTTCCAGCAGCTGGCTCAACGCCCCGGCCCATGCTGCCTGGCGCCTGGCCGAAGCACAGCGCCTGCTGGCCTTCGCCAAGGCCGCGAAACTGCCCGACGGCTTCGGCAACCTGGACGCCGAGGGGCGGTTAGCGCCCGGCGCCTGCGCCGAAACCATGAACACTGCTCGCATGACCCACTGCTTCGCCCTGGCTCACCTGCAGGGCATGCCCGGCTGCCTGGACTACGTCGCACACGGCGTGGCCGCTTTGCGCGGTGCCATGCAGGATGCCAGCTACGGCGGTTGGTTCGCCCACCCCGGTGGCCACGACGACAGTGGCAAGGCGGCTTACCTGCATGCTTTTGTCGCCCTGGCCGCCAGCTCGGCAGTGGTGGCGGGCGCGGTCGATGCCCCCGCGCTGTTGGCTGACGCAATCCAGGTGATCGAAGCGCATTTCTGGAGCGAAGAAGAAGGCGCCCTGCGGGAAACCTTCTCCCGCGCCTGGCAACTGCCCGAGCCGTACCGTGGCGCCAATAGCAACATGCACGCGACCGAGGCTTTTCTGGCCTTGGCAGACGTCACCGGCAACAGCCTGTGGCTGAAGCGCGCCCTGCGCATCGCCGAACGTATCATTCATACCCACGCCGCGGCCAACGGCTACCGGGTCATCGAGCATTTCGACGCGCTCTGGCAGCCACTGCCGCACTACAACATTGAGCATCCGGCCGACCACTTCCGGCCTTATGGCACCACGCCCGGGCACGCCCTTGAGTGGGCGCGGCTGCTGCTGCACCTGGAGGCCAGCCTCGACCGGGCCGGCCTGCAGGCGCCGCAGTGGCTGGCGGATAGCGCTCGGGCCCTGTTCGACACAGCCTGCCAGCAGGCCTGGAAGGTCGATGGCGCGCCCGGTTATGTCTACACCCTGGACTGGGCCGGGCAGCCCGTAGTGCATGCGCGCCTGCACTGGGTGCACGCCGAGGCCTGCGCCGCCGCCGCAGCGCTCTTGCAGCGCACCGGCGAGGCGCATTACGAGCAGTGGTACCGCAACGGCTGGGATTTCATCGCCAGCCACTTTATCGATACCCATGGCGGCAGCTGGCACCACGAACTCGATGCAACCAACCAGCCGGCCGGGACCATCTGGCCGGGCAAGCCAGACCTCTATCACGCCTACCAGGCGCTGTTGCTGCCAGGCTTGCCGCTGGCATCCAGCCTGGCCAGCAACCTCGCCGCCAATGTAACCAGACGATGACATTCGCGCATCGCTTCGTTACCTGACGAGGCGGGCACGCTGTTTAGACTTCATGCAACGCAAGCGATCGACTTGCACGGCATAACAACAAGAAAGGTGCTTTGATGAATCCCACGTTCCGTCTCGCTGCCGCAATTTCCCTGGCTTCCTTGCTCCCGCTCAGTGCCCTGGCTGCCGAACCCAAAGGCAGCGTCGAGGTGGTGCACTGGTGGACTTCCGGTGGTGAAAAAGCGGCCGTCGATGTGCTCAAGGCCCAAGTCGAGAAAGACGGCTTTACGTGGAAGGATGGCGCCGTGGCTGGTGGTGGTGGTGCCACGGCCATGACCGTGCTCAAAAGCCGCGCCGTAGCCGGCAACCCACCGGGTGTCGCGCAAATCAAAGGGCCAGACATTCAGGATTGGGCTTCCACCGGCTTGCTCGACACCGATGTGCTCAAGGATGTGGCCAAAGAGGAAAAGTGGGACGCATTGCTCGACAAGAAGGTCGCCGATACCGTGAAGTACGAAGGTGACTATGTCGCCGTGCCGGTGAACATCCACCGCATCAACTGGCTGTGGATCAACCCCGAAGTCTTCAAGAAAGCTGGCATCGACAAGGTGCCCGCCACCCTCGACGAATTCTACGCTGCTGCCGACAAGCTCAAGGCTGCCGGCTTCATCCCGCTCGCCCATGGTGGCCAGCCGTGGCAGGACAGCACGGTATTTGAAAGTGTTGTGCTGTCGGTAATGGGAGCAGATGGTTACAAGAAGGCCATGGTCGACCTCGACAGCGCTACCCTGACCGGCCCGGACATGGTCAAGGCGCTGACTGAGTTGAAGAAGGTTGCCACCTACATGGACCCGGACGGCAAAGGCCAGGACTGGAACCTGGAAGCGGCCAAGGTCATCAATGGCAAGGCCGGCATGCAGATCATGGGCGACTGGGCCAAGAGCGAGTGGACCCTGGCGAAGAAAACTGCCGGCAAGGATTACCAGTGCGTGCCTTTCCCGGGCACCGACAAGGCCTTCCTCTACAACATCGACTCGCTGGTGGTGTTCAAGCAGAACAACGCCGGCACGTCTGCCGGCCAGCAGGACATTGCCCGCAAGGTGCTGGGTGAGGACTTCCAGAAGGTCTTCAGCAGCAACAAGGGTTCGATTCCGGTACGCAACGACATGCTCGCTGACATGGGCAAGTATGGCTTCGATGCGTGCGCGCAGACCTCTGCCAAGGACTTCCTGGCCGACGCCAAAAATGGCGGCCTGCAGCCGAGCATGGCGCACAACATGGCCACCACGCTGGCCGTGCAGGGCGCGTTCTTCGATGTGGTGACCAACTACATCAACGACCCCAAGGCCGACCCGGCCGATGCAGCGAAGAAGCTGGCGGCGGCGATCAAGGCTGCCCAGTAGAGCTGACGCGATCCCCGTTGTAGGAGCGGCCTTGCGTCGCGATGGGCTGCGCAGCAGCCCCAGAACCTGCGCACTCGATCTTCCAGGTAGGTGTTGACCTTGGGTCCGTTGGGGCTGCTGCGCAGCCCATCGCGACGCAAGGCCGCTCCTACAGGGGAGTGCGGTACCTTTGAGGTGAACCATGACCACGTCTACCGCCCAACTGCGGGCCTCACCCCTGGACGCGCTTCAGCGCTGGCTGCCCAAGCTGGTGCTGGCACCCAGCATGCTGATCGTCCTGGTGGGCTTCTACGGCTACATCCTCTGGACCTTCGTGCTGTCCTTCACCACCTCGACCTTTCTGCCCACCTACAAATGGGCAGGCCTTGCGCAGTACGCCCGGCTGTTCGACAACGACCGCTGGTGGGTGGCGAGCAAGAACCTGCTGCTGTTCGGTGGCCTGTTCATCGCCATCAGTCTGGCCATCGGCGTGCTGCTGGCGGTGTTGCTCGACCAACGCATCCGCCGTGAGGGCTTCATCCGCACCCTCTACCTGTACCCCATGGCACTGTCGATGATCGTTACCGGCACTGCCTGGAAGTGGCTGCTCAACCCCGGCATGGGGTTGGACAAATTGTTGCGCGACTGGGGCTGGGAGGGCTTTCGCCTGGACTGGCTGATCGACCCTGACCGGGTGGTGTATTGCCTGGTGATCGCCGCAGTGTGGCAGGCTTCGGGCTTCATCATGGCAATGTTCCTCGCCGGCCTGCGTGGCGTCGATCCTTCGATCATCCGTGCGGCGCAGATGGATGGCGCCAGCCTGCCGCGCATCTACTGGACCGTGGTGCTGCCCAGCCTGCGCCCGGTGTTCTTCAGTGCACTGATGATCCTCTCGCACATTGCCATCAAGAGCTTCGACCTGGTGGCGGCGATGACTGCCGGCGGCCCGGGTTACTCGTCCGACCTGCCGGCAATGTTCATGTACTCGTTCACCTTCAGCCGCGGCCAGATGGGCATGGGCTCGGCCAGCGCCATCCTCATGCTCGGGGCGATCCTGGCGATCCTCGTGCCGTACCTGTACTCGGAGCTGCGGAGCAAACGCCATGCATAGCCCTGTCGACAAACCGGCGCTCAGCCTGAGCCGTATCGCCATTCACGCGGTGTTGTGGATCGCCGTGCTGTTGTACCTGGTGCCGCTGGTGGTAATGCTGCTGACCAGCTTCAAGACCCCGGAAGACATCAGCACCGGCAACCTGCTGAGCTGGCCGGCGGTGATCACCGGCATTGGCTGGGTCAAGGCCTGGGGCACGGTCAACGGTTACTTCTGGAACTCGATCATGATCACCGTCCCTGCGGTGCTGATCTCCACCGCCATCGGCGCGCTGAACGGCTATGTGCTGTCGATGTGGCGCTTTCGCGGCTCGCAGTTGTTCTTCGGCCTGCTGCTGTTCGGCTGCTTCCTGCCATTCCAGACCGTGCTGCTGCCGGCCTCGTTCACCCTCGGCAAGCTGGGCCTGGCCAGCACCACCGGCGGCCTGGTGCTGGTGCACGTGGTCTACGGCCTGGCCTTCACCACGCTGTTTTTCCGCAACTTCTACGTGAGCATCCCCGATGCACTGGTCAAGGCCGCGCGCCTGGACGGGGCCGGGTTCTTCACCATCTTCCGGCGCATCATCCTGCCGATGTCCACGCCCATCATCATGGTCTGCCTGATCTGGCAGTTCACCCAGATCTGGAATGACTTCCTGTTCGGCGTGGTGTTTTCCAGCGGTGATTCGCAACCGATCACCGTGGCCCTGAACAACCTGGTCAATACCAGCACCGGGGCCAAGGAATACAACGTCGACATGGCTGCAGCGATGATCGCCGGCCTGCCAACCCTGCTGGTGTATGTGGTGGCTGGCAAATATTTCGTGCGCGGGCTGACGGCCGGCGCGGTAAAGGGGTAAGTCATGGCAACGCTCGAACTTCGCAATGTGAACAAGACCTACGGCAGCGGCCTGCCGGACACCCTCAAGGACATCCAGCTGTCGATCAAAGATGGCGAGTTCCTGATCCTGGTCGGCCCCTCTGGCTGTGGCAAATCGACCTTGATGAACTGCATCGCCGGCCTGGAGCAGATCACCGGCGGTGCGATCCTCATCGACGAGCAGGACGTCAGTGGCATGAGCCCCAAGGACCGTGACATCGCCATGGTGTTCCAGTCCTACGCGCTGTACCCGACCATGAGCGTGCGCGAGAACATCGAATTTGGCCTGAAGATCCGCAAGATGCCGCAGGCGGCCATCGATGAAGAAGTGACGCGGGTCGCCAAGCTGCTGCAGATCGAGCACCTGCTGGCGCGCAAGCCGGCACAGCTGTCCGGTGGTCAGCAGCAACGGGTAGCCATGGGCCGGGCGCTGGCGCGGCGGCCGAAGATCTACCTGTTCGATGAGCCGCTCTCCAACCTCGATGCCAAGCTGCGGGTCGAGATGCGCACCGAAATGAAACTGATGCACCAGCGCCTGAAGACCACCACCGTGTACGTCACCCATGACCAGATCGAGGCCATGACCCTGGGTGACAAGGTGGCGGTGATGAAGGACGGCATCATCCAGCAGTTCGGCACCCCGCAGCAGATCTACAACGACCCGGCCAACCAGTTTGTGGGCAGCTTCATCGGTTCGCCGCCGATGAACTTCATCCCGGTGCGCCTCACGCAACAGCAGGGGCGCCTGCGGGCCGTGCTTGACAGTGGCCAGGCGCGCTGTGAGCTGCCCTTGGGGGTGGCCGATGGCGAGCTGGATGGCCGCGACCTCATCCTCGGCATCCGCCCCGAGCAGATCGCCTTGGGTGACGCCGAGGGCAACGGCCTGCCGGGTATCCGCGCCGAGGTGCAGGTCACCGAACCCACCGGGCCGGACCTGCTGGTGTTCGTCACGCTCAACCAGACCAAGGTGTGCTGCCGCCTGGCGCCGGATGTGGCGTGCCGCGTGGGTGACACCCTCAACCTGCAATTCGACCCGGCCCGGGTGCTGCTGTTCGACGCCGACAGTGGCGAGCGCATACGCCTGGCCAGCACGGACGCAACCGCAAAGGACAACGTGGCTCACTTCAAAGGCCGTTGACTCGTCTACACCATCAATAAGAAAAAAGAGGACGCATAGGGATGGAACAGCGCAAACGTATCAGGACATTGGGCTCGCTGGCTTTGCTCGCCGTTGTCGGCAGCAGCGGCGCGCAGGCTGCCGAGGCTTTTTCCAGTGAATCGAAGTGGATGACCGGCGATTGGGGCGGCACCCGTACCGAGTTGCTGGAGAAGGGCTACGACTTCACCCTCGACTACGTCGGCGAGGTAGCCGGCAACCTGCACGGTGGCTACAACGACGACAAGACTGCACGCTACAGCGACCAGTTCGCCCTTGGCGCACACCTGGACCTGCAGAAGATCTTTGGTTGGCACGATGCCGAGTTCAAGCTGGCGATCACCGAGCGCAGCGGCCGCAACCTGTCCAACGACCGTATCAGCGACCCGCGCGCCGGGCAGTTCAGCTCGGTGCAGGAAGTGTGGGGCCGAGGACAGACCTGGCGTCTGACCCAGATGTGGTTCAAGCAGAAGTATTTCGACGGTGCCCTGGACGTCAAATTCGGCCGCTTCGGCGAGGGCGAGGACTTCAACAGCTTCCCTTGCGACTTCCAGAACCTGGCCTTCTGCGGCTCTCAGGTGGGCAACTGGGTGGGCGGCATCTGGTACAACTGGCCGGTCAGCCAGTGGGCGCTGCGGGTGAAATACAACATCACCCCGGAACTCTTCGTACAGGTCGGCGCCTTCGAGCAGAACCCCTCCAACCTGGAAACCGGCAACGGCTTCAAGCTCAGCGGCAGCGGCACCAAGGGGGCAATCCTGCCGGTGGAGGCGGTGTGGTCGCCCAAGGTCAACGGCCTGCCGGGTGAGTACCGCCTGGGTTACTACTACAGCACGGCCAAGGCCGACGATGTGTTCGACGACGTCAACGGCAACCCGCAGGCGCTGACTGGCGGGGCCTTCAAGTCGCACTCCAGCAAGCATGGCTGGTGGGTAGTGGCGCAGCAGCAGGTCACGGATCATGGTGGCGACGTCAACCGCGGCCTCAGCCTGTTCGCCAACTTCACCGTGCACGACAAGGCCACCAACGTGGTCGACAACTACCAGCAGGTGGGGCTGGTCTACAAAGGCGCCTTCGACGCCCGGCCCAAGGATGACATCGGCTTCGGTGTGGCGCGTATTCATGTGAATGACGACGTGAAGAAACGCGCCGAACTGCTCAACGCCCAGAGTGGTATCAACGATTACGACAACCCAGGCTTCGTGCCGCTGCAACGCACCGAGTACAACGCCGAGCTCTACTACGGCTTCCACGTCACCAACTGGCTGACCGTGCGGCCTAACCTGCAGTACATCAAGAGCCCGGGCGGGGTGGATGAAGTGGACAACGCGCTGGTCGCAGGCTTGAAGATTCAGTCGTCATTCTGAGGCCATTTGTTGTAAATTTACGCCAATCCCTTTTCGGTTCCCGGCACCCACTGGCCTGCAGTGGTTGTCGGGGATAGGCCGAGACAGCGCTATCTCAAACAACAAGAGCTCTGAACCATGCCCGAACATCCGCTCCATCGCTTCTTTTCCTCGCAGCGGCCAAGGCCGACATTCGAGTGGGAGCGTTACCAGCAGCGCGATGTGCTGATCATCGATCACCCCCGTTGCCAGGCGGTCTTCAGCCGCCAGGGCGCGCAGTTGCTGCACTTTCAACCGGCAGGTGAGCGGCCGTGGCTGTGGTGCGCCGAGCAGTGGCCGCAGGTGGGGGCGATCCGTGGCGGCGTGCCGGTGTGCTGGCCGTGGTATGGCCGCCACCCCAGCGAGGACCTGTGGCCAGCCCACGGCTGGGCGCGTTTGCTGGACTGGAAGCTCGTAGACAGCCGCGAAGACGAGGAGGGCGTTACCTTGAAGTGGCGCCTGGACCTGTGCGACTGGCAGGTCGACCTGCACGCCAGGCTGGGTAGCCGTATGGAACTGAGCCTGAGTACCGAGCACCAGGACAGCGAACCTTGCCAGCTGAGCCATGCATTGCTGGCCTATTGGCGGATCAGTGACGTCTCCGAGATAGCGCTGTCCGGGCTGGAGGATATCGAAGGTTACGACCGCCTGAATCGTCAGGCCTGCCGTGAAGATGGCGCGCTGAAGCTCAAAGGTGGCTGCCAGAAGGTCTACCCGGGCACGCCGCGGGTGCAGTTGCAGGACCCGGCCTGGCAGCGCGAGCTGTGCATTGACACCGGTGACAGCGATGACACCGTGGTCTGGCACCCGGGTAACCGACCGTTGATGGGCGTGACTGGCCGTGAAAGCCAGCGTTTTGTCTGCGTCGAGGCCGCCAGTGGCAGTGGCGAGGGCCTGAGCCTGGCGCCGGGGCAGCGTGCCCACCTGCGCCTGCAGGCGCACCGGCTCAGTTGAGTTCGTCGTCCTCGATCGGGTAGCGGCTGGCGTTCAGGCTTTCCTTGATCTTGCGCAGGTGTGGCTGGAAGTCGACGCCGCGGCGCAGGGTCATGCCGGTAGCCAGCACATCGAGCACGGTCAGCTGGATGATCCGTGAGGTCATCGGCATGTAGATGTCGGTGTCTTCCGGCAACGGAATGTGCAGGCTCAGGCTGCAGGCATTGGCCAGTGGCGAGCCGGCGGCAGTCAGGCCCAGCACCGAGGCGCCGTTTTCGCGGGCCAGGCGGGCCACTTCGACCAGTTCGCGGGTGCGCCCGGTGTAGGAAATGATCACGAACAGGTCGCCGGTATGGGCCACTGAGGCCAGCATGCGCTGCATCAGCACATCGGCGTGGGCCGATACAGCCAGGTTGAAGCGGAAGAACTTGTGCTGCGCATCCAGGGCCACCGGGGCTGAGGCGCCCAGGCCGAAGAAGTGGATCTGCCGGGCCTGGATCATCATGTCCACGGCACGGCTGACCTGCTGCGGGTCCAGTAGCTGGCACGCGCCGTCGAGCGAGGCGATGGCACTGGCGAAGATTTTCTGGGTGTAGGCTGCCGGGTCATCGTCGGCCTCTACCGCGCGGCTGACGTAAGCGGCGCCGCTGGCCAGGCTCTGCGCCAGCTGCAGCTTGAGTTCGGGGTAACCGCTGACGCCGAACGAGCGGCAGAAGCGGTTGACGGTCGGTTCGCTGACCTTGGCCGCCTGTGCCAGCGCAGCAATGCTGAAACGGGTGGCTTGTTGCGGGTTGAGCAGGATGACTTCGGCGACTTTGCGTTCGGCCTTGTTCAGCTCGTCGAGGCGTCCCTGGATCTGTTCCAGGAGGTTTCGCACGCGGTCCATGGGTGTGTCCTTGGGTCGGGAAGACAGCCGGCTGGCGAAGCAGCAGGCTTTTTGCACGGTCGTCTATCGTACTGTTGGTGCGGATGGCGCACCACTTGTCTGTAATACTTGTGTGTAATGTTGTGGTTTTTACTACATTATCCCTTGAAAACCGTATGTGAAAGCGGTATTCCTAGACCAACTTTAGGAAAGAACCTACATCATGGCTGCAATCAGTGTCGAACCTTGCACATTTGCCCTGTTTGGCGCCCTCGGTGACCTGGCATTGCGCAAGCTGTTTCCTGCGCTCTACCAGCTCGACCGGGCTAACCTGCTGCACCCCGACACGCGCCTGCTGGCGCTGGCCCGCGAGGCAGGCAGCGCCCAGGAGCACCTGAACAGCATCGAAGCCCACTTGCGCCGGCATGTGCCCGAGGCCGATATCGAGCCTGCTGCATTAGGCCGTTTCCTGGCCCGGTTGAGCTACCAGCACCTGGACTTTCTGCAACCCGAGGGTTACCAGGCACTGGCCGAGCAGCTGCCGGGCGAACTGCCGCTGATCGCTTACTTCGCCACGGCGGCAGCGGTGTACGGGGCCATTTGCGAAAACCTCGACAAGGCCGGGCTGGCTCCGCGTACCCGGGTGGTGCTGGAAAAGCCCATCGGCCACGACCTGGAGTCGTCACGCCGGGTCAACGATGCCGTGGCACGGTTCTTCCCCGAAAACCGGGTTTACCGCATCGACCACTACCTGGGCAAGGAGACGGTACAGAACCTGATTGCGCTGCGCTTCGCCAACAGCCTGTTCGAAACCCAGTGGAACCAGAATTCCATCTCCCACGTGGAGATCACCGTGGCCGAAAAGGTGGGTATCGAAGGCCGCTGGGGCTATTTCGACAAGGCTGGCCAGTTGCGCGACATGATCCAGAACCACCTGTTGCAGTTACTGTGCCTGATCGCCATGGACCCGCCGAGCGAGCTGTCCGCCGATGCCATTCGTGACGAAAAGGTGAAGGTGCTCAAGGCCCTGGCACCGATCACTGGCGAGGGTTTGAGCACCCGAGTGGTGCGTGGTCAGTACATTGCCGGCTACAGCGAGGGCAAGCCGGTGCCGGGTTACCTGGAAGAAGACAACGCCAACGCCAGCAGCGACACGGAAACCTTCGTCGCCCTGCGTGCCGACATCCGCAACTGGCGCTGGTCGGGCGTGCCGTTCTACCTGCGTACCGGCAAGCGCATGCCGCAGAAGCTGTCGCAGATCGTCATTCACTTCAAGGAAACGCCCCACTACATCTTTGCCCCGGAACAGCGTTTGCAAGTCGGCAACAAGCTGATCATCCGCCTGCAACCGGACGAGGGTATTTCTTTACGGGTGATGACCAAGGAGCAGGGCCTGGACAAAGGCATGCAACTGCGCAGTGGCCCGTTGCAGCTTAATTTTTCCGACACCTGGCGCAGCACGCGGATTCCGGACGCTTACGAACGCCTGTTGCTCGAAGTGATGCGCGGTAACCAGAACCTGTTCGTGCGCAAGGACGAAATCGAATATGCCTGGAAGTGGTGCGACCAGTTGATTGCCGGCTGGCGTAATGCAGGCGATGCGCCCAAGCCTTACGCGGCGGGCTCCTGGGGGCCGATGAGCTCGATAGCTTTGATCACACGCGATGGGAGGGCGTGGTATGGAGATATCTGAATTGAATTTTCCAGCGACTGTGAAGGTTCACGACCTGGCGGATGCCAAGGCGTTGGCTGCCACCCTGGCCCATGATGTTGCCGAACGCCTTCGTGCAGCGATTGCTGCCAAGGGCCAGGCCTGCGTGGTGCTGTCGGGTGGCCGCAGCCCGGTGCCATTCCTTGAGCAGTTGGCCAGTGAAACCCTGGACTGGGCTAAGGTCACCGTCAGCCTGGCCGATGAGCGCTGGGTGCCGGTGGAGCACGCTGACAGCAACGCCGGGCTGTTGGCCCGCCACCTGCTCAAAGGCGCGGCAGCCAAGGCCCGCTTTGTCGGCCTGTACCAGCAGGCGGACAACCTCGATACCGCAGCTGGCAAGGCCGACCAGGCTCTGCTTGCACTGCCGCCAATCGACGTGCTGGTACTGGGCATGGGTGATGATGGCCATACCGCCTCGCTGTTCCCTGGCAGCCCAAACCTGAAAGCAGGCCTGGACCTCGCCAGCGGGCGTCGCTGCCTGCCGTTGCTGGCGCCGAGCGTGCCGCACCAGCGCCTGTCGATGACCCGCTCGCTGCTGGCCAGCGCCGCCTTCACAGCGCTGTCCGTGCAAGGGCCGGGCAAACTCGCTACCCTGCGCGCCGCGCTGGCTGGCAACGACCTTACTGAAATGCCGATTCGCGCTTTTCTTCACGACCCCCTGGACATCTACTGGTGCCCATGAGCCAAGGATCCACTGTCATGACCACCCTCGAACGCCCACAGCCAAAGCTCTCGATGGCCGCCAAAGCCGCCCGGATCGACGCCATTTGCGAACAGGCGCGCATCCTGCCGGTAATCACCATCGCCCGTGAGGAAGACATCCTGCCGCTGGCCGATGCCCTGGCCGCCGGTGGGATCCGTACCCTGGAAGTGACCCTGCGTTCGCAGCATGGGCTCAAAGCCATTCAGGTGCTGCGTGAACAGCGCCCGGAGTTGTGCGTAGGCGCGGGTACCGTGCTCGACCGCAGTATGTTCGCCGCTGTCGAGGCTGCCGGAGCACAGTTCGTCGTTACCCCGGGCATTACCCAGGACATCCTGAAGGCGGGCGTGGACAGTGAAATCCCGCTGCTGCCGGGCATCAGTACGCCATCCGAAATCATGATGGGCTATGCCTTGGGCTACCGCCGGTTCAAGTTGTTCCCGGCCGAAATCAGCGGCGGCGTGGCGGCGATCAAGGCCTTTGGTGGCCCGTTCGGCGATATTCGCTTCTGCCCAACCGGCGGCGTGAACCCGGCCAACGTGCGTAACTACATGGCCTTGCCCAATGTAATGTGCGTGGGGGGTACCTGGATGCTCGACAGCAGCTGGATCAAGAACGGCGATTGGGCGCGGATCGAAGCGTGCAGTACCGAGGCGATGGCGCTGCTGGACGCCAACTGAATTTGTTGTGTGCTTTACGGCTTGTGGGGCGCTTGGTCGGCGCCCCTTTTTTTTGCCCCGAATAATGGAAAAAGCCCGCTTTCAACAGCGGGCTTTTTCTTTTCGCAAGCGTGCTCAGGCTGCCTTGGCATCCTGCTGGCTCAGCGAGCGGTTCAACGCGCTGAACAGTGCCTTGAAGCTGGCCGTGGTGATGTTTTCATCGATGCCCACGCCATGCACCGGGCGGCCACCGGCCACGCGCAGTTCAATGTAGGCTGCGGCCTTGGCATTGGTGCCTGCGCCAATGGCGTGCTCGTTGTAGTCCATGATCTCCACGGCAATCGGCAGGCCGGCTACCAGGGCTTCGAGGGCACCGTTGCCCTTGCCGCGCCAGTGCAGGGTGGTTTCGCCTTCACCGGCAACTTCCACTTCCACGGCGCTGTGGCCGTTTTCTTCCTGCAGGCGGTGGCTGACCAGCGCGTATGGCGCGTTGGCCTGGAGGTATTCCTTGTGCAGCAGGCTGTAGATCTGCTGGGCGGTCATTTCCAGGCCGAGGCGGTCGGTTTCACCCTGAACCACCTGGCTGAACTCGATCTGCATGCGGCGTGGCAGGCTGATGCCATATTCCTGTTCGAGCAGGTAGGTGATGCCGCCTTTACCCGACTGGCTGTTGACGCGGATAACCGCCTCGTAGCTGCGGCCGATGTCGGCCGGGTCGATTGGCAGGTACGGTACCTCCCACAGTTCGCCTTCCTGCTGCTTGGCGAAACCCTTGCGGATGGCATCCTGGTGCGAGCCGGAGAAGGCAGTATGGACCAGGTCGCCCACGTACGGGTGGCGTGGGTGCACCGGCAGCTGGTTGCACTCTTCGACCACCTTGCGCACGCCGTCGATGTCGGAGAAGTCCAGCAACGGGTCGATGCCTTGGGTGTAGAGGTTCAGGGCCAAGGTCACCAGGTCGACGTTACCGGTACGCTCGCCATTGCCGAACAGGCAGCCTTCGGCGCGGTCGGCGCCGGCCATCAGGCCCAGCTCGGTGGCAGCAATACCGGTGCCACGGTCGTTGTGGCAGTGCAGGCTGATGATCACGCTGTCGCGGCGGCTGACATTGCGGCAGAACCACTCGATCTGGTCGGCGTAGATGTTTGGCGTGGACACTTCCACCGTGGCCGGCAGGTTGAGGATGATCTTGTGCTCAGGCGTCGGGTTCCACACCTCGATGACTGCATCGCAGACTTCCTTGGCGAACTCCATTTCAGTGGCGCTGAAGGTTTCTGGCGAGTACTGGAAGGTCCACTGGGTTTCCGGCTGCTGGGCAGCGTACTTGACGAACAGCTTGGCGGCGTTCACCGCGATGTCTTTTACGCCTTGCTTGTCCTGGTTGAAGACAATGCGGCGGAACGACGGGCTGGTGGCGTTGTACAGGTGAACGATGGCCTTCTTCGCACCGCGCAGCGATTCGAAGGTGCGTGCGATCAGGTCTTCACGGGCCTGGGTGAGCACCTGGATGGTGGTGTCGTCCGGGATGTGGCCGTCCTCGATCAGGGTGCGAACGAAGTCGAAATCGGTCTGCGAGGCAGACGGGAACGACGCTTCGATTTCCTTCACGCCCACCTGCACCAGGGTCTTCCAGAAGCGCAGTTTCTTCTCCGAATCCATCGGCTCGATCAGCGACTGGTTGCCATCACGCAGGTCGGAGCTGCACCAGATCGGCGCGGCGGTGATGGTCTTCGACGGCCAGGTACGGTCAGGCAGGTCGATGGTCGGAAAGGCGCGGTATTTCTTCGAAGGGTCTTTGAGCATGGTCATGGAAGCAATCCTTTTGTGTGCGGCCGAGATCGGGCCTGCCGAGCGATAACGAGATGAAGAGGCGAGGCGACGCGATTCAGCCTGGTAGTCGGGCGCTGACCAGGCAGAGGCTGCGATGTTGTCGGAGCAGGATGAGGGTGCTGAAGGTTTTCATGCCCTCAACCCTAACCAGAGAGGTCAGGGATGGCAAGTGTCCAGAAAAAATTGAGAGGAATGCTTAAAAAAAGCGATTAGGCGAGATTTTATGGCTGTAATTTGTTGAGTGTTTCGTGATTTTTGCGCGGTATATTTCGATGGCGCAACCCAGTGGTAAGGGGGCTGCCTGTGCTGGCCTCTTCGCGGGTAAACCCGCTCCAACAGGGATCGCGCCGCATTTGAAAGCTACGTCGTACCTATGGGAGCGGGTTTACCCGCGAAGAGGCCAGCATAGGCAGCGCAGGTCTCAGGGTTGGAACGCGCCGATGAAAATAGCCGGGTCCACCCGCGCATCATTCAGGCTGACGTTCCAGTGCATGTGCGGCCCGGTTGCCCGCCCGGTCGAGCCCACGCGACCGACCACCTCGCCACGGCGCAGTGATTGCCCCACCTGCACATCGATCTTCGACATGTGGCAGAACATGCTGATAAAGCCCTGCCCATGGTCGACGAACACCGTGCGGCCATTGAAGAAGTAATCCCCCACCAGGATCACCTTGCCATTGGCCGGTGTCTTGATCGGTGTTCCCGCTGGCACTGCAAAGTCCAGCCCGGCATGCGGGTTGCGCTCTTCACCGTTGAAGAAGCGGCGCACGCCGAATTTGCTCGACAGCGGGCCGTTGACCGGCTTGTCGAGGACCAGGTTGCTTGGCAGGGTCGGGCTGAAGCTGCGGTAGGCCTTGATCTGTTCGGCCAGCTCGCGGTCGATGCGCTTGAGGTCGGCCGGGTTCGGGTTGACCTGGCGAGTGTTCTTCAGGGTGATGCGCTGTTCCGGGTATTTCTTGCTCCCTACGCTGAAGGGCAGGGTGCGGCCGTCCTGGCTCAGCACGGCAGTGCCGGGCTTCTGGGTCAGCGGGATGCCGACGATGGCCAGCCAGTTGTCCTGCTCCTTCACCACCAGCACCGGCTTGCCGTCGAAACGGGCGCTGGGCGCGCTTGTGGCGGGGCCCAGGTCAACCACCGCCACGCCACCCGGCACCGGCTTGTTCAGTGTGCGGGTGATATAGCTGGCCTGGGCGCCGCCGGCGAGCAGCACGAGGGAGAGGGCGAGCAGGGGCGCGAGCAGGCGGGGCATGTGTCAGTCCAGTAATGAGAGGGTGACCGGGGTCAGGTGGTTGTCTTCGACCCGCACCTGCAGTTCGCCTTCGTTCAGGCGGGCGGTCAGGCGCTGGCCATTGCGGGTCTGTTCGGCACTGCGAATGGCCTGGCCCTGGTCGTCCAGCAGGATGCTGTAGCCGCGGGCGAGGGTGGCCAGCGGGCTCACCACTTGCAGGGTTTGCAGTTGGGCCTGGAAGCGTTGGCGGCGGTCTTTCAGCACCTCGCGCATGGCCCGTGGCAGGCGCTCGGCCAGGCTGTCCAGGCGCTGGCTCAGCAATTTCAGGTTGCGCCCCGGGTGCTGCGCGGCCAGGCGCGTGTCCATGCGTGCCACGCGCTCGCGGCGCTGATTGAGGCTGAGCATGAAAGCGCGGCGCAGGCGCATGTCCAGGTCGTCCAGGCGCTGGGCCTGCTGGCGCAGGCGTTCGCCCGGGTGGCGCAGGCGCCGGGTCAGTGATTCCAGGCGCAGCCGGTCATGGGTCAGGCGGTTCTGCATGCGCAGCAGCAGGCGCCGCTGCAGGCCGTCCAACCGTTGCTGCAAGCCACTGTTGTCGGGGGCCAGCAACTCCGCGGCGGCAGACGGCGTGGGTGCCCGTACGTCGGCAACGAAGTCGCTGATCGACACATCGGTTTCATGGCCCACGGCGCTGACGATAGGGGTGACGCAGGCGGCTACGGCACGCGCCACGGCTTCTTCGTTGAAGCACCACAGGTCTTCCAGCGAACCACCACCGCGGGCCAGTATCAGCGCGTCGAAACCAAGGCTGTCGGCCAGGCGAATGGCGCGCACGATCTGCGCGATGGCTTCACGGCCCTGCACCGCCGTGGGAATCAGGTTCAGCTCCACTTGTGGAGCGCGGCGGCCGAACACGCTGATGATGTCGCGGATCACGGCGCCGGTAGGCGAGCTGATGATGCCGATACGTTGAGGGTGGGCCGGTAGCGGTTTTTTGCGTTCGGCGCTGAACAGCCCCTCGGCACTGAGCTTTTCCTTCAGCGCCTCGAAGGCCAGGCGCAGTGCGCCGTCGCCGGCCGGCTCGACGGTGTCGAGGATCAGCTGGTAGTCGCCACGCCCTTCAAACAGCGAAACCTTGCCGCGTACCCGCACCGCCAGGCCGTCGCGCAGCGCCTGGCGCACCCGCGTGGCGTTCTGCCGGAACAGCGCGCAACGCACCTGAGCGCCGCTGTCCTTGAGGGTGAAGTACATGTGGCCGGATGCCGGGCGGGCAAGGTTGGAGATTTCGCCTTCCACCCAGACGCTGCGGAACACGTCTTCCAGCAGCACGCGGGCGCGGCCGTTGAGTTGGCTGACGGTAAGGACCTCACGGTCCAGGCCGAGTCGTTCGAAGGGGTCTTTGATCATGGCAGGCATCATAAAGGACATCGGCCCCGGTTGTCTGTCTTGCCCCTACTGCCAGCCTTGACCCAATCCTTGTGGAGGCGGCCTTACGTCGCGAAAGGGCCGCAACGCGGCCCCGGCACTTCATGCGGCGAAGCTGAAAACCTGGGGCCGCTTCGCAGCCCTTTCGCCACGCAAGGCCGCTCCCACAAGATCGCAGCCGGTGCCTTCAGCCCTGCATCGTCGCCACGAACTGCCGCACCATCTGCCCTGCATCGCGACGACAGGCCAGTGCCACTGTGCTCTGGCAATCACCGTCCAGCGCCACGAAGCTGACTGAAGCCGGCGCAATCTCACGCATGCACTGCGGCAACAGCGCCACCCCGAACCCCGCCTGAATCAGCTGCAACTGCGTGGTCTTGCGCGACAGCACCTGCGCCGCTTGCGGGAAGAAGCCTGCCTCCATGCACAGCGAAGCCGACAGGTAACTCAGCCCGCCACGGTCCCGGTGCGGGATGGAAATGAAGCGCTCTTCCCTCAGCTGCTCCAGTTTCACCCGTGGCGCGCTGGCCAACGGGTGCCCGGCAGCGACCGCCAGCAACAAGGGTTCGCTGAACAGTTCATGCAGCACCACACCTTCGTGCTGACGCAGCACCGGCAACCGCAGCAGGCCGATATCCAGCCGCCCGGCAGCAATATCTTCCAGCTGTGCCTCCGAAGACTGCTGCGCAATCTCCAGCGAAACCCCCGGGTTGTCTTTCAGGTAGTCGGCCAGGCGAGCCAGCAGCGTGCCGGTCAGCGGCACGGTACTGGAATGGTTCAGGCGCAGACTGCCTTGCAACCCCTCGCCAATGTCGCGGGTTACCCGCTCGGCTTGTGCAAGGTCGGCCAGCAAGCGCCGCGCCCGTTCAAGCAATGCTTCGCCGGCCAGTGTCAGGCGTGGCAGGCGCGCGGTGCGTTCGAACAGCGGCGTGCCCAGTTGCTGCTCCAGCTCCTTGATCTGCCGGCTAAGCGCCGACTGGGCGATGTACAGCCGTTCGGCGGCAGCGCTGAAACTGCCGCACTCGGCGATTTCAACGAAGTAACGCAACTGGCGGATCGAGGTCATGCCATGCCTTTTTGAGATGGGTTTGACAGTAAAGGCATATTAGTCGGCATGGCTCGTGTCTGGCTAATCTTTGCCTGTCTTCCCAGGAACTGCTGCCATGCTCGCCCAACTGTCGTTTTCCGGCCTCGATTGGCTACCCATCCTGCTGGGTGTCGGCGTTGCTTATGTCGTATTCGGCATTGCCGGTTTCGGTACCGCGCTGGTGGCCGGGCCGATATTGATCCATTTCATGCCGTTGTCGCGCATCATCCCGCTACTGGTGCTGCTGGACTTCGTTGCCGCGTTCGGCAACCTGCTGCCGTCGCGCCGGGATGTGGTGCGCAGCGAGTTGTTGCGGCTGTTACCGTTCATGGCCCTGGGCTGCACGTTGGGCGTGGTGTTCCTGCTGCAACTGAAATCCGACCTTTTGCTGCTGTTGATGGGCGTGTTCGTGACCGCCTATGCGTTATACGGGCTGGCAGTGAAGGCCCGGCCGGCCACCCTGTCAGGCTTGTGGGCGGTGCCGATGGGTACGGCAGGCGGATTGTTCGGGGCGCTGTTCGGCAGTGGCGGGTTTCTTTATGCGCTTTACCTGAGCGCACGGCTGGAGGTAAAGGAACAGGTTCGCGCCACCCAGAGTGCGCTGATCAGTTGCAGTACCGTAGTGCGCCTTTCGCTGTTCCTGATCGCCGGTGTCTATGCCGACCAAAGCCTGCTGCTGCTCGCCGCCTGCTTGCTGCCAGTCATGTTCGTCGGCCTCTGGGTGGGGCGCCGGCTGACCAACCGGTTGTCGCGTGAGGCTTTCGTTCGCCTGGTCACCTGGCTGGTGCTGGCCAGTGGCCTGGCGTTGATCGGTCGCTACCTGAGCGCCTGAGCGGTAGAATTGCGCCATTACCGGCGTTTTTCAGGCTTGTCCCGTTCATGAACACCCAGAGCATCATCGTTCCCAAGCTGTCCACCGTCCCGGTGCATGAAGCCCGCGCGCGCGCCATCGTGCGCTGGCTGGTGCGCGAAAAAGTCGTCGAAGAGCAGCTGACCACCTGTGGCCGCACCGGCAACCGCATGGGCCATGCCCTGGCCGCAGGGGCGCGCAAGGTGGCCCTTCATCCGGAAAAACTGCCCTTCGACCAGCCGGTCAACGGCATGGAGGTGGTGCTCAAGCGCTGCATCTACACCCCCACCGAAGGGTTTCTCGAAGAGGCCGGTTGCCCGGAGTGCCGGCGCGAGGTGGGCGAGCCGCTGTTCGAAAGCCTGGAGGAGTGGACGCCGGCGGTGACCGACAACTTCACCTGCCCGCTGTGCGGCTTTGAAGATGACATCAATGGCTTCATTTACCTGCAGCCATGTGCCTTTTCCAACCTGGGGTTCATCTTCAACAACTGGGGCGAGGCCGGGTTTACCCAGGCCTTTCTCGACAGCTTTGCCGACTGGCTCGACCAGCCGGTGACCGTGGTGCAGGTAAAACTGCCACAAGGCTGACCGAAGGCCCTTATTTTGCATTGAGCGGCGCGCCGTGGATGAGTATAATGGCGCGCTTCCATTTTTCCCGCCCGGGAGCCCCCGCGATGCTGCGTATCAGCCAAGAAGCCCTGACCTTCGACGATATCCTCCTTGTACCTGGCTATTCCGAGGTACTGCCTAATGAAGTCAGCCTCAAGACCCGTTTGACCCGTGGCATCGAGCTGAACATTCCGCTGGTTTCCGCCGCCATGGATACCGTGACCGAAGCGCGTCTGGCCATTGCCATGGCCCAGGAAGGCGGCATCGGCATCATCCACAAGAACATGACCATCGAGCAGCAGGCCGGCGAAGTACGCAAGGTCAAGAAGTTCGAGGCTGGCGTGGTCAAGGACCCGATCACCATCGAAGCCGACGCCACCGTGCGTGACCTGTTCGACCTGACCCGCCTGAACAACATCTCCGGTGTTCCAGTGCTGGCGAATGGTGACCTGGTCGGTATCGTCACCTCCCGTGACGTACGCTTCGAAACCCGCCTGGACGCCAAGGTCCGCGACGTGATGACCCCCAAAGAGCGTCTGGTCACCGTCCGCGAAGGCGCCGACAAGAACGAAGTCCGCGAGCTGCTGCACAAGCACCGCCTGGAAAAGGTCCTGATCGTTGACGACAAGTTCAACCTCAAGGGCATGATGACCGTCAAGGACATCGAAAAAGCCAAGGCTTACCCGCTGGCCAGCAAGGACGACCAGGGTCGCCTGCGCGTTGGCGCTGCGGTCGGCACCGGCAAGGACACCGGCGAGCGTGTTGCCGCGCTGGTTGCCGCTGGCGTTGATGTGGTGGTAGTCGACACCGCACACGGTCACTCCAAAGGCGTGATCGACCGCGTTCGCTGGGTGAAGGAAACCTACCCGCAAGTGCAGGTGATCGGCGGCAACATCGCCACCGGCGCCGCAGCCAAGGCCCTGGCCGAAGCTGGCGCTGACGCCGTCAAGGTCGGCATCGGCCCAGGCTCCATCTGCACCACCCGTATCGTTGCCGGTGTCGGCGTGCCGCAAATCAGCGCCATCGCCAACGTTGCTGCCGCACTGGAAGGCACTGGCGTGCCACTGATCGCCGACGGCGGTATCCGCTTCTCCGGTGACCTGTCCAAGGCCATTGTTGCCGGTGCTTCCTGCGTGATGATGGGTTCGATGTTTGCCGGTACCGAAGAGGCCCCAGGCGAAGTCGAACTGTTCCAGGGCCGTTCCTACAAGGCCTACCGCGGCATGGGCTCGCTGGGTGCCATGGCACAGGCGCAAGGCTCGTCGGACCGTTACTTCCAGGACTCCTCGGCCGGCGCCGAGAAGCTTGTTCCTGAGGGGATCGAAGGCCGTGTGCCTTACAAGGGCGCCCTGGCTGCGATCATCCACCAGCTGATGGGCGGCCTGCGTTCGTCCATGGGCTACACCGGCAGCGCCACCATCGAAGAGATGCGCACCAAGCCGGAATTTGTACGCATCACCGGTGCCGGCATGGCCGAGTCCCACGTGCATGACGTGCAGATCACCAAAGAAGCCCCTAACTACCGCGTAGGCTGAGGCTTCCAGCAATACAAGCATGCGGGGCTGTCACGACAGCCCCGCGTCGTTTCCGATTTCCACTGACGAGATTGAGTCATGGCCCTCGACATTCACGCTCACCGCATCCTGATCCTCGATTTCGGTTCCCAGTACACCCAGCTGATCGCCCGCCGCGTGCGCGAAATCGGCGTGTACTGCGAACTGCACCCGTTCGACATGGACGATGAAGCGATCCGCGAATTCAACCCGCGCGGCATCATCCTCGCCGGCGGCCCCGAGTCGGTCCACGAAGCCAACAGCCCGCGCGCGCCGCAGGCCGTGTTCGACCTGAACGTACCCGTGCTGGGCATCTGCTACGGCATGCAGACCATGGCCGAGCAGATGGGCGGCAAGGTTGAAGGTTCCGACCTGCGTGAGTTCGGTTATGCCCGCGTGGACGTGGTCGGCAAGAGCCGCCTGCTCGACGGCATCGAAGACCACGTTGACGCCGATGGCGTGCTGGGCCTTGATGTATGGATGAGCCACGGTGACAAGGTCACCCAGATGCCCGGCAACTTCCATGTACTGGCCAGCACCCCGAGCTGCCCGATCGCCGGCATGTTCGACGATTCTCGCGGCTACTACGGCGTGCAGTTCCACCCGGAAGTGACCCACACCAAGCAGGGCGGTCGCATCCTGTCCCGTTTCGTGCAGGACATTTGCGGCTGTGAAGCCCTGTGGACCGCCTCCAACATCGTTGAAGACGCCATCGCCCAGGTGCGTGCGCAAGTCGGTTCGGCCAACGTCCTGCTGGGCCTGTCCGGCGGCGTTGACAGCTCGGTGGTTGCTGCACTGCTGCACCGCGCCATCGGCGACCAGCTGACTTGCGTATTCGTCGACAACGGCCTGCTGCGCCTGCACGAAGGCGACCAGGTGATGGCCATGTTCAAAGAGAACATGGGCGTCAAGGTGATCCGCGCCGACGCTGAAAAGCAGTTCCTCGACAACCTGGAAGGCGAAGCCGACCCGGAGAAGAAGCGCAAGATCATCGGCCGCACCTTCATCGACGTCTTCGACGCCGAAGCCAGCAAGCTGGATAACATCCAGTTCCTCGCCCAAGGCACCATCTACCCGGACGTGATCGAGTCGGCTGGCGCCAAGAGCGGCAAGGCCCACGTGATCAAGTCGCACCACAACGTGGGTGGCCTGCCGGAGGAAATGAACCTCAAGCTGGTCGAGCCGCTGCGTGAGCTGTTCAAGGACGAAGTGCGCAAGATTGGCCTGGAACTGGGCCTGCCGTACGACATGGTCTATCGCCACCCGTTCCCGGGCCCGGGCCTGGGCGTGCGTATCCTTGGTGAAGTGAAGAAGGAATACGCCGACATCCTGCGTCGCGCCGACCACATCTTCATCGAAGAACTGCGCAAGGCCGACTGGTACCACAAGACCAGCCAGGCATTCGTGGTGTTCCAGCCGGTCAAATCGGTGGGTGTTGTTGGCGACGGCCGTCGCTACGCCTGGGTCGTGGCCCTGCGTGCCGTCGAAACCGTGGACTTCATGACCGCGCGTTGGGCACACCTGCCATACGAGCTGCTGGAAACTGTCAGCGGCCGTATCATCAACGAAATCGACGGTATCTCGCGCGTTACCTACGACGTGTCGAGCAAGCCGCCGGCCACCATCGAGTGGGAATAAGTTGAGCCACAAGGGCGCCGCAAGGCGCCCTTGTTGTATCTGTCGCCTGTCCCGGCCCCTTCGCGGTAAAACCGCCCCACAAAGTGCTGCACAAGCCTCAATCACTGTGCGGTCCCTGTGGCAGCGGGTTTACCCGCGAAGAGGCCAGCCCAGCCAAAACAAGACTTCACTTAATCTTTCGCATTTGCAGGTGTATCGTATTCGCCCTTCATTGCCAGCCACTGCTGGCAGCTTGATTGCGCCGAACACGAGGTACCCGCACCGATGTCCTTCACCCGTCGACAAATGCTCAAAGGCCTGACCGGCCTGGTTGTGGTTGGCCTGGGCGCCGGTGGCGCGGTGCGTTACTGGCTGGGCAAGGTCGAAGATGACAACGCCGGGCATGATTACGAGCTGATCGCGGCGCCGCTGGACGTCGAACTGGTGCCGGGCTTCAAGACCGAGGCCTGGGCCTTCGGCCCGTCGGCACCGGGCACCGAGCTGCGTGTGCGCCAGGGTACCTGGCTGCGGGTACGCTTTATCAACCACCTGCCGGTGGAAACCACCATCCACTGGCATGGCATTCGCCTGCCGCTGGAAATGGACGGCGTGCCCTACGTGTCGCAACTGCCGGTCAAGCCAGGCGAGTACTTCGACTACAAGTTCCGCGTGCCGGACGCAGGCAGCTACTGGTACCACCCGCATGTCAGCAGCTCCGAAGAGCTGGGCCGCGGCCTGGTCGGCCCGTTGATCGTCGAGGAGCGCGAACCTACAGGGTTCCAGCATGAGCGCACGTTGAGCCTGAAGAACTGGCATGTGGACGAGCAGGGTGCCTGGCTGCCTTTCAGCATCCCTCGCGAGGCGGCGCGTAACGGTACGGCTGGGCGGCTGATCACCATCAACGGCCAGGCCGACTCGGTCACCGAGCTGCCGGCCGGCCAGGTGGTGCGGGTGCGCCTGCTGAACCTGGACAACACCTGGACCTACCGGCTCAACCTCAAGGGCAACTGCGAGGCGAAAATCTACGCGCTCGACGGCAACCCGGTGACCCCGCGGCCGCTGGAGGATGAGTACTGGCTCGGCCCCGGCATGCGCATCTGTCTGGCCATACGTATTCCCGAAGCGGGTGAAGAAATCTCCCTGCGCGACGGTTTCGTGCGCCTGGGTACACTGCGTTCAGTGCCCAGTAACGACGCCGTGGGTGGCTGGCCGCCAGCGCTGCCGCCCAACCCGATCGCCGAGCCGGACCTGGAGAATGCCGAAAAGCTCAACTTCAATTTCGAGTGGGCGGCCAGCGTCTCTGTCACCCCCGACCCGGACAAACCGTCGAGCATGTGGCAGATCAACGGCCAGGCCTGGGATATCACCGACAAGACCTGCGCCGACCGCCCCATCGCTACGTTGAAAAAGGGCAAGAGCTACATCTTCGAGCTCAAGAACATGACCCAGTACCAGCACCCGATCCACCTGCACGGCATGAGCTTCAAGGTGATCGCCTCCAACCGTCACGACATCAAAGAGCCGTGGTTCACCGACACCTACCTGCTGGGCAAGAACGAGCGCGCCCAGGTAGCGCTGGTGGCGGATAACCCGGGTACCTGGATGTTCCACTGCCACGTCATCGACCACATGGAAACCGGCCTGATGGCCGCGATTGCGGTGGTCTGATGCGCCCGCAGATCATCGATCGCAGCCGTGATCAGGAGTTCATGCAACTGGCCCTGGCCCTGGCGGCCGAGGGCGCGGCCCTCGGCGAGGTGCCGGTGGGCGCGGTGCTGGTGCAGCATGGGCAGGTGATCGGCCAGGGGTTCAACCGGCCGATCATCGACAGCGACCCCAGCGCGCATGCCGAGATGGTGGCCATCCGCGCAGCGGCGAAAACGGCCAGTAATTACCGGCTGCCCGGCAGCACCCTGTATGTGACCCTGGAACCGTGCAGCATGTGTGCAGGGCTGATCGTGCATTCGCGGGTGATGCGGGTAGTATTTGGCGCGCTGGAGCCCAAGGCAGGCATTGTGCAGAGCCAGGGGCAGTTCTTCGGCCAAGGCTTCCTCAACCATCGGGTGATGGTGGAGGGCGGGGTGCTGGCGCAGGAGTGTGGGCAGATCCTCAGCGATTTCTTCAAGGCCCGCCGGGCCAAGACCTAGCGTTCCAGAAAGGCCCGCATGGCAATAGATTCTTTGTGGCTATACCGGCCTCTTCGCAGCGCAAGGCTGCTCCTGCAGGAAATCTATTGGCCTGAGGGCGATGGTGCCTACATCGGCGGCGACTGTTCTGCCGGCTTGGTCTTGTTGACCCCGGGCACATGCAGGTTGCCTTCGGCCACCTGGCCTTCCAGTTGCGGCTGGGTCACCCAGGTAAGGATGTCGTAGTAGCGGCGGATGTTGGCCACGAAGTGCACCGGCTCGCCGCCACGGGCATAACCGTATTTGGTCTGCCGATACCACTGCTTCTGCGACAGGCGCGGCAGCATCTTCTTCACGTCCAGCCACTTGTTCGGGTTGAGCTTCTCGCGCTTGGCCAGGGTACGGGCGTCTTCCAGGTGGCCACTGCCGACGTTATAGGCAGCCAGGGCGAACCAGGTGCGGTCCGGCTCCTGGATACTGTCGTCCAGCTCGGCCTTGATCTTCATGAAATACTTGGCACCACCCTGGATGCTCTGTTTCGGGTCCAGCCGGTTGGACACACCCATGGCCTGGGCGGTGCGCTGGGTCAGCATCATCAGGCCGCGAACACCGGTCTTGGAGGTGACCTCCGGCTGCCACATCGATTCCTGATAGCCGATGGCGGCCAGCAGACGCCAGTCCACCTGCTCGACCTTGGCGTAGCTCTTGAAGTGCTTTTCGTACTTGGGCAGGCGCTGTTGCAGGTGCTGGGCGAAGGTGTAGGCACCCACATAACCTAATACGTCGACATGGCCGTAATAACGGTCTTTCAGGCGTTGCAGGGTGCCGTTCTTCTGTGCCTTGTCGAGAAATTCGTTGATCTCGTTGAGCAGGCTGTTGTCTTCGCCCGCTGCCACTGCCCAGCGCTGGTCGCGGGTGTCGCCCACGTCGAAGGCCACGCGCACGTTGGGGAAGTACACCTGGTTCATCGCCAGCTCGTTGGAGTCGACCAGGGTCAGGTCGATCTGCCCTTCGTCGACCATGCGCAGCAGGTCGACCACCTCCACCGCATCCGACTCTTCATATTCAAGGCCGGGGTTCTGCTTTTTCAGCTCGGCCAGCAGGTCGGCATGGCTGCTGCCTTTGAGCACCATGATCTTCTTGCCGACCAGGCCCTTGGCGTTGGTTGGGCGGGGCCGGCCGTTGCGGTAGATGACCTGTGGGGTCACTTCCAGATAAGGGTGCGAGAATTTCGCCTGGGCGGTGCGCCGTTCGCTGCTGACCAGGCCGGCTGCAGCCAGCACCGGGCCGGAGGGTTTGCCGAGGTCGTCGAACAGCTCATCGAGGTTGTCGGCAGTCTCGATCTCCAGTTTCACACCGAGATCGTCGGCGAAATGCTTGACCAGCTCGTATTCGAAACCGGTTTCGCCGTTGCGATCCTGGAAGTAGGTGGCCGGGCTGTTGCGGGTGATCACGCGCAGCACGCCATCCTCCTTCACGCGCTCGAGGGTGCTGGGTTTTTCAACGCAGGCACCGAGCAGCAGAAAGAGTCCGGTTGCGAGAAGCCATTTGGCGCAACGCTGGCGCAAAGCAGTGTGGGCGAACATAGGTTGCAGTATACGCAAAGGACCGGTTCAGCCATATCTCGACAACGGTTAGCTTGTCTGGTAGCGGTTTATGTGTTGTGGGGCGTGGCGGAGGGTTGCGTTGGGGCCACCAGGTGCTGGCCTTGGGAGGTGTTGCGCCTGTGAGATCGAGCGCCGCCCGCGCGGCGCTTCGCGGGGCAAGCCCGCTCCCACATTTGTTTCGGGCCAATCATTCCTGAACCATTGGCGCGCGGGCCCTTGTTTGCTCCATTCGATATCGCGTGTTGCGCTGATGCTTTGCATCACTTTCCAGTCATGCACCCCGGGTGCGCGCGCCAATGGAGGCAGGAGAAACTGGCCCGAAACAAATGTGGGAGCGGGCTTGCCCCGCGAAGCGCCGCGCGGGCGGCGCTCGATCTTCCACGCGACAAACCTCTCAAGGCGAGCACTTCAAATTCTGACCCGAAAGTCCGGTTACGCCGCCCGGCAGCCGTGGCTTAGAGCGGGTGCCGAAAACCATCGAAGTAGGCTAGAATGCACGGCCTCTAAGCACACCCCTTCCTGAGGCTGTCCCGACGATGTTGATCCTGCGCGGCGCTCCTGCCCTTTCTGCCTTTCGCCACGGTAAATTACTCGAGCAACTGAGCCAGAAAGTCCCCGCTGTTACTGGTTTGTATGCCGAATTTGCCCACTTCGCCGATGTCGATGGCGAGCTGACCGCCGACCAGCAGCAGGTGCTGGGCCGTCTGCTCAAGTACGGCCCGAGCGTGCCGGTACAGGAGCCGACTGGCCGCCTGTTCCTGGTCGTGCCGCGCCTGGGCACCATTTCGCCGTGGGCCAGCAAGGCCAGCGACATCGCCCACAACTGCGGCCTGCAGTCGATCCAGCGCCTGGAGCGCGGCATCGCCTACTACGTTGCCGGCACCCTGAGCGACGCTGATGCCGCGTTGATTGCTGCCGAACTGCACGACCGCATGACCCAGCGCGTGCTCGGCCAGCTGGAGCAGGCGTCCGACCTGTTCAGCCACGCCCAGCCCAAGCCGATGACCTCGGTGGACATCCTGGCCGGTGGCCGTGACGCCCTGGCCCAGGCCAACATCGACCTGGGCCTGGCCCTTGCCGAAGACGAGATCGACTACCTGGTCGCTGCCTTCCAGGGGCTCAAGCGCAACCCGAACGACATCGAACTGATGATGTTCGCCCAGGCCAACTCCGAGCACTGCCGCCACAAGATCTTCAACGCCAGTTGGGACATCGACGGCCAGGCTCAGGAAAAAAGCCTGTTCGGCATGATCAAGAACACCTACCAGATGCACAGCGAAGGCGTGCTGTCTGCGTACAAGGACAACGCCTCGGTCATCGTCGGTAACGTGGCCGGCCGCTTCTTCCCGAACCCTGAAACCCGCCAGTACGGCGCGGTGCAGGAGCCTGTGCACATCCTGATGAAGGTGGAAACCCACAACCACCCGACTGCCATCGCCCCGTTCTCCGGCGCCTCCACCGGCTCCGGTGGCGAAATCCGCGATGAAGGTGCTACCGGCCGCGGCGCCAAGCCCAAGGCGGGCCTGACCGGCTTCACCGTGTCCAACCTGCGCATTCCGGGCTTCGAACAGCCTTGGGAGCAGGCCTACGGGAAGCCTGAGCGTATCGTCGACGCCCTCGACATCATGATCGAAGGCCCGCTGGGTGGCGCCGCGTTCAACAACGAATTCGGTCGCCCGGCTCTGACCGGTTACTTCCGTACCTTCGAGCAGGCCATCAATACCCCGCACGGTGAAGAAGTGCGCGGCTACCACAAGCCGATCATGCTGGCCGGTGGTATGGGCAACATCCGTGAAGACCACGTGCAGAAGGGCGAGATCACCGTCGGCGCCAAGCTGATCGTGCTCGGCGGCCCGGCCATGCTGATCGGCCTGGGTGGCGGCGCCGCTTCGTCGGTGGCTACCGGTGCCAGCTCGGCTGACCTGGACTTTGCCTCGGTACAGCGCGAAAACCCGGAAATGGAGCGCCGTTGCCAAGAGGTCATCGACCGCTGCTGGCAGCTGGGTGACAACAACCCGATCGCCTTCATCCACGACGTGGGCGCGGGCGGTATCTCCAACGCTTTCCCCGAGCTGGTCAACGACGGTGGCCGTGGTGGCCGCTTCGAGCTGCGTAACGTGCCAAATGACGAGCCGGGCATGGCCCCGCACGAAATCTGGAGCAACGAATCGCAAGAGCGTTACGTGCTGGCCGTCAGCGCGGTCGACTTCGAGCGTTTCCAGGCCATCTGCGAGCGTGAGCGTTGCCCGTTTGCCGTGGTCGGTGAAGCAACCGAAGAGCCGCACCTGACCGTAAGCGACAGCCACTTCGGCAACACGCCTGTGGACATGCCGCTGGACGTGCTGCTGGGCAAGCCGCCGCGCATGCACCGCTCGGTTACCCGCGAGGCCGAGCTGGGCGATGACTTCGACCCGAGCGAGCTGGACCTGGACAACGCCGTGCAGCGCGTGTTGAACCACCCGGCCGTGGCCAGCAAGAGCTTCCTGATCACCATTGGCGACCGTACCATCACCGGCCTGGTTGCCCGCGACCAGATGGTCGGCCCGTGGCAGGTACCGGTCGCTGACTGCGCCGTCACCGCCACCAGCTTCGACGTCTACACCGGTGAAGCCATGGCCATGGGCGAGCGCACCCCGCTGGCGCTGCTGGATGCCCCGGCGTCCGGGCGCATGGCCATCGGTGAAACCCTGACCAACCTGGCGGCTTCGCGCATCGAGAAACTGTCCGACATCAAACTGTCGGCCAACTGGATGTCCGCCGCCGGTCACCCGGGTGAAGATGCCCGCCTGTACGACACCGTCAAGGCTGTCGGCATGGAGCTGTGCCCGGAGCTGGGCATTACCATTCCGGTCGGCAAAGACTCGATGTCGATGAAGACCAAGTGGAGCGATGAGGGTGGCGAGAAGAGCGTCACCTCGCCAATGTCGCTGATCATCACCGGCTTCGCCCCGGTCACCGACATTCGCAAGACCCTGACCCCTGAACTGCGCATGGACAAGGGCGAGACCGACCTGATCCTGATCGACCTGGGCCGTGGCAAGAACCGCATGGGCGCCTCGATCCTGGCGCAGACCTACGGCAAGATTGCTGCCCAGGCACCGGACGTGGACGACGCCGAAGACCTCAAGGCCTTCTTTGCCGTGATCCAGGGGCTGAACGCCGACGGCCACCTGCTGGCCTACCACGACCGCTCCGACGGCGGCCTGATCACCACCGTGCTGGAAATGGCCTTCGCCGGCCACTGCGGCCTGGACCTGCAACTCGACCCACTGACTGACAACCGTAAAGACGTACCGGCCATCCTCTTCAACGAAGAGCTGGGTGCGGTTATCCAGGTTCGCCAGGATGCCACCCCGGACGTGCTGGCGCAGTTCAGCGCGGCTGGCCTGGGCGAGGAGTGCGTCGCGGTGATCGGCAAGCCGGTCAACAACGCCGAAGTGTCCATCAGCCTGAACGGCGAAGTGCTGTTCGACGACGACCGTCGCATGCTGCAGCGTCAGTGGGCCGAGACCAGCTACCAGATCCAGCGCCTGCGCGACAACGCTGACTGCGCCGACCAGGAATTCGACCTGCTGCTCGAGGAAGACAACCCAGGCCTGTCGGTCAAGCTGGGCTTCGACGTCAACGACGACATCGCTGCGCCGTACATCAAGAAGGGCGTGCGCCCGCAAGTGGCCATCCTGCGTGAGCAGGGCGTCAACGGCCAGGTCGAGATGGCCGCTGCCTTCGACCGTGCCGGTTTTGCCGCCATCGACGTGCACATGAGCGACATCCTGGCGGGCCGTGTCGACTTCGAGGCCTTCAAGGGCCTGGTCGCCTGCGGTGGCTTCTCTTACGGTGACGTGCTGGGTGCCGGTGAAGGCTGGGCCAAGTCGGCGCTGTTCAACGCCCGTGCCCGTGATGCGTTCCAGGCCTTCTTCGAGCGTACTGACAGCTTCGCCCTGGGCGTGTGCAACGGTTGCCAGATGATGTCCAACCTGCACGAGCTGATCCCGGGCACCGAGTACTGGCCGCACTTCGTGCGTAACCGCTCGGAGCAGTTCGAGGCTCGCGTTGCCATGGTCGAGGTGCAGAAGTCCAACTCGATCTTCCTGCAGGGCATGGCCGGTTCGCGCATGCCGATCGCCATCGCTCACGGTGAAGGCCATGCCGAGTTCGCCAATGAAGCGGCACTGCTGGAAGCCGACCTGTCCGGTTGTGTGGCCCTGCGCTACGTCGACAACCACGGCAAGGTCACCGAAGCCTACCCGGCCAACCCGAACGGCTCGCCGCGTGGTATCACCGGCCTGACCAGCCGCGACGGCCGTGTGACCATCATGATGCCGCACCCGGAGCGCGTGTTCCGCGCCGTGCAGAACTCCTGGCGCCCGGATGAGTGGCAGGAAGATGCCGCGCTGATGCGTATGTTCCGCAACGCGCGGGTGTGGGTGAACTAAGGCGTGTACAAGCTCGCCTTCTTTGTCCCCGCCAGCCATGTCGAGGTGGTCAAGGCCGCTGTGTTCGCTGCTGGTGGCGGGCGCATCGGCGACTATGACCACTGCGCCTGGCAAACCTTGGGCCAGGGCCAGTTCCGCCCGTTGGACGGCAGCCAGCCGTTCCTCGGGCAAGCCGGTCAGGTCGAGGTGGTGGAGGAGTGGAAGGTAGAGCTGGTGGTGGCTGACGAGCTGATTGCCCAGGCTGTCGCAGCGCTGAAGCAAAGCCACCCGTACGAGACGCCAGCCTATGAGGTCTGGCGGCTCGCCGAGTTCTAGACCGCATCACGGCTGTTCGCGGGCACGCCCGCTCCCACAGGGATCGCACAACCCTCGAGTATTGTGCGATCCCTGTGGGAGCGGGCGTGCCCGCGAACAGGCCCTACAGTTCAGCCACAATCTCCTTGCCTGGCTCAGGCCGTTTCAACCCGGCACAAGCCAGCAACCCCACCTCGAACAGCACCCACATCGGCACCGCCAACATCGTCTGCGAAAACACATCCGGTGGCGTCAAAATCATCCCCACCACAAAGCACCCGACGATCACGTAGGGCCTGCTGCGCCGCAATGTGGCCACATCCGCCAACCCCACCCAGACAACGATGAACGTTGCCACCGGTATCTCGAACGCCAGCCCGAATGCCAGGAACAGCGCCAGGATAAAGTCCAGGTACTGGCTGATATCGGTCATCATCGCCACACCGTCCGGCGTCACGCTGGCAAAGAAACCGAACATCATCGGGAATACCAGGAAGAACGCGAACGCCATGCCGGCATAGAACAGCACGATGCTCGACACCAGCAGTGGCAGGGCAATGCGCCGCTCACGGCGGTACAGCCCCGGTGCCAGAAAGCCCCATGCCTGGTGCAGTAGCAGCGGCATGGCGATGAACAGTGCGCACATTGCGGTCAGCTTGAACGGCGTCAGAAACGGCGAGGTGACGCTGGTGGCGATCATGCTGGCGCCTTCCGGCAAAAAGCGCCGCAGCGGTTCGGAGATGAGCGTGTACAACGTCTGGGCGAAGGGGAACAGGCCGGCGAATACCAAGGCCACCAGTGCCAGGCAACGCACCAGGCGTTTGCGCAGGTCCCGCAGGTGTTCGGTCAGCGGCATGCTGGCTGTCGGGTCCATGGCAATACTCATGAGGCGTTTTCCTTGGGGGCGGCGAGCGTGGTGGCATCATTGGCCGGCACCGTGTTCAGGCTGATGCCCTGGCGTATTTCCTGTTCCAGGCGCTGCAGCGGTGCGCTGTCGAGGTTGGGCAACTCGATTTCGCGTTCTACCTGCGTGCGCAAGGCGTACATGGCCCGGCGTGCCTGACCCAGGCCGCGCCCGAGGGTGCGCGCTGCAACCGGCAGGCGCTCCGGGCCCAGCACCAGCAGCGCGACGACGCCCACCAGCAGCAGCTCGCTGAAGCCTACCTCGAACATCAGGCCTGACGGTCCGCTTGAGGCTGCTGCGCGGCTTGGCCGGTCAGCGGGGCCTGTTGCTGAACCTGCGCCTGGCCAGTTGCGTTGGCGTCAGTGTCGCCGCCCATGGACTTGCGAAAACCCTGGATCGCCTCGCCCACATCGCTGCCCAGGCCCTTGAGGCGCTTGGTACCAAACAGCAGGAATACGATCAGCAGTACGATCACCAGTTGCCAGATTCCAATGCCACCCATTGCCACCACTCCTGTAAGGTCATGAAAAGGAAGGGCAATCCTGCCTCGTGCAGATGACGCGCAGATGACGGACTGGCATTGCCATCTACCTGCAACACACCGCGTGTTGACTGGCGTCTTTATTCTGCGAGCGAGGCACGCACGGATGGGTGGCAGGCAACAGCAGGGTGCGGCCCTGCTGATGGTGATGGTGGTGCTGGCAATGCTGGCGGCGGGCATGGCCTGGTTGGTGGAAGATGGCCGGCGCCAGGTGGATGAAGTGCGCCTGCTGCACCAGCGCATACAGGTGCGGGCTATGGAGCAGGCCGGCCTGGCCTATGCCGAGCAGGCTCTGCGCGACCCCGCCTGGCGGCTTAGCCCGCTGTTCTGGCAGGCCTTGCGGGGGCAGCCGCTGAATTACGACTTTGGCGCCGGGCAGGCGCAGCTGCGGGTGCGCGACCAGCACACCTGCTTCAACGTCAATGCGCTGCTGGGTGCCGATGGCGAGCGCGCCGAGCGCCAATTGCGTCACCTGCTGGGCGACGACATGGCCGCCGAACGCCTGGTCGATGCGCTGGCCGACTGGCTCGACGCCGACAGCGACACCCGCCTGCAGGGCGCCGAAAGTGCCCAGTACCTGCGCCAGCAACCGCCGCGCCTGGCGGCCAACCAGCCGATGCTCGACACCAGCGAACTGAACCTGTTGCTGGAGCCGGACGCCAGCCGCCAAGCGCGTTATCCGATGCTGTGCGCCTTGCCCGAGATCACCGGCTGGCGTCTGAACGCCAATGCGCTCGGGCTGGAGCACCTCCCGTTGCTGGAAGCGCTGTACGAAGGGCGCTATTCGCGGTCGCTGCTCAGCCGCATCATCAGCGGGCGGCCGGCGTCGGGGTATGTGGATGCGGCCGCGTTGCGCCAGGCGCTAGGGGCGGTGGATGACGAAACGTTTGAACGGCTGAGTGAGGGTTTGCTGCTCAACAGCGGGTACTTCCTGCTGCAGCTGTCGTTCGAGGAAGAGGGGCGGGTGATACGCAGCGAGTTTCAGGTAGAGGCGCTGGGAGTGGTGCAATGGCATGCCCGGGTGCCGGCGCAGCAGGTGCGGGTGCGTAGCCGGGAGCCGATGGCCTGGTAGGGCTCGATATTGCCGGGGCTGCTTTGCAGTCCTTTCGCCGGCAAGCCAGCTCCCCCAGGAAACCAAGGCATTCATGGCCTGTGATATCCCTGTGGGAGCTGGCTTGCCGCCGAAAGGGCCGCAAAGCGGCCCCCGTAAACAGCTCGATCAGGCAGTCCCGATCTCCCCGCCATCAATCCGCTGAATCACCACCGTCGAAGCCCGCGGCCTTACCTTGGCTCCGGCCGGCGTAGCATCGGTTGCCTTGTCGGTATACGGCCAGTTCCCCGGGTGCTGAATGTTCACGAACAAGGTCTTGTTGTCCGGGGTAAAGGCAATCCCGGTCACTTCGCAGTCATTCGGCCCAACGAAGAAGCGGCGCAGGTCCACCTGGTTCTGTGCGTTCACCGGCACCTGCTTGCCGGTGGCGTCCACCAGGTCGGTAGGGATCACCGCCAGCAGTTGGTCGTTGGTGTAATCGGTGAGGGTGCTCTCGCCGTTGTCGGTCTCGAACCACAACACGCCACGGCTATCGAAACTCATGCCGTCGGGGCTGGCGAACTGGTTCAGTTCGGTCAGGCCGGAGCGGTTGATGTCGGCGGTACCGGCCGCGTTGGCGCCGAACACGAAGATGTCCCAGGTAAAGCTCAACTGGTCGTCGCTGTCATGCCAGCGAATGATATGGCCGTGGCGGTTCGGGCCGCGCGGGTTGGCCGCATCGACCTTCTCCGGGGTGCGCGCGCTGTTGTTGGTCAGGGTCAGGTACACATCGCCATTCAGCGGGTTGACCGTGGTCCATTCCGGGCGGTCCATCGGTGTTGCACCCACGGCATCGCCGGCACCCCGGGTGTTGAGGATGATGCCCGGCAGGTCACCATACAGCGCACCCAAGGTGCTACCGCCCGTGGTGGCAGTGGCCACATCCAGCAGCAGCCATACACCGGTGCCATCGGCATTGAAGCGGGCCACGTAGAGTTTGCCCTGGTCCAGGTACTTGGCGCCGGTGGCCAGGCGGTCCGCCGGAGTGGCGTCGGCGGCATCCCACACGGCGGTGGACACCCACTTGTACAGGTACTCGTTGTTCGAGTCGTCACCCATGTACCACACCAGCGGCTTGCCGGCGACAGGCAGGCCTGGTGCGCAGCCCTCGTGGCGGAAACGGCCCAGGGCGGTGCGCTTGGTGGCCAGGGTGCTGCTGTTGTACGGGTCGATCTCGACGATATAGCCGTAGGTGCTGGCTTCGTTGCGGTAGTCGTCGGTAGCGCTGGCGCCCTTGACGGTCACATCGAAACGGGCGAATTCGTCAGCCACTTCAGTGCTGTCACCGGCAGCGCTTTCCCACTTGTACTGGCCGCTGGAGGTGCCTACGCCAATGCGGCGCTGGTCTTCGGGGCGGGTGCCCTTGTTGACGAAGATGCCCGGCCAGTTCTCTTCACAGGTCAGGTAGGTGCCCCACGGGGTATAGCCGTTGCCGCAGTTGTTGTTGGTACCGCGGCAGTGGGTACCGGCGGTGGAGTATTTGGTCTTGACGTGGTCGGTGCCGCGCAGCGGGCCGGTGATTTCCATGCGCGAAGCCGTGGTGAAGCGGCGGTTCAGCGGGTCGTTGTCGACCACTTGCCAGCGGCCGCTGATTTTCTGCAGGCGCACCACGCCAGCCCCGTGGGCATTGATTTCCTTGCGCACCTCCTCGACCGGGCGCTTGCCGTTGACATCGGTGGTCGGGCCGGCCGGGTGCAGGGCGGCGGTGTCGATGTACTCGAAGTTGATCGCCAGCAGGCCGTCTTCCGAGCTGCCGTTGATAGGGAAGAAGTGCATGCCGTCATGGTGCATGCCCATGGCGTTGGCCTGGTCGGTCGAGGTGTTGCTGCCGTCGGGCTTCCATGGGTTGGCGTTGCTGTTCAGTGGCGTGCCCCAGGGCGCCAGCACGTAGGCGCTGTAGCCGGCGGCAACCACGCAGGCGTCGGTACGCGAGCCGGGGATGGACTGGAAGCCCAGTGCCAGTTTCGGCACCTCTGGCTCGGTGACAGGCGGCTCGGTCACCGGTGGTTCGGTGACCGGATCATCGTGATCGGAACCACCACCGTCGAAGCAGCCTGTCAGGCCGGTACCGGCGATCATGGCGATGGCGGCGCCCAGGCTGCCGCGCATCACGCTGCGGCGGCTCAGGTAGGCGTCCATGACATTGGCCATCGGCATGTTGCCGCTGTGGTTCCGGTCCAGGTTGTCGCCGGTATCTCGACTCATCAGGGTGTCCTTGTAGTGGCTGAGTTAGAGGAACCCGCGACTTTAGGGGGGAAATATGATGATTGATTGGCAGAAATGTTAAGGGGCTTTTAAAACGGCGCGCTCTTAGAAATTACGCTTACAGATCAATTTGGAATTGCTGTCGGATTTCTGCCATCAAACTGTAATGCCAACGCCGCAACATCCGGGGCCCTGAATGGTGCGAAAAAGGATGGCGGGTGCGATGGCGAGCAGTGTGCACAGGCGCGAAGTGATCGGCTGGATGGGTGTCGGGGCATTGGCACCGCTGCTCGGCGCCTGTTCCGCCTTCCCTGGGCAGCAGGGCGGCAACGCCCGGCTCGACGTGCTGTACGTGGCCGATACCCTCGATGCCCGCCAACCCGGCCAGGCCGTGGTGCCAGCCACCCGCCTGGGGCCGGTCAGCCACCTGGGCCGCGCGCCGTGGATGACCGGTAGCAGCGCCAGCCTGGCCTACCCGCAGCTGGCGCCGCTGCTCGATGCCAGCCAGGCAACATCAGCCCAGCTCGGCGGCTATGCGGTGCTGGCGGCCCTGCTGGAGCAACTGCGCGGCGAGGCCGGCGCAGGCAACAGCCTGACCCTGGAGAATGGCCAGGGCTGGAACGGCAGTGGGCTGGCCTACCTGACCCAGGGCGAGAGCGGGGTGCAGGGCAGCCAACTGCTGGGTATCGAAGCGCGGGTCAGCAGTGACGAGCGTGTGCTGTGGCCACAACGCAGCACAGGGCTGTATCGCCAGGCGGGTGCAGTTAGCCTCGGCGCCGGCCTGGCGGACGGGCAACGCCAGGCCCTGGGCCTGGAAGCCTTGCACGTCTTCGAGCGCGGCGGCGCCCGGGTTGCCGTGGTCGGCGTGACCGACCCCTACGCCCAAGACCAGAAAGCCTCTCTCAAACAGTGGTACCAGTCACTTCAGCCGGTCTTCGAGCAGGCCCGGCGCGAGGCCGACCTGGTGGTGGCCATGGCCGATGTCGGCACCGGCCCCGGCCTTTGGCTGGCCGAGCGTGTGCCCCACATCGATGTGCTGTTGTGCGCCCGTGGCCAGGACCTGTGGCCGGCGCCCGTCGAGGTAACCCAAGCCAGTGGTCGCCGGGTACCGGTGCTGTTCGCCGGTTGCCGGGGCAGCGGTGCGTTCCGCCTGCGCTGCCAGCGTGTGGCCGGGCAGTGGCACTTCGACGGGCGTTTTTTCCCGGCCTTTGAACAACAACTGGCGCCTGCCGCGCAGCTGCGCGTCGCGCCATTGCAGGCAGAGCTGCGCCAGCAACGTGCCGGCCATGCGGCGTGGCTCGACCAACCGCTGGCCCGTGCGCCTCAGGCCTTGTGGCGCCGCGATACCCGTGGCGGTAGCTGGGACCGCCTGCTGCATCAAGCCTTGGCCGATGACAGCAGCATGCCCGTGCTGTTGCCGGGCCTGCGTTACGACTACCCGCTGCCCGCAGGTGCATCGATCACACGCGAACACCTGATCAGCCTCACCGGTGGCTACCCGGCGCCGGTGGTCGAAGCGCCGGCCCGGCAAGTGGAGCACGTGCTGGAGAACGCGGCAGAGCAGCTGTTTGGTGACCCGCTGTTGCTGGACAACAGCCAGGATCTGCCCCGCTGGCAGAGCCAGGCTTGGCGCGTCAGCTACAGCCCGCAAGGCAAGCGCGTCACTGGGCTGGAGCCAGTGCAGGGCCTGTGCCGCACCTTCGGCCTGCAGTTTGAAAGCCAGGCTGGCGAACCCCTGTGGCAACGGGTCGAAGCCTGGCTCGCCCGGCAGCGTGGCGACTGGCAGCTGGCACCGCTGCAACTGCCCGAAGTGCGTTACGTGCAGGGGCATCCGGGCTGGCACCCACGGCAGTTGGCCTCGTGACGCTGGCCTCGCGCGTTTTCACCGGCGCTGGCCTGACCCTGGCCGGTTGGCTAGCCGCCCAGTGCGTGCTGCAACTGAGCCGCCAGCCGCAACCGGCCATCGCGCCGGTGGCCGCCGCCAACCCGCTGCCCGGGCTGATGGTCGGGCACTGGCAAGCGCCCATCGACGATGGCGCCATCGCCATTACCCGCCTGCCATTGCACTACCTCGGCGGCCTCAGGGCGCAGCCGCTGTCTTCCAGCGTAGTGGTGCTGCGCTACGGCCAGCAGGTGCGCACCCTGGCCCGCGGTCAGCGCCTGGCGCCGGGGATCGTACTGCAGGACATCGACACCGATGGCCTGATTTTCAACAACCAGGGGCGGCGTGAACGCTTGCCCTGGCCGCCACGCCCCGCCGTGACCGGCTTCAAGCGGCAAGGATGAACGATGCCTGTTAGATACTGCGTGGCCGCCGTGTTGAGCCTGGCCCTGGCCACAGGCCTGCCTGAGGCACGCGCCGAAGAGCCAGTGTTCGATGAAAATGGTACGCCGATGTACGAGGTGAACTTCGTCGACACCGAACTGGGCGAATTCATCGACAGCGTGTCGCGCATCACCGGCACCACCTTCATCGTCGACCCCCGGGTCAAGGGCAAGGTCACCGTGCGCACCGTTGACCTGCACGACGCCGATGCCATCTACGACATCTTCCTGGCGCAGTTGCGCGCCCAGGGCTACGCCACCGTCGACCTGCCCAACGGCAGCGTGAAGATTGTCCCCGACCAGGCCGCGCGCCTGGAGCCGGTGCCGGTGGAGGCGGGTGGGCAGCAGGGCGAGGGCAGTGACAGCGTGGCAACTCGGGTATTCAATGTGCGCAACGCCGCCAGCGAGCAGGTGCTGGGTATCCTCAAACCGCTGATCGACCCACGGGTGGGGGTGATCACCCCGTACCCGGCGGCGCACCAGTTGGTGGTAACCGACTGGCGCAGCAACCTGGACCGTATCGCCAGCTTGCTGCGCCAGCTTGACCGCCCTCAGGAAGCACCCGGCAGCGGCAGTACCCAAGTCATCTACCTGCGGCACGCCAACGCAGGTGAAGTGGTCAAGGTGCTGCGCGGGCTTGGTCAGGAAGGCATGGCGCCGGCTGAAGGCACGGGCGCAGGCGAGGCCAAGGACAGGCCGGTGATGGCCGCTGCCGGTGCCCCGGGCATCCGTCTGGAGTACGAAGAAGGCACCAACGCCGTGGTCATGGTCGGCCCCGACAGCGAGCTGGCCGCCTACCGCACCATCGTTGAACAGCTGGACATCCGCCGCGCCCAGGTCGTAGTGGAGGCCATCATCGCCGAGGTGTCCGATAGCAGCGCCCAGGAGTTGGGCGTGCAATGGCTGTTTGCCGACGAAAAATTCGGGGCCGGCATCGTCAATTTCGGCAGCAATGGGGTAAACATCGCCAACATTGCCGGGGCTGCTGCCGGCGGTGACAACCAGGCCCTTGGCGACCTGTTGTCCGCGACTACCGGCGCCACGGCGGGCATCGGCCATTTCGGCGGCGGGTTCAACTTTGCCATGCTGGTCAATGCGCTGAAGGGCAAGAGCGGCTTCAACCTGCTGTCCACGCCTACCCTGTTGACCCTGGACAATGCCGAAGCATCGATCCTGGTCGGCCAGGAAGTGCCGTTCGTTACCGGCTCGGTGACGCAAAACAACGCCAACCCCTACCAGACCATCGAGCGCAAAGAAGTCGGGGTGAAGCTGCGCATCAAGCCGCAGATCAACATCGACAACAGCGTGCGCCTGGACATTGTCCAGGAAGTGTCGTCGATCGCCGAGTCCAGCGCGGCCAGTGACGTGATCACCAACAAGCGCGAGATCAAGACCAAAGTCATGGTGGAAGACAATGGCCTGGTCATTCTCGGCGGCCTGATCAGCGACGAGTTGAGCACCAGCAACCAGCGCGTGCCGCTGCTCGGTGACATCCCTTACCTGGGCCGGCTGTTCCGCTCCGATGCCAGCAAAAACACCAAGCAGAACCTGATGGTGTTCATCCGCCCGCGCATTCTGCGGGACGGGCCGAGCCTGGCCGGGCTCAGCGAAGAAAAATACCGCACCTTGCAGCAGACCACGCCATTGCAACTGCCGGACCTTGCCGAGGGTACGCCGCTGTTGCAGGTATTCCCCTCCAGCCGCGCGCGCCTCGAAGGCGGTGCCTGGTGATGCTGCCCTATCGCCAGGCGCGGCAGAGCGGGGTGGCCATGACCACCACGGAACAGGGCTGGCAGCTGTGGCTGCGGCCCGACGCCGACAGTGCCCAGGTGCAGGAGCTGCTGCGGGTGCATGGCCAGCCGTGCAGGCTCGAATACCTGGAACCTGCCGTGTTCGATGAGCGCCTCGGCCAGCTGTACCAGGCTGGCGATGGCGCCACTGAAGCGTTGATCGAAGGCATTGGCGACCAGGTCGACCTGGACAGCCTGATGAGCGAGATGCCGCAGATCGAAGACCTGCTGGAAAGCGATGACGAAGCCCCGGTAATCCGCCTGATCAATGGTCTGTTCGGCCAGGCCCTGCGCCTGCGTGCCTCGGATATCCATATCGAAACCTTCGAGCAAAGCCTGGTGGTGCGCCTGCGGGTCGATGGCCACCTGCGCGAAGTGTTGCGCCCGCCACGTGCGCTGTCGGCCATGCTGGTGTCGCGGATCAAAGTCATGGCACGCCTGGATATCGCCGAGAAGCGCCAGCCCCAGGACGGCCGTATTACCCTGCGCGCGGCAGGGCGTGAGGTGGATGTGCGGGTTTCGACCCTGCCCGGCATTCATGGCGAGCGCGTGGTCATGCGTGTGCTCGACAAGCAGGCCAGCTTGCTGGCGCTGGGCAACCTGGGTATGCCGCCCTCGGTATTGCAAGGCCTGCGCAGCTGCCTGGCCCGCCCCAATGGCATCGTGCTGTCCACCGGCCCGACCGGTTCAGGCAAGACCACCACCCTGTACGCCGGCCTCAACAGCCTCAACGATGGCAGCCGCAACATCCTCACTGTCGAGGACCCGGTGGAATACGCCATCGCCGGCATCGGCCAGACCGCTATCAACCCGCGTGCGGGGCTGACCTTTGCCAGTGGCCTGCGTGCGATTCTGCGCCAGGACCCGGACGTGATCATGCTCGGCGAAATCCGTGACCAGGAAACCGCGCAGATCGCCGTGCAGGCCAGCCTGACCGGCCACCTGGTGCTGTCCACCCTGCACACCAACAGTGCCGTGGGCGCGGTGACCCGCCTGCGCGACATGGGCATCGAACCGTTCCTGATTGCCTCGTGCCTGCGTGGGGTGCTGGCCCAGCGCCTGGTGCGGCGCCTGTGCAGTTGCGCCGTAGCGCAGCCGCTGCAACATGCCGAGCGTGGCCTGTGGCCGGAACTGGCGGCGCTGGGTAGCAGCTACCACCCGGTGGGCTGCGAGCTGTGCCAGGGCAGCGGCTATGTCGGGCGCGTGGGCCTGTACGAATTCATCGAGCTGGATGCCGGGCTGATCGGCTTGCTGTATGACGGCGCCAGTGAACTGGCCATGCAGGATTACCTGGCCGAACGCCGGCAGAGCCTGGTCGCGATGGCCAGCGACTGCCTGGCCCGTGGCGAGACCAGCCTGGCCGAAGTGCTGCGCGTGGTGCAGGGCTAACCCATGCCGACCTATCGCTACCTGGCCGTGGACCTCACCGGCAAGACCCGCAAGGCCAGCCTGCAGGCTGACAGCGAACGCCATGCGCGCCAGTTGCTGCGCGAGCAGGGCCTGTTTGCCCGCCAGTTGCAGCGCCAGGACATCAGCAACCGGCAACCCCGGCGCCAGCGTCTGAGCCAGCCCCAACTGTGTGAGCTAACCCGTCAATTGGCGACGCTGACCGGTGCCGGCATCCCCTTGGTCGATGCCTTGGCCACCCTTGAACGCCAACTGCGCCAGCCGGCCCTGCACAGTGTGCTGGTGGCCCTGCGCGGCGCTCTCGCCGAAGGCCTGGGCCTGGCCCGCAGCCTGGCCCGCCAGGGGGCGCCGTTCACTGGCTTGTACTGCGCGTTGGTCGAGGCCGGCGAACGCTCCGGGCGCCTGGCACAGGTGCTGACCCGGCTGGCCGACCACCTGGAACAGGTGCAACGGCAACAACACAAGGCGCGTACTGCGCTGATCTACCCCACCGTATTGATGGGCGTATCGCTTGCCGTGGTCATCGGCCTGATGACCTTTGTCGTGCCCAAGCTCACCGAACAGTTTGCCCACGCCGGGCAAAGCCTGCCGCTGATTACCGCGTTGCTGATCGGCCTGAGCCAGGGGCTGGTGCACGCCGGGCCCTGGTTGATGGGGGTGGCGCTATTGACGGGTGGGCTTGGCACCTGGCTGCTGCGCAAGCCGCACTGGTGCCTGCGCCGTGACCAGTTGCTGCTGCGCTTGCCGCGTATCGGCAGCCTGTTGCAGGTGCTGGAAAGCGCACGCCTGGCGCGCAGCCTGGCGATTCTCAGCGGCAGTGGCGTGGCCCTGCTCGAAGCCTTGCAAGTGGCCACCGAAACCGTCGGCAACCGGCGCATACGCCTGGCCATGGAGCAGGTGCGCCAGCAAGTGCAGGGCGGCACCAGCCTGCACCGTGCCCTGGATGCCAGCCAGCAATTCCCGCCGCTGCTGGTGAACATGGTCGGCAGCGGCGAGGCCAGCGGCACCCTGGCCGACATGCTCGAGCGTGTGGCCGACGACCAGGAGCGTGGCTTTGCGCGCCAGGTGGATACCGCCATGGCGCTGTTCGAACCCCTGATGATCCTGGTGATGGGCGCCGTGGTGCTGTTCATCGTGCTGGCGGTGCTGCTGCCGATCATGCAACTCAACCAGGGCCTGCAACTGTGAATACAAGGAGCACTGCCATGCAGCATCGACGTAACCGCCAGCGCGGTTTCACCCTCATGGAAATCATGGTGGTGATCTTCATCATCGGCCTGCTGATCGCCGTGGTTGCACCCAGCGTGCTGGGCAACCAGGACAAGGCCATGAAGCAGAAGGTAATGGCCGACCTGGCCACCCTGGAGCAGGCGCTGGACATGTACCGGCTGGACAACCTGCGCTTCCCCAGCAGCGAGCAGGGCCTGGCCGCACTGGTGAAAAAACCTAGCCAGGAACCGCTGCCGCGGGCCTGGCGCAGCGACGGCTATGTGCGACGCCTGCCGCAAGACCCGTGGGGCACCCCGTACCAGTACCGCATGCCCGGTGAACATGGCCGGGTTGATGTGTACTCGCTGGGTGCCGATGGCCAGCCAGGCGGCGAAGGCCAGGATGCCGACCTGGGTAACTGGGCGCTGTAAGGGTGCGCCGTCAGCGGGGCTTCAGCCTGATCGAATTGCTGGTGGTGCTGGCCATCGCCGGGCTGATGACAGGCCTGGCAGTGGCCGGCCTCGGCGGTGGCCAGGCCCGTGTCGATCAGGCCCTGCAACGCCTGGCCAGCGAAACTCGCGCCCAGGCCGCGCTGGCCCGGCATGCCGGGCAACTGCGGGGCCTGCGCTGGAATGGCCGACGCCCGGAGTTCGTGCGGCGTGAGGGGAATGCCTGGGTGGTCGAAGCGGTCGGGCTTGGCGACTGGCCCAAGGGCCTGCACCCGGACTGGCCCGCCAGCCCGCAGCCCCACTTGCTGTTTACCCCGCATGGCTGGGCACAGCCGGGCAGCGTGCGCTGGCGCTGGGCCGATGGCAGCCAGCAATGGGCCTGGAGCCGCGATGGCCGTTTACAGGTAGCGGTTGCACCATGAAGCGACGCCAGCGTGGCTTCACCTTGCTGGAGGTCACTGTGGCCTTGGCGATCGCCGCTGTGCTGGCGGTGATCACCAGCCAGGTCCTGCGTCAGCGCCTGGCCGTGCAGCACAACCTGCAACAACACCGCCTTGGCCTGTTGTGTGCCCGCGAACTGCAAACACGCTTCGCCGTCGAGCAATTCTGGCCTGCCGCCAACCCGGTGAGGGGTGAACTGAGCCAGGGTGGCCAGCCGTGTCATTGGCAACTGCAACTGCGCCGCACTGGTGTGCGCGACCTGCGCCGTGGCGAGCTGCAACTGTTCGCCGACCGCGACCAACGCGTGCCACTGGGCCAGTACACCGTGTTTCTGGAGCACCCATGACAAGCTCGCCACCACTGCTCCTACAAAGGTTCTGTGCAGGCATTGAACCCGAGCATCAATACATGAAGCGCCGCCAGGCAGGCCTTACCCTGATCGAACTGATGGTCGCCCTGGCCCTGACCGTCCTGCTCGGCATCATGCTCGCTGCGTTGGTCAATGGCTGGCTGAAAGTGCGCGAGCGCCTGCAGGTGACCACCCAGGAAACCTCGGTGCTGGACTTTTGCCTGGCCCTTGAGCGGCGTTTCGACAGCCCGGTGCTGCGCCGCGTCTACGACCAGCGTCTGCCGCTGGCCAGCCGCTGGCTGGACTGGCAACCGGCAAGCAACCAGTTGCAGTGGGTTGCCACCACCGGCCTGCCGCAAGCCGAAGGCGGCTCGCGCCTGCAACGCCAGCGCTTGCGCTTCGAGCCCCGTGAGCAGCGCCTGCTGCTGGAAAGCTCGGCCGACCTGTACGCCGCCGCCGCACCGCACTGGGTACAGCGTGAGCGGCTCGACCGGGTCGGTGCCATGAATATCCTTTATTACCAGGGCGGCCGTTGGCTGGCCTGGCCTTCTGACCAGCCTGCGCACCCCGGCCGTGGCGTGCGCCTGGAACTGCAGCGTGATGGAGCACCTTATGTCTGCACCTTCGCCCTCCCGTGGGGGCGCTCATGAAATTTGAATGGCGACAGCGCAGATTTGCTCAGCCCTGGTTGCTGCTGCGCCCGGGTGATGTCTGGCACTGGGCGCTGGCGGACGGTGGCACCGTGCAAAGCCAGGGGCAGGGTGAGCCACCGGCGAACCTGCAAGCCCGGGTTGCCCTGATTCTGCCTGCCGAGGCCTGCAGCCTCTTCCACGTGCCCGCCCCACCCGGGCTCAAGCGTGAGGAGTGGCCGTTGTTGCTCGAAGACCGCTTGCTGCAACCGCCGGACGAAGTCAGCTGCGCGTGCCTGGCCCGTGCGCCGGGGCACCTTCGCTTGCTGGTGGTGGCGCGTGAGCAACTGGACGGCTGGCGCGGGCAGTGTGCCGCATGGGGCTGGCAGGTAGAGCGTTGCTGGGCGGAGTTGCAGTTGCTGCCGGGGCCTGAGGCAGGCACCGCCTGGCATTGGCAGCGCACGCCCGGCATGTCCTTGTACAAAGGGCTGGCCGAGGACGGGCAGGAGCATTGGCTGGCATGGCCGCAAGCACTGGGTGAGACGCCGCAGCAACCGTGGGCACATCTGCAAAGCGTGCCGCTGAGTGGAAACTGGCCAGGCGCGCTTGCGCCGCTCGACACGATACCCGGCCTGTTCGAGCGTGCACGCAAGGCCCCTTCGTTGCCCGACGTTTCACGCCCGCAGCAACGACTGTTGGCAGCCTGCCTGGTACTGGCGGCAGTCTGGGGCGGGCTGTGGTTGAGCCAGCAATGGCGCCAGGCACAACTTTGGCGCGCTCAGGTCATTGCCGTGACGGGCGAGCAGGCCAGCCCACGCCACGCCGCGCAGGCCCTCAAGCGCCTGCGCGAAAGCGAGCTTCAGCAGCAGGTACGCACCCGCCAGCTTGAAGACCTGCAGGCAGCGTTACAGGCCTGGCTGCAGGATCACCCCGGCTGGCGCCTGCAAGCGGTGCGTTTCGACGGCCAGCGCTGGCACTTGCGGCTAGAGGGCGACGGCGCCGCGCCACCCTGGCAGGGCATGGCCAACGCTGCCGGTGCTGCCGTACAGGTACAGGGTGGTGAAGTGGTCTTCGACTTGGGGGTGGCCGCATGAACCGGGCCTGGATGCAGCGCCATCGGCTGAAATTCGCCTGGTTGCTGATTGCCGTGTTGCTGACCTTCCTGGCGGTGCGCGAGGGCTTGGCGCAATGGCGCGAGCTCAGTCAGTGGCGGGGGCTGGCAGAACAAGCCGCCAACCTGCATGGCGGCCCCGGGCTGAACCTGGAACGGCTACGCCAGTCGGCCCAGGCCCGGCAGATCGAACTGGCCGAGGTCGATGTGCAGGGCAACACCTGGCAACTGCAGGGCCGGGTGGCTGATGAGCGGGCCCTGCAAGGCTGGTTGCAAAGCCTGCGCGCAGAAGGCGCACAGCCGCTGCAATGGGGGCTGGAGCTGGATGGCAAGGGATTACGGTTCGATGTGCGGGTGCAGCCATGAACCGCAGAGCGATGGTGTGGGTTCTGCTGGTCTTCGTGCTGACGCTGCTGGTTGAGCTGCCGGCCAATTGGCTGGTGCGTGCGTCCGGCCTGCCAATGCGTGAGGTGAGCGGGAGCCTTTGGCAAGGCCAGGCACATCAGTTAGGGCCAGTCGGGCCGCTGCGCTGGGTGGTGCAGCCTTGGCACTTGCAGGCGGATGCGCAGTTTGGCGTCCAGGGGCAGGGCTGGCAGTTGCACATCGCGGGCTGGCCATGGCGCTGGCAGATGGAGGTTACCGCACGGGGCGCCGAGGCGACGGTGTCCACGGATTATCGTCTGGCGGGTCAGTGGCAGGGCGCGTTGAAGGTGCAGGGGGCAGGGCGGCTATGCCGAGCCAGCGAAGGCCGCGTAACGGTAACCGACCTGGCCCTGAGCGAGCCATGGTCACTGGGCTTGGGGCAGGGCTGGCTGGAGATGGACTGCCACAGTGGGTGGCGGCTTCGTGGGCAACTGGCGCAGCAGGGGCAGCATCAATTGGACGTGGATGCCGACCTCGGGGCGCGCCGGGCAGAGGTGGTATTCGAGCTGCAACCAGAGGCGGCACTGACGCCATTGTTGCGGGGCGCCCAATGGCTCGGGCCCCAGGCGCTGGCGGGGCAGCGAGACCTACGCTGGTAAAACGCAACCTGACGCGGCCCCCGGCAGGGGCGGTTGCTCCTGCCGGGGCCGCTCGACTTGGTCTTGCGCGGCCTGCGCGTGTGCTTCAGTTTTTCTTACCCTGCACACTCGAAGCCCATTGCTCGCTGCGGCTGTAGCCACTGGTCCTCAATACACCCAGGTCCAGCGCATTTTCCCCCTCCGCAGCCCCTTTGCCCTTGGCCATCTCGGCGATGGCCGTGCCCAGGTCCACTGGCGAGTTGGATGCATTGAGCGACACGTCCCGGCGATAGTCACTACCGCTCAGCGTTTCCCGGGTGACCGCGTCGGCGTCGAGCACCACGTCGCCCTTGGCCGACTGCACGCGTGCCCCCAGCAACCGGGCATTGCCACCGACCTGCAGGTCGATACCGTCGCGGCCCTTGAGCACGGCCTGATGGGCCACGCCGTCGCGCTGCACATGCGACACGTCAAGGCTGAAGGTTGGCGAGAACCCAGGCTCAGCCTTGCTCAGGGCCGGACCGGCCTTTTTCTCGACCTTGCTCGCCAGCGGCCCTGCCATCGAAGTGGCTGCGTTGACATAGCCCTGCGGGTTTTTCTCCTGGCTGAGCCTGGCATCGCCGTTCACGCTCAGGGTATCGACGCTGTCCTTGCGGCTGGCGATGTACAGGTCACCGTCGATCGCGCCACCGATGTGCCCCGCTTCCAGGCTTGTGCCCTCGATCCGGGTGTCGCTGAGGCTTTTCAGGTCGATGCGCTCGGCGCGCAGGTCACTGGCATTCCAGGTGAGGTTGTCGCGCTTGTCGAGTGCCACCTTCAGGCGACCATGTACGCCGCGTGTGTCGAGTGCGCCCTGGGCGATGTTGAAACCGGCACCGGCGGTGATGTCAAGGTTGTCGCGTTGCTCCTGGTTGGAGGAGGCCTCCACCCGCATGCCGCCATTCGGGGCCTCGAGGCTGATCTGCCCGGCCGTGGCCTGCAGGCCTTGCAGGTGCAGGGCGACGTCCTCGCGGGCGTTGCTGCTCAGGGTCAGTGTGCCGTTGCTTGCAAACTGGGCATCGACCGCCTGCCGCGCCTTTTCGTTCTGCTTGCCGTGGCTGAAGTGGCCGCCTATGGCGCCCCCCTTGGTCTCGCCTGCCTTCACCGCCAGTTCCAGGCCGCCGCCCAGCTTGGCGCCGGTGGCTTGCTGGGTATTGCTGGCGGCCTTGACCTGCAGCTGGCCACCACTCTGCACCAGAATGTCGCCGGTCTTGGCCGCTCGGCTGCCAATGCGGGTGCCTTCGAGCATCAGGTCGCCTGTGCTGGTCAGCTGCACCTCGCCTTTGGCGTCGATTTGCGCCACTTGGGCCTTGGTCTGCGTGCTCAGCTGTTGGCCGTGGTCGAGATAGCCACGGCCATCGACACCGGTGCTGCCTGGTCGATTGCCGACTTTGGTCCAGGCATTGCCGTCGAGCTGGCGTGACTGCTGTTCGGCCTGGTCGGTCGCCTGCAGCAGGGCCAGCGAGCCGGCACTGTGCATGACCACGCTGCCTTCACCGCCATCGATGCGGGCGCCTTCGTAGCGGCCATCGCTCCCCAGCTGGACCTGGATACCCTGTTGCCCGTAGAGGCTGCCCGGCACAGCCGTGCTGGCGCTATCCTTTTTATCCAGCGACCCGCCTTTGCCTGCCACGCGCACATTCAGGTCCTTGCCGGTGCTGGTGTCCAGGCGTGCGTCGCCGCTATAGGCCAGACGTTGTACGCTGGTTTCCTCACTGTTCCTGGCGGCGCGCAAATCATGTTGCTGCGCCTCGATCTTCAGCGAGCCGGCAGTGGCCCGCCATTGGGTGCCCTGGTCTGCAAGGGCGTCGGCCTTGACCTCGGCCTTGGCCCCTGACAGCTCGCTCACCTGGGCAAAACCACGGCGCTGGTTTTCCAGGCGCTTGAGGTGCTCGACGGTCATGTCGGCACCTGCGCTGGGCAGCGCCATGGCATCTTCGGGCGAGGCCTGCTGGAAGCGAGCGGCTTCCTCACCCAGTACCAGGCGTTCGATGGGGCGGGTCAGGTCGCGGTACTCGACACTCGCGCCCAGGCTGCCCGACCAGTCGTCACGGCGCTGCTCATGCGCCTGGGTATCCTGCACCGCGCGGTTGTCGATGCGTTTTGCGGTCACCTGCAAGGTGTTGCCGGCCTTGACGCGTGCGGCCTCGGTGACCAGGTCGTCGCTGCGCAATTCAAGATCGCCGCTGGCTTGCAACTCGCTGCGCTGCACCTTGCTTTCGCGCTCAGTCCGCACCTCGCGGTTGTGATGGCCTTCGAACGCGCTGCCCAGCCGGTCGATGCCGCCGGTTACCGTCAAACCGCCACCACTGTGGGTGGTACTGGTGGTCGCGTCGCGGTCATTGCGGGCTGCGCCCAGCGTCGTTTTACGCGCCTGTACATCAAGGCCACCGGCAGTGGCCTGGACCTTGCTGGCGTTGACCTGCAGGTGTGCGCCACTGTTCATGCCCACCGAGGCAGCCTTGAGTTCACTGGCGACCTGGCCGGTCGTGCGTTGCCTGCTGGTGCTGGTAGCCACCTCGTACGCCACGCCAGCTGCGTACTGGCGGGACTCGGGTTTGCCATCCTCGGCTTCCTGGGTTTGCCTGGCGCTGGCTGTGAAGCCGCGATGCTGGTCGCGGGTTTCGCGCTCATCGACCGATTGCGCGCTGCCCACCCGCAGATCGCCTTTAGCCTCGACCTGCAAGTGCTTGCCAGCTTCGATCTTGGCGCCCTGGATGCGTAAATCGGCGGCGCTGGCCAGGCGCAGGTTGCTGGCCGAGCTGACGTCGCTGACCAGTACCTGCTGTTTACGGTCCGTGCTTTCATGCTCATTGCCAATCAGGCCGAACAGCTTGCTGTCCTGGGTACGGTGGGTGGAAGTGCTGCGGCTGTGGTCAGCCTCGATGGCCAGCGCCCCTTTGTCGCTGTAAAGCACCGCGTCCTGTTTGCCGTGCACGGTACTGCCTTTGATGGCGACCTGTTCGGCTGTCACGGTAAGCTTGCCATCGCTGGCAACTGTGCTGCCGGCAATGGCCTGGCCCTCGCTGTCGTTCCCTTCGCGGTCGGCAAAGAAGGTGCCTGATACCAGGTCGCCACGGTAGTTACGCCCGGTTCCGCGTTCTTGCAGGGTGGTGGTGCCGATATCAGCCTGTTTCGCATGGATGGCCATATCGCCGCGGCTTTGCAAGCTGCTGCCTTGAACATTGAGGTTGCCGCTTGCCTTGATCGTCATGTGCGTGGCGCCGAGAGTGCTGCCGTTTGCGGTTTCCTTCAGCTGATCGGTATCCCGGTCACCGCGCCACAAGTCCTTGCGATGGCGCACCTGCTCTTCGACGCGCTGGCTGTCGATGCCGGCCACGATGTCCAGGCCGGCGCTGCTGTCTACCGTCAGCGTGTTGCCTGCCACCACGTTCGCGGCGGTCATGCGCATGTCGTCACCGGACTGCAGCAGCACGCTGTCACTGCCCAGCAATTGGCTGCCCTGTTGCTGCTGCTTGGTGGTGGTGGTTTTGCGGTTGTAGGTTTCGCGGGTGATGAACAAGAACTTTTTGTTCCAGCTGTCAGTGTCGTGTTCGATGCGCTCGCGGGTCTTGGCATCCAGCGTCAGCTTCTTGCCGGCCTTGGCTTCGATTCGCGGGGCCTGGCCGTCGACCGCTTCCAGCGTCAGGTCATCGGCAGCGGTGAGTTTCAGTGTACCGTGCTCGCTGCGCAGCTCGGCGGGGGTGTCGGCCTCGCCGCTGACATGCAGACGCCCCGCCGAGCGTATTTCCACCCCCTCCGTGCCCAGAATCTGTGATGTGCCCACCCGCACGCCTGCGCCCTCGGCCGTGCTCACCACGCGGATCCGCCCAGCGCGCATTGCACCGAACAGGCTGGCATCAATGCTCGACGAGGGGCTGGGCAGGTGTTCGACCACCTCGCCACTGCGGCTGTCGATACGGTTGCGCCCGACCGTGATGTCGAGCGCTTCGCTGGCCATCAGCAGGCCTTTGCTGTCCACGCGCGGCGCAATCAGCTCAATGGCGCCAGCGGTATTGCTCAGCCCCTGCTCCAGTACCTGCAGAGAGCCGCTGGCGTTGAGCGTGTCGAGGTAGCGCAGTTGCTCCTGCTCGAATTCCGGGGTGCCAACCACCAGGCCTGCGCGCGTGGTGTTGATGAAGCTTGCGCCATTGAGGGTGATGCCATTGGGGTTGGCCAGGATGTAGTCGGCCGGGCGCCCGAAGATCTCCTGCGGCCCTTCGATCATTGAAGCGTTGCGGCTGACTACCTCGTTGAGGATGGTTGAAGCGGCCTGGCCCTGAAACTGCGGGTTGGCGGCCAAGGCGCCGGCCAGTTGCGACTGCCCGGCTCCGGTGGCGTTGTTCAACACCAGGCCAGGGTTGCCAACGTTGTAGTTGATGAACTGGTTGTGGGACAACCCGCTGGCATTGGGCGGCACGATGTCGATCACCGGTATTCCGTGGCCGTTGTGGATGACCGGCATGCCACCCGGTCCGCTGGCTGCCTCCAGCGCACTGTCTGCCAGTGCGGCGCTGGAGCCGAGCAAGGCGAGGAAGATGGCCCAGCGCAGGGTGTTCGGGCGAATGGGCGGTAACTGCGAGAGTGTTTGCATTTTCTCGTTCTCTTTGTTGTGGGTGAATCAGATGCTCAGGGTCCAGTCCAGTACCCAAAACCCCGGTTCCAGCAGCGGGCGGGGCAGGTCGCTGGCGTTCAAGGCGCGTTGGTAGTCCAGGCGCAGGCGGCTGCCGGGCAGGCTCAGCTCCAGCCCGGCGGCCGCCCCTGCCAGGCGTTGTGACGGGTTGCCTTGGGCGGTACGGGTCCAGCCCAGATCCAGGCCGATGTACGGGCGAACCTGGACGGGAGAAGCCCAGGGGAGGGGCAGCGGTTGGCTGAACGTGTTGCGCCAGACGGCGCTGCTGGCGCCGGAGTAAGTGCGCAGACGAAACCCCCGCACGGCAGAGTCGTCACTGACCAGTAACTGCTCGACGGCAGGTAACTGATCGCCGCTGTACTGCAGCCCCAGCTCGCTCTGCCAGCGCCATGGGTTACGGGCCGGGCCCTGGCGCAGGTGCAGCAGGCTGGCGCGGTACTTGCGAAAGTCCGGGCGCAGGCGCTGCGCACCCAGTGGCGATTGGTCGGCACCGAATGCGTCAATGCCCTGGGCAACCCCGAGGTAGCCGTTCCACAAACCACCCTCCAGCCAGAGCAGGTTGATACCGGCTTCCACCGTAGTAAGTGTCGGGCTTTGCTGGACGATGACAGCGCCAGCGCTGCGGTTGACCAATTGCTTGCGGTCCAGCCGCACGCTGGCACTGAGCATGCCTTGCGCGTTGCGCCACAATACCCGTTCGATACCCAGGCCCTGATAGCTGCTGCTGCCGTCGGCAGCCTTGTCGCTGCCGGGCAGCGGCGCCTGGTAGCGCAGTTCGCTGGCGCTGAGCGACAGCGACCAGGCGCCATAGGGGATGCTGTAGTACAGCGATAGACCTTGGCTTTTTCCAGGGGTATCGAGCACGGTGCTGGTCAGCGACAGGCGCAGGTCATCATTGAGGCCCAAGGGGCTGTCCAGGCCAATGCCAAGGTTGACGCGGTGACGACCGGTCAGCTCGCTGCCACGGTTGTCGAAGCGGCTGTCCAGGTGCCATCGTGACGCGACCTTGTCTGGCTGCACCACCACGCGCGAGCCGCCCTGCAGTTCGCCGGGCAGCAGGGTGGCGGTCAGCTCGTAGGCGCGCAGGCGGTTGAGCTGGTCCAGACCTTGTTCAAGGTCTGGCAGGTACAGTGGCCGCCCAAGCAGGCCCGGGAATGCGCTGGAGAGGGACAAGGGCAGGTCGGGGCCCGCCAGTTCGATGGATTCGACAAAGCCTTCGAGTATGACGATGTCCAACGGTGCGCCGTTCTCTGGTGCTTGCCGCAGGTAAGGTCGGCTGGTCGGATAGCCGGCTTGCACGTAGCGCCGGGTGATGGCCTGGAGCAGCCGGTTTATGTCGGCGATGCCCATGCAGGCAGGGGTGAGGGCGCGGATGATTGGCGCCAGCGCCGTGTCTGAAAGCTGGTGGTTGCCCGCCACGCGCACGCCATCGACTGCCCAGCAGCGGGCGTCGTGGGGGGGGCGAGGCGTGCTGTCGGTGGGTTGAGCTGCGGCGGGCGCACGCTGCCAGCGTTCCAGGCGCTGCTGTTGCTCCAGCTGCCGCAGCCCATGCTGTTGATCGCGCAGTTGCTGGCTGGCCGGGTCGTCGGCCAGCGCCTGGGCGATGGACAACAGGCCTGACAGGCAACTGGCTGGCAGCCAACGGGCGATGCGGTAAAACAGGCACGGCATTGATACACCCCGCAAATGATGTACGGTCTTCGTACTCGTCTGCGTGGATGCTAAAAATTAAGGCATTCGCCTGGATGCAGTACCTTGCCTAAGCAACTGTGAGGCAAGGTCGCGTAAAGTGGTGGGAAGGTTCCTACAACCTTTGCCGGAAGGCCCTATATCAGGGCCTGATCTCGATCAACGTGCCATCACGTACCAGGTCCCAGACCTCCTGCATGTCACGGTTACGCATGGCAATACACCCGTCGGTCCAGTCCAGGGTATGGAAGTACCACTCCGGGTACTCGTCGTTGATCGGCGTGCCGTGAATCATGATCATGCTGCCGGCACTCACCCCTTCGCGCGTGGCGCGGGCGGCATCGCTCACGTTCGGGTAGTTGATGTGCATGGCCAGGTTGAAGCGGTCGCTCTGCTTGCGCCAGTCCAGCCAGTACAGGCCTTCAGGGGTTTTTTTATCGCCTTCGCGTTGCTTGGCGCCCTTGGGCTGCTTGCCCAGGGAAATGCGGTAGGTTTTCAGCGGCTCGCCACGGCTGATCAGTTGCAAGCGACGCTCGGACTTGATCACCAGCACCTTGTCGATCAGCGGTTGCATGGCCTGCTGCGAAGGCGACGGCGTTTGCGCTGCCGGCACAGGCTTGCGGATGATGGTCTCGGTGAAGGCCGCCTGGGACACCGAGGTAACGCAAAGGCAGAAAAGGGCAAGCAACCAGCGCATGGAACGGTATCCCTGAAGGCTTCTTCTAAGTAGAGGTCGAGGTCGAGACGTTCATCGGGGGCAGGTACTCATGGCCTATGGGGTAGTGCGCCCCGATGCGGTCGCGATAGTAGCATTCTAGTGTGCGCGTGACGGTGCGGAAAGCCAGCTCGCCCCACGGAATCTCATGTTGTTCGAACAACCGCACTTCCAGGCTTTCGATACCCACATCAAACGCCAGGTCTGCGAGTTCTGCGCGGAAGAACACATGCACCTGGTTGATGTGCGGCAAATCGAAGAGCTGGTACAGGCTCATGGGTCCGACCCGGGCGCAGGCTTCCTCGACGGTTTCGCGACGGGCGGCCTGGTCGATGGTTTCGCCGTTCTCCATGAACCCGGCAGGCAGGGTCCAGAAGCCACGGCGTGGCTCGATGGCGCGCCGGCACAGCAGCACCTGGCTGCCCCAGGTCGGTAGTACGCCAGCGACGATGTTGGGGTTCTGGTAGTGGATGGTCTGGCAAGACTCGCAGACATACCGCAGGCGGCTATCGCCCTCGGGAATCCGCTGAGTGACCGGCTGGCCGCACGCGCTGCAGAATTTCATGTGAGGTTCCTTTTGTTCAGGGCTATCTTGGCGTGCAGGCAGGTCTGCCGCAAGCGCAGGGGCTTGGGTGCTTCGCGGCTTTGGTGCATCATGCAAGGCAGGCCTTGGATACGAGCGTGCGCAATGCTGGACGAGCTACTTCGCCGAATGAGCAACCACCAACCCGCATCACTGGAAACCGACCGGCGGTTCCCTGAAGCGGCGGTCCTTTTGCCCATTACCCGCAGCGAAGCGCCCGAGCTGGTCCTGACCCTGCGCGCCAAGGGCTTGTCCACCCATGGTGGCGAAGTGGCCTTTCCCGGTGGCCGACGCGACCCGGAAGACCCCGACCTGGTGTTTACCGCCCTGCGCGAGGCCGAGGAAGAGATCGGCCTGCCGCCTGGGCTGGTGGAAGTGATAGGCCCGCTCAGCCCGCTTGTTTCGCTGCACGGCCTTAAAGTGACGCCATTCGTCGGGCTTATTCCCGACTTCGTCGAATACCGTGCCAACGATGCCGAAATCGCGGCAGTATTCACCGTGCCGCTGGAATTCTTCCGCCAGGACCCGCGCGACCATACCCACCGTATCGATTATCAGGGGCGCAGCTGGTACGTGCCCAGCTACCGCTATGGCGAATACAAGATCTGGGGCTTGTCGGCGATCATGATCGTCGAACTGGTCAACGTGCTGTTTGATGCCGGCATCAGCCTGCACCAGCCACCAGAGCGTTACATCGAAACCTGAGCGGGGCTCACCCCGCCGTCTGCGTTCCAGCCTGAGGAGCATGCATGAAATACCGCCTGGGCGACCTGCGGGTCGAAAGCCACCCCACCAGTTGGGCTGCACCCAACGCCACGCTGATCGGCAACGTGCGCCTGCAGGCCAATGCCAGCGTGTGGTTTGGCGCGGTGCTGCGCGGCGATAACGAGCTCATTGATATTGGCGAAGGCAGCAACGTGCAGGACGGCACGGTGATGCATACCGACATGGGCTCGCCGCTGACCTTGGGCAAGGGCGTTACCGTTGGTCATAACGCCATGCTGCATGGCTGCACGGTGGGCGACTACAGCCTGGTCGGTATCAATGCCGTGATCCTCAACGGCGCGCGCATTGGCAAGCACTGCATCATCGGCGCCAATGCGCTGATCGCCGAGGGCAAGGAAATCCCGGACGGTTCGCTGGTGATGGGCTCGCCCGGCAAGGTAGTCCGTGAACTGACAGAACAGCAGAAACGCATGCTTGAAGCCAGTGCCGCGCATTACGTGCACAATGCCCAGCGTTATGCTCAGGAGCTGGTGGTTGATGATGAGTGATGTTGCAGAGCGGCCGGTAGCTTCGCCGTGCGTGAGCATTTGTGCACTGGACGAGCAGGATATCTGCACGGGCTGCCAGCGTACCGTGGCGGAGATTGGCCGCTGGGGGCGGATGGACAATGATGAGCGCCGGGCGGTGCTCAAGCTTTGCCATGAACGGGCAGTAGAGGCTGGCCTCATCCTGTAGGCGCGACACAAGGCTGCTGCTACAGGGACGGCGTTGCCTGTCGGGGGCGCCAGCGGTAATCTGTTCGGCTTGCCCACAGACGACCCGCCATGTTCTATCTGATTGCCTACATCAGCAGCGTAGTGCTGATCAACTACGCCTTTTCCAGCGCCCCGCACCTGGACATCATCTGGTCCGCCTGGGGCGGCCTGGTGTTCATCCTGCGCGACATGGTGCAGACCCGCTTCGGCCATGGTGCCCTGGTTGCCATGCTGGTGGCCCTGGTGCTGTCCTATGTCACCTCGGAGCCGGCCATTGCCTTGGCCAGCGCCACCGCGTTCTTCATTTCCGAGCTGATCGACTGGCTGGTGTTCAGCATTACCCGCCGGCCACTGCGTGACCGCCTGTGGCTAAGCTCGGCGCTGAGCATTCCGGTGGATACCTTCATCTTTTTCGGCATGATCGGCGCCCTGACCCCGGCGGTGATTGGCACCGCGATGGCGTCAAAGTTCGCCGGTGTCACTGCCGTGTGGCTGGCCATGGCATTTCGCGCCCGACGGGCCGCCGTCGCCGGTTGATGGTGTAGAATAGCGGTCCTTTTTCAGCGGGCGGCGCAAAGCCTGGCGCGGCCCCGGACGCCTTCGAGGACCTGAAATGACCCGTATCGGAACCCCCTTGTCGCCCACCGCGACCCGTGTACTGCTTTGCGGCTGTGGCGAGTTGGGCAAGGAAGTGGTGATCGAGCTGCAGCGCCTGGGCGTCGAAGTGATCGCCGTCGACCGCTACGCCAATGCCCCGGCCATGCAGGTCGCGCATCGCAGCCACGTGGTCAACATGCTCGATGGCGTTGCCCTGCGCGCGGTGATCGAGGCCGAAAAGCCGCACTATATCGTCCCTGAAATCGAAGCCATCGCCACCGCCACCCTGGTCGAGCTGGAAAATGAAGGTTTCAACGTGGTGCCGACCGCCCGCGCCACGCAGCTGACCATGAACCGTGAAGGCATCCGCCGTCTGGCCGCCGAAGAGCTGGACCTGCCGACTTCGCCGTACCACTTCGCCGACACCTATGAAGACTACGCCAAGGCCGTGGCCGATGTGGGTTACCCGTGCGTGGTCAAGCCGGTGATGAGCTCGTCCGGCAAGGGCCAGAGCCTGCTGCGCAGCGATGCCGACCTGCAGAAGTCGTGGGACTACGCCCAGGAAGGTGGCCGCGCCGGCAAGGGGCGGGTGATCGTCGAGGGCTTCATCGACTTCGAATACGAAATCACCCTGCTGACCGTGCGCCACGTTGGCGGTACCACCTTCCTGGAGCCGGTTGGCCACCGCCAGGAGAAGGGCGATTATCAGGAATCGTGGCAGCCGCAGGCCATGAGCCCGAAAGCGCTGGCCGAGTCGCAGCGCGTGGCCAAGGCAGTCACCGATGCCCTTGGCGGTCGCGGGCTGTTTGGTGTGGAACTGTTCGTGAAGGGCGACCAGGTGTGGTTCAGCGAAGTGTCGCCGCGCCCGCATGATACCGGCCTGGTAACCCTGATTTCCCAGGACCTGTCGCAGTTCGCGCTGCATGCCCGTGCCATTCTCGGCCTGCCGATTCCGGTGGTGCGTCAGTTTGGCCCGTCGGCGTCGGCGGTGATTCTGCCAGAAGGGCAGTCGCAACAGACCAGCTTCGCTAACCTGGGCGCAGCACTGAGCGAGCCGGACACGGCCATTCGCCTGTTCGGCAAACCGGAAATCAACGGTACTCGCCGCATGGGCGTGTGCCTGGCGCGTGACGAGTCGGTGGAGCTGGCACGGGCCAAGGCGACCCGCGCTTCCCAGGCGGTCAAGGTCGAGTTCTGATCTGAGACCGTATGGGGCCGCGTTGCGGCCCATTCGCGGGACAAGCCCGCTCCCACAGACCACTCGCAATGCCAGCGGCCTGTGATAATCCTGTGGGGCAGGCTTGTCCCGCGAATGGCCTCCCACAGATCACTCGCAATGCCTGCAGCCTGTGATGATCCTGTGGGGGCAGGCTTGTCCCGCGAATGACCTCCCACAGATCAATCGCAATGCCAGCGGCCTGTGATAATCCTGTGGGAGCGGGCTTGTCCCGCGAATGGCCTCCCACAGACCACTCGCAATGCCAGCGGCCTGTGATAATCCTGTGGGGCAGGCTTGTCCCGCGAATGGCCTCCCACAGACCACTCGCAATGCCACCGGCCTGTGATAATCCTGTGGGAGCGGGCTTGTCCCGCGAATGGCCTCCCACAGATCACTCGCAATGCCTGCAGCCTGTGATAATCCTGTGGGGGCAGGCTTGTCCCGCGAATGGCCTCCCACAGATCACTCGCAATGCCAGCGGCCTGTGATAATCCTGTGGGAGCGGGCTTGTCCCGCGAATGGCCTCTCACAGATCAATCGCAATGCCTGCAGCCTGTGATAATCCTTTGGGGGCAGGCTTGTCCCGCGAATGACCTCCCACAGATCAATCGCAATGCCAGCAGCCTGTGATAATCCTGTGGGAGCGGGCTTGTCCCGCGAATGACCTCCCACAGATCAATCGCAATGCCAGCAGCCTGTGATAATCCTGTGGGGGCAGGCTTGTCCCGCGAATGGCCTCCCACAGATCAATCGCAATGCCTGCAGCCTGTGAGAATCCTGTGGGGGCAGGCTTGCCCCGCGAATGGCCTCCCACAGACCACTCGCAATGCCTGAGGCCTGTGGCAATCCTGTGGGAGCGGGCTTGTCCCGCGAAGGGGCTGCAAAGCAGCCCCGGTCCACTCAAAGTGCGGTATTACGGGTCTCTTTCAGGCACAGCACGGCAATCAAGCTGATCACCGCCGCGACCGATACATATCCCCCCACCCAGCTCAACCCGCCCATGCTGACCAGCTTCTGGGCAAAGAACGGTGCCGCCGAGGCGCCGACAATGCCGCCCAGGTTGTACGCCGCCGAAGCCCCGGTATAACGCACGTGGGTCGGGAACAGTTCAGGCAGCAGTGCCCCCATCGGCGCAAAGGTCACGCCCATCAGGAACAGCTCGATCGCCAGGAACAGCGCCACACCGGCCGTCGACCCCGAAGTCAGCAGCGGCTCCATGGTAAAGCCTGAGGCTACCGCCAGCAGGCCGCCGACGATAAGCACCGGCTTGCGCCCATAACGGTCGCTGAGCCAGGCCGACAGCGGCGTCGCCAAGGCCATGAACACCACCGCGAAGCACAGCAGGCCAAGGAATGTCTCGCGGCTGTAACCCAGCGTGGTCACGCCATAGCTCAGCGAGAACACCGTGGAGATATAGAACAGCGCATAGCACACCACCATCGCTGCAGCGCCCAGCAGGGTGGGCACCCAATAGTTGGAAAACAGCTCGAACACTGGCATTTTCACCCGCTCATGGCGGGCGACAGCCTTGGCGAAGACCGGGCTTTCTTCAAGCTTCAGGCGCACATACAGGCCCACCAGTACCAGCGCGGCACTGAGCAAGAACGGAATACGCCAGCCCCATTCACGGAACTGCTCGTCGCTGAGCGTCAGGGCCAGGGTCAGGAACAGGCCGTTGGCGGCCAAAAAGCCGATCGAAGGGCCCAGCTGCGGGAACATGCCGAACCAGGCGCGCTTGCCCTCCGGGGCGTTCTCGGTGGCCAGCAACGCCGCGCCACCCCATTCACCGCCCAGGCCCAGTCCTTGGCCAAAGCGCAGCAGGCAAAGAATGATCGGCGCCCACACGCCAATACTGTCATAGCCAGGCAGCACGCCGATGGCCGTGGTAGAGACGCCCATCAGCAGCAGCGAGGCAACCAAGGTCGACTTGCGGCCGATGCGGTCGCCAAAGTGGCCGAACAGCGCCGAACCCAGCGGGCGGGCGAGAAAGGCGATGCCAAAGGTGAGGAAGGCTGCCAGCATTTGCGCGGTGCCCGACCCGGACGGGAAGAACACCGGGCCGATCACCAGGGCTGCAGCGGTGGCGTAGACATAGAAATCGTAGAACTCGATGGCGGTGCCGATGAAGCTGGCAGTGGCGACCCGCGCGGGCGAGTTGACCGGCGCGTCAGGCGCTTCGGCATAGGTGCTGCTTGTCATTGAATAGGTCCCTGACAGTCTGGTCCGGCTCCATGGGCATGGCCCGCAGCGGCGTGCCGAAAAAAGGCAGGCACGGTTGCGCGGGCGCCGGAGCGTTTTGTTGTTGTGTGCGCACGACTGACGATAGCCCAAGGGGGGTAGGGGCGGCGCGGGCACTGTTCGGGGTGTTGAAGCAGGACCGCAGGGCGTGTCAGTGGAGCGGACTGGCCGTGGAACGCCGGGTGCGGGTAGCAGGCGTGGCGGCGGGGCTGGGTAAGCGTGACCCGAGTATAGCTATCGGGTCACCGTCCACACCAGTACCTTGCTGGCACAATTGTCCTCTGTTTCGAGGATTTCCAGGCGATAGCGGCCGATCTTCAGGCAAACGGCGGTTTCCGGGATGCTTTCCAACGCTTCGGTCACCAGCCCGTTGAGGGTTTTCGGCCCGCCGTCGCAGGGCAGGTGCCAGCCCAGGGTGCGGTTGATCTCGCGCAGCGAGGCGTTGCCGTCGATGACGAAGGTGCCATCGGATTGCGGGTGTACATGGGGGTTTTCCAGGCTCTGTTCGTCCTCGAACTCGCCAACGATCTCTTCGAGGATGTCTTCCAGGGTGACGATGCCCTGCACCTCGCCGTACTCGTCCACCACCACACCCAACCGGCGCTGTTGCTTGTGGAAGTTCAGCAGCTGCATTTGCAAGGGCGTGCTTTCCGGCACGAAATAGGGTTCGTAGCAGGCGCCGTGCAGTGCCTCCAGGGTCAGGTCGGCCTTGGGTAGCAGGTGGCTGATCAGCTTGGTGTTGAGGATTGCTTCGACCTGATTGATGTCGTTGTGGTAGACCGGCAAGCGGGTATGGCGGCTGACGATCAACTGCTCGATGATGCGCTCGATCGGCTCGTCGAGGTTGATGCCGTCCACTTCGTTGCGCGGTACCAGAATGTCGTTGACGGTGATCTTGTCCAGCGCCTGCAGGCCATCGAGCAGACCATGGCGGGGTGTTTCGTGCTCCTCGTCTTCGTCGAAGTCGTCGGCTTCCTGCGGGTGCAGGGCCACGGCCGTGGGTTGCACGCGGAACGGGCGCAGCAGCAGCTTGGCGAAACCGTCCAGCAGGCAGGCCAGTGGCTGCAGCAGGGCGAGGGGCACTTTCAGCAGGCTGGTACCGAGGTTGACACATGCCTGTGGGTTGCGCCGGGCCAGGCGCCGCGGCAGGTACTCGGCAAACACCAGCAAGGTGAGGGTTGCGGCCAGCCCTGCCAGCCAGAAGCCGTGCTCGCCGCTATGGCGCTGGCCCACCAGGCAGGCCAGGCCCAACACCAGCAGCTTGCCCAGGCTGGCGCACAGCACCAGGGCCTGTGCCGGGAGCACGGGCTGGCCGTCCTCGTGGGCGCGCAGGGTGCCATTGAGCTGCAGTCGGGCGGCTTCCACCGTGGTGAACAGCGCCGACCACAGCAGCGCCAGTGCCAAAGTGCCGAATAGCGGTGCGTACGGCAGTGTGTCCATGAGCGGCCGTCAGATATGCAGGATGAATTCGCGAACCAGCTTGCTGCCGAAATAGGCCAGCATCAGCAGGCAGAAACCGGCCAGCGTCCAGCGGATGGCCTTGTGGCCACGCCAGCCCAGGCGGGTGCGGCCCCACAGCAGTACGCTGAACACCACCCAGGCGACACAGGCCAGCAAGGTCTTGTGTACCAGGTGCTGGGCGAACAGGTTGTCGAGGAACAGCCAGCCGGAGATCAGCGACAGCGACAGCAGGCACCAGCCGGCCCAGAGGAAGCCGAACAGCAGGCTTTCCATGGTTTGCAGGGGCGGGAAATTCCGGATCAGCCCGGACGGGTGCTTGTGCTTCAACTGGTGGTCCTGCAGCAGCAACAGCAGCGACTGGAACACCGCGATGGTAAACAGCCCGTACGCCAGGATCGACAGCAGGATATGCGCGAGGATGCCCGGCTCTTCGTTGATCAGCGGCACTGTGCCAGGTGGCGCGAACTGCGCCAGCAGTGCAGTCACCGCACCCAGCGGGAACAGCAGCACCAGCAGGTTTTCCACCGGTATGCGCAGGCAGGCCACCAGGGTCAGGGCGATGACGGCCACGGCGATCAGGCTGGCGGCGCTGAAGAAGTCCAGGCTCAGGCCCAGCGGGGTGATCAGCTGGAAGTACAGTGCACCGGCCTGGGCGAGCACCGCAAAAGTACCCAGCAGGGCAAGCAGGCGCTTGTCGGACTTGCGGCCCTGGGCCAGGTGCGAACCCTGGTAGATGGCCGCCGCTATATAAAGGCCGGCAGCGATCAGGTTGGGGATGAGGCTGGGAGAGGAAACCATAAGTCCTGGTTGGCGAGCCTTAAAGAGACGGAGTTTGGCATAGATTCCGCTGATCAAGGAAGACTGAAGGCTTGTGTCAGGGCATTCGCGGGCTCGCCCGCTCCCACAGGTCCAGCGCAGGTCGCAATAGGGTGGGGATCCGGTGGGAGCGGGCGTGTCCGCGAAGGGGGCACTGCAGCCACCGAATGTCTCCCAAGGTGTGCGCCGCCGCTGCACTTCGCTATAATCGCCGCCTTGCTGTGCCCGGCGGGTGTGTATTTCCCCCAGGGTGCCTGACAAACCTCGGCTTTTACTGGGCCTGAAAGGATCACCATGTTCGAAAACCTGACCGACCGCCTGTCACAGACGCTGCGCCATGTCACCGGCAAGGCCAAGCTGACCGAAGACAACATCAAGGACACGCTGCGCGAAGTGCGCATGGCCCTGCTTGAGGCCGACGTTGCCCTGCCGGTGGTCAAGGATTTCGTCAATAGCGTCAAGGAGCGTGCGGTCGGCACCGAAGTGTCGCGCAGCCTGACCCCGGGCCAGGCGTTCGTGAAGATCGTCCAGGCCGAGCTGGAAAGCCTGATGGGCGCGGCCAACGAAGACCTTGCCCTGAACGCCGCACCGCCTGCCGTTGTACTGATGGCCGGCCTGCAGGGCGCCGGTAAGACCACCACTGCCGGCAAGCTCGCGCGCTTCCTTAAAGAGCGCAAGAAAAAGAGCGTGATGGTGGTGTCCGCCGACGTCTACCGTCCGGCGGCGATCAAGCAGCTGGAAACCCTGGCCAACGACATCGGCGTCACCTTCTTCCCGTCCGACATCAGCCAGAAGCCGGTGGCCATTGCCGAAGCGGCCATCCGCGAAGCCAAGCTGAAGTTCATCGACGTGGTCATCGTCGACACCGCCGGCCGTCTGCACATCGACGCCGACATGATGGACGAGATCAAGGCGCTGCACGCTGCAGTCAAGCCGATCGAGACCCTGTTCGTGGTCGACGCCATGACCGGCCAGGACGCCGCCAACACTGCCAAGGCCTTTGGCGAGGCCCTGCCACTCACCGGCGTGGTGCTGACCAAGGTGGACGGTGATGCCCGTGGCGGTGCTGCACTGTCGGTGCGCGCCATTACCGGCAAGCCGATCAAGTTCATCGGTATGGGTGAGAAGACCGAGGCCCTCGAGCCGTTCCACCCTGACCGCGTCGCTTCGCGCATCCTCGGCATGGGTGACGTGCTCAGCCTGATCGAGCAAGCCGAGCAGACCATCGACAAGGCCAAGGCCGACAAGCTGGCCAAGAAGCTGAAGAAGGGCAAGGGCTTCGACCTCGAAGACTTCCGCGACCAGCTGCAACAGATGAAGAACATGGGCGGCCTGGGCGGCCTGATGGACAAGCTGCCGAGCATCGGTGGGGTCAACCTGTCGCAGATGGGCAACGCCCAGGGCGCGGCCGAGAAACAGTTCAAGCAGATGGAAGCGATCATCAACTCCATGACCCCGGCCGAGCGCCGCGACCCTGACCTGATCAGTGGTTCGCGCAAGCGCCGTATCGCCTTGGGTTCCGGCACGCAGGTGCAGGACATCGGCCGGCTGATCAAGCAGCACAAGCAAATGCAGAAGATGATGAAGAAATTCTCCGCCAAAGGCGGCATGGCCAAGATGATGCGCGGCTTGGGCGGGATGCTGCCAGGCGGCGGCATGCCGAAGCTGTAATCCCTATTCCGGGAGCCCGCCTTTAGCGGGGCAGGCTTCCAGAACCCCCGCCTGGCGGGGCAACTGCCGTTGATTTAGCGGCTAAATCGGCAAATCTGGACGGTGGGGCAATGCCTTGCCGAAAAAGTCATTTGCAAATGTCCGTGTATTCCCCGAGAATATGCGGCCTTTTGGGCACCCGTGTGCCTATTTGGCATTCAGATTTGCAGTACAAACTGCAACACCGACTATAGGAACGATGTTCACATGGTAACCATTCGTCTGGCCCGTGGCGGCTCGAAAAAGCGCCCATTCTACCACCTGACCGTGACCAACTCGCGTAACGCCCGTGACGGCCGTTTCGTTGAGCGCGTTGGCTTCTTCAACCCGATCGCATCGGGCGCCGAAGTCAAGCTGTCGGTCAACCAAGAGCGCGTCACCTACTGGCTGAGCCAGGGCGCACAGCCGTCTGAGCGTGTTGCTCAGCTGCTGAAGGACGCTGCCAAGGCCGCTGCCTGAACAGTATGAACGCGACGCCAGAAAAGGCTGACGACCTCATCGTCGTTGGCAAGATTTTTTCGGTTCACGGCGTTCGCGGCGAGGTGAAGGTGTATTCCTTTACCGATCCGATTGAAAACCTGTTGGATTATCCCGGCTGGACGCTTCGGCATGAAGGCAAGGTAAAGCAGGTCGAGCTGGTCAGCGGTCGTGGCTCCCAAAAGGGCCTGGTCGTGAAGTTGAAAGGCCTCGATGATCGTGATGAAGCCCGTCTTCTGAGCGGTTACGAAATCTGCATTGCGCGGAGCCTTTTGCCCAACCTGGCTGCCGACGAGTACTACTGGTACCAGTTGGTAGGTCTGAAGGTCATCAACCAGGACGAACAGCTGTTCGGCAAGGTCGATCACCTGTTGGAGACCGGTGCGAACGATGTAATGGTGGTCAAGCCCTGCGCAGGCAGCCTGGATGATCGCGAGCGTCTGTTGCCCTACACGGCGCAATGCGTGCTCAACGTCGACCTGGAAGCAGGCGTGATGCGGGTCGAATGGGACGCGGACTTCTAAACGATGGGTAACCTTCGCGTAGACGTCATCACGTTGTTCCCCGAGATGTTCTCGGCCATCACGGAGTACGGCATTACCAGCCGCGCGGTGAAACAGGGGTTGCTTCAGGTAACTTGCTGGAACCCGCGGGACTACACCACAGATCGTCACCACACGGTAGATGATCGGCCGTTTGGCGGTGGTCCGGGCATGGTGATGAAAATCAAGCCTCTGGAAGACGCCCTGGTTAGCGCCAGGCAAGCGACCGGAGCTGCGGCGAAGGTGATCTACCTCTCGCCACAAGGCCGCAAGCTGACTCAGCAGGCGGTCAAAGGCCTGGCCGAACAGGAATCGTTGATCCTGATCGCCGGTCGTTATGAAGGCATCGACGAGCGCTTTATCGAGGCTCATGTCGATGAGGAGTGGTCGATTGGTGACTATGTGCTTTCCGGTGGCGAGCTGCCGGCCATGGTACTGATCGATGCGGTTACACGGCTGCTGCCCGGAGCTTTAGGGCATGTGGACTCGGCGGAAGAAGACTCCTTCACCGACGGTCTGCTGGATTGCCCGCACTACACCCGACCTGAGGTGTATGCGGATCAGCGTGTTCCCGACGTGTTGCTAAGTGGCAACCATGCACATATCCGGCGTTGGAGGATGAAGCAGTCCCTTGGTAGGACCTTCGAACGACGCGCCGATCTTCTGGAAAGTCGCTCGCTTTCTGGAGAAGAGAAGAAGCTGCTCGAGGAATACCTCCGCGAGCGGGACGATAGTTAAACGTATCGATGGTGGATCGCGTATCCATCTTAGGAGCACAGCATGACCAACAAGATCATCCAGCAGCTCGAAGCCGAGCAGATGAGCAAGGAAATCCCGACCTTCGCACCAGGCGACACAGTTGTTGTCCAGGTTAAAGTGAAGGAAGGTGAGCGTTCCCGTCTGCAGGCGTTCGAAGGCGTTGTTATCGCCAAGCGTAACCGCGGTCTGAACAGCGCCTTCACCGTGCGCAAGATCTCCAGCGGCGTTGGCGTAGAGCGTACCTTCCAGACCTACAGCCCGCAAATCGACAGCCTGGCCGTGAAACGTCGTGGTGACGTGCGTAAAGCCAAGCTGTACTACCTGCGCGACCTGTCCGGCAAAGCCGCTCGCATCAAGGAAAAACTGTCCTGAGTACAGTTTGCCCGGTGGCCAAGGCCGCCTAGCGAGAAAAAAGCAGCCTTCGGGCTGCTTTTTTTGTGGGAGCGGGTTTACCCGCGAAGGGCGCGCAATGGCCCGCCCGCTGTATGATGGAGTAACCCATGAGCACTACCCGAGACCAGGAAATCCAGCGCCGCACCGAGTTGTCGGTGACCCGCGTGACCAAGGCGGTGTTCCCCAACACCACCAACCATCACAACACACTGTTCGGCGGTACCGCCCTGGCCTGGATGGACGAAGTGTCGTTCATCGCCGCCACGCGTTTCTGCCGCCTGCCGCTGGTGACCGTGTCCACCGACCGCATCGACTTCAAGCACCCGATCCCGGCGGGCTCTATCGTTGAACTGGTGGGCTCGGTGGTCAAGGTTGGCAATACCAGCCTGCAGGTGCAGGTGGACGTGTTTGTCGAGAACATGTACCTGGACGGCCGCGAGCGGGCGATTCACGGTGTCTTCAGCTTCGTCGCCATCGATGAGGACAAGCGCCCTGTGCCCGTTTTGCCCCAGGCCTGAGCTTTTCCTGCACCGGCCTCTTCGCGGCTGAAGCCGCTCCCACAGGGGTAAAACAATTCCTGATCTTGTGGCAAACCCTGTGGGAGCGGCTTTAGCCGCGAGGAGGCCAGTACAGACAACCTGTCAGCTGCTGTGAAACACTAGGCCAACGTCCAACACCCAGCAGCCCCGAATGCCCGCCCTAGACCACCCCCTGATCGACCAGTTTCTCGACGCCCTGTGGCTTGAAAAAGGCCTGTCCGACAACACCCGCGTGTCTTATCGCAGCGATCTGGCGCTGTTTAACGGCTGGCTGCAGGAGCATTCGGTTTCCCTGCCCGACGCCGGCCGTGACCTGATCCTCGACCACCTCGCCTGGCGCCTCGATCAGGGCTATAAGCCACGCTCCACGGCGCGCTTTCTGTCCGGCCTGCGGGGTTTCTTCCGCTACCTGCTGCGCGAGAAGCTGGTGGCGATTGACCCGACCCTGCAGGTCGAGATGCCGCAACTGGGCAAGCCGCTGCCCAAGTCGTTGTCCGAAGCTGACGTTGAAGCCTTGCTGCAGGCCCCGGACCTGGGTGAAGCCATCGGCCAGCGTGACCGCGCCATGCTCGAAGTGCTGTATGCCTGCGGTCTGCGCGTCACCGAACTGGTCAGCCTGACCCTTGACCAGATCAACCTGCGCCAAGGTGTGCTTCGGGTGATGGGCAAGGGCAGCAAAGAGCGCCTGGTGCCCATGGGCGAAGAGGCAGTAGTGTGGCTGGAGCGCTACCAGCGCGATGGCCGCGCCGAGTTGCTCAATGGCCGCCCCAGCGACGTGCTGTTCCCCAGCCAGCGCGGCGAACAGATGACCCGCCAGACCTTCTGGCACCGCATCAAGCACCATGCCCGGGTGGCAGGTATCGACAAACCGCTGTCGCCACACACGCTGCGCCATGCCTTTGCCACTCACCTGCTCAACCATGGGGCCGACCTGCGCGTGGTCCAGATGCTGCTCGGCCACAGCGACCTCTCGACCACTCAGATCTACACCCACGTGGCCAAAGCCCGCCTGCAGCAGTTGCATGCACAGCACCACCCACGTGGATGAATGTTTTTCATGTTCCGCCGACTGGTCCTTGCAAGCCCCTTCACCGGTGGTGTGATGTGGTAGGCTTGGGCGGTTTGCACCAAGGGCCGCACGGCCACCGCGTATTTTCCGCAGGTGGCGCCCTCCGGCCCCTGTCCGCCTTCAGGAGTTCCCATGCGCGTGACCCAGTTTTTCGCCGCCGCCGCGTTGGCGCTGGCCAGTACCTTTGCCGTTGCCGCGGCAACCGACAGCAATGCCGTGGCCGAGCAGGCCATCCGCAAATCGCTGCAGAACCTCGAGCTGGAAGTACCAGTAGAAAGCGTGGCCAGCAGCCCGCTCAACGGCCTGTATGAAGTCAAGCTGCAGGGCGGCCGCGTGTTGTATGCCAGCGCCGACGGCCAGTTCGTGATGCAGGGCTACCTGTTCCAGATCCAGGACGGCAAGCCGGTCAACCTCACCGAGAAGACCGAACGCCAAGGGGTTGCCAAACTCATCAACGGCATTCCAGCCGCCGAGATGGTGGTTTATCCTGCCAAAGGCGAGACCAAGTCGCACATCACCGTGTTCACCGACACCACCTGCCCGTATTGCCACAAATTGCACGCCGAAGTGCCCGAGTTGAACCGTCGCGGTATCGAAGTGCGCTATGTCGCCTTCCCGCGCCAAGGGCTCGGCTCGCCGGGTGACCAGCAGTTGCAGGCGGTGTGGTGCTCCAGTGACCGCCGCGGGGCGATGGACAAGATGGTCGAAGGTGAAGAGATCAAGGCCGCCAAGTGCGCCAACCCGGTCGGCAAGCAATTCCAGCTGGGCCAGTCGATCGGCGTCAACGGCACGCCGGCTATCGTCCTCGAAAGCGGCCAGGTCATTCCGGGCTACCAGCCGGCACCGCAGGTCGCCAAGCTGGCACTTGCCAAGTAATCCAATTCAGTACGCCGTCGTCATGGGGTGACGGCATGTTTCACGGTCGGCGAAGGTGTCGGCCGTTCAATGGGGAGTTCACAGTGAAACCGGTCAAAGTAGGCATCTGTGGGTTGGGGACCGTCGGTGGCGGAACCTTCAATGTACTTCAGCGCAACGCCGAGGAGATTGCCCGCCGTGCCGGGCGCGGTATTGAAGTGGCCCAGATCGCCATGCGCTCGCAGAACCCGAACTGCCAGATTACCGGTACCCCCATTACCGCTGACGTGTTCGAAGTTGCGAGCAACCCGGAGATCGATATCGTCATCGAGCTGATCGGTGGCTACACCATCGCCCGCGATCTGGTGCTCAAGGCCATCGAAAACGGCAAGCATGTGGTCACCGCCAACAAGGCGCTGATTGCCGTGCATGGTAACGAAATTTTTGCCAAGGCCCGCGAAAAGGGCGTGATCGTCGCCTTCGAAGCGGCCGTGGCGGGTGGCATCCCGGTGATCAAGGCTATCCGCGAAGGCCTGTCGGCCAACCGTATCAACTGGCTGGCCGGCATCATCAACGGCACCGGCAACTTCATCCTCACCGAAATGCGTGAGAAGGGCCGTGCCTTCCCGGACGTGCTGGCCGAAGCCCAGGCGCTGGGTTACGCCGAAGCCGACCCGACCTTCGACGTCGAAGGCATCGATGCCGCGCACAAGCTGACCATCCTGGCGTCGATCGCTTTCGGCATTCCGCTGCAGTTTGACAAGGCCTACACCGAAGGCATCACCCAGCTGACCACCGCTGACGTGAACTACGCCGAGGCCCTGGGTTACCGCATCAAGCACCTGGGCGTGGCGCGCCGCACCGCCGAAGGCATCGAGCTGCGCGTGCACCCGACGCTGATCCCGGCCGACCGCCTGATCGCCAACGTCAACGGTGTGATGAACGCCGTCATGGTCAACGGTGATGCTGCCGGTTCCACCTTGTATTACGGTGCTGGCGCCGGCATGGAGCCCACCGCTTCGTCGGTGGTCGGCGACTTGGTCGATGTGGTCCGCGCCATGACCTCCGACCCGGAAAACCGCGTACCGCACCTGGCCTTCCAGCCAGACTCGCTGTCGGCCCACCCGATCCTGCCGATCGAAGCCTGCAAAAGCGCCTACTACCTGCGCATCCAGGCCAAGGATCACCCAGGCGTACTGGCCCAGGTGGCCAGCATCCTGTCGGAGCGTGGCATCAACATCGAGTCGATCATGCAGAAGGAAGCCGAGGAGCAGGACGGCCTGGTGCCAATGATCCTCCTGACCCACGGCGTGGTCGAGCAGAGCATCAACGACGCCATCGTCGCCCTGGAAGCCCTGCAGGACGTGGTCGGCAAGGTCGTGCGCATCCGCGTCGAACAGCTCAACTAACAAACGAGTGCCGTCGGGCCGCCAGTGCGGCCCCGGCCCCAGCATTGAAGGTTTGCACCCATGCGCTATATCAGTACCCGCGGCCAGGCACCGGCCCTGAATTTCGAAGACGTGCTGCTGGCTGGCCTGGCCAGTGACGGCGGCCTGTACGTCCCCGAGAACCTGCCACGCTTTACCCAGGAAGAAATCGCCTCGTGGGCTGGCCTGCCGTACCACGAGCTGGCCTTCCGTGTGATGCGCCCGTTTGTTGAAGGCAGCATCGCCGACGCCGACTTCAAGAAGATCCTCGAAGAAACCTACGGCGAGTTCGCTCACGCTGCGGTCGCCCCGCTGCGTCAGCTGAACAGCAACGAGTGGGTGCTGGAGCTGTTCCACGGCCCGACCCTGGCGTTCAAGGACTTCGCCCTGCAACTGCTTGGCCGTCTGCTTGACCACGTGTTGGCCAAGCGTAACGAGCGCGTAGTGATCATCGGTGCCACCAGCGGTGATACCGGTTCCGCCGCCATCGAAGGCTGCCGCCGTTGCGACAACGTCGACATCTTCATCCTGCACCCGCACCAGCGCGTGTCTGAAGTGCAGCGCCGCCAAATGACCACCCTCTTCGGCGACAACATCCACAACATCGCCATCGAAGGCAACTTCGATGACTGCCAGGAAATGGTCAAGGCCAGCTTCGCTGACCAGTCGTTCCTCAAGGGCACCCGCCTGGTGGCAGTCAACTCGATCAACTGGGCGCGCATCATGGCCCAGATCGTCTACTACTTCCATGCAGCCCTGCAGTTGGGTGGCCCGGCGCGTTCGGTGGCATTCTCGGTGCCAACCGGCAACTTCGGCGATATCTTCGCCGGTTACCTGGCGCGCAACATGGGCCTGCCGGTCAGCCAGCTGATCGTCGCCACCAACCGCAACGACATCCTGCACCGCTTCATGAGCGGCAATCAGTACGTCAAGGAAACCCTGCACGCGACCCTGTCGCCGTCGATGGACATCATGGTCTCGTCCAACTTCGAGCGCCTGCTGTTCGACCTGCACGGTCGCAACGGTGGGGCGATTGCCGAGCTGATGGACAGCTTCAAACAAGGTGGCGGCTTCAGCGTCGAGCAAGGCCGCTGGACCGAAGCCCGCAAGCTGTTCGACTCGCTGGCCGTGAGTGACGAGCAGACTTGCGAGACCATTGCCGAGGTCTTCGCCGCCACCGGTGAAGTGCTCGACCCGCATACCGCGATCGGGGTCAAGGCTGCCCGTGAGTGCCGCCGTAGCCTGGATACGCCAATGGTGGTGCTGGGTACCGCGCACCCGGTCAAGTTCCCGGAAGCGGTAGAGAAGGCGGGTGTAGGCAAGGCGCTGGAACTGCCGGCGCACCTCAGCGACCTGTTCAGCCGTGAAGAGCGTTGCACGGTGCTGGCCAATGACCTGAAAGCAGTCCAGGGCTTTGTCAGCCAGCACGGTAACCGCGGCAAGCCGCTGTAACTGCGTTGTCTTCTGGGGCCGCAACGCGGCTCCAGAAGCTCGGAATCTTCCCTCAAGCGTTTCAGAATAGTCCTATTCAGGCGCCTCAACGCGTAGCCTAAATTAGCCGGTCCTCTCACCAGGAGCGGCATATGCACCAGCCCTACGTGTTGATCCACCAGGCTCGCCCATCACACCAGATCATCCTGCACCAGGCCCTCAATGCCCAAGGCATGTTCAACGTGCGCATCAGCGCAAACGCAACCGACCTGGACGCCTGCCTGGCCGCTGAACGTGGGCCCGATCTGCTGATTCTTGACCATGCCATGCCAACCCGGGCGGGCCTTGCCTTGCTCGCACGGCAGCATCGAGCACGTGCGCTGTTGTTCGTCGGCCAAGCCACTCCCAAACACCAGGACCTTGCCCAGGCGGCAAGAAATCGGGGCCTTTGGGTGCTCGCCGAACTCCCCTGGCCGCTTTCTACCACACGCCTGCAGCGTGCCTTGCAAGCGCTGCAAGCCCGCCCGTGGCGGCGTATTCAAACTGTCACGTCTGCCACGCATGCTCACTGAAACTGCGCGGCATGACGAACTTTGCGCTGCGCTTGTTGGTCAGTTCCTTTAGATCCCACCACGCAGCGAGTGACCCGGATGGAAAGAATCTGCAAACTGCTCAACGAAGCCCTGACGCCTTACCAGGCCCAGCTCGGCGTTGCTGATGCCAGCGGTAATCGCCAATTGACCCTGCACGACCGTGTCGCCGGCATTACGCTACGGCGCACGGTCAGCGAGCGTCAGTTGCAAGAGCAGCGCCTGTTGATCGATCTGGTAGATGGCCTGCACCGTGACTTGCAGATCGCCGAAGGGCGTTTGCAGCCCTGTGTGATCGCGGCGCTGCAGCAGCGTCAGGAACCGAGGGGAACCTTTGCCTGAGTAGCTCATCAGACAGTGTAAGGGTAGCCAGCCAGTGCTTTGCTCCGGTGCTGGCAATGCTACCTCGGGAAGCCTCAATGGCTTTCGCTTGGCCCCGGGCGTCTTCCCCAGCGTCCGGGGTTTCTTTTTTCCGGGCAGGCTTTTACAGGGCCCAGGCATGCTGATCAACCGGCTATTGGTCTTCGAAGAAGTGCTTGCTTTCTTCCAGGTAGTCTTCATGCAGCGCCGGGTCCAGCCAGCGCGCATACCACTGTGGCAACACATTCCGGCGCAGTGCAGGCAAGAGCTGGTCGATATGCGCGATCGCTGCGCGCCCTAGCGGGCTGTCCGAGCAACCTACATGCAAAAACTGGTAGCGCGCCACCCCCTGCACAGGATGAAACTGGTAATCCGCCAGTGAGCCCCCTTGCTGCTGAATCAGATAACGCACTTCCGGCCAGTACCCGAGCACCATGCGCAGGCGCCCCAGCTGTTGCATCTGCAGCAGGTTGGCGGTGGCATCATTGCCGTAATGGCGGCTGAGCACGCTGTCGGGCAACTGGCGCAGGATGGCGTCAATCTGGGTGCCGTAGCTGCGCTCGGCAACAATTCCGAGCTTCAGCGAGTCGTTGCTCAGCAGGCCATGCAGGTCTACCTGCTGCCCGTCGAGGTAGGGTGCCACCAGCGCCTGGTTTTCCTGGCGCAGCACCAGGCCACCGCTGAGCACGCCCAGCGATGGCATGGAAAAGCGCACATATTCGGCACGTTCCGCGGTCCATAGCAGTGTCGGGTCGCAGGTGAAGCTGTTGCGGTCTTGCAGCATCTGGATGCCGCGGGCGCGGTTGACCCGTACGATGCTGTGGTCGTATTCAGGCATCTGCCCGATGAGCAGCGGCAACAACTGGTCGATTACCCCTTGGCCTTTTTCCGTGCCGTGAAAAATGGTGAAGGGCGGCAGGTCACGTACCAGCCAGACGATGCGTTCTTTGGCACTGACTGGCTGCAGGAGCAATGCGGGCAGTAGCCCGCACAGCAGGATCAGGTGGCGTAACCCGCGGGCAGCGCGCATGGGCGAGGGCGGCGGCAGGCGTCAGACCGCGCCGGCTTCGCGCAGGCCGGCAATGGCCGCCGCGTCATAGCCCAGGCGGGTAAGCAGTGCTTCGGTATGTTCGCCCAGCGCCGGGCCGACCCACTCGGTGGAACCAGGCGTATCCGACAGCTTGGGCACGATGCCCGGCATGCGGAACGGCTTGCCGTCCGGCAGCTTGGCTTGCAAGAACATCTCCCGCGCCAGGTACTGCGGGTCCTTGAACATGTCCTCGGCCGAATAGATACGGCTGGCGGGCACTTCGGCCGTGGTCAGTACCTGCATCAATTGCTCCTGGGGCAGGCTGTTGGCCCAGCGGTCGATCACCCCGTACAGTTCGTCTCGGCGCAGGTCACGGCCATCGTTGCTGGCCAAGGTCGGGTCTTCTGCCAGGTCGGCACGGCCGATGGCCTGCATGAAGCGCTTGAAGATTGCATCGCCGTTGGCGCCGATCTGCACGTGCTTGCCGTCGGCGCTGGTATGGATCGAGGAGGGCGTGATACCCGGCATGATGTTGCCGGTGCGCTCGCGGATAAAGCCGAACACATCGAATTCCGGGACCATGCTTTCCATCATGGCGAAAATCGCCTCGTACAGCGCCACGTCCACCACCTGGCCCTGGCCGCCATTGACTTCACGGTGGCGCAGCGCCATCAGCGCGCCGATTACCCCCCACAAGGCGGCAATCGAGTCACCGATGGAAATGCCCGTGCGCACCGGCGGGCGGTCGTCGAAGCCGGTGATGTAGCGCAAACCGCCCATCGACTCGCCCACGGCGCCAAAGCCCGGCTGGTCTTTCATCGGCCCGGTCTGGCCAAAGCCCGAAAGGCGCACCATCACCAGGCCCGGGTTCAGCGCATGCAGCACATCCCAGCCCAGGCCGAGCTTTTCCAGCACGCCCGGGCGGAAGTTCTCGATCAGGATGTCGGCGTCGGCCAGCAGGCGCTTCAGAATCTCGCGGCCCTCGGGGTGCTTGAGGTTGAGGGTGAGCGATTGCTTGTTGCGCGCCTGCACGAACCACCACAGCGAAGTGCCCTCGTACAGCTTGCGCCACTTGCGCAACGGGTCGCCGCCGTCGGGGGATTCGACCTTGATCACCTCGGCGCCGAATTCGGCACAGATGCGCGAGGCAAACGGCCCGGCAATCAGGGTGCCAAGTTCGACAACTTTGAGGCCGGCGAGGGGTTTGCTGGGCGTCGACATGGGGTATCCGTGGCAGCTGGGCAGAGCCGTGGTTTTATCACACGTCGGTTTCGCCGGGTACTGCTGCGGCGCATGGAGGGAGCGGATGGGTTAGACTGTGCCACTTTTCTTTTGCACGAAGCCCGTCGACCATGGCCCAGCCGTCCACCACCTACAAGTTCGAATTGAATCTGACCGACCTTGATCGCAATGTCTACGAAAGCGTCAAGCAGACCATTGCCCGCCATCCTTCGGAAACGGAAGAGCGTATGGCGGTTCGTCTGTTGGCGTACGCGCTCTGGTACAACGAGAACTTGTCGTTTGGCCGCGGTCTTTCGGATGTCGATGAGCCGGCGCTGTGGGAAAAGAGCCTGGATGATCGCGTGTTGCACTGGATCGAAGTTGGCCAGCCAGACGCCGACCGCCTGACCTGGTGCTCGCGCCGTACCGAACGCACCAGCCTGCTGGCCTATGGCAGCCTGCGTGTGTGGGAAGGCAAGGTGGTAGGTGCCGTGAAGAACCTGAAAAACCTGAACATCGCTGCCGTGCCTCAGGAGGTGCTGGAGACGCTGGCTACCGACATGCCGCGCAGCATCAAGTGGGACGTGATGATCAGTGAAGGTACGGTGTTCGTGACCGATGACCGTGGCCAGCACGAGGTGCAACTGCAGTGGCTGCTCGGTGAGCGTGGCTGAAGCGACCTATGCGTATTGAACCTCGCCCCCTGCCGCCGACACTGCCATTTCTGGGTAACTTGCCACCCTTGCTGACCCGTCTGTACGCCGCGCGCGGCGTACAGTGCGAGGCCGAGCTCGACAAAAGCCTGGCGCGCCTGCTGCCGTACCAGCAACTCAAGGGCATCGAGGCCGGTGTCGACCTGCTGGTCGAGGCGCTGGACCAGCGCCAGCGCATTCTTATCGTTGGCGATTTCGATGCCGATGGCGCCACGGCAAGCACCGTCGGGGTGCTGGGCCTGCGGCTGCTGGGTGCGGCCCACGTCGATTACCTGGTGCCCAACCGCTTCGAATACGGCTATGGCCTGACCCCGGAAATCGTCGAGGTGGCGCTGCAGCGTCAGCCGCAACTGCTGATCACCGTGGACAATGGTATTTCCAGCGTCGAGGGTGTGGCGGCAGCCAAGGCCGCCGGGCTCAAGGTGCTGGTCACTGACCACCACCTGCCAGGCCAGCAACTGCCCGATGCCGACGCTATCATCAACCCCAACCAGCCTGGCTGTACGTTCCCGAGCAAGGCGCTGGCCGGGGTAGGGGTGATCTTCTATGTGCTGATGGCCCTGCGCGCGCGCCTGCGCAGCCTGGGGCGCTATGAGACGCAAGCACAGCCGAACATCGGCGAGCTGCTCGACCTGGTCGCGTTGGGCAGCGTTGCCGACGTGGTGCCGCTGGATGCCAACAACCGCATCCTGGTGCATCAGGGCCTTGAGCGCATCCGCGCCGGTCGCGCCCGCCCAGGGCTTAAAGCAATTCTCGAAGTGGCCCGCCGCGATCACCGGCGTATCACCTCGACTGACCTTGGCTTCATCCTGGGCCCGCGGCTGAACGCCGCCGGTCGCCTGGACGACATGAGCCTGGGCATCGAGTGCCTGCTGTGCGAAGACGCGGCGCTGGCCCAGGACATGGCCCAGCAGCTTGACGGGTTGAACCAGGACCGCAAGTCCATCGAGCAGGGCATGCAACGCGAGGCCCTGGCCCAGCTCAAGGACCTGCCGGTGGAGTCCATGCCGTATGGGTTGTGCCTGTTCGATGCCGACTGGCACCAGGGCGTGATCGGTATTCTGGCTTCGCGGCTGAAAGAGCGTTACCACCGGCCTACCATCGCCTTCGCCGATGCCGGTGAAGGCATGCTCAAAGGGTCGGCGCGGTCGGTACCAGGCTTCCACATCCGCGATGCACTGGATGCCGTGGCGGCGCGCCACCCACAACTGATCAGCAAGTTCGGCGGCCACGCCATGGCTGCGGGCTTATCGTTGCCTGAGGGTAATTTCCCGGCCTTTGCCGAGGCGTTTGACGAAGAAGTGCGTCGCCAGCTGCGTGAGGAAGACCTGACAGGTCGGCTGTTGTCAGATGGCAGCCTGGCCGTGGAGGAATTTCACCTCGACCTGGCCAAGGCCCTGCGCCATGCCGGGCCTTGGGGCCAGCATTTCCCCGAGCCGCTGTTCCACGGCGTGTTCCAGCTGGTGGAGCAGCGCGTGGTGGGCGAGCGGCACCTGAAGGTGGTGCTCAAGAGCGAGTGTGGTTCGGTGCGACTGGATGGCATTGCTTTTGGCGTCGACCGCGAAGTGTGGCCGAACCCGACCGTGCGCTGGGTCGAACTGGCGTACAAGCTGGATGTGAACGAGTTTCGTGGCAACGAAAGTGTGCAGTTGATGATTGCCCACATGGAGCCGCGCTGACGGGGTCGCTGGGCTTGCCTTGAGTTGTTTGGTGTGGCGAAAATCGAGCGCCGCCCGCGCGGCGCATCGCGACGCAAGGCCGCTCCCACATTTGTTGCAACGTGCCAAACCTGCAAGGCCATGGTTGCGCGCCTTGTTGATCTGACGATGCCTGTGCGCTGACGCTGTTATCGCTCCACCAGCCTTCCGTCATGCGCCAAGGCTGACAACCATGGCCTCACAGACATGGCCACGTTGCAACAAATGTGGGAGCGGCCTTGCGTCGCGATGCGCCGCGCGGGCGGCGCTCGATCTCACCGGCGACATCACTTTCGAGCCTGACACCCGCACCCCACCCGCACCCCACCCAAAATCCCATGGAACCTCCCCCCCACCCATTCTGGTCTAGTCTGAAGTTATGACCGGACCTGGGCCAGGGACGTGCAATTGAGTGCCCGGGCCGGATCACCATTGGAGTTCTTGGGAGGTGCCCTCATGAGCCTGCTGCTCGAGCCTTACACCCTGCGTCAGCTGACCCTGCCCAACCGCATCGCCGTATCGCCGATGTGCCAGTATTCCGCCATCGATGGCCTGGCCAACGACTGGCACCTTGTCCATTTAGGCAGCCGTGCGGTGGGTGGCGCGGGTTTGGTGATCACGGAAGCCGTGGCGGTTACTGCCGATGGCCGCATCACCGCCGAAGACCTCGGCCTGTGGGACGATGCCCAGATTGCACCGCTGCAACGCATCACCCGTTTCATTACCGCCCAGGGGGCCGTGCCGGGCATACAATTGGCGCACGCCGGGCGCAAGGCCAGTACCTACCGCCCATGGCTGGGCAAACAGGGCAGTGTGAAAGTCGAAGAGGGAGGCTGGCAGCCAGTAGGCCCATCGAAGATCGCCTTCGACCCGCAACACACAGCGCCACACGAGCTGACCCAGGACGAGATCCAGGGCGTAATCGCGGCCTTTGTCGCCTCGACTGAGCGCGCCTTGAAGGCCGGTTTCAAGGTGGTCGAAATACACGCCGCCCATGGTTACCTGCTGCATCAGTTCCTGTCACCGTTGAGCAACCAGCGCCGCGACGAGTACGGCAGTTGCTTTGAAAACCGTATCCGCCTGACCCTGCAGGTGGTCGAGGCCGTGCGCACGGTGTGGCCTGCCGAATTGCCGCTATTGGTGCGGGTTTCGGCAACCGATTGGGTCGAGGATGGCTGGAACCCGGATGAAACCGTCGAACTGGCTCGTCGCCTGCGAGGGTTGGGTGTGGACCTGATCGATGTGTCCTCTGGCGGTACCTCGGTAAACGCCGAGATCCCCACCGGCCCCGGCTACCAGACCCGCTTCGCCGAACGTGTGCGCAAGGAATCGGAAATTGCCACCGGCACCGTGGGCATGATCACCGAACCGGCCCAGGCCGAACACATTCTGCGCACTGGCCAGGCCGACCTCATCTTCCTCGCCCGCGAACTGCTGCGCGACCCGTACTGGCCACTGCACGCCGACGACGACCTGGGCGGCAACAAGGCCACCTGGCCTGCGCAGTACCAGCGCGCGACCAGCCGCGCCAACCCGATTCACGAGTCCGATTTGCGCGACTAGCGTACCGGCCTGCGGGTGATTTGCGAAATTTTGTGCAGGGCAGAAATCGAGCGCCGCCCGCGCGGCGCTCGATCTCGTACGCGCCACAACTCTAACGACAGACTCCAACGCTTTCCTCAATGCTTGATCATCACATGCCGCACGCAGGTGTAGTCCTCCAGCCCATACATCGACATATCCTTCCCATACCCTGAATGCTTCTGCCCGCCATGGGGCATTTCGCTGACCAGCATGAAGTGGGTATTCACCCAGGTGCAGCCGTACTGCAAGCGCGCCGCCAGGCGGTGGGCGCGGCCGGTGTCGCGGGTCCACACCGATGAGGCAAGGCCGTAGTTGGAGTCGTTGGCCCATTCCAGCGCCTGCGCTTCGTCTTTAAAGCGCGTGACCGAGACCACTGGGCCGAATACTTCGTTGCGCACGATCTCGTCGTCCTGCAGGGCGTCGGCCAGCACGGTCGGCTCGAAGTAGAAACCATTGCCCTCAATCGCCTTGCCACCCGTCACCAGGCGAATGTGCGGTTGGGCGATGGCCCGCTGCACCAGCCCGGCGACCTTGTCGCGGTGCTGGGCACTGATCAGCGGCCCCAGTTCGGTGTCCTCGGCCTCCTGCAGGCCAGGTTTCAGGCTCGCTACTGCTGCACCCAGGCCCTCGACGAAGCGGTCGTAGATACCGTCCTGCACATAAAGGCGACAGGCTGCGGTGCAGTCCTGGCCGGCGTTGTAGAAGCCGAACGTGCGGATGCCGTCGATGGCGGCGTCGATGTCAGCATCATCAAACACCAGCACAGGCGCCTTGCCACCCAGCTCCATGTGCATGCGTTTCACGCTGTCGGCGGTGGCGCTGATGATGTGCGCGCCCGTGGGGATGGAGCCTGTCAGCGACACCATGCGCACCTTGGGATGGCTGACCAGCGGGTTGCCGACGGTCTGGCCGCGGCCAAAGAGAATGTTCAGCACGCCCGGCGGCAGCAGGTCCTGGGCCAGTTCACCCAGTCGCAAGGCGGTCAGCGGGGTCAGTTCGGAGGGTTTGATCACCACCGTGTTGCCGGCTGCCAAGGCCGGCGCGATCTTCCAGGCCAGCATCATCAACGGGTAGTTCCAGGGTGCGATGGAGGCCACCACACCCAACGGGTCGCGACGGATCATCGAGGTGTGGCCCGGCAGATATTCGCCGGCCGCCGAGCCGCCCAGGCAGCGCGCCGCACCGGCAAAGTAGCGGAACACATCGGCAATCGCCGGGATTTCGTCGTTCAGCGCCGCGCTGAGGGGCTTGCCGCAGTTCTGCGATTCCAGCCGGGCCAGTTCATCGCCATGGGCTTCGATGGCGTCCGCCAGCGCCAGCAAGGTTTGCGAGCGATCCTTGGGGCTGGTTTGCGACCAGCTGTCGAAGGCTTGGTCGGCGGCGCGCACGGCGCTGTCCACCTGGGCCTCGGTGGCTTCGTTGATTTGCGCCAGGGCCGTACCCAGCGCCGGGTTGAGTACGGTCCAGGCCGGGCCTTGACCTGCGACCAGCTGGCCATTGATCAGCATCTGCGTTTGCATCGGGGGCTCCTCCAGTGTCATTTGCCACTGCCCGCGACGCTCTCGCCGCCGCGGGTCAGGTAATAGGCGCCAAGGATTGGCAGCATGGTCACCAGCATCACCAGCATGGCGACCACGTTGGTCACCGGCACGTCGCGCGGTCGGCTCAGCTGGTTGAGCAGCCAGATCGGCAGGGTGCGTTCGTGGCCGGCGGTGAAGGTGGTGACGATGATTTCATCGAACGACAGGGCAAAAGCCAGCATGCCGCCGGCCAGCAGCGCCGAGCCGAGGTTGGGCAGGATGATGTAGCGGAAGGTCTGCCAGCCATCGGCGCCCAGGTCCATCGACGCTTCGATCAGGTTTTGCGAGGTGCGCCGCAGGCGGGCGATCACGTTGTTGTAGACAATCACCACGCAGAACGTGGCGTGGCCGACCACGATGGTGAACACCCCGGGCTCTATCCCCAAGGTCTTGAACGCCGAGAGCAGGGCGATGCCGGTGATGATGCCGGGCAAGGCAATGGGCAGGATCAGCATCAGCGAAATGCTCTCTTTGCCGAAGAAGTTGCGCCGATACAGTGCGACTGACGCCAATGTGCCGAGCACCAGGGCAATCAGCGTGGCCAAGCAGGCCACCTGCAGCGACAGCTTGATCGCCTCCAGCACATCGGGCCGGGCGAAGGCCACACCAATCCATTTCAGGGTGAAGCCCTTGGGCGGGAAGCTGAATGCCGCGTCTTCGGTGTTGAAGGCGTACAGGAAGATGATCAGGATCGGGAAATGCAGGAACAGCAGCCCGCCCCAGGCCGCCAGGCGCAGCCCTGTAGACGCTTTTTCAGAGTGCATCGAAGGCCCCCAGGCGCTTGACGATGGACAGGTACACCGCAATCAGCACGATGGGCACCAGGGTGAACGCGGCGGCCATCGGCATGTTGCCGATCGCCCCTTGCTGGGCATAGACCATGCTGCCGATGAAGTAGCCGGGCGGGCCGACCAGCTGCGGCACGATGAAGTCACCCAGGGTTAGCGAGAAGGTGAAGATCGAGCCGGCGGCGATGCCCGGGATCGACAGCGGCAGGATCACTTGCAAAAAGGTTTGCCCAGGCCGTGCGCCAAGGTCTGCCGAGGCTTGCAGCAGCGAAGGCGGCAGGCGCTCCAGCGCGGCCTGGATCGGCAGGATCATGAACGGCAGCCAGATGTACACGAATACCATGAAGCGCCCCAGGTGGGAGGTCGACAGCGTGCTGCCGCCCACACCGGGCACGGCCAGCAGCGCTTGCAGCAGGCCATCCAGGTGCAACTGCTGGACAAACCACTGGGCCACGCCGCCCTTGGCCAGCAGCAGGGTCCAGGCGTAGGTCTTGACGATGTAGCTGGCCCACAGCGGCATCATCACCGCGATGTAGAAAAATGCCTTGGTCTTGCCGCTGGTATAGCGCGCCATGTAATAGGCGATGGGGAAGGCCAGTACCGCGCTGGCCAGCGACACTGCCACCGCCATGCCCAGGGTGCGCAGAATGATGTCGAAGTTCGACGGGTTGAACAGCGCGGCGAAGTTGCCCAGGGTCAGGTCCGGGGTCACCGCCATGGTGAAGTCGTCGAAGGTATAGAAGCCTTGCCACAGCAAGTTCAGCAACGAGCCCAGGTAGATTGCGCCGAACCAGGTCAGCGGGGGTATGAGCAGCAGTGCCAGGTAAAGGTTTGGGCGCCGGTACAGCAGGTTGGCCAGGCTGCGCAGTGTGCTCATTTCAGTGGGCCTCGTTTTCCTGCAGCACCGTCATGGCCTCGCGGGGCCAGTGTGCCCGCACCCGTTGCCCGGGCTGCCAGGGGTGGGCTTGTGCTTGCCAGCGGTCGTTGGCCTGGCTTACCGCCAACAGCTGGCCACTGTCCAGTTGCAGCTCGTAGCGGGTGGCGCTGCCCTGGTACTGGATATCGCGCAACAGGCCGCTTACCTGCACTTCGTGGCTGGTCACCACAAGGTCGCCCAGGCGGATGTGCTCGGGGCGGATGGAGAAGGGCGCCGGGCTGCCGTTGAGCTGCATGGCCAGCTCGCCACGCACTACGTTGGACGTGCCGACGAATTCTGCGACGAAGGGGGTGGCGGGCTTCATGTACAGATTGCGCGGTGTGTCGACCTGTTCGATACGGCCGCGGTTGAACACCGCGACCCGGTCGGACATCGACAGGGCCTCGGTCTGGTCGTGGGTGACAAAGATGAAGGTGATGCCCAGCTGGCGTTGCAGCTTTTTCAGCTCGCCCTGCATCTGTTCGCGCAACTTAAGGTCCAGTGCGCCCAGCGGCTCATCCAGCAGCAATACCCGTGGGCGGTTGACCAGGGCGCGGGCCAGGGCCACGCGCTGGCGCTGGCCGCCAGACAGCTGCGCTGGCTTGCGCGAGCCATAGCCGGCCAGGGCCACCATGGCCAATGCTTCTTCGGCGCGGTTGTGGCGTTCGGCCTTGGCCACGCCTTTTACCTTCAGGCCGTAGGCGATGTTGTCCAGGACATTCATGTGCGGGAACAGGGCGTAGTCCTGGAACACAGTGTTGACGTCGCGCAGGTAGGGCGGCACCCCAGCGGCCTCGACACCGTGGATGCGGATCGAGCCGCTGGTGGGTTGCTCGAAGCCGGCGATCAGGCGCAGGCAGGTGGTCTTGCCCGAACCTGAAGGGCCGAGCATGGAGAAGAACTCGCCATCGATGATGTCGATGCTGACCTGGTCGACGGCCTTGACCTCGCCGAAGGTGCGGCAAACCTGGGTGAACTGGACGGCTAGGGGCATGCGTGGGCTCCGGACATCGATGTTTCTCCTGTTCCGGCCTCTTCGCGGGCAAGCCCGCTCCTACAGGCGGTGATCAGCCTGTGGGAGCGGGCTTGCCCGCGAAGGGGCCAGTACAGGCATTCAGGCAACCTCAGCGCCCACCCATGATCGCAATGTAATCCTGGGTCCAGCGGCTATACGGCACGAACTTGCCCCCCTGGGCCTGCGGGGTCTTCCAGAAGGCAATCTTGTCGAAATTGTCGAAACCGTTGGTCTTGCAACCTTCGGCCCCCAACAGTTCGCTGCCGGTGCATGCCGCCGGCACCGCCGGCAACGAGCCGAACCAGGCCGCCACATCACCTTGCACCTTCGGCTGCAATGACCAATCCATCCACTTGTAGGCGCAGTTGGGGTGCTTGGCTTCGCTGTGCAGCATGGTGGTGTCGGCCCAGCCGGTCGCGCCTTCCTTGGGAATGGTCGAGGCCACCGGCTGGTTTTCGCCCTTCAGGCCATTGACCATGTAACCCCAGGAGCTGGAGGCGACAACGCCTTCGTTCTTCACATCACTCATCTGCACCGTGGCGTCATGCCAGTAACGATGGATCAGCGGTTGCTGCTGGCGCAGCAGTTCCAGCACGGCCTTGTATTGCTCCTCGTTCAGCTCGTAGGGGTCCTTGATGCCCAGTTCGGGCTTGGTGGACTTCAGGTACAGCGCCGCGTCGGCGATATAGATCGGCCCGTCGTAGGCCTGCACGCGGCCCTTGTTGGGCTTGCCGTCGGGCAGGTTCTGCGGCTCGAACACCACACCCCAGCTGGTGGGGGCCTGCTTGAAGGTATTGGTGTTGTAAAGCAGCACGTTCGGCCCCCACTGATACGGGGTGCCGTACACCTGCTTGTCGACCACGTACCAGCCACCGTTCTGCAGGCGCGGGTCGATGTTCTTCCAGTTGGGGATCAGGGCGGTGTTGATCGGCTGCACGCGCTTGCCCACGATCAGCCGCAGCGAGGCATCGCCCGAGGCGGTGACCAGGTCATAACCGCCCTTGGTCATCAGGCTGACCATCTCGTCCGAGGTGGCGGCGGTCTTCACACTGACCTTGCAGCCGGTTTCCTTCTCGAAGCCGGTCACCCAGTCATAGGCCTTGTCGCTTTCACCGCGCTCGATATAGCCGGGCCAGGCGACGATATCCAGGCGCCCCTCGCCAGGCCCCAGGGCCTTGGGCGGTTCGGCAGCCTGCAGGCTGGCGCTGGCCAGCACGGCACCGGTCATGGCGCCGAGCAATGCGGTCTTGTGCACTGACATGGTGTTCCCTCTTTTTGGAGATCTTGTTCGGGGCAGTCATCAAGCAAGCCGTGAAGCAATTGTTATCAGCGTAGTGCGATCGCGCGAGGTATTGGCGATATCGAGTCTAGTTGGCTTTTTGCCAGCCAATGCAACATCCGGAAGCAAATCCGCGATGGCGTGCGTTCGGGCAAGCCTTACTCTGGCGGTTGAATCTTCTTGCGTGGAGACACATGAATGAACACTCGGGGCTTGCTTGATCAACTCCTCAAATCCGGCCAGCAGATGCTCGAAAAACAGGGGGGCGCCAACACGTCCAGCAGCGCTGGCGGTGGGCTTGGCGGGCTGTTGTCCGGTGCCGGTGGCGGCCTGTTGGGTGGCGGCGCTCTGGGCTTGTTGCTGGGCAGCAAGAAAGCCCGAAAATACGGCGGCAAAGCCCTGACCTATGGTGGCCTGGCCGCGCTGGGAGTGCTCGCCTACAAAGCCTACGGCAACTGGCAGGCCAATCAGCGCGGGGCCGCAGCCGAGCCGCAAACCGTCGACCGCCTGCCGCCTGCACAGGTCGAGCAGCACAGCCAGGCGGTGCTGCGGGCGCTGGTGGCGGCGGCCAAGTCCGATGGCCATATCGACGAGCGCGAACGGGCGCTGATCGAGGGCGAGTTCACCCGCCTGGACAGCGACCGCGAGCTGCAGCACTGGCTGCACGCCGAGCTGAACAAGCCGCTGGACCCGGCCGAAGTGGCCCGCGCCGCGCAAACGCCGGAAATGGCCGCCGAGATGTACCTGGCCAGCGTGATGATGGTCGACCAGGAAAACTACATGGAACGTGCCTACCTCGACGAACTGGCCCGCCAACTGCGCCTGGACCCAGGCTTGCGTCAGGAGCTGGAAAGCCAGGTACGGCTTGCTGCGGGCCAATAACTGGGGGCTGCGTCGCAGCCCATCGCCGGCAAGCCAGCTCCCACAGGGTTATCACAACCTTCGACATTTCGCTGATACCTGTGGGAGCGGGCGTGGCCGCGAAGGGCTGCACAGCAGCCCCAGTGACATGTCCATCAGCAGGTATGCCTGTTTAGCCCTCACTTCACCCGCAAATCTGTAAGGCCTCTGGGCTATACTTCGGCGATTTTTCCCGCTCGTTGTGAATTCCTGAGGGCTGAATGTGAAAAACTGGACCTTGCGCCAACGGATCCTGGCAAGTTTCGCCGTGATCATCGCCATCATGCTGCTGATGATCGTGGCCGCCTACTCGCGGTTGGTGGCCATCGAAACTGCCGAACAGGCGGTGGGGACCGACAGCATTCCCGGGGTCTATTACAGCTCGATGATCCGCAGCGCCTGGGTCGACAGCTACGTCACCAGCCAGCAACTGGTGGGGCTGTCCAACCACCGTGAGATCACTTCAGCCGACATGGAGCTGTTCAAAAGCTTCGAAGACCGGCTCAAGCAGCACATGGCCAGCTACCAGGCTACCATCCAGGACAAGGACGACCAGACCCGCTTCGAGAGCTTCGTGCAACTGGAAGAGAACTACCTCAGGATCGTCAATCAGGTGCTGGATGCATATCGCCAGCACAACTACGCCGAAGCTGAACGGCTGATCATGGAGGTGCTGACGCCGGCCTGGGTGGAAGGGCGCAAGCACCTTAATGAAGTGATCGAATTCAATCGGGCGTCTGCCGCCTCCGCCACCAGCGAGATTGTCAGCGCCGTGAGCACGGCCAAAGGCAGCATGGTGGTTTCGCTGCTGCTGGCCATCGTCGCGGCCGCCATTTGTGGCCTGTTGCTGATGCGTGCCATCACCGCTCCCATGCAGCGCATTGTCCATGCGCTCGACAGGTTGCGCTCGGGTGACCTGAGCATGCGCCTGAGCCTGGACCGCAAGGACGAGTTCGGCGCCATCGAAAGCGGGTTCAACGAAATGGCCGAGGCACTGGCCAACCTGGTGGCACAGGCACAGCGTTCGTCGGTGCAGGTGACCACGTCGGTTACCGAAATTGCCGCCACGTCCAAGCAACAGCAGGCCACTGCCACCGAAACGGCAGCTACTACCACCGAAATCGGCGCCACCTCGCGGGAAATTGCGGCCACTTCACGTGATCTGGTGCGGACCATGACCGAAGTCACCTCCGCCGCTGATCAGGCTTCCAGCCTGGCCGGCTCCGGCCAGCAGGGGCTGGCGCGCATGGAAGAGACCATGCATCAGGTGATGGGCGCCGCCGACCTGGTCAACGCCAAGCTCGGTATCCTCAACGAGAAGGCCAGCAACATCACTCAGATGGTGGTAACCATCGTCAAGGTTGCCGACCAGACCAACCTGCTGTCGCTGAACGCCGCCATCGAAGCGGAAAAGGCCGGCGAGTACGGCCGTGGCTTTGCTGTGGTGGCCACCGAAGTGCGCCGCCTTGCCGACCAGACCGCCGTGGCCACCTACGACATCGAGCAGATGGTGCGTGAAATCCAGTCGGCGGTATCGGCCGGGGTCATGGGCATGGACAAGTTCTCCGAAGAAGTACGCCGTGGCATGTTCGAAGTGCAGCAGGTGGGCGAGCAGCTCAGCCAGATCATTCATCAGGTGCAGGCCTTGGCGCCGCGCGTGCTGATGGTCAACGAAGGCATGCAGGCCCAGGCCACCGGTGCCGAGCAGATCAACCAGGCGCTGGCCCAGCTCAGCGATGCCAGTACCCAGACCGTCGAGTCGCTGCGCCAGGCCAGTTTTGCCATTGATGAACTGAGCCAGGTGGCCGCCGGCCTGCGTGGCGGCGTGTCGCGTTTCAAAGTCTGACCGCGATGAACGACTTGCAACCGCGCGCCGCACCCGTGCACAACGTCAAGGGTGAGTTGTACCTGCAGTTTCGCCTCAGGGAGCAGCGCTTTGCCCTGAGCGTGCACGAGGTGATCGAGGTGCTGCCGCGCCAGCCGCTCAAGCCGATTGCCCAGGCACCTGCCTGGGTCGCGGGCATCCTCGCCCATCGCGGCCAACTGGTCCCGGTGATCGACCTTGCCGCGCTGAGTTTTGGCCAACCTGCGGCGCAACGCACCAGTACGCGCCTGGTGCTGGTGCACTACCGTGGCAGCCTGCAGCTTGGCCTGATCCTGGAACAGGCCACTGAAACCCTGCGTTGCCAACCCGACGAGTTCCAGCCCTATGGCGTGGACACGGGCGAAGCGCCATATCTGGGCCCGGTGCGCCAGGATGCTCTGGGCCTGCTGCAGCGCATCGAAGTCAATGACCTGCTGACCGACGCCGTGCACCAATTGCTGTACACGCAAGACCCGACAGGGATGCTTACATGAACGAGCAGCGTTTTTTCCGCTTCCTGCGTGAGCGTATCGGCCTGGACGTGGAGTCGGTGGGCGCGCCCATGGTCGAACGCGCACTGCGCCAGCGTTGCGTTGCCGTGGGCGCGGCGGACCTGGAAGATTACTGGCTGCGTCTGCAGCAGTCGACGGATGAGCAACAAGCGCTGATCGAAGCGGTGATCGTCCCGGAAACCTGGTTTTTCCGATATCCCGAATCCTTCACGGCACTGGGCAGCCTGGCCCACAAACGCCAGGCCCAACTGGCGGGCGCGCGGCCACTGCGATTGCTCAGCCTGCCTTGCTCAACCGGCGAGGAACCTTATTCGCTGGCCATGGCCTTGCTCGACGCCGGCATGGCGCCGGGCGCATTCATCATTGATGGCATGGACATCAGCCCCAACTCGGTAGCCAAGGCCGGGCAGGCTGTGTATGGCCGCAATGCTTTCCGTGGCAGCGAACTGGGCTTTCGCGAACGCTATTTCGATGCGCTGGACGAAGGCCACCGCCTGCATGAACGGGTACGTCAGCAGGTCAGCCTGCAGGTGGGCAATGTGCTTGACCCGGCGTTGGCCAGCCGCGATGGGCTGTATGACTTCGTGTTCTGCCGCAATCTGTTGATCTATTTCGACGTGCCTACCCAACAGCGTGTGTTCGAAGTGCTCAAGCGCCTGCTGCATCCACAGGGTGTGCTGTTCATCGGCCCGGCCGAAGGCAGCTTGTTGGCACGCCTGGGCATGCGTCCGCTAGGGATCGCCCAGTCGTTTGCCTATGTGCGCCAGCAAGGTAACAGCACCCCGTTGCCGGCGACACCCGCCCAGCCCGCGAGGCGGACGCTGGCGACTTTACCCGCATCAGGTTATCCGCCGCCCGGCGTGCCGATGCGGCGCCCGCTGCGGGTGCTGCCGGCGGTGACCCGTCCTGCGCCAGCCCGTGAGCACAAGCCCGAGGCCGCCAGCGAGTTGCTGGCCAGCATTGCCCGGCTGGCCAATGCCGGCGCCAGCGAACAGGCGCGTGAAGAATGCCAGCGCTACCTGAAGCAGTATCCGCCGTCCGCCCAGGTGTACTACTGGCTGGGGCTGCTCAGTGATACCGAGGGCGATGCGCAGCAGGCGCTGACCCACTATCGCAAGGCCCTGTACCTGGAACCACAGCACCCCGAAGCGCTGGTGCACCTGGCCGCCTTGCTGGCGGCCCAGGGCGATCTGGCCGGCGCCCGGCGCCTGCAGGATCGCGCAGTGCGGGCTGGTCGGGAGCCTGAACGATGAACACTGAATCCGCGTTGCAATTGCTCGCCGAGGATGACGCGCACATCGACGACTGCTGGAACCGTATTGGCGTGCACGGCGACAAGCAGTGCCCGCTGCTGGAGCGGCATGTTCATTGCCGCAATTGCGAGGTGTATGCCGCTGCGGCTACGCGTTTGCTCGACCGCTATGCGCTGATGCCGGATCACCAGGCAGCAGCGGTACAACAGGTCGAAGAAAACACCGGCCGCTCCATGCTGCTATTTCGACTGGGCGAAGAATGGCTGGCGCTGGCCACTGCCAGCCTGGCCGAAATCGCCCCGCTGCAGGCTGTGCATTCGCTGCCGCACCAGCGCTCGCGGCTGCTGCAGGGGGTTGCCAATGTCCGCGGTGCGTTGGTCCCATGCCTGTCGCTGGCTGATTTGCTGGGTGTGCAGGCCGGCACCGCCGAGCAACGGAGCGGTCGGGCCATGCCCCGCATGCTGATTCTGGCTGCCGCAGGTGGGCCTGTAGTGATGGCCGTCGAGGAAATCGACGGTATCCACCGGCTCGACCCATTGCTGCTGGGCAGCGGCCAGGACGCCTCACGCTTCACCGCTGCTGTCCTGCAGTGGCGCGGCCGCAGCGTGCGGGTGCTGGACGATCAACACCTACTGTCTGCCGTGCAGCGGAGCCTGTCATGACCCCAGAGCAAATGCGCGACGCATCGTTGCTCGAACTGTTCAGCCTGGAGGCCGAGGCGCAGACCCAGGTGCTGAGTGCTGGCTTGATGGCACTGGAACGCAACCCCACCCAGGCCGACCAGCTTGAGGCGTGCATGCGTGCCGCTCACTCGCTCAAGGGGGCCGCGCGCATCGTCGGGGTGGATGCTGGTGTCAGCGTTGCCCACGTCATGGAAGATTGCCTGGTGGCGGCGCAGGAAGGTCGGCTGCGGCTGACCGCCGAGCACATTGACACACTGTTGCAGGGGACCGACCTGCTGATGCGTATCGCCACGCCAGGCGATGCCGCGGCGCAGGCGACCTTGCCGGTGTTTCTTGCGCAGATGGCCAGCCTGCTCGACCCGGGCGCTGCGATGCCTGCACCGCCGCTGGCTGCACCCGTGGTCCCAGAGCCGCCGTTGGCAAGCTTGCCGTCTGCCCCCCCGGTATTGCCAGCCGAACCGCCGGAGTCAGAGGCAGAGCCCGAGCCGATTCTGCAGCGCAAGGCTGGCAAGCGCGCAGGCGAAGGTGCCGAGCGGGTACTGCGTGTCACCGCCGACCGCCTCAATAGTCTGCTCGACCTGTCCAGCAAGTCGCTGGTGGAAACCCAGCGGCTCAAGCCTTACCTGGCCACCCTGCAACGCCTCAAACGCATGCACGGCCAAGGCATGCAGGCGCTCGACGGCTTGCGCCTGCAACTCGAGGACAGTGGCCAGAGCAGCGAGGTGCTCGAAGCCCTGGCGCAAACCCAGCGTCTGCTGGCGGAAACCCAGCAGATCCTGCAGCAGCAGGCGGCCGACCTGGACGAGTTCGGCTGGCAGGCCAGCCAGCGTGCGCAGTTGCTGTATGACACGGCCCTGGCTTGCCGCATGCGGCCGTTTGCCGACGTGCTGACCGGGCAGAGCCGCATGGTCCGCGACCTGGGCCGTTCGCTGGGCAAGCCGGTGCGGTTGGTGGTGGAAGGGGAGAAAACCCAGGTCGATCGCGATGTGCTGGAAAAGCTCGAAGCACCGCTGACGCACCTGTTGCGCAATGCCGTCGACCACGGCATCGAATTGCCCCAGCGGCGCCTGCTGGCGGGCAAGCCCGACGAAGGCGTGATCCGCCTGCGGGCTTCGCACCAGGCCGGCATGCTCAGCCTGGAGCTGATCGACGATGGCGCCGGTATCGACCTGGAGCGCCTGCGCAGCAGCATCGTCGAGCGTGCCCTGTCGCCCGCCGACACTGTGGCGCGCATGAGCGAGGCGGAACTGCTGACGTTCCTGTTCCTGCCTGGTTTCAGCCTGCGCGACACGGTCACCGAGGTGTCCGGGCGCGGTGTGGGGCTGGATGCGGTGCAGCACATGATCCGCGAGCTGCGCGGCTCGATAGAACTGACCCAGGTGGCGGGGCAGGGCTGCCGCTTCCACCTTCAGGTACCGCTGACCTTGTCGGTGGTACGTAGCCTGGTTGTCGAGGTGGGCGGTGAAGCCTACGCCTTCCCGCTGGCCCATATCGAACGCACGCTGGAGGTGACCGCCGAGCAGATCGTACAGATCGAAGGGCGCCAGCATTTCTGGCATGAAGGCCGGCATATCGGCCTGGTGGCAGCCAGCCAGTTGCTCAACCGCCCGGCCGGGCAAAGCGACGAAGCCAGCCTGCGCGTGGTGGTGATCCGCGAGCGCGAGCAACTGTATGGCGTGGCCGTGGAGCGGCTGGTGGGCGAGCGGGTGCTGGTGGTGATGCCACTCGACCCACGGCTGGGCAAGGTGCAGGACATTTCCTCTGGCGCTTTGCTCGATGATGGCTCGGTGGTACTGATCGTCGATGTCGAAGACTTGCTGCGCTCGGTGGAAAAACTGCTCAGCACCGGCAGCCTTGAACGCGTCGAGCGCGGCAGCAGCGGTGCCCGCGGCGTGGTCCGTAAACGCATCCTGGTGGTCGACGACTCGCTGACCGTGCGCGAGCTGCAGCGCAAGCTGCTGGGCAACCGCGGCTACGATGTGGCGGTGGCGGTAGATGGCATGGACGGCTGGAACGCCCTGCGCGGCGAGGACTTCGATCTGCTGATCACCGATATCGACATGCCGCGCATGGACGGCATCGAGCTGGTCACCCTGGTTCGCCGCGACCAGCGCCTGCAGTCGCTGCCGGTAATGGTGGTGTCCTATAAAGACCGTGAGGAAGACCGACGGCGTGGCCTGGATGCAGGCGCCGACTACTATTTGGCAAAGGCCAGTTTCCACGACGATGCGTTGCTGGATGCTGTGGTGGAGCTGATCGGAGGTGCTCAGGGATGAAGATCGCCATCGTCAATGACATGCCCATGGCCGTCGAGGCGCTGCGCCGGGCGGTCGCCCTGGAGCCTGCTCACCAGGTGGTGTGGGTGGCCAGCAACGGCGCCGAGGCGGTGCAGCGCTGCGCCGAGCAATTGCCGGACCTGATCCTGATGGACCTGATCATGCCGGTAATGGACGGCGTGGAGGCCACCCGGCGAATCATGGCCGAAACCCCGTGCGCCATCGTCATCGTCACGGTTGACCGCAAACAGAATGTGCACAGGGTGTTCGAGGCCATGGGACATGGTGCCCTCGACGTGGTCGATACCCCGGCGCTGGGCGCTGGCGATGCCCGCGAAGCGGCGGCACCGCTGCTGCGCAAGATCCTCAATATCGGCTGGTTGGTCGGCCAGCAACGCAGCCCTGCCGCAAAGCCGGTTGCCGCGCCCGTGCGCGAGGCTTCCCAGCGTCGCGGGCTGGTGGCGATCGGCTCGTCTGCGGGTGGCCCGGCGGCCCTCGAAGTGCTGCTCAAGGGTTTGCCGGCAGCGTTTCCGGCGGCCATCGTGCTGGTCCAGCATGTGGACCAGGTGTTTGCCGCAGGGATGGCCGAATGGCTCAGCAGCGCAGCAGGCCTGCCGGTGCGCCTGGCCCGCGAAGGCGAGCCGCCGCAGCCGGGCCAGGTGTTGCTGGCAGGCACCAACCACCACATTCGCCTGCTACAGAATGGCCAACTGGCCTACACTGCCGAGCCTGTCAATGAAATCTATCGGCCATCGATCGATGTGTTCTTCGAAAGCGTGGCACGTTACTGGAATGGCGATGCGGTGGGCGTGCTGCTCACCGGTATGGGCCGCGACGGCGCCCAGGGCCTGAAGCTGATGCGTCAGCAGGGCTTTCTGACCATTGCCCAGGACCAGGCCAGCAGCGCAGTGTACGGCATGCCCAAGGCTGCTGCGGCCATTGATGCCGCGGTGGAAATTCGCCCGCTTGAACGCATCGCCGGGCGCTTGACGGACTTTTTCGCAAAATGACGAAATGTAATGAATCACGCCGCCAGGCCGGCAGTGATCGGGTGAACAGGTATGAATGAATTACCGATCGAGGGTTTTCCCACCACCAACGAGAACTCGGCGATGGTGCTGCTGGTCGACGACCAGGCCATGATCGGCGAGGCGGTGCGGCGGGGGCTGGCCAATGAAGACAACATCGACTTCCACTTCTGTGCCGATCCGCACCAGGCGGTGCTACAGGCCATGCGCATCAAGCCCACGGTAATCCTCCAGGACCTGATCATGCCTGGTCTTGACGGTCTGACCCTGGTGCGCGAATACCGCAACAACCCGGCCACTCAGGACATCCCGATCATCGTCCTGTCGACCAAGGAAGACCCGCTGGTGAAGAGCGCGGCGTTTGCCGCCGGGGCCAACGACTATCTGGTCAAGCTGCCGGATACCATCGAACTGGTCGCGCGTATTCGCTACCACTCACGCTCCTACCTCACGCTGTTGCAACGCGACGAGGCCTACCGCGCCTTGCGCGTCAGCCAGCAGCAGCTGCTCGATTCCAACCTGATGCTGCAGCGGCTGATGAACTCCGATGGCCTGACCGGGCTGTCCAATCGCCGCCACTTCGACGAGTACCTGGAGCTGGAATGGCGCCGCGCCATGCGGGAACAGCAGCAGCTGTCGTTGCTGATGATCGATGTGGATTATTTCAAGGCCTACAACGACAGCTTCGGTCACCTTGCCGGCGACGAGGCTTTGCGTCAGGTAGCCGAGGCGATCCGTGGCTCGTGCTCGCGGCCGACCGACCTGCCGGCCCGCTATGGTGGCGAGGAGTTTGCGCTGGTGCTGCCCAATACGTCGCCCGGCGGGGCACGCCTGGTGGCCGAGAAGCTGCGCCAGACCGTGCTGGCCCTGGGCATCCCGCACACCGCTCCGGCTGCCGATGCCCGCCTGACCGTGAGCATTGGCCTGGCCACCCAGACCCCGGCCGTCGGCAGCCACTGCCGGCTGTTGATCTCGGCGGCGGACAAAGGCTTGTACCAGGCCAAGAACAGCGGGCGTAACCAGGTTGGCATTGCCTGACGGCAGGTACGCCGCTGCCATGGGGTAAATACGGCGCTCCGGTCGCCCGGCGGGTCTGCCGTCGTGCAGCGGACTCGGTTATACTCGCAGGCTTTTCACCGAATTCGCACGAGTAGCCAGCCCATGGAAATCCAACCGATCCTGAACACCATCAAGGACCTCACCGAGCGTTCCCAGTCCATTCGGGGGTATCTTTGACTACGATCACAAGCATGACCGCCTGATCGAAGTCAACCGCGAGCTGGAAGACCCCAACGTCTGGAACAAGCCCGAGTACGCCCAGGCCCTGGGCCGCGAGCGTGCCATGCTGGCACAGGTCGTCGAGACCCTGGACAAGCTGTCCAATGGCCTGTCCGACTGCAAGGACCTGCTCGACATGGCTGTCGAGGAAGAGGACGAAAGCGCTGTCAGCGACGTCGAGACCGAGCTGCAGGGCCTGGAAGAGTCCCTGGCGCAGCTTGAGTTCCGTCGCATGTTCAGCGGCGAAATGGACATGAACAACGCCTACCTGGATATCCAGGCCGGCTCCGGCGGTACCGAGGCGCAGGACTGGGCCAACATCCTGCTGCGCATGTACCTGCGCTGGGCCGACAAGCGTGGTTTTGACGCCACCATCATCGAGCTTTCCGAAGGTGAAGTCGCCGGCATCAAGGGCGCCACCGTGCACATCAAGGGCGAGTATGCCTTCGGCTGGCTGCGTACCGAAATCGGTGTGCACCGCCTGGTGCGCAAGAGCCCGTTCGACTCCGGTGCCCGTCGCCACACCTCGTTCTCGGCGGTATTCGTGTCGCCCGAAATCGACGACAAGGTCGAGATCGAGATCAACCCGTCCGACCTGCGCATCGACACCTACCGTTCCTCCGGTGCCGGTGGTCAGCACGTGAACACCACCGACTCGGCCGTACGTATTACCCACGTGCCGACCAACACCGTGGTGGCCTGTCAGAACGAACGCTCCCAGCACGCCAACAAAGACACCGCCATGAAAATGCTGCGGGCCAAGTTGTACGAGCTGGAAATGCAGAAGCGCAATGCTGCTTCGCAGGCGCTGGAAGACAGCAAGTCGGACATCGGCTGGGGCCACCAGATCCGTTCCTACGTACTGGATGACTCGCGCATCAAAGACCTGCGCACAGGCGTAGAGCGCAGCGACTGCCAGAAAGTGCTGGACGGTGACCTCGACCAGTACCTGGAAGCAAGCCTCAAGCAAGGGCTGTAAGCCGCACTCCACTGCCGCGATACCTGGCTACCCGCCGGTATCGCGTGCCCTGCCCGAATAGGGCAACGAATACCTGATGGAAAGAATGACGACATGAGCGACCTCAAGACCGAATCGCAAGACCTGCAACAGGAAGAAAATGCCCTGATCGCCCTGCGCAAGGAAAAACTTGCCGCCGAGCGCGCCAAAGGCAACGCCTTCCCCAACGACTTCCGTCGCGACAGCTACTGCAACGACCTGCAGAAACAGTACGCGGACAAGACCAAGGAAGAGCTGGAAGCAGCCGCGATCCCGGTCAAGGTTGCCGGCCGTATCATGCTCAACCGTGGCTCGTTCATGGTGATCCAGGACATGACCGGTCGTATCCAGGTCTACGTCAACCGCAAGACCCTGCCAGAAGAAACCCTGGCCGCAGTCAAGACCTGGGACCTGGGCGACATCATCAGCGCCGAAGGCACACTGGCCCGTTCCGGCAAGGGCGACCTGTACGTCGAAATGACCAACGTGCGTCTGCTGACCAAGTCGCTGCGCCCGCTGCCCGACAAGCACCATGGCCTGACCGACACCGAGCAGCGCTACCGCCAGCGTTACGTCGACCTGATGGTCAACGAAGAAACCCGCCACACGTTCCGTGTGCGTTCGCAGGTGATCTCGCACATTCGCAAGTTCCTCATCGAGCGTGACTTCCTCGAAGTTGAAACGCCAATGCTGCAGACCATCCCGGGCGGCGCGGCGGCCAAGCCGTTCGAAACCCACCACAACGCCCTGGACATGGCCATGTTCCTGCGTATCGCGCCGGAGCTGTACCTCAAGCGCCTGGTGGTCGGTGGCTTTGAAAAGGTGTTCGAGATCAACCGCAACTTCCGTAACGAAGGTGTTTCGACGCGTCACAACCCTGAATTCACCATGCTCGAGTTCTACCAGGCCTACGCCGATTACCGCGACAACATGGACCTCACCGAGGAACTGTTCCGCGAGCTGGCACAGCTTGTACTGGGCTCTACCGACGTGCCGTACGGCGACAAGGTGTTCCACTTCGGCGAGCCGTTCGTGCGCCTGTCGGTGTTCGACTCGATCCTCAAGTACAACCCGGAACTGACCGCTGCCGACCTGCAGGACGTTGACCGCGCCCGCGACATCGCCAAGAAGGCCGGTGCCAAGGTGCTGGGCCACGAAGGCCTGGGCAAGCTGCAGGTGATGATTTTCGAAGAGCTGGTCGAGCACAAGCTGGAGCAGCCGCACTTCATCACCGAGTACCCGTTCGAAGTGTCGCCGCTGGCCCGTCGTAACGACGACAATCCGGCTGTCACCGACCGCTTCGAGCTGTTCATCGGTGGCCGCGAAATCGCCAACGCCTACTCCGAGCTCAACGATGCCGAGGACCAGGCCGAGCGCTTCCTGGCCCAGGTGGCCGAGAAGGACGCCGGTGACGACGAAGCCATGCACTACGATGCCGACTTCGTGCGTGCGCTGGAATACGGCATGCCGCCGACCGCCGGTGAAGGCATCGGTATCGACCGGCTGGTGATGCTGTTGACCAACTCGCCGTCGATCCGCGACGTGATCCTGTTCCCGCACATGCGTCCACAGGCCTGAGTGAATTGAACAAGCCGCCTTTCGAGGCGGCTTTTTCTTGCCTGAAGCTTTATGTTGGCTGTACTGGCTCTATCGCCGGCAAGCCAGCGCCCACAGGTACTGCATAGGTCCTGACGATTGTGCGGGCCTGTGGGGGCTGGCGTGCCGGCGATGAGGCCAGCGCAGGCCGCAGATGACTTGAACCGTGAGGTATCCCCGTGACACCCGCCATGCCTGATCAAGGCGCCGCCGGCATCGCTACCGCCGTCGCCGAAAACGTGCAATACCAAGGTCGCAAGACTGCCCGCCAAGGCAGCGAACAGCGCCGCCAGCTGATCCTCGACGCCGCCATGCGCATCGTTGTGCGCGATGGGGTTCGCGGTGTGCGCCACCGTGCGGTGGCCGCCGAGGCCGCTGTGCCGCTGTCGGCCACCACCTACTACTTCAAGGACATCGAGGACCTGCTCACCGACACCTTCGCCCAATATGTCGAGCGCAGTGCCGCCTACATGGCCAAACTGTGGGCCAACACCGAGGTGGTGTTGCGCCAGTTGCTGGCCCAGGGCGACGGCAGCCCGCAGGCACGGGCGCGGCTGGCTGACGAAGTGGCGCGCATGACTGCCGACTATGTGCAGCGGCAACTGCTGAACCGCCGCGATTTCCTGATGGCCGAACAGGCCTTTCGCCAGGAAGCGCTGCTGTGTCCACGCCTGGCTGAGCTGGTACGTGCCCACGAGCAGATCCTGCTGCACGGCACTCGGCAATTGTTGCAGGTGGTGGGATCGCGGCAACCGGAACAGGACGCCCAGATGTTGACGGCGATTATCGAGCAGATGGAATATCAGGGCCTGCTCAAGGATGCGAACGCGCAAGCCGATGGGCAGATGCTCGCTATGCTTACCCGATACCTGCAGCTGGTGCTGGCATCGGCCTGAGCCGAGACCGATTTTTCAAGGAGAACCTGATGAAAGCCTGGCGTGTGGTGTTGTTGACTCTGTCATTCCTGCTGCTGGGCGGTTGTCTGGTGACCTTCCATGAGCCTTTGCCCAGCAACCAGGCGGCGCCCAAGGCCCTGCTCGGCAAGTGGAGCAGCAAGGACGCCTGGGGCGAGCCGTTGAAGCTGACCATCAGCCGCAGCGGCGGCGGTGCCTACAAGGCGGTGGCCACGGCCAAGGGCAAGGCGCCTGAGGAATACGTGTTCACCGTTTCGCGCCACGGTAACCGCTGGTACCTGTCGGCAGGCGTGCCCAAGCGCCTGGGGGGCAACTTCCTGATCGGCGGTTTCGACATCGTCGAGGGCAAGGAGCTGGTGGTCTACAACCTGGATGTCGAGCAGGTGCAGCAGGCGGTGGACAAAAAGGAACTGACCGGGCGCAGTACCGAGGTGCCGGAAGACAACGGTGACGGCGTGCTGATCGACAGCCCGTCGGCGCGTGTGCTGGCCTACCTGGACGACCCGGCCAATTCCGATTTGTTCGTCGAAGTGGCGCGGTTCCAGCGTACTGGCAAGTAGCGACCTGTGCCGGCCTCTTCGCGGCTAAAGCCGCTCCCACAGGCACTGCATCAGGCTTGAGACCTGTGCGGTCCCCGTGGGAGCGGCTTTAGCCGCGAAGAGGCCAGCACAGGCAACACAAGGCTTGGCTCATTGTTGCAATAAGGAGTCCCCAGTGGACGAATACCAGCAAACCATCCGTGCCCTGTCTGACCGCATCGTGGCGGCACAGACCCCGATCCGGGTGCTGGACGCGGTGAAGTGGGACGACAACATTCGTCAGGGCTTCCTCAAGGGCAAGGGCAAGGAGCCGCCGGCCGTCGACCGTGCCTATTACCAGTCGCGCCCGCTGTCGTTCGACTCCGGCGCGGTCAAGGCCGAGTTCCAGGGCATCGAGCGCGACATCATCCGCCAGCTTGGCCAGTTCAACCCGGTCGGGCAGATCATGAAGCGCATGTGCCGCGAATACCGCATGGTGGTGCGTATGCTCGAAGCGCGCGGTACCGAGGACTTTGGCCTTATCTCCCAGGAGCTGTATGGTGCTGCCTCCGATGCCTTCCATGCCGGTGACCCGACCCTGGCCGACCTCGGCCTGATGCTGTCGGACTACCTGAACAACATCGATGGCCGTGGCGACCTGAAGGACGAACCGAAAAACCTCACCGCCAAGGAGGCCGTGGAGATCCTCCAGCACCGGCTGAACAAGGTGTTCGGCGAGGCCGAGGGAACCATCCGCGTGTTCGAGTCCGACGGTATCGTCGCCGATGCGGCGGCCGGGGCCGACTACATCAAGGTGCGCGCCGATGCCATGTTCAACGCGCGCGACGTGCGCGCCCTGGAGGTACACGAAGGGCTGGTGCATGTCGGCACCACGCTCAATGGCCTGAACCAGCCGATCTGCACCTTCCTGGCCAAGGGGCCGCCCTCGTCGACGGTTACCCAGGAAGGCCTGGCCATCCTCATGGAGGTGATTGCCTTTGCTTCCTACCCTAGCCGTCTGCGCAAGCTCACCAACCGCACCCGCGCCATCCACATGGTCGAGGAGGGCGCCGATTTCCTCCAGGTGTTCGATTTCTTCCGTGAGCAAGGCTTCGAGATCGCGCAGAGCTACAGCAATGCCAGCCGGGTGTTCCGCGGTTCGGTGCCCAATGGCCTGCCATTCACCAAGGATTTGTCCTACCTCAAGGGCTTCATCATGGTTTACAACTACATTCAGTTGGCCGTGAAAAAAGGCAAGCTCGAACAGATCCCGTTGCTGTTCTGTGGCAAGACCACCCTGGAAGACATGCGCACCCTGCGCCAACTGGTGGAGGAGGGCCTGGTCGAGCCGCCCAAGTACCTGCCCGAGCAGTTCCGCGACCTTAACGCGCTGTCGGCCTGGATGTGCTTCTCCAACTTCCTCAACCACCTGAGCCTGGACCGTATTGAAGCCGACTACGCGAACATTCTCTGACCGCTGCCGCCTGCTGGCGCTTGGCTTGCTGCTGTTGGGGCTGAGTGGCTGCAGCAGCTTGCTGTTCTACCCCGAGCGCGGTCAGGCGTTTACCCCCGAGCGCGCCAAACTCGCCTACCGCGATGTCACCCTTGTGACGTCGGACGGCCTGCGGCTGCATGGCTGGTGGTTGCCGGCCAAGGCCGGCGTCGAGGTCAAGGGTACGGTGCTGCATTTGCACGGCAACGGCGGCAACCTGCCCGGGCACCTGGGGGGCAGCTACTGGCTGCCGGAGCAGGGTTACCAGGTGCTGATGATCGATTACCGCGGGTACGGCTTGTCGCAGGGCACGCCGAGCCTGCCAGACGTGTACGAAGATATTGCCGCTGCCATGGCCTGGCTGGACCAGGCCCCCGAGGTAAAGGGCAAGCCACTGGTGCTGCTGGGGCAAAGCCTAGGTGGGGCCATGGCCATTCACTACCTGGCGGCCCATCCCGAGCAGCGTCAGCGGTTCAGTGCGCTGGTGTTTGATGGGGTGCCAGCCAGTTACCGTTCAGTCGGGCGTTTTGCCCTCAGCACCTCGTGGATGACCTGGCCGTTACAGGTGCCGCTGTCGTGGCTGGTGCCGGACGGCGACAGCGCAATCCGTTCGATCGAGCAGCTCAGCAGCCCGCCCAAGCTGTTCTTCCACAGCATTGACGATAACCTGGTGCCGATGGACAACGGCATCCGCCTGTACCAGCACGCGCCACCGCCGCGGGTGCTGCAATTGACCCGTGGTGGCCACGTACAGACCTTCGCCGACCCCACGTGGCGCCAGGTGATGCTGCGTTTTCTTGATGACCCCAGCCATTTCAACGGCCTGCGGCGCCTGGCCGAAGTGCCCAATTACCCTGACGAGAACAACAAGCAATGAGTGAAGAACGCAACGCCATCCCGCTGATCCTGACCGGCGTCGGCAGCATCATCGTGACGGTGGGGGCCTTGTGGTACTACGGTTACCTGCATTTTGCCAAACCGGAGGATGCCCTGTTGTTGCAGGACTTCACCATGCTCAAGACGATTCCGGGCGAGGACTACAAGGTTTCGCTGGACCCGGCACCGCAAGTGGCCCAGTGCGTCGATGGCGTGCTGGTATTGTTCGACACCGAGCAGAAAGGCCTGACCGGGGTGCTGGTGGACAACCGCAAGCGTGCGGTGCGCTGCATGGGCGAGGAAACCCCGAAGCAGGTGAAGTGAGTGTTCGGCGCAGCATTTTGGGCGCCTGCGAGATCGAGCACCGCGCGGGCGGCGCTCGATCTCGCAGGCGCCAGAACGCCATCGGCGGACAAAGAAAAACCCCGCGTCGATCGCGGGGCTTTCTGTTCAGCTAGCCAGCCTTAACGCTGAACCTGGCTCATCGAGCGCGGTGCCACTGGCTGGTTGTCGTTGGAGATGGTCACCTCCACCCGACGGTTTTGCGCGCGGCCCGAATTGCTGCCGTTGTCCGCGACCGGGTACTCCTTGCCATAGCCCTGGGCGACGATGCGCGCCGGGTCTACGCCTGCACGTACCAGTGCCATGCGCACGCTGTTGGCACGGCGCTCGGACAGGCTCTGGTTGTAGTTGGCCGAGCCGACGCTGTCGGTGTAGCCCTCTACGATCACCTTGCGCTCCGGGTTTTCCTGAAGGAACTGGGCCAGTTTGGTGATGTTCGGGTAGGCGTTGCTCTTGAGTTCGGCCTTGTTGAAGTCGAACAGCACGTCGCCGAAGGTCACCAGCGTACCGCGGTCGGTCTGCTTGGCATTCAGGCTGTCCTGAAGCTTGGCGATCTGCGCGTCGCGGGCGTCCAGCTTGGCCTGGGCGCGCTGGGCCGAGGCGTTCTTCAACTCACCTTCGGCAGTACGCAGGGCAATGGTCTGCTTGGCCACTTCGACACGTTGGTTGGTCAGATAGGCCAGTTGGTCGACCTTCTTCTCGTCTTCACGGTCCATGTAAGCCTTGTCGGCTTTGTTCAGCCAATCCTGGGCATCTTTGGTCTCCAGTGCGGCGACTTTGCTTGCTTGCGGGTCGCTCTGCAGCGAGGAGAAGTTGGTACGGGCCGCTTCCAGATTGGCATTCGGGTCGTGCGAGCAGGCAGCAAGACCGACGCTGAGGGCCAGCAGGGCGGGAATCATGACGTGTTTGCGCATAGTGTTCATCCTTTGATCGAGTGCGAAGGCTAAGGTTGGCGGGGCAGGGCTCACTGAGCGCTGCGCAGGCCTTCCTCACGTACGTCCTGAACGCCCTGGCGGGCATCCTGCACGGCCTTCTGGGCCTTGGCCGCCTGGGCCTTGCGTTCGGCGAGGCGTGCGTCCCACTCGGCCTGTTGGGCCAGGCGCTTGGCCTCGTCGTACTTCTTGTCGTGCATGGCGATTTCGGCTTGCTTGAACTTGTCCTGGGCCGCTTTCATTTCCACGGCGGCGAACTCGGTGCCCCCCGCGCTGACGGCAGAGTTCACGGCGGACTGGGTAACGGCATACTGCTCGGTGGGCGGGTTGCCCGCACAGCCGGCCAGGACCAGGCTACTGCCCAGGGCCAGCGCGGCCAGCTTGAACCCGCGCACATGAGTAGATGACAGTTTGCTAGTGCGGGTCTTCATGGTGGTCAGCTCCATTGGATCACTCCTGATAACGACGATGTCCGTAGCAGTCCATCGCTCAATCCCTGACAAAACCGTGCGCTTCAGCTGAACGGTGCACGATGGCAGTGTGCAGGGTTTTAGCGTGATGGCTATTGGCTCCGACTCGAACGTTTTCAGAATGGTTCAGAAAAAAGTGCGCTAAACGAGGAATTATTTCTGACTGATTGGTCAGTGAGGGATGGTGTGAACTTTCGCGGGCTGGAGCGGTATTCCGGGCCTTGGCGAGGCCCGGAACGTTGGGGCAGGTGGTTATTTTTCGCTGTCGTCGCCGTGGGTGCTCAGGCTATGCAGGTGCTGTCGCGAGAGGGACAGAAAACGTGGCGTAGAGCCGATATCTTCGTACAGCGGGTCGCCTTCTTCATCGGTGGCAATGACCTGGCGACCCTGCACGTAGGGGAAGCTTGCTTCAAGCTCTTCAAGAGCGGCCGCCACCAGTTCGCCGAGCAGTTCTTCGGCGGTGCGCTTGGGGTACATGTCGATCAGCGCGGCCAGGCGCGCCTCGGACTCCAGGTCCAGATGCAACACATGGCCCGTGGGGCTGAGCGTACCGGCGGCATTTTGTTCCCAGTGCTGGGCGAGTTCACGGATTTTCATGATGACCTCTGTTGACGCCTTTACAGGCTGCATTGCATGGGAGTGCTGTGCTTTCACTTTAGTTTGCTTTGGCTGATCTCGGCTTGCCATTGCCGCTCGGCTGGGGGCACTCTTCGGTAGAGCTGTATACAGGAGTGCGCCAGTGCCGCGCCAAAGAGAGGGCCAATGACCGATATCGATGTGCGTTTGCGTGAAGATGTCCATGTGTTGGGTGAGCTGCTCGGCGAAACCATTCGCCAGCAGCATGGCGATGCGTTCTTGCAGAAAATCGAGGACATTCGCCACAGCGCCAAGGCCGACCGCCGTGGCCCTGGCGAGCAACTGACCTCTACCCTGGCCGACCTTGCCGAAGACGATCTGCTGCCGGTGGCCAGGGCTTTCAACCAGTTCCTCAACCTGGCCAATATGGCCGAACAGTACCAGTTGATCCGCCGCCGCGACGCCGATCAAGCCGAACCTTTCGAGGCGCGGGTGTTACCCGAGCTGCTGGCGCGCCTTAAGCTGGCCGGCCACAGCAACGATGCCCTGGCCCGGCAACTGGCCAAGCTCGACATCCAACTGGTGCTCACCGCGCACCCCACCGAGGTGGCGCGCCGCACCTTGATCCAGAAGTACGACGCCATCGCCGGCCAGCTCGCTGCCCAGGACCACCGCGACCTGACCCCGGACGAACGCCAGCAGGTACGTGAACGCCTGCGCCGGCTGATCGCCGAGGCCTGGCACACCGAAGAAATCCGTCGCACCCGGCCTACCCCGGTAGACGAAGCCAAGTGGGGCTTCGCGGTAATCGAACATTCGCTGTGGCACGCTATCCCCAGCCACCTGCGCAAAGTCGACAAAGCCCTGCTGGAAGCCACCGGCCTGCGCCTGCCGCTGGAAGCCGCGCCGATCCGCTTTGCCTCGTGGATGGGCGGTGACCGTGATGGCAACCCCAATGTGACCGCCGCTGTCACCCGGGAAGTGCTGTTGCTGGCGCGCTGGATGGCTGCTGACCTGTTCCTGCGCGACATTGATGCACTGGCCGCCGAGTTGTCCATGCAGCAGGCCAGCGACGCCTTGCGCGAACGGGTAGGGGACAGTGCCGAACCCTACCGCGCCGTGCTCAAGCAATTGCGCGACCGCCTGCGGGCGACGCGTGCCTGGGCACATTCGGCGTTAACCGGCAGCCAACCGGCCAGCGCTGAAGTACTGGTGGATAACCGCGACCTGATTGCGCCGCTGGAACTCTGCTACCAGTCGCTGCACGCGTGTGGCATGGGCGTTATCGCCGAAGGCCCGTTGCTCGACTGCCTGCGCCGCGCCGTCACCTTCGGGCTTTTCCTCGGCCGCCTGGACGTGCGCCAGGACGCTGCCCGCCACCGTGATGCGCTGACCGAAATCACCGACTACCTGGGCCTGGGGCGCTATGCCGACTGGGATGAAGATCGCCGCATCGAATTCCTTCAGGCCGAGCTTAAAAACCGCCGGCCGCTGTTGCCCGCGTACTTCAAGCCACAGGCAGATACCGCCGAGGTGCTGGCAACCTGCCGTGAAGTTGCCGCCGCGCCAGCGGCCTCGCTGGGCTCCTATGTCATTTCCATGGCCGGTGCCGCTTCGGATGTGCTGGCGGTGCAGCTGCTGCTCAAGGAAGCCGGCCTGACCCGCCCCATGCGTGTGGTACCGCTGTTCGAAACCTTGGCCGACCTGGACAATGCCGGCCCGGTAATGCAGCGCCTGCTCGGCCTGCCGGGTTACCGGGCCGGGCTGCGCGGCCCGCAGGAAGTGATGATCGGCTACTCCGACTCGGCCAAGGATGCCGGCACCACGGCGGCGGCCTGGGCGCAGTACCGGGCCCAGGAAAACCTGGTGCGCATCTGCGCCGAACACCAGGTCGAACTGCTGCTGTTCCACGGCCGGGGCGGAACAGTAGGGCGCGGCGGTGGTCCGGCCCACGCAGCGATCCTGTCGCAGCCACCGGGTTCGGTGGCGGGGCGGTTCCGCACCACCGAGCAGGGCGAAATGATCCGCTTCAAGTTCGGTTTGCCGGGCATCGCCGAGCAAAACCTGAACCTGTACCTGGCCGCTGTGCTCGAAGCCACGCTGTTGCCACCACCGCCCCCGCAGCCGGCCTGGCGCGAGGTGATGGACCAGCTGGCTGCCGATGGCGTCAAGGCTTACCGCAGCGTAGTGCGCGACAACCCCGATTTCGTCGAGTATTTCCGCCAGTCGACGCCAGAACAGGAACTGGGGCGCCTGCCGCTGGGCAGCCGCCCGGCCAAGCGCCGCGCCGGGGGGATCGAGAGCCTGCGGGCCATCCCGTGGATATTTGGCTGGACCCAGACCCGGTTGATGCTGCCGGCCTGGCTGGGCTGGGAAACCGCGCTGAGCAACGCCTTGGCCCGTGGCCAGGGTGAGTTGCTGGCGCAGATGCGCGAGCAATGGCCGTTCTTCCGCACCCGCATCGACATGCTGGAAATGGTGCTGGCCAAGGCCGATGCGCAAATTGCCGAGGCCTACGACGAACGTCTGGTGCAACCGCACCTGCTTCCTTTAGGTGCGCACCTGCGCGACCTATTGTCGCAGTCTTGCCAGGTGGTGCTGGGCCTGACCGGGCAGCAGGTGCTACTGGCGCACAGCCCCGAGACGCTGGAATTCATCAGCCTGCGCAACACCTATCTGGACCCGCTGCACCGCCTGCAGGCGGAGTTGCTGGCCCGCTCGCGCGGCCGCGAAGCCGCTCTGGACAGCCCGTTGGAGCAGGCCTTGCTGGTGACCGTAGCGGGTATTGCTGCCGGGCTGCGCAATACCGGCTAAGAGGTTATCCAGGCCTGTCGGGGTTAATGGCATGCAGGCCATGCACGGGTGAGGCGTGGCTGGTTGCGCCTGGCGCAACCACCTGCCCGGTCGGCCACAAGTGGCGCTTTCCTGCAACTTTGGGACGCTTGTATGGCTGCCGGGCGCTGTGTATCTTGAGCAGCCTTCTGACCGTTTTATGGTCATACCCGATTTTCCGGACTTGGCCCTGGTTGCCGAATCCATTGAATTTCATAAAAAAATTTGAGGAGCACGAGATGCGCGTAATTCTGCTGGGAGCTCCCGGGGCCGGTAAAGGTACTCAGGCAAAGTTCATCACCGAAAAGTTCGGTATTCCACAAATCTCCACCGGTGACATGCTGCGTGCCGCCGTCAAGGCAGGTACCCCACTGGGCCTGGAGCTGAAAAAAGTCATGGATGCCGGCCAGCTGGTCTCCGACGAGCTGATCATCAGCCTGGTCAAGGAGCGCATCGCCCAGCCTGATTGCGCCAATGGCTGCCTGTTCGACGGCTTCCCACGCACCATCCCGCAAGCAGAAGCCATGGTCGCGGCGGGTGTCGACATCGACGCCGTGGTCGAAATCGCCGTAGACGACGAAGAAATCGTCGGCCGCATGGCGGGCCGCCGCGTGCACCTGGCCTCGGGCCGCACCTACCACATTCAGTACAATCCGCCGAAAGTGGAAGGCAAGGACGACGTGACGGGCGAAGACCTGATCCAGCGCGACGACGACAAGGAAGAAACCGTTCGTCATCGCCTGTCGGTCTACCACACCCAGACCAAGCCGCTGGTAGAGTTCTACCAAAAGCTGTCGGCCGCCAATGCCGGCAAGCCGAAGTACAGCCACATCGAAGGTGTCGGTTCGGTCGACACCATCACCGCCAAGGTCCTGGCAGCCCTGAGCTGATCAGCGCCTGACGCCCCCGACAACGGCCCGCTAGCGGGCCGTTGTCGTTCCAGGGCTGCAACCCACGGGGCCTGGCCCGCTCCTACAGGGATTGCGTCAAGGCCATGTTGTACAGGCCACCTGCAAAGGCCGCACAGCGCCCCCTCGGGACACAACGCCGCCGCTGCTCTATACTGCCGCTCTTTTCATTCGCACCTGGATACCCGTTCGATGACCACCCTGCTGGCCCTGGATACCGCCACCGAAGCCTGTTCCGTCGCGCTGCTGCATGACGGCGAGGTAACCAGCCATTACGAGGTGATCCCACGTCAGCACGCGCAGAAGTTGCTGCCGATGATCAAGCAGTTGCTGGCCGAATCCGGCGTTGCGCTGAATGCACTGGATGCCATCGCCTTCGGCCGAGGCCCGGGTGCATTCACTGGCGTGCGCATTGCCATTGGTGTGGTCCAGGGCCTGGCCTTCGCGCTGGAGCGCCCGGTGCTGCCGGTGTCCAACCTGGCCGCGCTGGCCCAGGGGGCCTTGCGCGAGCAGGGCGTGCAGCAGGTGGCGGCTGCCATCGATGCGCGCATGGACGAAGTGTACTGGGGCTGCTACCAAGCCACGGCAGGCGAAATGCGCCTGGTCGGCCGCGAAGCGGTGTTGCCGCCCGAGCAGGTAGCGCTGCCGGCCGGCAGCAACGGCGAGTGGTTCGGTGCCGGTACCGGCTGGGGCTACGCCGAGCGCCTGGCGGTAAAGGTGGCGGCCAGTAACCCTGGCGCCTTGCCCAGTGCCCTCGACATTCTCAGCCTGGCCACCTTCGCCTGGGCCCGAGGTGAGGCAATTGCTGCCGAACAGGCGCAACCGGTTTATCTGCGCGATAATGTAGCCACGCCCAAGAAGCACTGAGTGCTGTTCGTCGGTTATCGCCGTTCACTCTAAAACCTTTTGCGCGATCTGTGGTCCAGTTATCACTCAAGCATTAGCGACGGATCTCTGATGCTGCTAAATTGCCATCATTGGTCCTGAGTGCTCATGCCATGCGTATCGACGGTTTCTCATCGCAGTCCTACCCGGTCAAGCGCACCCCGCGCAAGGCACCGGCGCGTGACGAGGCCATCGATGATGCCGAGCTGATAGAAGACAGCCAGCCCGCGCCCGTGGAAGCCACCGCCCGCCGACGCAGCGGTGGCCTGCCAGCCCGCCAGCAAGACATGATCTTCCCCCGCGCCCGTGACCGCCGCACCGCCACCGCATTGGCCAGCTACCTGAGCACCGCCGGTTTCACTGACTGGGACATGGAAGTACTGGGGCTCGACCTGTACATTTAGTGGATGAGTCCACCACCACTGCCTTATTTCCTCGGTTGCCCGTCCTGGAGCGAAAACGCCTGGCGTGAGTACCTGTATCCCGCCGACGCCAGCAGCAATGAAATGCTTGGCTTCTACAGCCAGGTGTTCAATGCCGTCGAGGGCAACACCACGTTCTACGCACGCCCCGCCCCCGGCACCATTGCCCGCTGGGCGCAGGTGATGCCCCAGCATTTCCGCTTCACCGCCAAGTTTCCTCGCGACATCAGCCATGAGGGTGACCTGCGTGATCAGCTTGAGCCTGCCTTCGACTTCACGCGGCTGATGGCCCCGCTGGGCCAGCGCGTATCACCGTACTGGCTGCAATTGCCGGCCCAGTTCGGCCCGGCGCGCTTGGGCGAGCTTTGCCACTTCCTCGACCAAATCGGGCTGCCGGTGGCCGTGGAGGTGCGCAACCAGGCCTTTTTCGCCAAGGGTGAAGAAGAACGCCTGCTCAACCGCCTGCTGCACGAACGCGGCGTGGAGCGTATTTGCCTGGACCCGCGTGCGTTGTTCAGCTGCACCTCGCGCGACCCTGCCGTGCTGCACGCGCAATCCAAGAAGCCCAAGGTACCACCGCGCCCGGCGGCCTTCAGCCAGCACCCACAGGTTCGCTTCATCGGCCATCCGCAGCTGGAGGCCAATCACACCTTCCTCAGCCCCTGGGTAGAGAAAGTCGCCGGCTGGATCGAAGAAGGGCGCAGCCCCTACATTTTCCTGCACACCTCGGACAATCGCCTGGCTGCGGCGTTGGCCCAGCATTTCCATCAACGCCTGATGGCACGCTTGCCAGGTCTTGCACCTTTGCCGGAATTGCCGCGCGCGCCCGAGGTCGAACAACTGGGCTTACTCTGACCTTTCCCTGACTGCCGGAGGTTGAACCATGGATGTGCAAACCCTGCGAGCCGAAGCCTTCAAGGCTTTACACGAGCGCGAAGGCGCGTTCGTCATCCCCAACCCGTGGGATGCCGGCTCCGCCAAGCTGCTTGCCAGCCTGGGTTTCGAGGCGCTGGCCACCACCAGTGCCGGCCTGGCCTTCAGCCTGGGCCGGCCAGACGCCGAAGGCGCCTTGAGCCTGGACGATACCCTGGACAATGCCGGCGAGATCGTCGATGCCACTGCCTTGCCGGTGGCCGCGGACCTTGAGAACGGCTTCGGTGACATGCCTGAAGATTGTGCCCAGACCATCTTGCGTGCTGCCGAAATCGGCCTGGTAGGTGGCTCCATCGAAGATGCCAGTGGCCGCAGTGATGCGCCCATCTATGACCTCGGGCTGGCCGTGGAGCGCGTGCGCGCCGCCGTGCAGGCTGCGCGTAGCCTGCCGTTCCCGTTCACCTTGTGCGCCCGGGCAGAAAACCTGCTGCACGGCCGCATGGACCTGGACGACACCATCCTGCGCCTGCAAGCCTATGCCGAGGCCGGCGCCGATGTGCTGTATGCGCCGGGGCTGCGCACCGTAGAGGAAGTGCGTGCGGTGGTGCAGGCGGTCGCACCGCGGCCGGTGAATGTGCTGATGGGCATGGCGGGGGTGCCGCTGAGCGTGAACCAGTTGCAGGACTTGGGCGTGCGCCGCATCAGCGTCGGCTCGTCGCTGGCCCGTGCTGCGCTGGGGGCGTTCCACCGTGCCGCGCTGGAAATTCGCAACGAGGGTACGTTCGGCTACGGTGAGCAGGCACTGCCGTTTGCCCAGCTCAACGACCTGTTCCGCCGCTGATGCGGGCAATGCTGGCGCTGCTGGCCAGCCTATTGGTGCTGGCCGGTCTGGCCTGGCACTTCGGCTGGCGCCTGCCTGCCGTGTGGAACCCTTGGGCGCCGCTGGACGTACGCCAGCCGCCCAACCTGCTGACGCCGTACAAGCTTTCACGCCTGCGCGATGACCCGGCCTTGTGCCGTCAGGCACTGGAAACCAGCCAGCTGCGCTACCGGGCGCAAGCCGACAGCCCGGCTTCGGCCAACTGCCCGTTGCGCAACGTTTGGCGTATCGAGGGCGGCCAGGCACGGCTAAGCAGCAGTTTTCTGGCCAGTTGCCCGCTGGCGGTAGCCTATGCACTGTTCGAAAACCATGGTTTGCAGCCCGTGGCGCAGCGGGTGCTGGGCCAACCCGTTGCGCAGGTCGATCACTTGGGCAGCTTCGCCTGCCGCAATGTCTATCACCGCAAGCAGGGCCGCCTGAGTCAGCACGCGACCGCCAATGCGCTGGACATCAGCGGTTTTCGCATGCAGGACGGCCAGCGTATCGTCCTGGCGCGTGACTGGCAGGCGGGTGGGCAGAAGGCCGAGTTCTTGCGGCAGGTGCAGCAGGCGGCTTGCGAGAGCTTCAGCACAGTACTGGGGCCGGCCTACAATGCAGCACACCACAATCACTTTCATCTGGACATGGGCCGCTGGCAGGTGTGCCGCTAACCTCAGGCGTGAGCGCGCACGTTGTTCAGCACCACCGGGCGTGCCCAGTGGATGTCGAATTCCAGGTCATTCTGCTGCCTGGCCAAGGTGGCGTCGTCGAACGGCTCCGGGGCCGGGTCCAGCAGGTTGGTCTCGAACTCGGCAATGGGCAGGAACAACGAGCGCGGGGCAGGGCCTGGGCCGGGCTCTGGAATCGGTTGGCCCTGGTTCATCACCACCGGGCGCATCCAGCTGTTGCTGGTGTCGAGCTGGCGCTGTTGTTCGATCAGCTCCATGGCACTGAACGGCTCAGGCGCAGGCGGCAGCAGGTTGGCTTCAAGCTCGGCCTTGGGCAGAAACAGCGGCTCGGGCGGTGCTACCTCGGTGTCGTGCACCGGGCAGGCGCGCTGGGCGTCGATCAGCGCCAGTGCTCGAGCGCCGCCGATGGGTTCGCCGCTGTCCTGGTCGTACTGCACGAACGATTGGCTGACGCTGTCTGCGGGCTCTTCCTGCTGCTCGGCCATGGCCCGGGCAAAGAAATCCTGCCACAGGTGGCTGACGCCCCCGAGTGCCTGGGTGTTGTGCTGACTGTAGTTGCCGACAGGCGACAAATAGGTCAAGCCGATAGGAAGAGTATCTGACATGGCAGTCGCGCGCGTTGTGCTCTGGCAGAATAGCGGGATATTGCCTGTATCGGCCGTGGCTGCTGATTCATTAAGGCTTGGTTTGATTTTTTAGGTGTGGACGATGGAAGAGCAAGGCACGGGTATCAGGGTCGAGGCGATGTCGGCTGAGTATGCGGAGCAGGCCAAGGTGTGGGCTGAACGCCTGAGCCTGCCGCTACAGGACGAGAGCGCCGGCTTCGCCGTGCAGGTGGGCGCCGAGGGTTTGCAGATCCAGCAGCTGGGGCCGCAGGCACCGGGGCCGGTGCGGGTGGACTTTGTCGAGGGCCAGGCCGCCCACCGGCGCCAGTTTGGGGGTGGCAACGGGCAGATGATCGCCAAGGCCGTGGGCATTGCCCAAGGCGTGCGGCCACAAGTGCTGGATGCCACGGCAGGCCTTGGCAAAGATGCGTTCGTGCTGGCCAGCCTGGGCTGCCAGATGACCCTGATCGAACGCCAGCCGCTGATTGCTGCGCTGCTGGAAGATGGCCTGGCGCGGGCGCGTTCGGACGACGAAGTGGGCCCGATTGTCGGGCGCATGCGCCTGCTGACCGGCAATGCCATCGAGCGCATGCACACCTGGGAAGGCGAGGCGCCGCAGGTGATTTACCTCGACCCGATGTTCCCGCACCGCGACAAGAGCGCACTGGTGAAAAAGGAAATGCGCGTGTTCCGGCCTTTGGTGGGCGACGACCTGGATGCCCCAGCGCTACTCGAAGCTGCCCTGGCGCTGGCCAGCCACCGGGTGGTGGTGAAGCGCCCGCGCAAGGCACCGATCATCGACGGGCCCAAGCCCAGCCATAGCCTGGAAGGCAAGTCGAGCCGGTATGACATTTACCCGAAGAAAGCCTTGAAGGCCTGATTTTCCCCCAACTGGCCGGCTAGCGCGGTCATTGTGAGAGCAACTGGCTTGCTTGAATATTGAAACGTTGCGCGATTACTGTGGGAGCGGGCTTGTCCCGCGAACACCGGCGAAGCCGGTGCCATGCACCGCGTGGCCCCATTCGCGGGCCAAGCCCGCTCTCACAATGACCACTGTTCTCTGCCTGGCAGCGCTCAGGGTTTGAACGCCCGCAAGAACACCCCCACCACCTCGCGCACATGCGCCTCGGCTTCGTCCCCCTCCAGCGGCGCCGCGCACCCCAGCAGCAAGCGGTAATCCGGCGCTCCCTTGACCAGGCAAAAGAAGTGCTCGGCCGCATGCAGCGGGTTGTCGATGCGCAACAACCCCCGCTCATCTGCACCCCGCAGCAGCGCTTCCATCGCTGCCAGCACGCGCTTGGGCCCGGCTTCGTAAAAGTATTCGCCAAAGCTTGGGTCCAGGCTGCCTTGGGCCATGATCAGGCGGCTGAGCTTCACCGCCTCATCGCTACTGATCAATGCCTGGAAACCACGGGCAATGGTCAGCAGTACCTCCTCCACCGGCGCCCCTTCGGGGTACTCGAACAACAGGTCGGGCAGCTGTAGCTGACAAGTGGCCATGACCGCCGAGCAGAACAGGGTCTGCTTGTCGGTGAAGTGGCTGTACACGGTGAGTTTTGAAACACCTGCCGCCGCAGCGACCGCATCCATGCTGGTGTTGGCATAACCAAGGCTGAGGAACAGCGACTTTGCCGCTTCGAGAATCGCCTCGCGCTTGGCCAGGTCCTTGGGCCGGCCCGGGCCGATGGGTGCGTCGTTGGACATTGTGGTCTGCATCTGGTTGATCAAGCTCCCATCTTACCGGCTGGAGAGGTAGACAGCAGTGATCGTCGCCATCGTTTAAGTGAATTTCTTATCGATGCTGGCTTCTCGGCAGCAGTTCCGTGACTTAATATACCCGTCAGTACACATATTCGAAGTGCCCACCGCGAAAGGATTCATCATGTTGCGCCATGCCTTGTCCATCGCCTTGCCCGCCGTTGCCGCGTTGTTACTGACGGCATGCGGTCAGGAAGCCACCCCGCCTGCCGCGCCGCGCCCGGCGCTGGTGGTGCAGCCGCAGCCGGCCGAAGCCGCTGCCGACAGTTACCCTGGTGAAGTGCGTGCGCGCTTCGAGCCGGAGCTGGCCTTCCGCATTGGCGGCAAGGTCAGCAAGCGCCTGGTGGAGGAGGGGCAGCGGGTCAAGGCCGACCAGCCGCTGGCCGAGCTGGACCCGCAGGACGTGCGTCTGCAGCTTGAAGCCAACCGTGCCCAGCTGGCGGGTGCCGAGGCGAACCTGGCGTTGGTGCGCGCCGAGCGTGATCGCTACCAGAAGCTGCTGGAGCGGCAGATGGTCAGCCACTCGCAGTTCGACAATGCTGAAAACCTCTACCGCGCCGGCCTTGCCCGGCTGAAGCAGGCCAAGGCCGAGTTCGATGTGGCGGGTAACCAGGCCGACTATGCCGTACTGCGTGCGCCCCAGGCCGGGGTGGTGGCCAAGCGTCAGGTTGAAGTAGGCCAGGTGGTTGCCGCCGGGCAAACCGTGTTCACCCTGGCCACGGATGGCGAGCGAGAAGTGCTCATCAGCCTGCCGGAGCAGCAGTTCGCCCGCTTTGCCGTGGGGCAATCGGTCAGTGTGGAGCTGTGGTCACATCCGCAAGCGCGCTTCGAGGGGCGTATCCGCGAGCTGTCACCGGCCGCCGACCCACGCTCGCGCACCTTCGCTGCGCGCATTGCCTTCACCTCGGCCGCCACGCCGGCGGAGCTGGGCCAGAGCGCCCGGGTGTTCATCGCGCATGAGGGCGTGATCCCGTTGGCGGTGCCACTGTCAGCGGTGACTGCGGAAAACGGCCAAGCCTATGTGTGGCGGGTCAACAAGGACAGCTGCCTGGAGCGGGCCGTGGTGCGCCTGGGGGCGTATGGCAGCGACAGTGTGCCCGTACTCGAAGGCCTTGCCCCAGAGGACTGGGTGGTCGCCGCCGGTGGCCATGTACTGCGTGAGGGCCAGGAAATCCGCCCTGTGGACCGCAGCAACCGTGTAGTGAACCTGACGGCCAAGGAGTAAGTCCCGATGGGTTTCAACCTTTCTGCCTGGGCGCTGCGCAACCGCCAGATCGTCCTGTTCCTGATGATCCTGCTGGCGGCCATTGGCGCCATGTCCTACACCAAGCTCGGCCAGAGCGAGGATCCGCCATTCACCTTCAAAGCCATGGTCATCCGTACCCTGTGGCCGGGCGCCAGCGCCGAGGAAGTGTCGCGGCAGGTCACCGAGCGTATCGAAAAGAAGCTGATGGAAACCGGCGAGTACGAGAGGATTGTCTCGTTCTCTCGCCCCGGTGAGTCGCAGGTCACCTTCATGGCTCGCGATTCGCTGCATTCCAGGGACATACCTGAATTGTGGTACCAGATCCGCAAGAAGGTCGCGGACATTCGCCACACCCTGCCACCGGAGATCCAGGGCCCGTTCTTCAACGATGAGTTCGGCACCACCTTCGGCAATATCTATGCGCTGACCGGCAAGGGCTTCGATTACGCGGTGCTGAAGGACTACGCCGACCGTATCCAGATCCGGCTGCAGCGGGTCAAGGATGTGGGCAAGGTCGAGCTGGTGGGCCTGCAGGACGAAAAAATCTGGATCGAGCTGTCCAACCTCAAGCTGGCCACCCTTGGCGTACCCCTCGAGGCCGTGCAGCAGGCCCTGCAAGAGCAGAATGCGGTAAGCACCGCCGGCTTCTTCGAGACGCCCAGCGAGCGCCTGCAACTGCGGGTGAGCGGGCGCTTCGACAGTGTCGAGCAGATTCGCCAGTTCCCCATTCGCGTGGGTGACCGCACGTTCCGCATCGGCGATGTGGCCGAAGTGCACCGTGGCTTCAACGACCCACCCGCCCCGCGCATGCGCTTCATGGGCGAAGATGCCATTGGCCTCGCCGTGTCGATGAAGGACGGCGGCGACATCCTGGTCCTGGGCAAAGCCCTGGAAGACGAGTTCGAGCGCGTGGCGCGCACCCTGCCAGCCGGCATGGAGCTGCGCAAGGTCTCGGACCAGCCTGCGGCGGTCAAGGCCGGTGTGGGCGAGTTTGTCCAGGTGCTGGTCGAGGCGCTGGTCATCGTGCTGCTGGTGAGCTTCTTCTCGCTGGGCTTGCGCACCGGCCTGGTGGTGGCGTTGGCCATTCCGCTGGTGCTGGCCATGACCTTCGCTGCCATGCATTACTTCGGCATCGGCTTGCACAAGATTTCCCTTGGGGCCCTGGTGCTGGCGCTGGGCCTGCTGGTGGACGACGCGATCATTGCCGTGGAGATGATGGCGATCAAGATGGAGCAGGGTTATGACCGGCTCAAGGCGGCCAGCTATGCCTGGACTAGCACTGCGTTCCCGATGCTGACCGGTACCCTGATCACTGCGGCAGGCTTTTTACCTATCGCCACTGCGGCCTCCAGTACCGGCGAATACACCCGCTCGATCTTCCAGGTGGTGACCATCGCCCTGCTGACCTCATGGGTGGTGGCCGTGGTGTTCGTGCCCTATCTGGGCGAGCGCCTGCTGCCAGACCTGGCCAAGCTGCATGCTGCGCGCCATGGCAAGGACGGCCACGCACCCGACCCTTACGCCACGCCGTTCTACCAGCGCGTGCGGCGGGTGGTGGAGTGGTGCGTACGGCGACGCAAGACGGTGATCCTGCTGACCATCGCGGCCTTTGTCGGCAGCATCCTGCTGTTCCGCTTCGTGCCCCAGCAGTTCTTCCCGGCCTCCGGGCGCCCAGAGCTGATGGTTGACCTGAAGCTGGCCGAAGGTGCCTCGCTGGCCAATACTGCCGAGCGGGTCAAGCAATTGGAGGCACTGCTCAAGCAGCAGGACGGCATCGATAACTATGTGGCCTATGTGGGCACCGGTTCGCCACGCTTCTACCTGCCGCTGGACCAGCAACTGCCGGCAGCCAGCTTTGCCCAGTTCGTGGTCCTGGCCAAGTCGATGGAGGACCGCGAGCGCCTGCGCAGCTGGCTGATCAGCACTGTAGACCAGCAGTTCCCTGACCTGCGTGCCCGGGTCACGCGCCTGGAAAACGGCCCACCCGTGGGTTACCCGGTGCAGTTCCGGGTCACCGGCGAGCACATCGAGCAGGCCCGTGCGCTGGCCCGCCAAGTGGCCGACAAGGTGCGCGAGAACCCGCATGTGGTGAACGTGCACCTGGATTGGGAAGAGCCCAGCAAGGCCGTGTTCCTCCAAATCGACCAGGACCGCGCCCGCGCCCTGGGCGTGAGCACCGCGCACCTGGCCAGCTTCCTGCAAAGCTCGTTGACCGGTACCACAGTCAGCCAGTACCGCGAGGACAACGAGCTGATCGAGATCCTGCTGCGCGGCACCCAGCAGGAGCGCGGTGATCTGGGTAACCTCGGCAGCCTGGCACTGCCGACCGACAACGGCCAGAGCGTGGCGCTGTCGCAGGTAGCGACCCTGGAGTACGGCTTCGAGGAAGGCATCATCTGGCACCGCAACCGCCTGCCGACGGTGACCGTGCGCGCCGATATCTACGACAAGGAGCAACCGGCCACGCTGGTGAAACAGATCGAGCCGACCCTGCACGAGATACGCGCCAAGCTGCCGGATGGCTACCTGCTGGAAGTGGGCGGTACGGTTGAAGACTCCGAGCGTGGGCAGAAGTCGGTGAACGCTGGCATGCCGCTGTTCGTGGTGGTGGTGCTGAGCCTGCTGATGATCCAGCTGCGCAGCTTCTCGCGCACGGTCATGGTGTTCCTCACCGCACCGCTGGGGCTGATTGGCGTGACCCTGTTCCTGCTGGTGTTCCGCCAGCCGTTTGGCTTTGTCGCCATGCTGGGCACCATTGCCCTGGCGGGCATGATCATGCGCAACTCGGTGATTCTGGTGGACCAGATCGAGCAAGATATTGCAGCGGGGATGGAGCGCTGGCAGGCGATCATCGAAGCCACGGTGCGGCGCTTCCGGCCAATCGTGCTGACTGCGCTGGCGGCGGTGCTGGCGATGATCCCGTTGTCACGCAGCGTGTTCTACGGGCCGATGGCGGTGGCGATCATGGGGGGGTTGATCGTGGCTACGGCGTTGACGCTGTTGTTCCTGCCGGCGTTGTATGCGGCGTGGTTCAGGGTGAAGAAAACCTGACTGACCTCACCGGCCTCTTCGCAGCACAAGGCTGCGCCTACGAGGGTACTGCGGCCGCGTTGCGGATCAGAGGGCGCCGAAGACCTTCTTGGCCAGGCTGGTAGCGGCCTGCGCCGGGTTCTGGCGAATGCTCTGCTCCTGCTTGCCAATCATCTCGAACAGGCCGTCCAGCGCCTTCTCGGTCACGTAGTTCTCGATGCTGGCGCTCTTGGCGTCGACCACGCCCAGTGCCACCGCCTGCCCGGCGAAGTTGTTGTACTGCTGGGCCAGGCCAACCTTGTCGGTAGCCTGTTTGACGATCGGCAGGAACTTGGCGCGGATCTGCTCGCGGCTGCTCTTGTTCAGGTACTGGGTGGCCGAGTCGTCACCGCCGGCGAGGATGCCTTTGGCATCGGTCACGCTCATGTTCTTCACGGCATCGACCAAAATCGCCTGTGCCTGCGGCACGGCGGCTTCAGCGGCCTTGTTCATGCTGGCTTCCAGGGCATCGACCTGTTCACCTTTGCCGAACATTTTCATGGCCTTGGCCGCCTTGCCCAGCTTGCCCGGCAATTCGATGCGCACGTCCGGGTTGTTGCTGAAGCCACCCGGGGCGCTCAACTGCTTGACGGCGAGCTGCGCGCCCTGGGTCAGGGTATCTTTCAGGCCGCCAGTGGCGTCTTTCTGGCTCAGGTCGCCCAGCGACAGGGCCAGTGCGCTGGCCGATAGCAGCAGGCCGGCGCACAGGGTGGAAAAACGCAGGGAAGTGCGGATCATGAAGCTTTCCTTGTAAACAGATGAATACGGGTGTCAGCGAACCTGGTCGACCTTGATGCGTACAGATTTCGGGTCACTGCCGTCGAGCATGACACCATGGTGTTCGGTATTGATGAACAGCAGCTTGCCCTCCAGCTCGATGCGCGCGCTCACCGCATAGCGGTGGCCGGGTTTGACCTGGGCGGGGTCGTAAATGAGGTGGAATGGCAGCGGTACGTTGCCTTTGACCGGGCCGGCCTGGCGGGCCAGGGTCACGGCGGGGGCGTCCATCAGCGAAACGTCCTGCAGCTCCACGCTCAGGGTAGCGGCAGGCGGCAGGGCGATACGCTGCAGGTAGAAGACTTCACCGTCCAGGCTGGCCTGGTTGGATGGGGTTTGGCTGGAACAGGCTGCAAGCAGGGATGCGCAACACAGCATAAAGAGCTTTTTCATGGAATCTCCGGTGTCCTTGGGGCTGGCTTGTGGCCAACCCCAGGGACTTTAGCGGATTTTCCCCCGTGATGAACCGTCAGAGGGTCGAAGTTTCCAGGCCGTCGTCACGGTGCAGGGCCACCTGGCGGATCGACAGCCGCAGTTCGGCCGACAGCACACGCTTGGCCACGCCCTCGGCCAGCTCGCCGAGCTTGTCGTGATAACCCAGCTTGCCTTGCCCGTCGGCATGCAGCACGCCTTGCTGGAGCAGGGTCTGGATGAAGTGGCGGAACAGCGTCTTGTCGAAAAACTCTGGGGCATTCAGGCCATGCAGGATCGACAGGCGCTGGGCCATCATCACGCACAGGTCTTCCAGCCCTTCGGCGCTGAGGCTGTTCTGTCCGCTGTTGAGCAGCAGCGAGGTGGCCATGTAGAAGCGCTGCAAGGTCTGGGTGATGGTGCGGGCGAGCAGGGTCAGTAGCACGAACTGCCGCGAACTGGGCGCCGGACGTACGTATATGTCGTTGTCCTGGCGTAGCAGGCCTTGTTCAACCAGCGCGGCCAGCCATTGGTCGATCACCTCGTCCAGTTGCTCTGGCGTCCAGCGCAGGAACAGTTCGGCCTGCAGGTACGGGTACAACGCGTGCACATACTGGCCCAGCAGTTCGCGGCTCATGCGCGAGCTGCTGAGGAAGAAGCTGGCCAGCAGCGCCGGCAGGGCGAAAATGTGCAGCACGTTGTTGCGGTAATAGGTCATCAGTACCGCATTGCCTTCATCCAGGTAGAGGATGCGGCCCAGGGCGTCCTTCTGCTCGGCCACCAGGTTCATGCTGCGCACGTGCTCGATCAGTGCCTGGCCGTCGCCGTCCGGCAGGGTGGTGTGCGGCGAGTACGGCACCTGGCGCAGCAAGGCCAGGTACAGGTCGAGTACACGGGTCAGGGCGCGTTCGTCCAGGGCCAGGCGGCTGGTGGACAGCAGCGCCAGGGCCACCAGGTTGACCGGGTTGATGGCGGCCGCCTCGTTGAGGTGACGGGCCACGGTTTCGCCCAGGCGGGTGGTGGCGTCGTTGAGCCAGGCCGGGCGGTACTGGGGGCCGTGATCCTGTTCACGCCAGCCGGGCTGTTGCTCATCGAGGAACCCGGCCAGGCGGATCGGTTCGCCGAAGTTGACGTAGACCTGGCCAAAGCGCTGCTTGAGCGCGCCAAACACCTTGAAGATGTCGAACACCGACTCCTTCTTTTTGCTGGCACCGCGCAACTCGCCCAGGTAGGTGCGGCCTTCGAGCACGCGCTCGTAGCCGATGTACACCGGCACGAACACCACCGGCGTGCGCGACGAGCGCAGGAAGCTGCGCAAGGTAATGGCCAGCATCCCGGTACGCGGCTGCAGCATGCGCCCGGTACGCGAGCGGCCACCTTCGACGAAGTACTCGACCGGAAAACCTTTGGTGTACAGAGTATGCAGGTACTCGTTGAACACGGCGGTGTACAGCGGGTTGCCCTTGAACGTGCGGCGCATGAAGAAGGCACCGCCACGGCGCAGCAGGTTACCCACCACCGGCATGTTGAGGTTGATGCCTGCCGCCACGTGCGGCGGGGTAAGGCCGTTGCGGAACAGCAGGTACGACAACAGCAGGTAATCGATGTGGCTGCGGTGGCACGGCACGTAGATCACTTCGTGGCCGGGAGCTATGCCCTGAACCTGTTCGATATGGTTGACCTTGATGCCGTCGTAGATCTTGTTCCAGAACCAGCTGAGCACCACTTCGAGAAAGCGGATGACCGTGTAGGTGTAGTCCGAGGCGATCTCGTTGCCATAACGCAGTGCCTGGGCTTCGGCCTTGGCCAACGGCAGGTTCTCGCGTTGGGCCTCGTCGGCGATGGCCTGGCGCACCTGCGGGGCATGGATCAGGCCTTTGACCAGGTTGCGCCGGTGCGAGATGTCCGGGCCGATGACGGCGGTCTTGAGGTTGCGAAAATGCACGCGCATCAGGCGCTGGGCCATGCGCACGGTGCGCTCGTGGCCCTTGTTGTGCTGCACCAGTTCGCGCAGGTGGATGGGGGCGGAGAACTGCACCCGGGTCTTGCGCCCCAGGATCAGCACGGTCAGCAGCCGGCGCAGGCGCCCGGTCACCGCCCAGCTGTCGGCGAACAACAGCTTCCATGGGCTGGATTCGCTGGCCGGGGTCTGCCCCCAGAACACGCTGACCGGAATGATCTGCGCATCTTCTTCGGCATGCTGGCTGACGGCAGCTACCAGGCGCTCAAGTGTGGGCGGGGCGCCGCTTTTGTCCTGGCGGCCGAGCCAGTCAGGGTCGGGGGTCAGGTAGAAGAACCCGGCCGGCTCCTGCAGTTGGCCGACCGCCACCGGCAGCACCGGGCGCGGCAGCCCCGCCTTGGTGCACTCGTGGTCGAGCACGGCCAGGTCGGTGAGCGCGGGGGAGGGCAGCGCATAGAACACCGGCCGGCTGCGGTCGAGGTTGAGGGTCATGGAAGACTGGTTGATGGTCTCGGAGCGCACCCACAGGTACAACAGGCGACGCAGGGCGCCGAAGATCAGGCGGCGCAGAGGGGAACGGGTCATGGGGTGTGTGCCCTGGGTGTGATTTTCAGGTGAGTATCCAGCAATTTAGTCTGCCGTATCGGCGTAAGTTCAGCAAAAATCGGCCAACTGCGGGACCGTCATCAATTTTTTTTGTTCTGTGTCATATACTCGGCCTGCCACTTGCAGGATATTTCAGCAAGCGGCGTTGGCACGGGGCCGTGAGCTCGTGCCTGCAAGGCGATCTTCACAATAAAAATCCGGAGTAGTTCAGATGTCGTCTCGTGAGACTGGGAATGTAAAGTGGTTCAACGATGCCAAGGGTTATGGCTTCATTCAGCGCGAAGGTGGTGCGGATGTGTTCGTCCACTATCGGGCGATCCGCGGTGAGGGGCATCGTACCCTGGTCGAAGGGCAGCGGGTGGAATACGCCTGCGTGCAGGGCCAGAAAGGCCTGCAAGCCGAAGACGTAGTAGGGCTCTGAGCCTCTAGTTTCAAGCCGTAGGAGCGGGCTTGCCCGCGAAGCAGCCACCACGGTGGCTGCCACGGGCATGGCCCGTGTTCGCGGGCAAGCCCACTCCTACAGAAACGAGCAACGCTGTATTTTCAGGTTGTGCGCCAGGTAATTTCCTCTTCACCGTCGGCGCTTATGCGCACCCAGCGGTCGGCATCTTCTTCGCCGTCTTCCTCTACCCAGCCACCCGGCGCGCAGCGCACTTCCACACCCAGTGCGGCAAATGCAGCGCGGGCGCAAGCGACATCATCGGCCCATGGCGTCTGGTCGCTTTCCAGGTACAGGCTGTTCCATTTCCCTACAGCCTTGGGTAACCAGGTGACCGGAATGTTACCGACCTTGCATTTGAATGTCTGGCCTTTCTGCTGCCAGTCGCTGCATGGGCCAATCGCCTGGGCGAGCCACTGGGCAATCTGCTTGTGGTCGACGTCGGCGTCCTTCAGGTAAATCTCGATATCTGGTTGGCGCATAAGGGCTCCGGGTGTGCTCAGTCTTGGCGCACGAAATAGTCATAACGCATGGAAACCGTAACCTCGAACGGCTCGGGCTGGTCGATCACCCGGGCGCGTTTTTCGGCGCTGGCGCGCCAGCCGTGCGGGGTCATGGCGAGCAGGTCGGCGCGCGCCTTGGGCACGGCCAGGTTCAAGCGGAACTCGAGGGTTTCGCTATGGGCGTGGGCCATGCCTTCGGGGACGAGGGCCAGGTGCTTGTCGTCGGCGTAAGGGCGTACTTCATCGTAGAGCACCTCACGCAACTCCATCAGGTGGCCGCTGGTCGGGCCGACCCGCATCAGGCCGCCGCCGGGGCTGAGCAGGCGCTTGGCTTCGGCCCAGTCCAGCGGGCTGAACACGCTGGCGATGAACTGGCAACTGGCGTCAGCCAGCGGCACCCGGGCCATGCTGGCGACCATCCAGGTGACCTGTGGCGCGCGGCGGCAGGCACGCTTGACCGCCTCGCGGGAGATGTCCAAGGCATAGCCCTCGGCAGCTGGCAGCGCCTGGGCGAGCAGCGCGGTGTAGTAGCCCTCGCCGCAGCCGATGTCCAGCCAGGCGCCGGGCCGGCGCTCGGCGGCAAGCTCGGCCAGCCGGTGGGCGACAGGGGCGTAGTGGCCCGCGTCGAGAAAGTCGCGGCGGGCCTCGACCATGGCCTGGTTGTCACCCGGGTCGCGGCTGTTCTTGTGCTGCACCGGCAGCAGGTTCAGGTAACCTTGGCGCGCTCGGTCGAAGCGGTGACCGGCCGGGCACACCACACTGTTGTCGAGCCGGCTCAGCGGCGCCTGGCAAAGAGGGCAGGCGAGCATCAGGCGAGCAACCGAACCAGGGTCTGGTAGTAGATTTCGGTCAGCAGGTCGAGGTCGCTGGCCAGAATCCGCTCGTCCACCTGGTGAATGGTGGCGTTGACCGGGCCAAGCTCGACCACCTGGGTACCCATGGTGGCGATGAAGCGGCCATCGGAGGTACCCCCGCTGGTAGACGGCTGGGTGTCGCGGCCGGTGACGCCCTTGATGCTGTGTGCCACCGCGTCGAGCAGTTCGCCCGGTTCAGTGAGGAACGGCAGGCCTGAAAGCGCCCAGTCGATCGACCAGTCCAGTTCATGCTTGTCGAGAATCGCCGACACTCGCGCCTGCAGGCCTTCGACGGTCGACTCGGTGGAGAAGCGGAAGTTGAACAGCGCGGTCAGCTCGCCCGGTACCACGTTGGTGGCGCCGGTGCCGGAATTGAGGTTGGAGATCTGGAAACTGGTCGGCGGGAAGAACGCGTTGCCTTCGTCCCAGTGCTCGGCTGCCAGTTCCGCCAGGGCCGGGGCGGCCAGGTGGATCGGGTTGCGTGCCAGGTGCGGGTAGGCCACGTGGCCCTGCTTGCCGCGCACGGTCAGCTTGGCACCCAGCGAACCACGGCGGCCGTTCTTGACCACGTCACCCAGCAGGGTGGTGCTGGAGGGTTCGCCGACGATGCACCAGTCCAGGCGTTCGTTGCGTGCTTTGAGGCGCTCGACCACTGCCTTGGTGCCGTGGTGGGCCGGGCCTTCCTCGTCGCTGGTGATCAGGAAGGCGACCTTGCCGCGGTGGTTCGGGTAGTCGTGCACGAAGCGCTCGCTGGCGATCACCATGGAGGCCAGGCTGCCTTTCATGTCGGCGGCGCCACGGCCGCAGAGCATGCCGTCAGCGTCGATCAGCGCTTCGAATGGTTCGTGCTGCCATTGCTGCACCGGGCCGGTGGGCACCACGTCGGTGTGGCCGGCAAAGCACAGCACCGGGCCGTCCTGGCTGCCGTGGGTGGCCCAGAAGTTGTCTACGTCTTCAATGCGCATCGGCTCGAGCGCGAAGCCCACGGCGCCCAGGCGCTTCATCATCTGCGCCTGGCAGTCGGCGTCGACAGGGGTGACCGAGGGGCGACGGATCAGGTCGCAGGCCAGTTGAAGGGTAGGCGAGAGCTCGGCAGGGGCCGTCATGGGGGACTCCGGGGCAAGGCAAGGCGGGGAAATCTGAGGGGCGTTATCTTATATCAAACCGATGTGGCAGTGGGGCCGCGTTGCGGCCCATTCGCGGCACAAGGCCGCTCCCACAGGTCATGCACATGCCTGATGGGCTGCGGTCATCCTTGTGGGAGCGGCCTTGTGCCGCGACAGGGCTGCAAAGCAGCCCCGGCAATCTCAAGCCTGTTGCGGCTCGGCAGCCTTCTCCACTGGCTTGGGCAGCGAAGACAGCAACGCCATCACCAGCGCTGCCACATAAGGCAACGACTGCACCAGCAACATCGCCACCCAGAAGCGCATGTCCGAACTCGGCAGCCCTTGCACCAGGTAGATACCCAACGCCGCGCCCCACAGCAGCAACATGATGAACAGCTCTTCGCGCGCTTCGGAAAGTGCCACCAACAGCCCATGGCTGTCGGCATTCTTGGGCGTGCGGAAAAACGGCATGCTGCTGGTGAAAAAGCCGTAAAGCACCGCCTTGGCAATGGTATGCGACAGCGCCAGGCCGGCCAGCGCTGCGGCGAAGGCGTCCTTGAGGTTGACCCCCACCGCACGGCGGTAAAGGAAAATGATCTTGCCGACCTTGAAGAAGAACAGCGCCAGCGGCGGGATGGCGAAGATCATCAGCGGCGGGTCGACGCGGTGCGGCACGATGATCATTGCCGCTGACCACAGCAGCGCACCGATAGTAAAGAAGATATTCATGCCGTCGGCGACCCACGGCAGCCAGCCGGCCAGGAAGTGGTAGCGCTGGCCACGGGTCAGCTCGCTGCCCTTGCCGCGCAACAGGGCACTGGCGTGGTGTTTGATGATCTGAATGGCGCCGTAGGCCCAGCGGAAGCGCTGCTTCTTGAAATCGATGAAGGTGTCAGGCATCAGGCCCTTGCCGTAGCTGTTGTGGGCGTAGGCGGCCGACAGGCCTTTCTCGAACACGCGCAGGCCCAGCTCGGCGTCCTCGCAGATGCACCATTCGGCCCAGCCCAGCTCTTCCAGTACCGTGCGCCGGGTCATGGTCATGGTGCCGTGCTGGATGATTGCGTCACGGTCGTTGCGGGTGACCATGCCGATGTGGAAGAAGCCCTTGTACTCGCTGTAGCACAGCTTCTTGAAGGCGCTTTCGTGCTGGTCGCGGTAGTCCTGCGGCGACTGCACCACGGCAATTTTCGGATCGGCGAAGTGCGGCACCATGTGCTTGAGCCAGTTGCGGTCGACGCAGTAGTCCGAGTCGATCACCGCAATCACCTCAGCGTCCTTGGCCGTGTGCGGGATCAGGTAGTTGAGCGCGCCGCCCTTGAAGCCGGCCAGTGGCGCGACGTGGAAAAACTTGAAGCGCTCGCCGAGCTTCTCGCAGTGAGCCTTCAGCGGCTCCCACACGGCCGGGTCCTTGGTGTTGTTGTCGATCACCAGCACTTCGTAGTCGGGGTAGTCCAGCGCGGCCAGGGCGTCGAGGGTCTGCTTCACCATCTCAGGTGGCTCGTTGTAGCACGGCACATGCACCGATACCTTGGGCCGGTAGGCGCTGTCGGCCTGTACCGGCAGGAACTCGCGTCGGCGCTTGTGTATCCATACGGCCTCGGCCAGTTCATGGGCCTCGGTAAGCAGCACGATGAACACGCCCAGCGCGCCAAGAGCAAGCAGTACGCCCACGGTCAGGCTGAACCAGGTGCTGTACTGCTGGCTGTAGTCGTAGGCAATCCACACCAGTACCGACCCGCACAAAAAGGTGATGAAGGTCAGGAATGTGCGGCCGCGCTGGCGCAGGGCCGAGCCGTCGATGAACAGCACCATCAGCGCAATCATCGCCAGCACCACCGAGGCCACCGCCAGGGCTCGCCACTGCGGGATCGCCACCACGGGCCCATCGAAGTTGAATTTTTGCTGACGCTCGGCGTTGTACACGCCCCAATAGGCGCCTACCGAGCCTTCGTCGCTAGCCTTCCACGGCTGGTCATAGGCTTCGATGACAAAGTAGTTGTAGCCACGGCGGTTGAGGGTATTGACCAAGGTGCGCAGGTAGATGGCCTGGTCGGCCTGGCTGGCATCGGCACCACCGCGCATGCGGCCGTTGCTCGGCCAGCCGACCTCGGACAACAGCAGGGGTTTGCGCGGGAACTGGTGCTTCAGCTCCCGGGCGCGGTCGAGCACGAACTCGACCGAATCCTTCATCGGGACGAATTCCCAGTAGGGCAGGATGTGCGCGGCAATCAGGTCGACGTGCTTGGCGATCTCCGGGTTTTCCTTCCAGATGTGCCATTGTTCACTGGTGGTCACCGGTACCTTGACGGCTGCGCGTACCCGGTCCAGGTATTTGATCAGGTTTTCCGGGGTGACTTCTTCACGGAACAGCGCCTCGTTGCCGACCACTACCCGCACCACGCTGCGCGAGGTGTTGGCCAACTGGATGGCCGTGGCGATTTCGCGCTCGTTGCGTTCCAGGTCCGGGCTGATCCAGATCCCCAGCGTCACCCGCAAGCCAAACTCCTCGGCCAGGCGCGGGATGTCGGCCTGGGTGCCCTCCACGGTATAGATTCGGATGCTGTCGGTCAGTTTGCTCAACTGCTCCAGGTCCTGGCGCATCTCGTCGTCAGTGGGGTACTGGCCCTTCTGCGGGCTTTCACCCAGGCGGAACGGCGAATACGAAAAGCCAGAGATCTGTTCTGGCCAGGCAGGGGCGGAGACCGGGCGGTTGATCAGTGCCCAGAACCCGGTGAACAACGCGGCGATGGCCAGCACCACAACCAGGTTCAGGCCGAATTTACGTGAAGACATTGTCGTCCATTTGTGTCGAAGTGATAGGACATTAAAGCAGGGTTAGTAGTCTCTTTCCTAACGATGCAGGCCATGGGCCCGCTGGCATATAATGCGCGCCGGTTTTTTGGGGTATGAACATGAGCACAGAAGATCCACGCTTCGCCGGCGTTGCCCGGCTGTATGGCGACCAGGGGCTGCAGCGCCTGGGGCAGGCCCATGTGGCTGTGGTCGGTATTGGCGGGGTAGGGTCCTGGGTGGCTGAAGCGCTGGCCCGCAGTGGCGTGGGCGAAATCAGCCTGTTTGACCTGGACGACGTCTGCGTCAGCAACACTAACCGCCAGGCCCATGCCCTGGAAGGCCAGGTGGGGCGGCCCAAGGTCGACGTCATGGCTGAACGCTTGCGTGCGATCAACCCGGCATGCACGGTGCATGCGGTAGCGGACTTCGTTACCCGTGAAACCATGGCCGAGCATATCCACGAGCACCTGGACTGTGTGATCGACTGCATCGACAGCGTCATGGCCAAGGCGGCGTTGATTGCCTGGTGCCGGCGGCGAAAGATTGCCATCGTTACCACGGGTGGCGCTGGTGGGCAGATCGACCCGACCCAGATCCAGATCGCCGACCTGAACAAGACCTTCAACGACCCACTGGCCTCGCGGGTGCGCTCCACCTTGCGCCGCGATTACAACTTCTCGCGCAATGTCAGCCGCAACTATGGTGTGCCGTGCGTGTTCTCAAGCGAACAGCTGCGTTATCCCAAGGGTGATGGCAGCGTTTGCCTGCAAAAAAGCTTTGTAGGGGAGGGGGTAAGGCTGGACTGCTCGGGTGGCTTTGGTGCAGTGATGATGGTGACCGCGACCTTTGGCATGGTGGCGGCGAGCAAGGCGATCGAGAAATTGGTGGCGGGTGCGCGGCGGCCTTCGGAGCGGATCAAGCCTGAGTAATCATTCACAGGCCAACTCGCTCCTTGTAGGAGCGGCCTTGTGCCGCGAAAGGGGCGCGTAGCGGCCCCATTTCAGCCTCTCCACGAAGATTGCTGGGGCCGCTGGGCGGCCCTTTCGCGGCACAAGGCCACTCCTACAGGGAGCAGCGTATGCCTTGGATTTAGTGGTTGGACGCCAACTCCGCCATTCGCTGCAACACCGCATGCAACCCATTGCTGCGCGACGGCGACAGTTGGCGCTCCAGGCCCAGTTGGGTGAACCACCCACGCAGATCAAGGCCGGCCAGCTGTTCACTGGTCAACCCCTGCACCCGCACCAGCAACAACGCCAGCAGCCCGCGCAACAAGCGTGCATCGCTGCTGGCCTTGAACCGCCACTGCCCATCGACGAGTTCGGCCATCAGCCACACCAGGCTTTCGCAGCCATGCACCCGGTTGGCTTCGGTCTTGTCAGTCTCGGCCAGCGGCTCCAGGCGGTCGCCCCACTGCATCAGCAGCCGGGCGCGCTGTTCCCAGCCCTTGCCCTGTTCAAACGCTTCCAGCGCCTGGCGCGCCTGTTCCGGCATGCTCATCGCAGCAACTCCAGGCCCTGATCAAGCGCAGCGAAGAAGCGCTGCAAGTCGTCGCTGTCGTTGTACAAGCCCAGCGATACGCGGATTGCGCCCTCCAGCCCCAGCCCTTGCAAGAGCGGCATGGCGCAGTGGTGTCCGGCACGCACGGCTATCCCTTGCTCGGTGAGCAGGTGGGCGATATCTGCGTTGTGCACGCCCTCGATGACGAAGCTGGCCAGCGCCGTCTGCGGTGCCCCCAATACCCGCACGCCCTCACGGTCAGCCAGGCCGCGCAGCAGGCGCTGGTGCAGGCTGGTTTCGTGGGCTTCGACAGCCTGGACGTCGAGGCTGGCCAAATAATCCAGGGTCGCCCCCAGGCCTATCACCCCGGCGATTGGCGGCGTACCCGCCTCGAACCCCAGCGGTGCAGGGCGAAAGCTGGCGCTCTGGTACTCGGCCAGTTGCACCATCTCGCCACCGAACTGCCAATGGCGCAGCAGCTCCAGCGCCCGAGTGTGGCCGTACAGCACGCCAACCCCATCCGGGCCGTACAACTTGTGGCTGGAGAACACATAGAAGTCGCAGCCCAGTTGCTGCACATCGTGGCGACCATGCACCACGCCCTGGGCACCGTCGACCACGGTCAGCGCGCCTTGTGCGCGGGCATGGGAAAGCAGGGCCGGCAGCGGTTGCCAGGTACCCAGTACGTTGGACAGCTGGCTGACGGCGAGCACCCGGGTGCGCGGGCCTATCAGTTGCAGTGCCTGGTTCAGGTCGATGCGGCCAAAGGCATCCAGCGGCAGTATCACCAGGCGCAGGTTGCGCCGGCGTGCCAGCTGTTGCCAGGGCAGCAGGTTGGCATGGTGCTCCAGCGCGCTGATGGCAATTTCGTCACCGGCTTCGAAGCGGTGCTCAAGGCCGTAGGCCAGCAGGTTCAAGGCCGAGGTGGCACCGTGGGTGAACACGATCTGCCGTGAGTCCGCAGCATTCAACCAGGCGGCGACCTTGTCTCGGCTGGTTTCGAAAGCCTGGGTCGCCAGTGCACCGGGCAGGTGCTGGGCACGGTGTACGTTGGCCGCGCCATGGCTGTAGTAATGGCTCAAGGCATCGATCAGGGCTTGCGGCTTTTGGGTGGTAGCGGCGCTGTCCAGGTAGGTCTGGTGCTGCCGTTGCAGGGCGGCGATGGCGGGGAAGTCGGCACGCCAGGGGGAGGGCTGGAACATGTTCACGGGGCCTGGAATGAAAATCGGGTCTGGCGTGGTGCCAGACCCGATCTTAACATTTCAAACGCCAAGCATGCTCAGTTGTGAGCGTGCAGCGCCTCGTTCAGCTCGATGGCCGACTTGTGGGTCTTGCATTCTACCGCGCCATTCAGCGAGTTGCGGCGGAACAGCAGGTCGGTCTGGCCGGCCAGGTCGCGGGCCTTGACCACCTTGACCAGCTCGTTGTTCTCGTCCAGCAGGTTCACCTTGGTGCCAGCGGTGATGTACAGGCCGGCTTCAACGGTGTTGCGGTCGCCCAGCGGAATGCCGATACCAGCGTTGGCGCCGATCAGGCAGCCTTCGCCCACCTTGATGACGATGTTGCCGCCACCGGACAGGGTACCCATGGTCGAGCAACCGCCGCCCAGGTCGGAACCTTTGCCAACGAATACGCCGGCGGACACGCGGCCTTCGATCATGCCCGGGCCTTCGGTGCCCGCGTTAAAGTTGACGAAGCCTTCGTGCATGATGGTGGTGCCTTCGCCGATGTAGGCGCCCAGGCGCACACGGGCGGTATCGGCGATGCGCACGCCGGCCGGGACCACGTAGTCGGTCATCTTCGGGAACTTGTCCACCGAGAACACTTCCAGCAGCTCGCCCTTCAGGCGCGCTTCCAGTTGCAGCTCGGCCAGTTCGGCCAGGTCGACCGCGCCCTGGTTGGTCCAGGCTACGTTCGGCAGCAGCGGGAAGATGCCAGCCAGGCTCAGGCCGTGTGGCTTGACCAGGCGGTGCGACAACAGGTGCAGCTTGAGGTAGGCCTCTGGGGTGGAGGTCAGGGCAGCGTCTTCGGCCAGCAGGGTAGCGACCAGCGGCTTGTGGCTTTCGGCCAGGCGGGTCAGCAGGGCGGCCTGGGCCGCATCCACGCCTTTCAGGGCTTCGGCCAATTTCAAGGCCTGGCCGTTGCTGAAGGCGATGGCCTGGTTGCCACCTTCGTAACCGAGAACAGGGGCTACAGCGGCAACCAGCTCGGCGCTCGGGTTGAGCAGCGGTTGCGCGTAGAACACTTCCAGCCAGGCGCCCTGGCGGTTCTGGGAGCCGACACCGAAGGCCAGGCTGAACAGGGTATTGGACATGTGATTACCTCGTGCGAAATAGGGTGGGGGCTCAGGCCAGGGCAGCGGCGTACAGGTCCGGCTTGAAGCCGACCAGGGTGCGCGCGCCAAGGTCCAGCACCGGGCGTTTGATCATCGACGGCTGGGCCAGCATCAGCTCGACGGCCTTGGCCTGGTCGAGGTCTGCCTTGCTGGCGTCGTCCAGCTTGCGGAAGGTGGTGCCGGCACGGTTGAGGATGACTTCCCAGCCGTGTTCGTCGCACCAGCGGTTCAGGCGGTCGCGGTCGATGCCTTGGGTCTTGTAATCGTGAAATTCGTAGGCGATGGCTTTGTCTTCGAGCCAGGTACGCGCTTTTTTCATGGTGTCACAGGCTTTGATGCCGTAGAGCGTGTAGGTCATTGTGTACATTGGGGTTACAAGTCGCCCCAATCTCTCCGTCTTTCGATGTCAGTCGCGGGATTATGCGGGAACGAAACAGTGAGCGCCACGGGTGTACTTGCCTTGAGCCTTGCAGCGCCCATGAGATCGAGCGCCGCGCGGGCGGTGCTCGATCTCATGGGCGCTGCAAGAATCAAGGCCTGCACCTTCTGAAGTATCATCATGTTACATATTCCGCCGTCACCTGCGACTATCGTGCAGCGGCCCCGAACCGTCGGTCGCCGCTAACATATTGTTTCAATGGCGATGGTTCGCCTTGCTACCGTTTCTGGTTCACAAAGGAAGCTTTCCCGGATGCAGTCCGCCTACACCGTCCTCATCCTGCTGACGCTGGTCAGCCTGTCGAAGCTGGTCGGCCGCATGATCCCGCTGCCCTTGCCGCTGGTGCAGATCGCTGCCGGTGCCTTGCTGGCCCTGCCGACACTGGGGCTGCATGTGGCCCTGGACCCCGAGTTGTTCCTGTTCCTGTTTTTGCCGCCCCTGCTCTTTGCCGACGGTTGGCGCATCCCCAAGCGTGAGTTGTGGCGCATTCGCGGGCCAGTGGTGGCGCTGGCCGTAGGGTTGGTGCTGTTCACTGTGGTCGGGGCCGGCTATTTCATTCACTGGCTGCTGCCGAGCATCCCCCTGCCGGTGGCTTTCGCCTTGGCGGCGGTGCTGTCGCCGACCGATGCCGTGGCGGTTTCGGCCATCGCCCAGGACCGCCTGCCCACCCCGCTGATGCACATGCTGCAGGGGGAGGCCCTGATGAACGATGCATCGGGCCTGGTGACCTTCAAGTTCGCCCTTGCGGCGGCGATCACCGGGGTGTTTTCGCTGGCCGATGCCAGCTTCAGCTTTGTGCTGGTCGCGCTTGGCGGTCTGGCGGTGGGGGTGGGCCTGAGCTGGCTGGTCGGCCGCCTGCGCGCCTGGATGATCGCCCGCGGCTGGGACGACCCGGCCACCCACGTGGTGTTCATGCTGCTGCTGCCGTTCGCGGCCTACGTGCTGGCCGAGCGCCTGGGCGTTTCGGGCATCCTTTCGGCGGTAGCGGCCGGCATGATGCAAAGCTGGCTCGACCTGCTGCCACGCCAGACCAGCACCCGCCTGCTTAACCGGAGCGTCTGGTCGTTGCTGGAGTTCGCCTTCAATGGCCTGATCTTCCTGCTGTTGGGCCTGCAGTTGCCAGACATCATCAAGGCGGTGGTCAGCCACGAAGCCACCGTGTGGCCGACCCTGGCCTACCGCTGCCTGGACGTGGTGGCGATCTTTGCTGCACTGATCCTGCTGCGGTTCATCTGGGTGCAGAGCATCTGGCGGTCGATCGGCGTGGTGCGCCGCTGGCGCGGCAAACCGGCGCTGGTGCTGATGCCTACGGCGCGCTCCTGCTGGCTGCTGACCTTGGGCGGCGTGCGCGGGGCGGTGACCCTGGCGGGTGTGATGTCGGTGCCGTTGCTGATGGGGGCGGGCAAGGCCTTCCCTGAGCGTGATTTGCTGATTTTCATTGCCGCCGGGGTGATCCTGCTGTCGTTGATCAGCGCCTGCATCGCGCTGCCGATATTGCTGCGCGGGGTGACCAAGAGCCCGGACGAACGCTTGCACCAAGAGGTGCAGGAAGCCTGGCGGCGCACGGCCGAGGCAGCGATTCATGCCCTGGAAGCAGAGGAGGTGATCGACGCCAATGCCCCGCAAGATGCTGCGCAGGCGACCCTGGCGACCGAGCTGAAGGCACGGTTGATGGCTGAGTATCGGGATGAACTGGACAGCTACAACGACAGTGCCGAGGCCAAGGCCCTGGCCGAACAGATGGACTTGCTGGAGCGGCGTTTGCGCTTGCGTGCGCTGAGGGCGCAGCGGCTGGAGCTGTATAACCTGCATCGCCAGCACCAGGTGGGCGATGAGGTGGTGCGGCAGGTGCTTGGGGAGCTGGATATGAGTGAGGCCAACCTGGGGCAGGTCAAGTAGATCTCCTTGTTGCCATTCGCGGGACAAGCCCGCTCCCACAGGTCCTCCATTTGAGGTTGCTGGAGGCCTGTGGGCGCGGGCTTGTCCCGCGAATGGGGCGCACAGCGCCCCCAGCTCAATTAGCGGTTTTGCAGGAAGGCACGAATCCGCTCTGCCGCCTCGATGCACTCGGCCAGCGGTGCAACCAGCGCCATGCGTACGCGCCCGGCGCCTGGGTTCACACCCTCCACTTCACGCGACAGGTACGAGCCTGGTACCACGGTCACATGCTGGGCTTCGAACAGGTCGCGGGTGAATTCGGCATCGCAGCCCGGCACCTTGGCCCACAGGTAGAAGCTGCCATCCGGGCGCTGCACGTCCAGCACCGGCTGCAGGATGTCCAGCACGGCATCGTATTTGGCGCGGTACTGGTCACGGTTCTCGCGCACATGCGCCTCGTCCTGCCACGCGGCAATGCTGGCCAGCTGGGTTTGCACCGGCATGGCACAGCCGTGGTAGGTGCGGTACAGCAGGAACGGCTTGATGATCTTGGCGTCGCCAGCCACAAAGCCCGAACGCAGGCCCGGCAGGTTGGAGCGCTTGGACAGGCTATGGAACACCACGCAGCGGGCAAAATCACTACGGCCAAGCTCGGCGCAGGCGGTCAGCAGGCCCGGTGGTGGCGCATCTTCGTCGAAGTACAGCTCGCTGTAGCACTCGTCGGCGGCGATCACGAAGTCGTGTTCGTCAGCCAGGGCAATCAGCTTTTTCAGGGTGTCCATCGGCACCAATGCACCGGTGGGGTTGCCCGGCGAGCACAGGAACAGGATCTGGCAGCGCTTCCACACGTCCGCCGTTACGGCATCGAAATCGGGGTTGAAACCGTTGCTTTCCAAGCAGGGCAGGTAGTGCGGTGTAGCCCCGGCCAGCAGTGCTGCGCCTTCGTAGATCTGGTAGAACGGGTTTGGGCTGATTACCAGGCCGTCATCTGCACGGTTGACCACCGCCTGGGTGAAGGCAAACAGCGCTTCACGGGTGCCATTGACCGGCAGGATGTGCTGCTCGGCATCCAGCCAGCCGGCCGGCACACCAAAACGCTGCTCGCACCACTGGCCGATGGCCTGGCGCAGGGCCGGCACGCCGATGGTGCTGGGGTACACCGCCAGCTTGTCAAGGTTGTCGGCCATGGCCTGGGCCACGAACGCCGGCGATTCGTGCTTCGGCTCACCGATCGACAGGGCGATGGCGCGTTTGTCCGCCGCAGGCTTCACGCTGCCCAGCAGGGCGCGGAGCTTTTCGAACGGGTAGGGCTGAAGCTGGGTCAAGGCATGGTTCATCGGCGCAAGGTCTCGTCAATCGTCTAATCGTTAAATGGTCACGCGGGTCGGGCTGGTGTCGCTACCTTGGCCGGCTTGTAGCTGCTGCACGATGGCCTCCTGCAGGCGGCTGCACAGCTGCGGGTCGGACAGCGGCTGGTTGTCGGCATCAGTGATGAAGAACACGTCTTCCACCCGTTCGCCCAGAGTGGCGATCTTGGCGTTCTGCAGCGACAGGTCGAACTCCAGGAAAATGCGCCCCAGCCGGGCCAGCAGGCCCGGGCGGTCGGGTGCGGTGATTTCGAGGATGGTCACTGGCCGCTGGGCATCGTTGAGGATGGTCACCTGCGGCGGGAAGTCGAAGTGCTTGAGCTGGCGCGGCACCCGGCGCTGGATGATGGTCGGGTAGTCTTCAGGGTTGCGCAGCGCTTCGGTCAGGCCATCGCGAATCTGCTTGACCCGCTGCGGGTTGTCGCCGATCGAGCCGCCGTCGTTGTCCAGCACAATGTAGGTGTCGAGGGTGAACTGGCTGCTCGACGTGATGATCCGCGCGTCATGGATGTTCAGGTTCAGCTGCGACATGGCCGCCACCGTCACGGCAAAGAAATCGTGCTGATCGGGGGCGTAGATGAAGATCTGCGTGCCGCCTTCGAACTCCCGCTGGGTGGTTTCCTTGATCAGCACCAGGGGCCCGCCATCAGCCGGTTGCTGCAGGATCGCATCCGTATGCCAGGCTACGTCGGCGGCGGTGTGCTTGAGGAAGTAGTCATCACCCAGTTGCGACCACAGCTGCTCGACGTCGTCCGGGTCGGTACCCTCGCGCACCAGAATATCCAGTGCTGAGGACTGCGTCTGGCGGATCTGCTCTTCGCGGTCCAGCGGGTTTTCCAGGCCGCGGCGCAGGGCGCGCTTGGTCTCGCTGTAGAGCTGGCGCAACAGACTGGCCCGCCACGAGTTCCACAGGCTGGGGTTGGTGGCATTGATGTCGGCCACGGTCAGCACGTACAGGTAGTCCAGGCGCGTCTCGTCGCCCACGTGCAGGGCAAAGTCGTTGATTACCTGCGGGTCGGACAAGTCCTTGCGCTGGGCTGTGGTCGACATCACCAGGTGGTTCTGCACCAGCCAGACGATCAACCGGCTGTCCCAGGCCGGCAACTGGTGTCGCTCGCAGAACTTCTTCGCATCCACCGCGCCCAGCTCGGAATGGTCGCCCTGGCGACCTTTGCCGATGTCGTGGTAAAGGCCGGCAAGGTAGATCAGCTCGGGCTTGGGCAGGCGCCCCATCAGCTTGCTGGCCAGCGGGAATTTCTCGGACACCGGTGTGTACTGCAGCTTGCGCAGGTGCTTGATGAGGTTGAGGGTGTGTGCATCGACCGTATAGATGTGGAACAGGTCATGCTGCATCTGCCCGACGATCAGGCCGAACTCCGGCAGGTAGCGGCCAAGGATGCCGTAGCGGTTCATCCGCCGCAGGTTGCGGTGGATGCCGATTTCGCACTTGAACAGCTCGATGAACAGGCTGGTGTTGCGGATATCGGTGCGGAAAGTGTCGTCGATCAGGTGGCGGTGCTCACGCAGCAGGCGCACCGTATCGGCGCGCACGCCCTTGATTTCCGGGTGCTGGGCCATCAGCACGAAGATTTCCAGCATGGCGAACGGTGTGCGCTTGAACACGTTCGGGTGGGTGGCCTCGATATAGCCGTCGTGCAGGCGAAAGCGTGCATTCAGCGGTTGGGTGGTGCCGCTGTCTTCGTCGGCGAGGATGACCTCTTCGAAGTGCTGGATGATCAGGTCGCACAGCTGGCTGATGCTCATCACCACCCGGTAGTACTGCTGCATGAACTGCTCGATTGCCCGCTTGGGGTTGTCGTCGCTGTACCCAAGCAGCGCGGCGAGGCTGCGCTGGTGGTCGAACAGCAGGCGGTCCTCGGCGCGACCGGCCAGCATGTGCAGGGCGTAACGTACCTTCCACAGAAAATCCTGGGACGAGGCCAGCAGTTCGTTCTCGCTTTCCAGCAAGAAACCCTCGCCGGCCAGCGCGTGCAGGTTCAGGGTGCCGTACTGGCGGCGGGCCACCCACAGCACGGTCTGGATGTCGCGCAGGCCGCCGGGCGAGCCCTTGACGTTAGGTTCGAGGTTGTACTCGGTGTCGTTGTACTTGTGGTGACGGGCCTTGAGTTCGGCGCGTTTGGCCAGGAAGAAGTCTTTGCTCGGCCACATGTGCGCGGTGCTGGTCACCTCCAGCATGCGCTGGCGCAGGGCCTCGGGGCCGGCGATGGTGCGGCTTTCCATCAGGTTGGTAATCACCGTCAGGTCCGCGCGGGCCTGTTCGGCGCACTCGTCGACGGTGCGCACGCTCTGGCCCACTTCCAGGCCGATGTCCCACAGCAGGGTGAGAAAGCGTTCGATGGCGTCGCGGTATTGTTCGTGCTCGGCGGCGCCCAGCAAAATCAGCAGGTCGATGTCTGAATGCGGGTGCAGCTCACCGCGCCCGTAGCCACCCACCGCGACCAGGGCGATGCCATTCTGGTCGCCCCAGTCGAACTGGTTCCACGCCTGTTGCAGGATATTGTCGACGAGCCAGGCGCGGGCTTCGATCAGTGGACGGATATCGTCGCCACTGCGGAAACGCTTGTCGAGCACCTCGCCGGCCTGGCGGATGGCTTTCTTGAAGGCGGCGATGGGGCTCGCCTTGAGGGCCAGTTCCGCCTGGAACTGGCCGCGGTCGAACAGCTCGGGGTCCACCTGGGGCATCGCGTCACGTTCCTGTCGTCGGGTGGCCTGTGGGAGTGCGGTCAGGCCGAGGTGCGCGGGATGGTGTCGTCCTTGCGCAGGGTGAAGATCTCATAACCGGTCGCGGTCACCACCAGGGTGTGTTCCCACTGGGCCGAGAGCTTGCGGTCCTTGGTGATGGCGGTCCAGCCGTCGCCCAGCACCTTGGTGTCGGCCTTGCCCTGGTTGATCATCGGCTCGATGGTGAAGGTCATGCCTTCTTTAAGCTCCATGCCGGTGCCGGCGCGGCCGTAGTGCAGGATCTGCGGTTCTTCGTGGAACACCTTGCCGATGCCGTGGCCGCAGAACTCGCGTACCACCGAGAAGCCGTTCTTTTCCGCGTGCTTCTGGATCACTTCGCCGATATCGCCCAGGCGGCAGCCCGGCTTGACCAGCTCGATGGCCTTGTACATGCACTCCTGGGTAACCTTGGACAGGCGCTCGGCCCACACCGGCACGTTGCCCACGTGGAACATGCGGCTGGTATCGCCGTGGTAGCCGTCCTTGATCACGGTGACGTCGATGTTGAGCGTGTCACCGTCCTTGAGCGGCTTGTCGTTGGGGATGCCGTGGCAGACCACATGGTTGATCGAGGTGCAGATCGACTTCGGGTAGCCCTTGTAGTTGAGCGGCGCCGGGATGGCCTGCTGGACGTTGACGATATAGTCGTGGCACAAGCGGTCGAGCTCTTCGGTGGTAACACCGGGCTTGACGTGCTCCTCGATCATTTCCAGCACCTCGGCGGCCAGGCGGCCGGCGATGCGCATCTTCTCGATGTCTTCTGCGGTCTTGATGTTGACGGTCATTACAGGCTCTCTACGGCGCCGCACGCGGCGCGAACAAACGGGAAAGGCCGGATTCTAGCAGAGCAGGGCGGCATTCTGTCGGGATAAAGGCGGCCATGCTGCTGTCTACAGGAGGCATTCTGGCCTGTTTGGCGGGGCGCTGCAAAAACCGCTGACAGACGCAACCTCATTCGGGTTTCGTTCGCTGGCGGTCTGTGGTATAACATGCGCCGCTTTCGGGGACGACCCCGTAAGCCTAAACCCACACACGTGTCGACACGATGACCTGGGTGCCCCGGATTCTCGAATTTGCGGGTTGGTCATTGGGACGCGTGGAGGCCCAACCCGACTTACCAAGGAACTATCATGTCCCAAGTCAATATGCGCGATATGCTGAAGGCCGGTGTGCACTTCGGCCACCAGACCCGTTACTGGAACCCGAAAATGGGCAAGTACATTTTCGGCGCGCGTAACAAGATCCACATCATCAACCTGGAAAAAACCCTGCCAATGTTCAACGACGCCCTGGCGTTCGTAGAGCGTCTGGCTCAGGGCAAGAACAAGATCATGTTCGTCGGCACCAAGCGTTCCGCCGGCAAGATCGTCGCCGAGCAAGCTGCTCGTGCCGGTTCGCCATACGTTGACCACCGCTGGTTGGGCGGCATGCTGACCAACTACAAGACCATCCGCGCTTCGATCAAGCGTCTGCGCGACCTGGAAGCCCAGGCCGAAGACGGCACCTTTGCCAAGCTGACCAAGAAAGAAGCCCTGATGCGTTCGCGCGATCTGGAAAAGCTGGACCGCAGCCTGGGTGGTATCAAGGACATGGGCGGTCTGCCTGATGCCCTGTTCGTGATCGACGTTGACCACGAGCGCATTGCTATCACCGAAGCTAACAAGCTGGGCATCCCGGTTATCGGCGTTGTCGATACCAACAGCAGCCCGGAAGGTGTTGACTACATCATCCCAGGCAACGACGACGCCATCCGCGCCATCGAGCTGTACATGACTTCGATGGCTGACGCCATCATCCGCGGCCGCAACAACGTTGCTGGCGGCACCGAAGTCTATGTTGAAGAAGCGGCTGCACCTGCTGCTGAGTAATAGGCGCTAGCGTCTACTTGGCACGCAAAAAGGGGGCTTTGCCCCCTTTTTGCCACCTTGAAATCCTGCTGTCAGCAAGGGCCCCGCATTATGGGTTGGCTGAGATAACAACAGCGGATTCGCAGAATTTAACGCCCGTGACGAACGGGTGGAATGGTTGAAAAACTTTCCAAGAGGATTTTGAAATGGCAGCAATTACTGCAGCGCTGGTAAAAGAACTGCGCGAGCGTACTGGCGAAGGCATGATGGATTGCAAGAAAGCCCTGGAAAAGGCTGGCGGCGACATCGAGAAAGCCATTGACGACATGCGTGCCTCGGGCGCCATCAAGGCCGCCAAAAAGGCTGGCAACGTCGCTGCTGAAGGCGCTATCGCCGTCAAGACCGACGGTAAATCCGCCGTTCTGCTGGAAGTGAACTCGCAGACCGACTTCCTGGCCCTGCAAGACGACTTCAAGAACTTCGTTGCCGAAAGCCTTGAAGAAGCCTTCGCCCAGAAACTGACCGACGCCGCTCCGCTGATCGCCTCGCGTGAAGCAGCTCGTGAAGCCCTGGTTGCCAAGTGTGGCGAGAACGTCAACATCCGTCGCCTGGTGCGCGTTGAAGGTGACGTTGTCGGTGCCTACCTGCACGGCAACAAGATCGGCGCAGTCGTCGTTCTGAAAGGCGGTGACGTCGAGCTGGCGAAGAACATCGCCATGCACGTTGCAGCGTCGAACCCTGAGTTCCTGGATTCGTCGGAAATCTCCGCCGAGGCCATCGAGCGCGAGAAGAATGTCTTCCTGCAGCTGAACGCCGACAAGATTGCCGGCAAGCCGGAAAACATCGTTGAGAACATGATCAACGGCCGTATCACCAAGTTCAAGGCTGAAGCTTCGCTGAAAGAGCAGGCCTTCGTCATGAACCCAGAAGTCAAGGTTGGCGAGCTGGCCAAGAAAGCCGGCGCTGAAATCGTTTCCTTCACCTACTTCAAAGTAGGCGAAGGCATCGAGAAGCCAGTCGACGACTTCGCTGCTGAAGTTGCCGCTCAGGTAGCTGCCGCCAAGCAGTAAGACAGCCCCGTCTGTCGCCCCAAAGAGGCTGCCCGCTCACGCGCGCAGCCTCTTTGTCAAAACGGCGAAGGGTTTATGAAACCCGCCGCCGCTGGCACCAAAGCGGTGCCACGCTACAGTTAGCAGGCTGAAAACAGCCCGCACGAATTTTCTAAAGTACGCCGCAGGAGAGACTCGCAATGGCTCAGCAGGTGAGTGGTCGCCAACCTCGCTATAAACGCATTTTGCTCAAACTTAGCGGCGAGGCCCTGATGGGCTCGGAAGACTTCGGGATCGACCCGAAGGTGCTGGATCGCATGGCCCTTGAAGTTGGCCAGTTGGTAGGGATTGGTGTCCAGGTCGGCCTGGTGATTGGCGGTGGCAACCTGTTCCGTGGCGCTGCACTCAGCGCAGCCGGCATGGACCGCGTCACCGGTGACCACATGGGTATGCTGGCCACCGTGATGAACGGCCTGGCCATGCGCGATGCGCTGGAGCGCTCGAACATCCCGGCCCTGGTCATGTCCGCCATCTCCATGGTCGGCGTCACCGATCATTATGATCGCCGCAAAGCTATTCGCCACCTCAACTCCGGGGATGTGGTAATTTTCTCCGCCGGTACCGGCAACCCGTTCTTCACCACCGACTCCGCCGCTTGCCTGCGCGCCATCGAAATCGATGCCGACGTCGTGCTGAAGGCGACCAAGGTCGATGGTGTGTACACTGCCGATCCATTCAAGGACCCACACGCCGAGAAGTTCGATCACCTGACCTACGATGAGGTCCTGGATCGCAAGCTGGGTGTGATGGACCTGACCGCAATCGTCCTGTGCCGCGACCACGGGATGCCATTGCGGGTATTCAACATGAACAAGCCTGGCGCCCTGCTGAACATCGTGGTGGGTGGCGCTGAAGGTACTCTGATCGAGGAAGGCCAAGCATGATCAACGACATCAAGAAAGACGCGCAGGAGCGCATGACCAAGTCCCTTGAGGCCCTGAGCCGTAACCTGGCGGCGATCCGCACCGGTCGTGCCCACCCAAGCATCCTGGATAGCGTCAAGGTCACTGCCTGGGGCAGCGAAATGCCGCTGAACCAGGTGGCTGCGATCAGCGTCGAAGATGCCCGCACCCTGAAAATTGTCGCTCATGACAAAAACCTCAGCGCTGCCATCGAAAAGGCCATTCTTACCTCTGACCTGGGCCTGAACCCGTCCAGCGCCGGCACTACCATTCGTGTGCCAATGCCAGCCCTGACCGAGGAAACCCGCAAGAACTATACCAAGCAGGCCAGTGGCGTGTGCGAGGATGCCAAGGTTGCCGTGCGCAACGTACGCCGCGACGCCCTTGCCGACCTGAAGAAGCTGACCAAGGACAAGGAAATCAGCGAAGACGAAGAACGTCGCGCCGCTGACGAGATCCAGAAGCTGACCGACAAGTTCGTTGCCGAAGTCGATGCTGCCTTCAAAGCCAAGGAAAAGGACCTGATGGCCGTCTAAGGCCGGGGTTTCTTAATGGAAAAGACCAAGCCAGTGGCGCCGTCCTCGGTGCCGCGTCACGTCGCGATCATCATGGATGGCAACAACCGCTGGGCGAAAAAACGCCTGCTGCCCGGCGTTGCCGGGCACAAGGCGGGTGTAGACGCCGTTCGCGCGGTCATCGAAGTGTGTGCCAAGTCCGGGGTCGAGGTACTGACCCTGTTCGCGTTCTCCAGCGAAAACTGGCAGCGCCCCGCCGAAGAGGTCGGTGCGCTGATGGAGCTGTTCTTCTCGGCCCTGCGCCGCGAGGCGAAGCGCCTCAACGAGAACAACATCAGCTTGCGCATCATCGGTGACCGTTCGCGTTTCCATCCCGAACTGCAAGCTGCCATGCGCGAGGCCGAGGCGCTGACCGCCGGCAACAACCGCTTCATCCTGCAGATTGCGGCCAACTACGGTGGCCAGTGGGACATCGCTCAGGCCGCTCAGCGGCTGGCGCGGGAAGTGCAAGCCGGGCACCTGCGCCCGGAAGACATTACCCCGGGCCTGCTGCAGACCTGCCTGGCAACCGGCGAGCTACCGCTGCCGGACCTGTGCATTCGCACCGGTGGCGAGCACCGCATCAGCAATTTCCTGTTGTGGCAGCTGGCCTACGCCGAGCTGTATTTCTCCGACCTGTACTGGCCGGACTTCAAACACGAGGCCATGCGCAATGCCCTGGCCGATTTCGCTTCGCGCCAGCGCCGCTTCGGTAAGACCAGCGAGCAGGTCGAGGCTGGAGCTCGTGCTTAATGCTTAAACAACGCATCATGACTGCGCTGATCCTGCTGCCGATCGCGCTGGGTGGCTTCTTCCTGCTCAACGGCGGGGATTTCGCCCTGTTCATCGGCTTCGTGGTGACCCTTGGCGCCTGGGAGTGGGCACGTCTGGCCGGGTTGATGGCCCAGCCGCTGCGTATCGCCTATGCCGCGGTGGTCGCCGGAGCGCTGATGTTGCTGTACATCCTTCCGGAGCTGGCGCCCTGGGTGCTGGGTGCTGCAGTGATCTGGTGGGGGCTGGCCACCTGGCTGGTGCTTACCTACCCGCGTAGCAGCGAGCTGTGGGCCAGTGCCGCCTGCCGGTTGCTGATCGGCCTGCTGGTATTGCTGCCTGCCTGGCAGGGGCTGGTGTTGCTCAAGCACTGGCCGCTGGGCAATTGGCTGATCCTGTCGGTCATGGTGCTGGTGTGGGCCGCCGACATTGGCGCTTACTTCTCTGGCAGGGCCTTCGGCAAGCGCAAGCTGGCCCCGCAGGTCAGCCCAGGCAAGAGCTGGGAAGGCGTGTATGGCGGCCTGGCGGTGAGCCTTGCGATTACGTTGGCGGTTGGCATCAGCCGTGACTGGGGTTTCGGTCAGATCCTGCTGGGCCTGCTGGGTGCCGCGCTGCTGGTCATGTCCTCGGTGGTCGGTGACCTGACAGAGAGCATGTTCAAACGCCGCTCCGGTATCAAGGACAGCAGTAATCTGCTGCCCGGCCATGGTGGTGTACTCGACCGCATTGACAGCCTTACTGCGGCGATCCCGATTTTTGCCGTGTTGTTGTGGGCTGCCGAATGGGGTGTGATGTGAGCCGTCCGCAACGTATTACCGTACTCGGGGCCACCGGCTCCATCGGTCTGAGCACGCTGGATGTGATCGCGCGCCACCCCGATCGCTATCAGGTGTTCGCCCTCAGCGGTTATTCGCGCATCGACGAGTTGCTGGCCCTGTGCATGCGCCATCGCCCGGCCTTCGCTGTAGTGCCGAGTGCCGAAGCAGCTGTGCGACTGCGCGAAAACCTGGCGGCTGCCGGCTGCACCACCGAGGTGCTGGAAGGCGAGGCCGGGCTTTGTCAGGTGGCTTCGGCAGCGGAAGTGGATGCGGTGATGGCAGCGATTGTCGGCGCTGCCGGCCTGCGCCCCACCTTGGCTGCCGTCGAGGCGGGCAAGAAGGTGCTGCTGGCCAACAAGGAAGCCTTGGTAATGTCCGGTGCGCTGTTCATCGAGGCCGTGCGGCGCAGCGGTGCCGTGCTGTTGCCGATCGATAGCGAGCACAACGCGATCTTCCAGTGCATGCCCGGCGACTACGCGCGTGGCCTGAGCGCGGTTGGCGTGCGCCGGATACTGCTGACGGCTTCCGGTGGCCCGTTCCGTGAAACGCCGGTCGAAGCTTTGCTGGATGTGACGCCGGAGCAGGCCTGTGCGCATCCCAACTGGTCGATGGGGCGCAAGATTTCCGTGGATTCGGCCAGCATGATGAACAAGGGGCTCGAGCTGATCGAGGCCTGCTGGTTGTTCGATGCCCCTCCGGCCAAGGTCGAGGTGGTGGTGCACCCACAGAGTGTCATTCACTCCCTGGTCGATTACGTGGACGGTTCGGTGCTGGCGCAGCTGGGTAATCCGGACATGCGTACGCCGATCGCCAATGCCCTGGCGTGGCCTGAACGTATCGATTCCGGGGTGGCCCCGCTCGACCTGTTCGCCATCGCCCGTCTGGATTTCCATGCGCCCGACGAACAGCGCTTCCCTTGCCTGCGCCTGGCGCGGCAGGCTGCCGAGGCGGGCAACAGCGCACCCGCCGTACTCAATGCAGCCAATGAGGTGGCGGTCGAAGCATTTCTTGAGCGGCGTATCCGCTTTCCGGAGATCGCGGGTATGATCGAACAGGTGCTCGATCAGGAGCCCGTCGTGCCGCTGCCGTCGCTGGACGCGGTGTTCGCCGCCGACCAGCGTGCCCGGGAGCTTTCCCGTGAGTGGCTGAGGCGTCACGGTCGCTGATGCAAACCCACCCAGGTTTCTGAGGGGGCTGGCATACAGCCGGCCCGCTGAACATCATTCGGAGATGGACATGACAGCGCTCTACATGATTATCGGCACCCTTGTGGCTTTGGGTGTGCTGGTCACCTTCCACGAATTCGGCCACTTCTGGGTGGCGCGCCGCTGCGGCGTCAAGGTGCTGCGCTTCTCGGTGGGCTTCGGCACACCGCTGTTGCGCTGGCACGATCGCCATGGCACTGAGTTTGTGGTCGCCGCCATCCCGCTGGGTGGCTACGTGAAGATGCTCGACGAGCGCGAGGGTGATGTACCGCCAGCGCTGGCTGATCAGTCGTTCAACCGAAAGCCCGTGGGGCAGCGTATCGCGATCGTCGCGGCGGGCCCGATCGCCAACTTCCTGCTGGCCATCCTGTTCTTCTGGGTGCTGGCAATGATGGGTACCCAGCAAGTGCGGCCGGTGATCGGTGCGGTCGATGCTGGCAGCCTGGCTGCATCGGCCGGGCTGACCGCAGGTCAGGAAATCGTCTCTATCGACGGCAAGCCGACCAGCGGTTGGTCGGCGGTCAACTTGCAGCTTGTTCGTCGCCTTGGCGAGAGCGGCACCTTGCAGGTTGGGGTGCGCGACGAAGGCGCGTCCGCCGAGCGCCAACTGCCGGTCAAGCTGGACAGCTGGCTAAAGGGCGCTGACGAGCCGGACCCTATCCAGTCCCTGGGGCTGCACCCTTGGCGCCCGGCGATTGAGCCGGTGCTGGCCGAGATCGATCCGAAGGGGCCGGCTGCCGCTGCGGGCCTCAGGACGGGTGACAAGCTGCTGAGCATCGACGGTGTTGCCGTGACGCAATGGCAGCAGGTGGTCGACAGTGTGCGTGCCCGCCCGGCTGCCAATGTGGTAGTGCGTGTCGAGCGTGACGGCGCGGCCCTGGACGTGCGGGTAACCCTGGCGCGCAAGGGGGAGGGCAAGGCTGCCGGTGGTTATCTGGGTGCCGGAGTAAAAGGTGGCGAATGGCCTGCCAGCATGCTCCGCGAAATCAGCTACGGCCCGCTTGAAGCGGTGGGTGAGGGCTTGTCACGCACCTGGAGCATGAGCGTGCTGACCCTCGAATCGCTGAAGAAAATGCTGTTCGGGGAGCTCTCGGTAAAAAACTTGAGTGGACCGATAACCATTGCTAAAGTGGCGGGCGCTTCAGCCCAGTCCGGCGTGGGGGATTTCCTGAATTTCCTGGCCTACCTGAGCATAAGCCTGGGGGTTCTTAACTTGCTGCCCATCCCGGTACTGGATGGGGGGCATTTGCTGTTTTACCTGGTCGAGTGGGCGCGCGGTCGTCCGCTGTCGGATCGGGTGCAAGGTTGGGGGGTCCAGATCGGTATCAGTTTGGTCATAGGGGTGATGTTGCTCGCCCTGATCAACGATCTGGGTCGACTATAAAGCTTCGCTCAATTGCGAACCTGCCGCTTTTTCGCGGCAGGTTGTTTATTGCCAGTTGGAATAAAAGGACTTCATGAAACGTCTGCTGCTAACTGCGGTCATGTCCGCACTGATGATCGCTGAAGTTCACGCCGAGTCCTTCACCATCTCCGATATTCGCGTCAACGGCCTGCAGCGGGTTTCCGCTGGCAGTGTTTTCGGTGCCTTGCCGCTGAACGTCGGCGACCAGGCCGATGATCGCCGCCTGGTGGACTCGACCCGTTCCCTGTTCAAGACCGGCTTCTTTCAGGACATCCAGCTGAACCGCG